>JAFMIR010000092.1 GCA_017853885.1 Prosthecobacter sp.
TATTTCGCCCTGACCTCTTTTTCTTCACCCGTCTGCGGATTCTCAGGGAAATCCGGCAGCTTGTAGCCTTGTGACTGCAACTCAGCGATGGCAGCTTTGAGCTGTGGCACGGACGCAGAGATGTTCGGGAGTTTGATGATGTTCGTGGTCGGCTCGAGGCAGAGTTTGCCGAGGTAGCTGAGGTCGTCTTCCTGCTGCCCGAACTGCGCCAAAATGCGCCCTGCAAGGGAGATGTCGCGCGTCTCAACCTCAATCCCCGCCGCCTTGGTGAAGGCCTTTACGATGGGCAACAAAGAATAAGTGGCGAGGAGCGGAGCTTCGTCGGTGAGGGTGTAGATGATCTTGGCGGACATGAGTGGCAGGGGAAGGCAGGAGATGGAAGAGTGAGAGGTAAAAAGGCGCCATCCGAGGTCAAGGCATGGTCAAGAGCGATGCAGCAAAAGGCCGGTAGCCAAGGCGTGGGTAAAGTCGCCGCCAACTCATGGATTGTTGGTCATGTTGAGCCGGTTTTTGCCAGCCGATAGCATTTCCTACGGCGGAACACAGCTTCTTGGTCGATAGTCTTCTCGTGGACCGATCTTTGCGGAAAACAAGGGTCTAGAAAAGGCGAATGCAGAGCGGAAAGCGATACACTTGGCCATCCGCAGCTTTCACAATGCCAATGATGGTCAAGACCAAGGATGCCACGCCTACGGCTAGCAGCAGCACAATGCCAATGAGGGCTGCCACAAGCACCACCGAGATCATGGCGTAGATGAAGTATGAAATCTGGAAGTTCAGCAATTCACGCCCCTGAGTATCCAAGTAACGGCTTTGGTCCTTTTTCATGAGCCAGATGATCAACGGGCCGATGATCGGAAACCCCACGAGACACAGGAGGTGCATCACAATGCCGAGGATTTTTTCGTCTTGGGATGTTCCGAGTGGGGGAGGAAGGGAGCTGGGTTCCATGTTGTTACCATACGACGCGGCCCGGATTTTGTGCCAGTCAAAAGCCGGAGGTTTACGGCCTCCGGCTTGGCTGGAATGCAAGGTGTGCGCTGACTTTATTTCGCCGGAGTAGTGGGCTTGGTGATCATCGGAAAAGCATCGGTGCGGAAGGGCGTGGCGGGCAGACCTTCTTTGCTGTAGAGATTGCACACCGGATTGTCGCTCCAAGCGTATCGCACGGCGATGGGCTTGGTGACGCCGGGGGCAGAGACTTCGATCTTGTCGGGACCGACGAGCTTGCCGGTGGCCCAGGTCCATTTTTTATCTTCGCCACAGACAGCAAGTCCTTTCACTTCCTGCACATCGAAGGTGTAAAGACTGCTGCCGAAGGTGTCGAGTGTGACGATGGCTTTGTTGCCTTGGATTTCGACGCTCTTGTACTCAGGGCTACGGTGCGGGATTTTGATACCATAGTCTTTGGCGAGTGCCAGACGCACAAGGCGGTCGGCGACATCGCGTTTGTTGCGTGGATGGATGTCGCGTCCTTCGCCGATATCGATGATCACTGCTTGGCCGCCGTTTTGGATGGCGTTTTGAGTCTTTGTTTGACTTTCACGCAGCTCTGCCCAGTCGCTGTCGCCAGGCTGGGGTTGCTCGGCTTTGAAATCGGCGAGCTGCACCCAATAGAAGGGGAAATCGCCCTGCTTCCACTCGTCGCGCCAGTGCTGGATCATGAGTGGGAAGAGGTAGCCGTATTCATAAGCGCGGGAGGCATTGCTTTCGCCCTGATACCAAATGGCACCTTTGATGCCATAGCCGATGGTTGGGAGCAAAACGCCGTTGTAGATGTTACCGGGGCGGCTGTTTCCGGAAAGCTGCTGTAGGGAGCTCTGCGGGGCACGCTCGCGGAACTCGACCTTTTTCGCTTTAGCTTCTTCAGCACGCTTTTTCCATGCTGCCAAGGCTGTCTCGTAGCGCTGCTTAGCGGCATCGCTGGTGAGATCTTTTTCTCGCGTCACCCAACCATCCATGAGGGTCTTGAAACGAGCATCCTTCTCCAGCACATCGCGGCGCACCCAGGCCTCCGCGGCGCTGCCGCCCCAAGCGTTATTGATCAGGCCCACCGGCACGTCGAGCGCCTGATGCAGTGTGCGGCCGAAGAAGAAACCGACGGCGCTAAAGCCGCCCACATTGGCGGGCGTGCACTCAGCCCATGCGCCTTTGAAGTCGTCCTGCGGCTCCTGCGTGCCGACCTGCGGCACAGAAATAAGGCGGATGTTCGGGAACTTCGCCGTGGCGATCTCCAAGTCGGCGTCATAGCTCTGCGAAACACTCCACTGCATGTTCGACTGGCCGGAGCAGATCCACACCTCGCCGACGAGGATGTTTTTGATCTCCACTGGGTTTGTACCCTTGATTTTCATCGTCGTGGGCTTTGCGCTGGCAGGCACGGGATCGAGTTTCACGGTCCATTTGCCCTTCGCATCGGCCTCGGCGGTTTTGGTCTGGTCGTTAAAGGTCACGGTGACCTTCGTGCCGGGTGTGTCCCAGCCCCAGATGGGGTTTACCTGCTTCTGTTGAAGCACCATGTTGTCGCCAATGATGGCGGGGAGTTTGATTTCCGCATGCGCGGCAACCGCGAACGCGAGGAGGGAGAGGATCGTAAGACGTTTCATGAGGTTGGAGAGAGCGCAGACAACGCCTCGCCCATCCCCGATCTCTCATCTCTGATCCCTCTTCACGCATCCCTCGGTGCCACCGGCACACGCAGCGCAGGCAGATCCACCATGATGTTTGGGCTGCGCATCAGGGTCTCACCCACGAGCAAGGCATCCGCGCCGGCCTCGGCGAGTCGTTGGGCATCGGCGACCGTCTTGATGCCGCTCTCGGCCACCAGCACGACGTCGTCTGGCACTTCCTCGGCCAGCTTTTCGGTCGTGCCGAGGTCCACGGTGAAGTGCTTCAGGTTGCGATTGTTCACGCCGATGATACGGGCGTCGGTTGCGAGGGCTCGCTCGAGCTCCGGAAGGTCGTGCACCTCGACAAGCGCATCGAGTTGGAACGTGTGTGCCACCTCCAGCAGGTGTTCCAGCGTTGGTTGGTCCAAAGCGGCCACGATCAGCAGGATGGCATCCGCACCGGCCACCACGGCCTCAAAGATCTGCGCCTCATGGATGATGAAGTCTTTGCGTAGGCAAGGAATGTCCACTTGCTCGCGGATAAGTGACAGATACTCCAGCCGACCTTGGAAATACTTTTCATCGGTCAGCACCGAAAGGGCATTCGCGCCCGCTTTTTCATAGCCGCGAGCAATCATCAGCGGATCAAAGTCCGTCGCGATGGTTCCGGCGGAGGGGGAGGCACGTTTCACCTCGGCGATCATGCTCAGGCGGGTGGGATCAGCTCGCAGGGCATCGTAAAAAGAGCGCACGTCATCCCGCAGCGCGGCGGCGGCTCGCAGCTTGTCGGCGCGTGGCAGGAGGCGCTGCACTTCGAGATTTTTTTGGGCGATGATTTCGTCCAGTTTATTCATGAGGGCCGTCACAGTGCGGGAAGTGTGGCATCGCGCAACCCGTCTTTCGCTCACTCATACTTCAGCCACGCCGTCGCGGCGCAGGCTTTGTCCGCAGTCACGCGGAGCCAGCGGGCTTGAATGGCGGGGTCGAAGGTGAGGGCGGTTTCTTCGCCGGGTGAGACTTCGTGGTGTTTGTGGGTCACCCAGAGGCCGGTGCCGGTGAGGTCGAGCTCGATGTGGAAGCTCACGGGCTCATTTTGATCGTGGCTGAGCGTGAGCGTGCGCTGGTCGTAGGCCCACATGAGGTAAGGATCGCTCTTTTGAGCGGCTTTGACTTTCGTGGCCTTCCATGGGCCGCCCTCGCCGCGGGGTTTGCCGAGCTTCCAGAGGTCTTCAATGGCTCCGGCCCAGAGGGCGGCCTTTCCGTCGTCGCTGCGGAGGATGTGATCGCTGGCTTTGGCATCGGTTTTGATGCCGCTCATGATGAAGAGGCCGCGGTAGCCGCCGAAGTCGGTGACGCGCAGGTTGTGCGAGCAGATGGGGCGGATCTTCGCGAAGCCATCGGCGTTTTCGGCGGGCAGCTCAAAGAAAGTTCCGCAGGCGCTGAGCATGTCGCGCTCGGTGGCGACCTCGCGGCAAATGCGCAGCTCGCCGGCGTTGGTGGCGGCATCGTAGGCCTTCGAGGCACGCGGCAGACGCCAGCGACGGCCGCGATCATCGACGACGAGCACGCTGGCCGCATCGAGCGTGATGACGTTCTTTGGCAGCGCGACGGCTTTTTCGACAAAAGCCTTCGTTTTGGCGTCTTCCACGCGTTTGAGGGCCAAATCGGCTCCCATCTCGTAGTAGCCGTCTTTCGTGGCGAAACTCAGCGTGCGCTTGTTTTCGCCGCGAGGGCGGAAAAGGCCGGTTTGGGCGTTTTCATCGCCGATTCGGGCGATGCCGTCGAAAATGGCATCGGGCTCGGTGGTGCGAGATTCGCCATTTGAGAGCGTGATGAGCACGCTGAAGTCTTTGGAGTCTTTTTCGGCCTTCACGCGCAGCCATTCGTCGTCGCCAGTGATCGCGACGCGCTTCGATTCGCCAGTGACGTGGTCGATGTGCCACACGCTGCGATGCTTCCATCCGGCAACGAGGAAAGGATCGCTCAAATCGCCTGCTTTGACGCTGTCGTGTAGCCACACCGCACCGCTCGCATGAGCAGGGCCGAGTTTGCCGGGCGTATCGGGGCTGGTGAACCACAGGTTGCTCTGCGACTGGCCGATGCTGTCGATGCCGCCTTTGACTTTGCGTTTGTTGAGGAATTCCGACTTCGCGGAGTCATCGCAGCCGAAGACGAGGCGGTCGTTCCAGCGCGTGAAGTCGCCGATGACCTTCAAGTAGGCGCTGCGGGCGCGGATGCCGTTCGTGTTCGACGCGGAAAACGTCTTCGGGAAACTCCAGAACGCGCCGTGCATGGTCATGAGCAGGTTGTCTTCGCCGATGTCGCGGATGCGCGGCCATTCGGTGTTCCAACCGTGTGCGCCGTCGTAGCTGTGGCTGACTTTCGGGAGGCGGAACGATTTCCAAGTGGAGCGGGCAGGGGTGCCCGCATCACTGTCCAGCACCATGAGGATGAGCGACTTCGCATCCCAGCCGATGCTCCACACAGGCGCGTTCGGATCGCTGCCGTGGATGCCGCCGGGGCCGGTGACTTCGGTGAATTGATTGCGGCGAACGAGCTGCCAGTCGCCGCTGCCGGTCCATTCGCCGAGCGCACCGCTGGGCGTGGTGGGATCGGTGAGCACGC
>JAFMIR010000093.1 GCA_017853885.1 Prosthecobacter sp.
TGGCGATGGGGCCGCCCAAAACGGCCTCCGGGGTGCAATGCACGCCCACCGCGCCGGCGGAGACGCCGGACACGCGGCCATCGGTGATGAGCGCGACCTTGCCATACAGTTCCGGCACGGCGAGCGCGGCGCTGGCGACGTGCATTTCCGGCATGCCGAGCGCCACCGGGCCGCTGCCGCGGATGATAACGATGTGACCGGGCTTGATGCGGCCCTGCGCGGCCGCTTCGAAGACGCCCTTGCTGTTCTCAAAGCAGATCGCGCGGCCGCTGAAGCGCGGCTCTTTGAGCGAGGACACTTTGAAGACCATGCCGTGCGGCGCGAGGTTGCCAAAGCACACCTGGATGTCGGCGTAGTCTTTGAAGGGCTTGTCATGCGGCGCGATGAGGTCGTTCGGAAACGGCACCGCCTTCGCGTTGGCGAGATTTTCGGCCAAGGTGCGGCCGGTGACGGTCATGCACGAACCATCGAAAAGTCCCGCATCAAAGATATGCTTCAACAACATCGTGGTGCCGCCGAGTCGATGCAGATCGACCATCGTGCCGCGTCCGCGAGGCGCGAAGCTGCACAGCACGGGCACTTTGCGGCAGATCGCCTGCACATCTCGCAGCGTGAAGTCCACACCGGCCTCGCGGGCGACGGCGAGTAGGTGGATGACGCCGTTCGTGCTACCGCCAATAGCCGCAATGGCCGTCATGGCATTGGTGAGTGATTGCTTCGTGATGATGTCACGCGGACGGATGTTCTTTTCGAGCAAGTTGCGCACGGCTTGGCCAACGCGGAGGCATTCCTCGCGCTTGCCAGCTTCGATGGCGGGCATGGAGGAGGTATCAGGCAGGCTGAGGCCCATCGCTTCGAGCGTGATGCCCCAAGTATTGAAGGAAGCCGCGATACCGCAGCCGCCGGGGCCAGGACAAGCCGTGCGAATAATCTGTTCGCTCTCATCCCAGCTCATCGTGCCCTGCGCTTCCTTCGCGGCGGCGTCATAGACATCGAGGATGCTCGTCGCTTGCCCTTTGTGGCAACCTGGCATGATGCTGCCGCCATTCACGATGAGCCCCGGGAAGTTCATGCGGGCCAGTGCGATGGCAAAGGCAGGTCCATTCTTGTCACAGTGGTGCAGGCCAATCATGGCATCATAACTGTGCGAGGTGCAGATCATCTCCGCTCCATTGGCCATCAGGTTGCGAGAGCAAAGCGAGGCCGCACCGCCAATGTTGCCCTGCGTGATGTTGTCGCTGACCGGGGAGACACCGAAAGGAAAGCCAATCATACCCGCCTCCGCACAGCCTTGAGCGAGGAGCTTTGCCAGCTCGTGCGCATGCACATTGCAGATGTTTCCATCGAGTAACGGCGTGCCGATGCCGATCTGTGCCTTGTTGAAGTCCTCTTCTTTGAAGCCGAGGCCCCAGAAGAAGGCCGTGATGCCGCGCTGCCAGCCACGGGTGACGTTGTGAGAGTTCCAGTTGAGGGATTTAGGGTCTGTCATGGGGGAGAATGAAGCTAGCGAGCGCACAGCCTAACAGCAAAAGAAAAGCTCCCAGCCTGCGAACAGACCGGGAGCTTCCCAACCATAGGGATCAGAGTGAAGCGGGAGAACCAATCCCGCGACTGAATTAGAAAGCGAGGCTCATTTTCACGCCGCCGAAGATCTCATTGTCGGCAGTTGCGTTCATGTAATTACGGGTCTGCCAAGCAAAATTCCAAGCGGTGTAGGGGGTGAGGGTAGCGGACTTGGTGAGCTTGATCGGGGCAGCGATGCTGAACAGCGTATGCGTGAAACCACTGGATTGGGTGGCAACGCCAGCAAAGGTCGGACCATTCGTGCCAGTGTAGTAATCGATACCATAGCCAGTTTGAACAGAGGGAACAATGCTAAGCCAATCAGTAACAGGAATCGTGTAATCAGCTGCGATTTGGAAATACGAGCCATTGACTCGCAAATCGTAGAAATAACCAAAGTACACATTGGCTGCTCCGACAGGCACAGCAAGAGTCACTCCGAGCTCACTGGCACCAGTGATACCCAGTTCGCTATCATTCGGCGCGTTGGAAACTCCGTTGAAGCTGCCGGAATAGCTATCTGGATAGCCATAATACTGATATTGCGCACCGAGCTTACCCCATCCTAAATCGTATGACAGGGAGGTAAGAAGATCGAATTCCGAGTAGTCGAAACCGTTGCGGCTCTTGGTTCCCGTAGCCGGATTGATGGCCGGTGTCTCAATGGTAGAAATATAGGCAGCACCCACACCCCAAGTAAGCTTATCCGTAAGCGGCACAGCCACATTGAGCGCGGCGGTCACGATATTGTCTGCGAACCACAAACCGCGGAAGTAATAGCGGGTGTCGTAAGCAACATCGAGGGTAGCGCCGATGCTGCCGAACAAAGCGGCAGGCGCCGTTTCGAGAGGTGCGGGGTTTTTGGCAGCAGGAGCGGTGCCTGCCGTAGCGTTCAAGGCGGCGCAAGCGGCGATGGTCGCCACTGACTTGGCCATGATCGAGTTGAGTCGATTGAGCTTCATGAGTGTTGGTCGAGTATGTTTGTTGGTGTTGAGGTTGTTGCCTGCCGGCAGGCAGACTGACGCAACACAAACAGCAGGGCGCGTGCCAGATCGGCGGCACATTATGGTTTTTCCTGGACCATTTTGCCCAAAACCCCTGCCAATTGCTCGATTTGTCCCTCATCATGAGCCGCGCTAAGCGTAATTCGCAGCCTTGCCTGCCCTCTTGCCACTGTGGGATAACGGATAGCTGGCACCAAAAAACCCGCCTCAAGAAGGCTTTTCGAGACCTGCATGGCCTGAGACTCTCGCCCAAAGATCAGGGGGTAAATTGCCGCTGGATGCTCCGGGATATTCAAAAGCTTTCGCAGGCAGTGGGCATGTTCGCGGAGCTTTTGACGCCGTTTTTCACCTTCTTCACCCGCCATGCGCTTGAGCATCTCACCCGCGGCGTGTGCAAGAAAGGGCGGTGGTGCGGTCGAATAAATGAAACTGCGGGCACGGTTGATGAGCCAATCAATGACTTGGCGTGATGCGGCGAGGTAACCGCCACTGAGACCGAGAGCCTTGCTCAGGGTACCCATGTGCAACTCGATGCGATCTTCGAGCCCCAACGCCGCAGAGAGACCCCTGCCCTGCGGCCCGATCACGCCGACGGCATGCGCCTCATCGAGCAACAGCCAGGCACCATGCTTTTCCTTCAGCTCAACCAAGTCTCTCAACGCGGCCGCATCACCATCCATGCTGAAAATGGACTCGGTCACGATCAGCACACGGCCGGTGGCGGTTTCCAGAAGGCGCGCGAGCTTGTCGAGATGGTTGTGCGGGAAAACACGAATTGTTGCACCGCTCAGACGGGCTGCATCGACCAAGCAGGCGTGGCAGAGTTTGTCGAGAATCAGCGTGTCACCTTTGCCTACGAGCGCCGGGATGGTGCCGAGTGCCACAGCGTAGCCGCTGCTGAAGCAGAGCGCCGCCTGCGTTTTTTTGAACTCCGCGATCGCCTCCTCCAGCTTTGCATGCACACGATGCGTGCCACAGACCAATCGCGAAGCCCCAGATCCACCACCCTGTTTTGCCATGCCTTGCGCAAGGGCTTCGCGAACTTCCTTCGAGCTCGAAACGCCCAAGTAGTCATTCGATGAAAAGTTCACCAGCTCGCGTCCATCACGCCGCACGACCACACCTTCCACCTCATCGAGCGGTTTCAGCTCACGCCACAGCCCCTGCGCGCGCAGATCGTCGAGCTCAGGCTTGAGGTTCCAGTCCCGCATCACTCACTGAGCCTCCGTTCCAGCACCTCATCCTTTGCCACACCCATAGAGAGCGCTTTTTCGTAGTGCCTTCTGGCCAGTTCGACCGCTGGCGGCCGTTGCTCCATCATCATGAGAGCAAGGTTGAAGTGAGCGATGCCGTAGTCTGGCTTCAATTCGAGCGCTCTCTGCAGCTCAGCTTCCGCAGCATCCGCCCAACCCAGATTTTTAGCCGCAATCGCGAGGTAGTTGTGTGCGCGAGGATCCTCAGGATCTTCATGGATCGCCCGTGAAAAGGCAGAGATCGCCATGTAGGTATCTCCTGCATCCATTCGCAGCAGACCAAGTGCGACCCATGACTGCGGCAGCGCCGCATTATGCTCAACGGACTTCTCAAAGCACTCCATGGCCTCATTTAAATTGCCTGACTGCTGCTCCACAGCACCCAAGTTCGCCCATACGAGCGCGTTTTTTGGATCCATCTCGAGCATCTCTCGGTAGGCCTTTCGTGCAGAGGCCCAGTCACCTTTGGAGAAGGCTACTGCAGCCTTCTCATTCAGAGCCTTCGTCAGCGGAGGCAACTCGCCCACTTTCTCGACAGGCGCGGGCGTCAACGGCGAGACCTCTTGGGCGAGCAACCGAAAGCAAAATGAGATCAGGGTCAGGAGCAGCAGGCAAAACTTCATTTCGCTACCATGCCCGTTTTTCACGGCAGGAAAACCCCTTGATCATTTCACGAAGACCGCGATGTTCGGTCGAACACACCCACACCTGCGGCTATGAACCCACTCCTCTCCGCCAGCTCCGCACAGCTCACCTCACGCCAACAGGAACTACTCGATTACCTTCGTGGCTATCAACGCGCGAACGGGGTGATGCCTTCGACACGTGACATTCAACGCCACTTCCACTTTTCGAGTCAAACGGCCGCCATGAGCCATCTGCGGGCCTTGGAGAAGAAAGGTGCCATCCGCCGTCATCCAAACATGGCCCGCGCAGTCGTCTTTCCGGAGGATCTGGACCGCGCCGAGATCGTGGATATCCCCGTTTTCGGCACCATACCCGCCGGTATGCCTAGCGATACCGCTCAGCATGCCGAGGGCTGCATCTCAGTGGACATCAATACCCTAGGCATCCCGCGTGCCGCCAAGAGTTTCGCCCTCAAAGTGCGCGGTGATTCAATGATCGAGGCTCACATTTGCAACGGTGACCTTGTCATCCTCGAAATCAAGGAGCCCCGAGAGAAAGACATTGTCGCCGCGCTCATCGACGGGGAGACCACGCTAAAGCGCTACCTGATGCAAAACGGCCAGCCGTATCTGAAGGCGGAAAATGATCGCTACCCAGATCTCCTTCCAGCTCGTGAGCTGCTTATCCAAGGCGTCATGATCGGCATGATCCGGCATTTCCGTCGCGA
>JAFMIR010000094.1 GCA_017853885.1 Prosthecobacter sp.
GCGCCGAAGTATGCCAAGCTCGATCCGCGCCAGTATCACGGCTCTGCCTATGGCATGGTGGCCGCAAAGCGTGGTCACCTGAAGCCCGCAGGCGAGTGGAACGTGCAGGAAGTCACCGTCAAAGGCTCCACCATTAAAGTCGTGCTCAACGGCATGACGATCCTCGATTGCGACCTGAGCAAGGTGGATATGGACCAAGTGATGGGCAAAAAGCCGCACCCCGGCAAAGACCGCACGAGCGGGCACTTCGGCTTCGCCGGTCACAACGACCTCGTTTTGTATCGCAACATCCGCATCAAGCGGCTATGAGAATCGCTTGCTGCATCGTTCACGAGATCGTGAACGTGCGGAGTTGGATGCCGTTTTTGCCGCTCTTTTGGATGCTGCGCGGCTCAGGCTGGGCGAAGCCGTTCAGATCGACGGTGCGGGCGCGGACTTCGTATTGGCCGGGCTTCAAATCGCGCAGCGTGGTGCTGTAGCCGACCATGCTGTAGCGCAGCGGCCACGAGAGCGGCTTGCCGGTCGTTTTGTTGAAACCGAGGATGTCCTGCGGGCGTGTACCGGTTGGCAGCACGCTTTTCCAATCCGGCTGTGCATCAAGCTGCGCGGGCTGCCACGTGGCTTTTTGCCATTCGGTGTCGTTATCCGCCAAAACGTGGCCGGCGGGCCTCAACCATGTCTCGACATGCGAGAGGCCTGAAAGACCGCTGATGGCCCAACCGCCGATATGGGCCGTTTTGCCGTTCACAACGACGTCATCGAGATACGCGGCCGTTTTGAGGTGCGAATCGGGATCGTTGTTTTGCTTCGCGTAAGTGTCGTTGATCTGGAAATCGTTCGTGAGGCGGATGTGCTGAAGCCATTTGATCGATTTGAAGCCATGCGCCCATGGCACGACCATGCGCACGGGGCCGCCGCGTTCGAGGTTGATGGGCTCGCCGTTCAATTTGTAGGCGATGAAGACCGGCAGCTCGCCCGGCGGGGTCTCCATGACCTCGGTGTAGCTGAGCGAGGACTGGAAGCGCTGCTTCGGGTCGTCGTTGTGAAAGCCCCAGAAGTAAACGCGGCGCACGTTCGACAGCGCGCCGCACAGCCGCAGCAAATCGCGAAGCGGAACGCCCTCCCACAGGCCCTGGCCAAGCGGTGTGGCGATGTTCAGGCACTGCATAGCCTTCAAAAACAGCACGCGATGCTTTTTACCGAGCTCAAGGAGCTGCGCGTAGTCGAGCGTAACAGCCTTTTCGATCTGCGCCTTCTGCGTGACGACCTCGTTGGTGGTTTCATCGGCGCTGATTTCGAGCTTCCAAGATTCAGGCGTGAGTTTCGCCTTCACCAAGGCCTCACCGGTGAGCGAATGCGGCTTCGGCGTGCCGCGGGAGACGTCCTCGAAATCATCTGCGGACGTGAGAAACGCGCGCGGTTTGATCTGCGCAGGTTCCTCCGCGTGCATCGAGGTCTGCATCGCAGCGAGCGATCCGATGCCGAGTTTCACAGCCTGACGACGAGAGATGGGGTTCATGGTGGAGAAAAGGTGCCTTTCAGAACGGTTGTGCCTTCGGCGACTTGCGGGCGAATTGTCCGTTCGTGGTCTGCCATGTGTTGCAACAAAACAGGTTTTTCCCTCGTTAAACCGGTCCCCCCAAACCTCATGAATCGTCGTCATTTCCTTCTCAGTTCGATTGGCACCACGCTGGCGTTGCCGAGCATGTCTTCTCTCATGGCGAAGTCCGTGGGCGGCTCTGTGCAGGCGGCGAAAGGAGCGGGCATGGGCGCTCGGCGCTTTGTGGCGATTGGGAATCTGCTCGGCTACCAGACGAAAAGCCTGTTTCCAACGACGCAGGGCCGGAACTATGAGAAGACGGCGCTGCTGGAGCCGCTGTGGGACATTCGCGATAAGATGACTGTCTTCCGCGGTCTCGATCACGGGGTGAAGGGCGGGCACTTCGCAGTGCATTCGTTCCTTTCCGGCGTGTTGCACTCGGAGGCTCAAAATCGACCAGATGGCAATGTGACCATCGACCAGTTTCTCTCGGACAAGGTGGGCTTTGAGACGCGGTTTCCATCGCTGACCGTCGGTTCGGAGGGTGGCATCCATGGTGGCTGTCAGATCGCGTGGACGAAGTCGGGCGTGCGGGTGCCGCCGGTGACGAATCCGGCCGAGTTGTTCGAGAAACTCTTCATCAGCGACTCGCCGGAGCGTCAGGCGCGTCGGGCGCAGGAGAACCAAATGCAGGCCTCTATCCTTGACTCCGTTTTGGAGGAGGCGAACCGTCTTTCCAAGAAGGTGAACCAGGAGGACAAGGCCAAGCTCGACGAGTATCTGACCTCCGTGCGCGATGTCGAGAAGCGCCTCGAACTGCGCCAGCGCTGGACGAACCAGCCAAAGCCGAAAGCGCCCTTCGACAAGCCAGCCAACCGCAACGCCGTCGAAGATCTACCGCTGCTGTATGAGCTCATCGCGCTCGCTTTGCAGACGGATAGCACGCGGATCGCCACGCTGGAGATCGGCGGCGATTTCATGCCGCAGCATCTCGGCATCAAGAAAGACTGGCACGGCCTTTCCCACCACGGCAACGACGAGGAAGCCATCGCAAGCCTCATCACGCTGGAAAAATATCAGATCGAGCACTTCGGCAAGTTCGTGGCCCGCCTCGCGAAGATGAACGATGGCGAGCGCTCGCTGCTCGACTCGACGACCGTGCTTTTCGGCAGCGGCATGGGCGATGGCAACGTGCACAAGAACACCGACCTGCCCATCCTCCTCGCGGGTGGCGGCTACAAGCATGGTGAATACCGCGAAGTCCCGCGCGAAGGCATCCGCAAGGTGCCGCTGTGCAATCTCTTCGTCGATATTGCCCAGAAGATGGGCGTCGAAATCGATGCTTTTGGCAGTAGCACGGGACGTTTCGCGTGATGAGCACGTCGAATTCCCAAGTCAAGGCGCAAAGCCGACGAGGCTTTACAAATAAGACTCTGGTTTCATTCTTCTCGTCTTGGTGTTTGGGCGTGAAGCTTTCATGGTTCGTTTTGGTAGCGTTGGCATCTTCTTATGCTGCCGAGGGCCAACCCAAGCTCGTGGAGCAATTCTTCGTCAAATACTGCCTCGAATGTCACGACACGGACGTGCAGAAGGGCGACCGCTCCTTTGATAAGTTCGAGTTGCCGTTGAGAGGAGCCGCCGACCTCGTCGAGGCGCGAGACATCATCGATCAGCTCACGCTAAGGGAGATGCCGCCGAGGAAAGCGGATCAGCCGAGCGATGAGGAACGCCTCGCGATGATCCGGGCGTTGCGCGACGGCACGGTGCTGGCGTATGGCAAGCTTCAGAGCACAGGCAGTCGCACGGTTTTGCGACGCCTTTCCAGTCGTGAATATGAAAACACGCTTGCGGTGCTGTTTGGTCGTCGCGTAGACACTTTGGGCCTTACAGCCGATTTTCCAAAGGAGAAAACCACCGAGCACATGGACACCATAGGCAAATCGCTGGTGACCTCCGGCTTCCTTGTCGATCAGTATTTTCAATCCGCTAGCCGTCTTGTCGAGACGCGTCTCGGCAAACCTGTCATGCAGCCGAAGGATTGGAAGTTCAGCGGCCACTTTGTGCAATACGAGGAACTGCAGGGATCTCACAAAACGGTTTTTAACTACCGCTATCTCAATCTCTACGAACAGCCGAACAGCGACACGCGTCAGGGTGGCTACGGCCATATCGAAGACTTCAAGCAGGGTGTGCCTGTGTCCGGTCTTTATGAACTCGAAGTCGAGGCGCAGGCCATGCATCGTGACACGCATTATGACCCGCAAATCTTCGGCATCGACTTTTCGGAACCTTTCCTTCTAGGCATTGTGCCGGGTGACGTCACTGCGGGGCATATCCACTACCCGCAGCCCATCGAACCGCTGCTCGCCAGCAGCATCGTGCCGGATGACAAGCCGGCGAGACTGCGGTTCCGCGTTTGGCTTGAAGCCGGGCAAACGCCGCGCTTCATCTTCCCGAATGGCCCGTATGAGTCCCGCGCCTCGGTGATCCAAGTGAACAAGAAGTACAAGCATGAGTTCAAGGATCAACAAACTCGGCTCGATGTCAGCCGCACAACATTGCTTCGAGAGGGCAAGCTTCCGCATATCCGAATCAGCGAGATCACCATCCACGGCCCCTTGCCGGAAGCGCCTGCCAGCGTCGAAGAAGTGGCCGTTTTTGGCAAAGACGGATTTCAAGAAGCCAAAGTGATCGATCAATTGAATGCCTTCGCCGAGAAAGCCTATCGCCGTCCACTGACTGAGGAGGATAAAATGCCAGTCCGCGCGTTTTATGAGAAGCGTCTCGCCGAAAAAGTCACGCCACGGCAGGCCGCATTGGACGCGATCAAATGGATCCTTTGCTCGCCGAAGTTTCTTTACCTGAGCGAGATCACCGACGAATCAGAAAGGCATCTCAAGCCTTACGACCTAGCTTCACGCCTCTCGTATGCACTTTGGTCTGCACCGCCCGATGAGACGCTTTTGGCCGCCGCGAAGTCTGGCAAGCTCACCGAGGATGCCGAGCTCAAAAAGCAGATCCAGCGCATGATCGCCGATGAACGCATCAATGGCTTTGTGAATGGTTTCATCGATAGTTGGCTCAATCTGCGTGATCTGGGTTCGCAACCGCCGCCGCGTGAGACCAATCGCGCCTACTACGCCGAGGATCTGCCTAGTTCGATGAAAAACGAGGTGCGCCTGTTTTTCCTCGATCTGCTAAAAAACAATGGTTCCATCACGCAGTTCATCGATTGCGATCACACTTTCGTGGACAAGAAACTCGCCAAACTCTACGAGCTGCCGGAGAGGGACAAACTCCAGCTCGCCGATGGCTTTCAAAAAGTTAGCCTCAAGGGCAACAACCATCGCGGCGGCCTGCTCGGAATGGCTGCGGTGCTCACCGTGAGTGCAAACGGCGTCGAGACCTCGCCCGTCACGCGCGGCGTGTGGGTCACGGAGAATTTTCTCGGCGTCCCGCCGTCACCGCCGCCGGATGTCGTGCCCGCGATTGATCCCGATGTCAGCGGTGCCACCACCATCCGCGACCGACTCGCCAAACACCGCGCCGATGCCGCCTGCGCCGAGTGCCATCGCAAGATCGACCCGCTCGGCTTCAG
>JAFMIR010000095.1 GCA_017853885.1 Prosthecobacter sp.
TATTCCTTTTCCTTCTTGTCAGCTGCGGAGGTGGTGATGTCGGCCATGGTCGTGTGGATTGAGGTGATAGAAATGGCTACGCATATCCACGCTAGGCTGGCCTTCCATGCCTACATTGGCGGGAATTGTGTCGGATTCCGCAATCATAAAGCCACATCTTGGTGATCTTTTAAGGCGTAATGCCCGGCATAATTCCCGATCTTCGCCAATGAACAACCTCTCAGGAAAACGCTTCGCCATCATCGGAGCGGGACTAGCAGGCATCGCAGCCGCGCGAGGGCTTTCTCAGCGAGGCGCGGTGGTGACCCTGCTGGAGAAGTCGCGTGGTTATGGCGGGCGTTGTGCGTCGAAACGCTGGGAGGGTCATGTGATCGATCACGGCGCACAATACTTCACCATGCGAGATGAGCGCTTTCGTGAAGCGGCCCTCGCAGCTTGTGGAGAGGCTTTGGAGAGATTGGAAAAACCTGTGTGTGATGAAAATGGACACGAATTGCCAGATTCAGGCCGTTGGATTCATCGCGATGGCAACAGCCGTCTTGCCCGTGAGTTGGCGAAGGGTCTGGAAATCCGCACCGAGTGCCAGATCGACAAGGCACGGAGCCTCTTGGCCGATTTTGATCATGTGGTGAGCACTGCGCCTTGGCCACAGACGGCGCAGCTTTTCGATGTCGAGCCTGCTTTTGACTACCTACCTTGTCTTGCGGTGGTGCTGGCTTATCACGGTGAGTGGCTCGGCCGCACGCGTGAAACCTATGCCTACAGTTCGCCCGGCACGGCAATGGCCTGGACAGCTTGCGAAAATCATAAGCCAGGCCGCATCAAGCCAGACTTCACCGTTTTGGTGGCGCATCTCGGCGAGGTTTTCAGCCGCAGACATCTCGAAGAATCGCCTGCAGATTATCCCGCGCTGGTTCGTCCGATGGTCGAAGAGCGCTGGGAGATCCCAGCCAGTGCCTTCGCCGGAGCTTTCGGGCATCGTTGGCGGCTTGCCCGTGTCGATGCACCCATAACCCTGCCTACTTTGCCGCCACGTCTCCACTTTGTGGGTGATGCGCTGCGTCGTTCACGCGTGGAAGATGCTTGGCTGGCGGGTCATCTCTTTGCCCAAAACACCTCGTTTGAGTCATGAACCACGTTCTCGAAGATCGCTGCGGCGGAATGGTCACCGGTGCCTACATCGCGGATGCGTTGGCGATGCCAGCACACTGGTACTACGACCGCGCTGCGCTTCGTCACGACTATGGCGAGATTCGATGTTACCTCGCACCAAAGCATCCTCATCCGGACAGCATTGTGTGGCGTTCCAGCTACACGCCGCTGAATGAACGCGGCGACATCTTACGCGAACAGGCGAAATACTGGCAGCAGCCGGGCATGCATTATCACCCGTTTTTACGGCCAGGCGAAAACACCCTCAACCTCCAACTCGTGCGCGTGCTAGATCAATCGCTCTCCGAGACGGGCGGCTACGACCTCAATGATTACTTGGAGCGCTACATCGATTTCATGCTCACTCCAGGGAAGCATCATGACACCTACGTGGAGGAGTATCACCGGCACTTTTTCACACACCTTTCGCGTGGATGGAAGCCACAACGCTGCGGTGGAGCGGATGTGCATATCGGTGGCCTAGTCGGTGTTGGCATGCTCTGTGCCCGGTTGGGCAAGGAGGCCCCCGCCGCGGTGCTGGAGCACGTGGGTTTTTCTCATGGAGATGCCGACATGCTCGACGCAGCCAAAACCCTCACGCGCATGCTTTTGGCGCTGATGCTCGGCGAGCCGCTGCGTGAGACGATCCTGCATCACGCTGGCCGTTGGTTCTCCGAACGAAAAGCTGCGCTCTGGTCCAAAGAACCCGATCTGGTGGTCATCGGCCGTCATGTGAGCCCCGCGTGCTATATCCGAGAATCGTTTCCCGCTGCGCTCTATCTTGCGTGGAAGTATGCGGATGACTTCGAGTCAGCCGTGGTCGCCAACACCATGGTCGGCGGCGATAACTGCCACCGCGGCACTGTCGTCGGAGCCCTTGTGGGAGCCGCTTGCGGTTTGGAACGCCTTCCAAAGGCCCTACGGGAAGGTTTGCTGATGAACTGCGGCAAGGCTGAGGGAGTTCCGCCAAAGACAGCTTGATGCCATCAGACATCTCGCACAGGCTTGTATCGGATTTCGCAAAATTGCATGTCACACAAGTCTTCCATCCTCAGCGTTGTGCCCGCCGGGTCCGCCCATCGCGTGCAGGGATATCGAAGTGTAGCGCTGCCAAGTGTGACGGTGGATATCCTCACGACCCGCAAAATCGAACTCCAAAAGTGGGAACTGCAGCGGCTGAATGATCCCTACTGGCGGCTCTACTGGCCGATGCAAGAGGGCGGTGTGGTGGAAATCGAAGGCATTAGCACCGCACTGAATCCTGGCGCCGTGTATCTGATCCCGCCGCACACAACTTTTAGCACGATGACACTGCGGCCCTTCAGCAAATGGTACTGTCATTTCAACCTCGGTCCAGTGGCCGATCGTGCCGCGCCAGGCATCTACTCTTTTCGCGCAACTTCCGGGCACATGACGATGCTCAATGAGCTCATCAAAATCGGCGCGAAGCCGCAGAGCGTGCGTTTCCCATGGATAAGCATCCAGCTTGTAAGCGAGTTCGTGAGAAAACTGCCCGCCAGTGTGTGGGAGCAGCAACAACTCGATGCCCGTGTGCTGAGGGCGATGGAGTTTATGAACCAACACCTCGGCCTAAAGCTCACCGCCGATCAGATTGCCCGCCACGCCGGACTCAGTGTGCGCAATTTGAACCACCTTTTCAAAGAAGAGGTGCGGCAGCCACCCATGCGCATCCTGCTCGACTACCGTCTCGACGAAGCCTGCCGCCTCCTCCGCCACACGGATGACAGCATTGAAGACATCGCCGAAACCTGTGGCTTGGTAAACCGCCACTACTTCAGCCGCATGATGCGCCAGTATCGCAACACTTCGCCCGCTGCTTATCGCAGCGAGCAGTCATGAATTCATGCCACGATCTCCTTCAGCACGTCTGAGCTATCGCCATGGCGCTCGACATGGACGCCCATACCGTGAAGCAGGGTGAGCCAAGCATTGCAAAGCGGCGTGTCTTTTGGCGCGACGATGTTGTGGCCGAGCTTGATACCCGCGCCGCCACCGGTCAGCAGTGTGGGGCAGTTGTCGAGATTGTGCTCGGTGCGGATGTTGCTGCCGTAAACAAGAGCCACATGGTCAAAAAGACGACTGCCATCAGCTTCCTTCGTCGCTTTCAGCTTGTCGATGAGTCCGGCGAGCAGTTCGCTTTGTACGAGGTCCCGCTGCTGCGAGGCAGCGAGCTTTTCACCCATCGTCGAGTGGTAGTGACTCATGTCATGCGGTGCGACTTTGATGCCGATGCTCGTCAGCAGCGTGCTCACCGGCTGGCGATAAGTCAGCACGCGCGTGCTGTCCGTCTGCATCGCAGCAATGATGATGTCATACATGATCTTGATCTCTTCCTTTCCCGCCAAACCTTCCTGAGGCTGAGGAATCGGCGCCTTCGGCTGTGGCACGCCAATCCATTGCTCGTCCTTCGCGAGCCGTGTCTCGATGTCGCGGATGCCTTGGAAGTATTCGTCGAGCTTCGCTCGGTCGTTTTTACCAAGGCCACGCTGCATCGCCTTCGCATTCTCCATCACCGTGTCGAGCACGCTGCGCTTTTGCGCGAGCATGGCCTTCTGCTGCTCGATGGGCGTCGTGTCCTTGGAAAACAGCCGATGAAACGCCTCCACCGGACCTTTGTGACCCCCGATCGGCTTGCCGCTCACATCCCAAGCCATCGAAAGCCCTGGCCCATGCCCGGAAGCCTCTGCATTTTCGCTGCCATTGAGCTGCAGCGACGCAAAACGCGTGTCCATCCCCAGCTTCGCCGCCGCGACCTGATCCGCCGAGATGCTGTTGTGAAACGTCTGCCCCGGCTCCGCGAAACGGTTCGCACCCGTGAGCCACATCGTGCTGCCCCAGTGCCCTTCGTTTGAGTATTTATTCCAAAGCCCCTGCACCACCGTGAAGTCCGCCTTGTGCCTCGCCAGCGGCTTCAAGCCCTCCGGCAGCGTGTAATCTTTCCCCGTCTGCTTGATGTCCGGAAACCACGTCTCCGTCGTGATACCCCAGCCAAAGCCGAGAAACACTAGCCTCTTTGGCGGCGGTGCCGGAGTCGCTGCGGAAGCAAATCGACGAAAGCCCAGCGACTCAAGCGCGGGCAGAGCAATGAGCGAAGTGCTGGATTGAAGAAAGTGACGGCGGGTTTTCATGGGAAAGGGCGGCGAGAGTGAAACGTGATTCGCGACGTTATTTGCTGCGAAATTCTTTGCTAGAGGCCAGCGCGACAAAGAAAGCCTTCACCGCAAAGTCGTTAGCCTTCGCATGCTTGACGATGTCATCGGCAAGCGCGGCATCGGTGAAGCCATAAGGGCGACCGAGCGCATACTCGATGAGGGCTTCGGTGAAGCCTCGGGCGAAGTCTTCGCTCTTGTCAGCGATGAGGTCGCGGAGCTGGAAGTAGTCTTGGAAGGCGGGACCGTTGTAGAACTGGCCGCTGGGGTCGATGGGCCACGTTTTCTTGCCGACGCCGCGCTTCTCGTAAGTTTCCTCGGTGCGCCATTTGCCAGCGGCGTTGAAGTTTTCGAGCCCGAAGCCGATGAAGTCGATCTTGCGATGGCATTGCAGGCACTGCGGCTCTTCCTGATGCGCGAGGAGTCGCTCGCGAGTGTTGAGCAGCTTGTTTTCAAGTCGCGTGATCTGCGGGACATTCGGCGGCGCAGGTGGTGGCGGGTTATGGAGGAGCTTGCGCAGCACCCAGGTGCCGCGTTCGACGGGACTGGTGCGCTCGCCGTTGCTGCCCATCGCGAGGATGGCCGCCATGCCGAGCAAGCCACCGCGTGGCGACCCTACGGGTAGTTTCACCTTTTGAAACGCATCGCCGCTAATGCCTTCGATGCCATAGTAGGTGGCGAGCAAGCCGTTGACGTGGATTTCGTCGCTCTTGAGCAAGCGCGTGAGGCTCTCGTTGTGACGCA
>JAFMIR010000051.1 GCA_017853885.1 Prosthecobacter sp.
CGCGTCAATTCGGCCGCCTGACTCATCCCGATCCCGCCAGCGGCCGATGGCGTCGAAGTTCTCCAAACCGAAACCAATGGGGTCGAGAATCTTGTGGCAGTTTGCACAGACCACGTTGGTCCGATGAAGTTCCGTGCGCTGACGAAGGGTGAGATTGGCGACTTGCTTCTGATCTTGCTTTTCGAGTGCAGGCACGTTCGCCGGCGCGGGCGGCACTCGCTGGCCAAGCACCTGCTCCAGCACCCATACGCCCCGCTTCACAGCGCTGGTGCGTGTGGCAAAAGAGGTGGCGGCTAGCACGCCAGGCATGCCGAGGATGCCGCCACGGTTCGCATCGGTAAGCGACACTCTTTCCATAACCTCGCCAGCGATGTTTTTTTCGAAACCGTAGATCAGCGCAAGCGTGCGATTCAGAAAGGTGTAGTCAGCACTCACAAAGGTGACAATGCTGCGATTCTCGCGAACAATGCTTTCAAACAGCAGCCGCGCTTCTTCATACATGGCGCCGCGCATCTGTGCCGTCATTTGTGGATACTTCTGCATGTCGAAGGTCTTGGTGGCAAGCGTATCAAGACCCAGCCATTGCGCGCCAAAGCCATCAAACAGCGCCCGAGAGCGTTTATCGGCCAAGAGGCGCTTCGTCTGGGCTTTCAGCAATGCCGGCTCGTGCAGCTTACCTTCATCGGCGAGTTTTGACAATTCCGCATCCGGCATGGTGGCCCATAGCAGATAAGACAGGCGGCTGGCGATCTGATGATCATCCAAAGGCACGATTTTTTGCCCGCTGGGCGCTTCTTGGGAAGGCGTGATGAAAAGAAACTGTGGTGAGACAAGAACCGCCTTCAGCATGAATCGCAAAGCTTCGTTGCGGCCGAGTTTGTTCGCGACGCCGAGATCAAACACCTTCATAAGCACGTCGATTTCGGCCTCAGTGGGAGGTCGTCGATACGCCATGCGGCTGAATCTGCGGGCGATTTCACGGGTGCTGGTGTCTTTGCCGCCAAACAACCGTTTTTGAGTTTCGGTGGGCATCTGACGCAGCGCCGCATTTGCGATGCCCAAATACTGCTCAGTCTGCATTGGTGAAAGCGAGTTAAGATAGCCTTCACCTGGCACTTCATCAGGCAGTTCCCTAACAATCGCAGCATCCACACCTAGCAGGTCGTGCAGTGTGTTGCCATATTCGGCTTTCGTGAGCCGACGGATCACAAACACACCCGGATCAGGGGCGCTAAGGTATTTGATCTGAGCCAACGCATCCAGAAAGCGTTGCCTCTCATCATCCGTGGGCTGGTCAGCATCATCTGGTGGCATGTCATGCGCCTGAACATTCGCGATGCATTCCATCCACTTACGAGTGAAGGCTGGATCCCCCGGTTTTTTTACGGCGACGCGCAGATTCAAACCCGCTTTCGGCCGATCGGCATGGCATTCAACGCAGTATTTAGCCACAAACTTTTCCACGTCTTGTTTGAAAGCTTTCTGTGCTGCAGATTGTCGTGCAGCAAGTTCTCCATCCTCTCCCGCTTGAAGGGGAAGGCACAGGATAAAAAGCAAAGCTAGGAAAATGGGGATTTTGAAGGTCAAAACGAGTCGTGATATGACGGACTTAGAGATAAAGGTCTATCGTGTCTGTAGGCAGGAGACACCCATCACTCACCGTTTCTTCGACTGAACTGCCGCTGAAGCAGCATTGCAGGCATCGCAGACATAGGCATAAAACGCCATGGCCACTCTTCATCACTCGCTGCGTCAACTTCCGAAACCCTTCTGGGTGCTGATCGGAGCAACGTTTGTGAACCGTTTCGGTCTCTTCGTCGTTCCTTTCCTTACCTTATTCATCACAAGGAACGGCAACAGCACCGCGCAGGCGGGCTACGCATTAGCGGCTTATTCCGTGGGGGGATTGGCGGCGGCGTGGCTCGGCGGCTGGCTGGCCGACCGTTTGGGGAGGAATGCCACCATGGCTGTGTCAGCACTAGGTGGCGCCATGTGCATGATGGCATTGTCCCAGACAGTAGACTGGCGCTCGCTCTCGGTGCTCGCTTTCTTTACGGGAGCAATCCATGAGGCGGGGCATCCTGCCAGCGCAGCGCTGTTGCAAGACATGGTGGCAGCAGAGCATCGCGTATTAGCCTTCGCGGTTCAGCGTTTCACCATCAATCTGGCATGGTCACTGGGACCTGCTACAGCTGGCTTACTGGCAGAGCACAGTTCGTTCTTCTGGCTCTTCGTTGTGGATGCGGCAACCTCAGCTTTTTTTGGTGTCGTCGCGTGGTTTTTTCTGCCGAGAGGCAGGTGCACCGAGGCCTCGCGGGCCGGTTGGGGACACGCCTGGAGTTCGATCCGGCAGAACAAGCCCTTTCTGGCCCTTTTCTTTGCCTGCATGTGCACAGCGTGGATCTTCCGGCAAACAAACACGACCTTTCCACTGCACTTTGAGAGTCAGCTGTTGCCGTTGGACTGGTGCGGCTATGTTCTTGCGCTCAATGGCGTCATGATTTGCTTATTTGAAGTCCCGCTAGCCAACTTGATGCGCCACTTGCCCGTGCACGGTGTGCTGGCTGCAGGCTACATTCTGATGGGCTTCAGCTTTCTCGTGTTTCTTTCCAGCGGCCACTTGATGGCTTTTGTGCTGATGATGGTTCTTTTCACCCTAGGCGAGATGACTGCTTTTTCCAGACAGCAGGCTTACGCAGCCAGTCTTGCTCCCGATGACATGCGCGGGCGCTATGTTGGCTTTTTAAGCTTTGCCTGGTGTGTCGGAAACACCGGGAGCTCAGCCCTCGGCATGACGCTTTTCGATCATCATCCAGGTATTTTGTGGACGATCAATGCCTGTCTCGGGCTCTTGGCGGCGGCTCTCATCATGTCGTCTCATCACAAAGAAGTGGCGTGATGATTGCAGACCAGCGGCTTTCCAGCTTTGATGAATGTATCACACGATGCAATCCTCCTGCCCTGCCGCTTTAAATGAATGGATCGCTTTTTTTGAATCGCTGCCTGAAGGGGAGCGACGTGAAAACTTGATCGAATTGGCTTCGCAATCCGAACAACACGCTCCAAAAGCCGGAGAGATTTTCCAGATTGATGATGTGCGTCATGATCCAGAATGCACCGACAAGGTCGGTGTGCACCTGAGGCTCGAAGACGACACGCGTGCTCATTTTGCCCTGAGTTTTGGCCCGAAAGTGCAGACACTCACTCGCGCTCTTGGCGTCATTTTGTGCCGCGGACTCAATGGAAGCTCCCTGCCGGAGGTGAAGGCCATCTCGGAGGACTTTGTGCCGCGGATCATCGGTGCGGAACTCGTGCGTCTGCGCAGTCAAACGGTCTATTATATTCTACGACGAATGAAAGAAGCGGCACAAAAGCTGGCAGAAAATGGAGGGGGTGCCGGAGTCTCCCCCGTCACCCCCATAGTGGCCCAGCCTTCATAAGCCGGATTCTGTGTCGCCATGCCTCGCGGCACTTTGCTGTGATCATTTATCTGTCAGACCGGTGTGACCGACCTGCCTCCGTCCCGCGAGCGGAACGGCCGTGCGACTATTACCCGGAGTTATCCATTCCGCTCTTACGAGCAGAACTTGTGGCCAGGCGGGCCATTTCCCCTGTTCTGTCTTGCACCGCATGAGGTTTGTCGTGCCCCCTTCCTCGCGGTCGGGGCGGTGGGCTCTTACCCCGCCGTTTCACCCTTGCCGCCGCTTGCGCGGAGGCGGTTTGTTTTCTGTGACACTGTCTGTGAACGTCGCTTGCGCCACGCCCCCCATGCTTGCGCATGGCATGCTGCCTTGTGGTGTCCGGACTTTCCTCCCGCTCTCTCCCCTTTCGGTTCAAAAAGCGAGCGATCACTCCGGCTGGACCAAAATCAGTCTTAAGCGGGATGGCGTAGATGTCCAATCTCAACTTGGGACACCTCATCGTTCATGAAGCGTTTGCTTCACCTCCGCCGCTGAGAGTTCACGCCACTGACCGGACTCGATTTTGAGATCAGCCAAAGCGAGACCGCCTATGCGGACACGGATGAGACGAAGGGTGGGAAAGCCAACCGCGGCGCTCATGCGGCGCACCTGACGGTTTTTTCCCTCGGTGAGCGTGAGCTCGATCCATGAGGTGGGCACGGTTTTGCGAAAACGCACCGGCGGATCACGCGGCGGATGCAGCGGTTCCGTTTCGAGTCGCGTGGCACAGCATGGCAGCGTGAGGAAGTCCTTCAAATCCACTCCACCACGGGCCAGACGACGCAGGGCCTCATCCGTGACCTCTCCTTCGACTTGCGCGTGGTAGGTCCGAGAATGTCCTCGACGCGGATTGAGCAGGCGATCCGTCCAGCGGGCCTCATCGCTGAGCAGCAAAAGCCCTTCCGAGTCACGATCGAGCCTGCCAATGGAATACACACGCGACGGAAAACCAAACTCCGCCAGCGTGCGATGAGAGGGATGCTCCTGCGTGAACTGCGAGAGCACGTCGTAGGGCTTGTAAAAAGCGATGAGCATTGTCGGAGCTAGCTGCGTGCTTGCTGAAGATTCGCGAGTAGTTCCGCACCTTTGTTCATGTTCATGACAGCAGCCACGATGGCAAAGACACCCATCCCGGCGATGTTAGACATCACAAACGCCATCCCAAAACACACGCAGGCAAAGAAGATGCCGAAAGCCAGTCCGAACAAGGAACTACTGGGCCAGTGCGGTCCGTTTTTGCCATGCGAGATGTAACCGGCCTCCTTTCTGGCCCATTCCCTGTCCAGCCGCTCGATCTCGTTTTGAAGTTCGATGACTTCGAGGCTCTCGGCCATGCGGCCGGTGTTCTCGGCGATCTTGACCATCTCCTCGGTGAAGACGGAGCCGTCCGGGCGCTTCACCTCAAGGTTGCTATGGCAGAATTGGCAGGTCACAAAGCGTGTGCCATTGCCGATTTGAAGCGGGGCACCACAGTGTTTGCAGCGGACGGAGAGGGTTTCCATGACGGTGCGAGGCTAGAGGATCGCTCTTCGCCTGTCGAGTCCGGATCATTCATGGAGTCAATGGCATCATCAAAACGATGGATTGGCCGGTTGGTGTCACGCTGGTCATTCCTCGGCTGCAATGACACTCACTCCTTCTTTCCCTTTGATCCCCCGCTGGTTGAAAATCGCCTACACGGCCTTCATGGCCGTGCTGATCCCGGTCTATTGGTGGCACTACGGCCTCTCGAACTTCCTCTTCTTCTGCGATGTGGCGCTGCTGCTCGTGCTCGCCGGTGTGTGGACAGAGAAGCCGCTGCTCATCTCGCTGGCCGCGATCGGCATTTTGCTGCCGCAGGCGCTTTGGTGCGTGGATTTCATCGCGGGCAACTTTGGCTATCAGCTCACCGGCATGACGGATTACATGTTTGAAGATGAGCGCTCGATGTTCCTGCGGGCGCTCTCCCTCTTCCATGGCTGGTTTCCCTTCCTCGTGCTGTGGCTGGTGACACGGCTGGGTTATGACCGCCGGGCGCTGCATGGCTGGTCTGCCACGGCGGTGGTGCTGTGCGTGGTATCGTTTCTCTTTCTTCCTGCTCCGGGCTCCGCCGAAGTGATCGCGAACCCGCAGATCGCTTACAACGTGAACTACGTTTTCGGCATGAGTGCCACGGAGCCGCAGCGCTGGATGAGCCCTGAGATGTATCTGCTATCCTGGCTGGGCGGTCTTTTCGCCCTCGTTTACCTGCCTACGCACAAGCTCCTCCGCCGCATCTGTCCGGAGGCTCGGTGAGAGCACGCGCCGAAAGCCATCTGGACGCTTGCCACCCTTGCTGCCAAGTGCTCTGTGCGCTCTGCTCCCCTTCCCTCCAATGCCTTTTCACCCTCCATCCACCATCGGCATGCTCGGCGGCGGCCAGCTCGGCCGCATGTTCGCCCTTGAGGCACGTCGCGCGGGCTATCGCGTGGTCATTTTCACGGATGAACCCAAGGGCTGCCCGGCCGGTCAGTATGCCGATGATGAGATCAATGCCTCTTACGACGATAAAGAAGCTCTGAAGCGCTTTTTGAGCCAGGTGGATGTGGTGACGGCCGAATTCGAAAATCTGCCGGCGAGCCTGCTGGAGGCCGTTGAGGCCGTTAAACCGTTGCACCCTTCCTCGAAAGCGATTGTCACCACGCAGCATCGCGAGCGTGAAAAGCTCTTCCTGCGTGACCAAGGCATCGCCTGCGCCGAATTCCGCGTGGTGGATGATTTGAAAAGCCTCGAAGCCGCCGTGGGCGAACTCGGCAGGCCTTGTGTGATCAAAACGGCCGCCTTCGGCTACGATGGCAAAGGCCAGTGCAAGGTAAACGCGAACACAAACCTCGCCGAAGCGTGGACAGCCTTCGAAGGCCACCGTGCCGTCGTCGAGCAATGGGTGCCGTTTGTGTGCGAAGTCAGCGTCGTTGGTGCCCGCGGCGTGCATGGAAAGATGGCGGTGCATGGCTGCGTGGAAAACCAGCACACGCATCACATCCTCGATGTCAGCATTTCCCCCGCCCGCGTCGATGCGGCGATCACCGAGCAGGCCATCGAGCTCTGGGAAGCCGTGGCGGAAGGTTTGGATTATGTCGGCACGATGGCGGTGGAGATGTTTGTCACCGCCGAAGGCCGCGTGCTCGTCAATGAGATCGCCCCGCGTCCGCACAACAGCGGTCACTACACCATCGACGCCTGCATCACGAACCAGTTCCAGCAGCAGCAGCGTGTCATCTGCGGCCTGCCGCCCGGTGATCCCACGCAGCACACGCCCGCCGTGATGGTGAATCTGCTGGGCGATATCTGGCCCGCTCCCACCACGCATCCGGACTGGAGCCCCGTGCTGAATCATCCCCGCGCCAAGCTGCATCTCTACGGCAAGAAGGAAGCCCGCGCCCTCCGCAAGATGGGTCACTTCACCGTCTTGGGGGATACAGCGGAGGAGGCACTGAAACAGGCCCTTCAGATCCGACAAGCACTAGGTATTGTATGAACTGGCCACTTATCAAAACAGTGGTGCTACTAACAGCCTCGAATGTGTTTATGACCTTCGCTTGGTATGCACACCTGCGGGACATGAAGACCAAGCCGTGGTTTATCGCCGCCCTCGCAAGCTGGGGAATCGCCTTCTTCGAATACCTGCTTCAGGTGCCGGCAAATCGCATCGGCAACAGCACACTCTCGTTGCCACAGCTCAAAATCATCCAAGAAGTCATCACACTGACTGTCTTCGTGCCCTTCTTGCTTTTTTATATGAAACAACCGCTGAAATGGGACTACCTTTGGGCGGCTCTATGCGTATGCGGTGCAGTCTACTTTGTGTTTCGCAAATAAGCCTCTTTCACCACAAAAAATACCGCCAACAGCAAAGCTGGCGGTGTTTGAAAACAGAATTGTGATACCAGCAGGGTATTATTCCGCCGCTGGAGCAGACGCTGCGCCGGCAGGCGCAACGGATTCAAGCTTCTTGGAAGTTGCCTTCTTTGCTGGGGCTTTTTTCGCCACAGTTGCCTTCTTTACTGGGGCTTTGGCGAGGCGAGCCTTGCGAGACACACCTGCCTTGGCGAGGGCTTTCTTGCGAGCGAGGTAGTTTTTGCGGCGGCGGCGCTTGACGATCTTGTTGAGTTGCTGACCCATGGGTAATGTAGGTGGGATTGGATTAGGTTTAAGGAAAGTTAGACTTCCATTTTTCCATCAAGGCGCAAGGAGCAATTCACGCCATCACCTTCTTCAGATACTCGATACTCTGGCGGGCGATGGTCGGTGCATCGGGCGTGTAATCAAAGACCTCCGTGGAAAGCCAACCGCTATAACCCGTTTCACGTAAGGCAGCGATGATCGGCTCATACTTTACCTCACCCTGCCCCGGGCCACGGAGGTTCGGGTCGTTTGTGTGGAAATGCACCGTCCACTCTTTGCTCGCGCGGATGATATCCGGGATCGGCGTCGGCTCGTCGCTCATCGCCTTCACATCCAGGTGCAACTTGCAGGCCGGGTGGTCCACGGCCTGGCAAAAGCGAATCGTCTCGGCCGCAGTGTTGAGGAAATTCGTCTCCCTCCGGCCCAGTGGCTCCATCGCCAGCGTCACGCCATGATTGCCGGCTTCGATCGCCACCTCGCGCACGGCATCAGCCGCACGGGCAAAGGCATCGTCGTAATTCCATTCCGGCAGAAGATTGCGGGCCTTCGGGCTGCCCCAGACCATGATTTTCCCGCCCATCGCCGCGCACAGGCGCACCAGATGACGACCAAAACGGGCTGTCTCGCGCCGCTGCACCGCGTCCGGCGTCGTGATGTGAAACCACGCGGGCTTCGTCAGCAGCCAGTGCAGGCCTAGGATCTCCAGCCCGTGGTTCTTGGCCTTCGTGCAGCAGGAGATCGCATCCGCCAGCGTGAGATCCCGCGGGTCCTCCGCGAGGGTGAAGGGGGCGATCTCGATGCCCTCATAGCCGGCGGCGGCCACATCGGCGCACATCGCGTCAAAGGAAGTATTCTGGTAGGTTTCGTTGCAGATGGCAAAGCGCATGAACGGCAGGTTTAAAGGTTCGCACCATTCCTTGCAAGGCGGACTTCACCATGATCCCAAGCTCCACCCACGAACGATTTGCTTCCTGCTCCCTTCCCGCCAATCTGACAATCCGCCATGTCCTTCATCCACGACGACTTTCTTCTCTCCAGCCAAGCCGCCCGTCACATTTACCACTCGTTCGCTGCAAACGAGCCGATGATTGACTACCACAATCACCTCCCACCGCAGGACATTGCTAAAGATCGCCAATTTTCCAATCTCTTCGAGATCTGGCTGGAGGGCGACCATTACAAGTGGCGTGCCATGCGTTGCAACGGCATCCCTGAAGAGTTCATCACCGGCAAGGCCTCCCCACGTGACAAATTCCTCGCTTGGGCCAAAACCGTGCCACACACCCTGCGCAATCCGCTCTACCACTGGACCCACCTCGAGCTGAAGCGCTACTTCGACATCGACGAACTACTCAACGAACAAACCGCACCCGCCATTTGGGATAAAACTGAGAGCATGCTCGCACAGAAGAATATGAGTGCCCGTGCCATCCTGAAAAAATTCCAAGTCCGTGCCCTGTGTACCACCGACGATCCCACGGATGACTTGTCGCATCATCAAAAGTGCGCCGTCGATCATTTCGAAGTCGGCGTTTATCCCACCTTCCGCCCGGACAAATCGCTTGCGGTACACCTGCCCGAGGCTTGGAACGCGTGGATCGATAAACTCAGCGCCGCCAGCGGCCTCGATGTGAAAAACTATGCTACGCTACTCGAAGCCCTGACACAGCGACACGATTTTTTCCATAGCGTCGGCGGCCGCCTGAGCGACCATGGATTGAACTACTGCCACGCCAGCTTCGTCAGCGACACCGAGGCCGAGCGCATCTTTGCCAAGGCACGCTCTGGCACCGCTGCTACCCTGCAGGAGCAGGATCAGTTTGCCAGCAACATCATGCTCCACGTCGGTCGTCTCAATGCCGCGAAAGGTTGGACCATGCAGCTCCACCTTGGCCCGGTGCGCAACAACAACAGCCGTCTCGCCCGCCAAATCGGCGCTGATGTTGGCTGCGACAGTATCGGCGACTGGCCGCAGGCTGAGACACTCTCCCGCTTCCTCGACCGTCTCGACACCGAGAACGCGCTGCCCAAGACCGTGCTCTACAATGTCAACCCTAGCGCCAACTACGTATTCGGCACCATGGCCGGTAATTTTGCCGATGGAACCACACCCGGAAAAGTGCAGTTTGGCAGCGGTTGGTGGTTCGTAGATCAAAAAGAGGGTATGGAATGGCAGATCAATGCCCTAAGCAACCTCGGGCTTCTCAGCCGCTTTATTGGCATGCTCACCGACAGCCGCAGCTTCATGAGCTTCCCCCGCCACGAATACTTCCGCCGCACTCTTTGCAATCTCCTTGGCACCGACATTGAATCCGGAGCTATACCGAATGATGACACTGTCATTGGCCCGATGGTTAGAAACATCTGCTACGGCAATGCCAAAGCTTATCTCGGTCTCACCCATTCATGAAGCGTGAACGCAAGAAAGTCGAAATAATTGGCGCGACTGAATTCAATCTCGGATGCTATCGGCAGCGTCCCAGATCGGCAACAACCTTCCTTGAAAGCGCTTTGGCAGAAGAGATGAAAATGAATTTCATGCAGTCATAGAGGTTTTCAGAGCCAATATGCAGCATTTTTTCTGCATGACCGTTTATCCACTTGGCAGCTGGCAGGTGGGAAATATGTTTGAGCATGAGCGCACGCACCTGGTTTCTCCAAAAAGCCTCCGATAAAGAAATCTTTGGCCCAACAGATCTTGCCACCCTGAAAAGCTGGGCCGCTGAAGCGAAGATTTCTCCTCTCGACAAGATTTCTTCTGACAACCGCGAGAGTTGGAACCGATCTCCCATGATCCCGGAGCTGCAGATGGACCTGCTCATCCAGATGCCTGACAATTACCTCTACGGCCCCACGAACGTCGCCGCTATCCAGGAGTTCCTTGCCACCGGCGAGATCGATGAGAACGTGACTATTATCAACTGCCTCGACAATACTGAAGCCCGTCTTGGTGATCTCGTCTGGTTCCAGGCCAGCCCACGTCAGACTCGCAGCGCATCAACAACCTTTCAAGGTACTGGCTACGATCGATCGTCCACGAACGAAGATGCCGCCATGCGCCGTATCGCTGCGCTGGAACGGCAATCAATGGAGCTTCAGCGTGCGGTCGATGAATGGCATCAGGCCTACCTCCGGCTAAAACAGCAATATATCGAATCTGTGGGCCGTGAGCCGCTTTGAATGACCTTGTCTTTCACCATGGAAACGATTCGCAGTGGCACGATCAACCCGCCGCAGCGTCAAGTGGCCCACCCGCGCATGCTGCCGAAGCAGGAGCCACCATGGCATGTGATCTTGCTCGACGATGATCACCACACTTTCCGTTACGTCGTCGAAATGCTGGAAGACATCTTCGGGCATTCCGTCAAAACAGGCTTCAAAATGGCTACAGAGGTGCATGAAACAGGCAGGGCCATTGTGGCCACCGTTCACAAGGAACTTGCAGAGCTTCGTCAGGAGCAGATTCATCTCTACAAGCCTCGGCAGCCCTATCCGGACTGCCGAGGTCAAATGAGGGCCATCATCGAGCGTTCGGAATAAGTGCCGCAGCCCATTCACTCTCTTGAAACCCGATGAGATACCGGTTAGTTTTCGAATCTGATAGCAAAGGGCGTTTCACAAGATTGCCGTGCTTCGACAACAAGGCTAAAACTTGATCCTCGGACATGCCGGACAGCTTGGATTTGATGTCCATGGCCCGGTAATCTTGACCCGAAGTATTGAACAAGGCTCGAATCTCACCCCCACGCGCTCTCAAAACTGCACGGAGCTCCGCCACGCTTGGCGGAATCTCGCGAATGGGAATAACTTCAACCTCAAGGTGATGGCTTCTCAGCCATGACAAAGCCTTGCGGCAAGTTGTGCAGCCTTGGTAAACATAAATTTTCATGACCCTCAGGCCACGAGCGTTTGTTCACGAGCAGGCCCCACACCGAGAAGGCTCACGGGAGCTCCGACGAGTTCCTCGAGACGCTTCAAGTAGGCTTTAGCGAGATCCGGCAAGTCCGAAAACTTTGTAATGCCGCTAAGATCCTGCTTCCAGCCCTTGTGCGATTCGTAAACAGGCTCGCACGCGGCGAGATCAGCGGACGTGCTCGGAGGATAGTGAATGATTTTTCCACGCAGCTTATAGGCCGTGCAAATTTGGATCTCCTCCAAGCCGTCTAGACCATCGAGATTTGTGATGGCCAGTTCATCAGCACCATTGAGCATGACGGCATAGCGCACGAGGACGGCATCCAGCCAACCACAGCGACGGGCTCGGCCCGTGGTAGCACCAAACTCGCGGCCCATGTTGTGCAGCATGTCGCCAATGGCTTCATTCTCAGTCACGAAAGGACCCGAGCCCACCCTCGTGGTGTAGGCTTTACCGACGGCGACAACCTTGTCGATCATCCGCGGCGGAACACCGGAGCCCGTACAAGCACCACCCGCCGTCGTGTTTGACGAAGTGACAAAGGGATAGGTGCCATGATCGATGTCAAGGTAAGTTCCCTGTGCACCTTCAAACAGCAGGTTCTTGCCTGCTTTGATGGCCTCATGCAGGTAAACTGTCGTGTTTGTGATATGCGGTGCCAGTATTTTAGCTGCGTCGAGGACTTTCTGGACCGTTTCCTCGACGGGCACCAGTTCCACGCTGTTGTCGGCAAAAAACTTGTTGTGACGGGCAAGACGGTCTCGCAGTTCTTCTTCGAGAATTTCAGGTTGGGTCATCAAAATGGTGCGTAGACCATCACGCTCGACCTTGTCGGCATACGCTGGACCAATACCACGCCCAGTCGTGCCAATTTTCTTGTCTCCCCGCTGGATCTCGCGAGCCTTATCGAGGACTTTGTGGTAGGGCATGACGAGGTGTGCCGTTTCGCTGATCAGCAGATTTTCCGGGGTGATGGAGATGCCTTGGCTGCGGAGTTTGGCCATTTCATCCAGCAGGCCGAGCGGGTCCATGACAACACCATTGCCAATCACACAAACCTTGCCTTTCCAAAGAATACCACTGGGTATGAGGTGCAGGATGTATTTCGTTCCACCACTGATGACGGTATGCCCCGCGTTATTACCACCGGCGGCTCGGACGACAACATCCGTGTTCTCGGTGAGGTAATCAACAATTTTGCCTTTGCCTTCATCGCCCCACTGGGCGCCGACTACGATGGTATTGGACATGGGAGGTAATTTTAGAGGAAATAATCAGGATAAAAAGTGGCAGCCAATGCCACGAATGAATCAATCGCGTGTCCATTTAGGCTCACGCGCCATTCATCGCTGCCGGCAGGATATTAGCCGAGCTGCGAGGCAAAATAAGCTGCAACGCCACAGGCCAACAGGGCCAAGATGCCGAGGGCGATGAGGCCGCCTGATCCAGGGCTATTCACTGTTTTTTTCGGACCGAAACCCGTGCGAAAGCTACGGTCATAAGGTCGTGCGGCGAAGGAATCGCTGGAGACCGCATGGGAAGTCGCAACTCGAGGTGAACCAGAGGCCTGCCCATCTCCTATGAACACACACTCCACATTGCCAAGAGTGAAAGAGCCACCATCACCCAGTTGCAGAGCCTCGACTCGCTCGCCGTTGATCTTGGTGCCGTTCGTGGAGCCAAAATCCGTCAAAATCCAAGCACTGCCGTCAAAGGACACTTCTCCGTGATGGCTTGAGACGGAATCGTCTGAGATGATAAGCTGGTTGTCATCGGCACGACCGAGAGACATGCGTTCGGCAGTGAGATCAAGAAGGCCGGAGGAGCCGCTAGGAGTGGTAAACTGAATGCTAGCCATAACAAAGGCAAAGGTAGCAAGAGGGGGCATCTAGGCAAGATGCAATATGCGCCCTGCTTCAGCTGCTGCTCAGGCGGCAGCCTGTGGCTGGGGCATGCGCAGTCGGACGAGGGCCGCCCCACGGCGGAACACCCCTATCAGGTCATCGAGTACCATATAGCACATAGGCACTAGAAAAAGAGTGATGACTGTTGCAAACAAGCTGCCGTAGCCCATCGCTACAGACATGGGTGTGAGGAACTGAGCACTGGTGGCCTGCGCGGAACGGTTGTCCCCAAAAATCCATTCAAGAACTTGCTTCAGAAGAGGCGGTGCATGTTCTACCATCGGTCCCAAATTGAAAATCAGAGGTACGAGGCCGACAAAGGTCGTGATTTGAGTCAGAAAAATAGCCCGAAAACGGGATGCGCTTCCCTCAGTGACAGCATCCGCCATGTTACTGCCATCATCGCAGAGTTCGTTGATGCGATCCACGAGAACGAGCGTGTCATTCACAATCACACCCGAGACGGCGAGAATGCCGCACAAGCTCATTAGGCTAAGCGGCATGCCGTGAAAGAGATGACCAAGCGTGGCCCCGACAACCCCGAAAGGGATCAGGATCAGAACGATAAAAGGTTGAAGGTAGCTTTTCAAGGGTATGGCAATTAGCGCATATAGACTGAAAAAAACCAGCAGGGAAGAGACGAGCAACGCTTGTGAACTTTCTTTTTCACCACGTGCCTCACCTTCAAAACTCCAACCGATGTGCGCATGCTGGGTCATGAGCTCTTCCAAAAACGGCACGAGTGATTCTCGCACGACTCCAGGGTTTGTGGTGGCTTTGTTAACATCCGCGGTGACATTCAGAGCCCTGCGACGGTCCACGCGTTTGATCGAGGTGAAGCCCTTACCCACTTTCGCCTCGGCCACCCGGTTGAAGGGAATCTCAAGACCGTTTGCAGCACGCACACGCATCGAATCAAGCGTGGCGAGCGATTTACGGTCTTCTTTCGGGTAGCGGAGCATCACTTTGACCTCGTTCCGCCCGCGTTGGATTCGCTGGACCTCGTCACCAAAGAAAACGGCACGCACCTGACGGGCGAGGTCGTTCACCGTGAAGCCGAATTGCTGAGCTTCCGGCTTCAAACGAAGCTGAATCTCGTTTCGGCCGGAGTCGAGGCTGTCAGAGACATCATAAACACCAGCAATGGTGCTGAGGCGTGCCTTGATCTCATCAGAGAGAGCCAACAGCTCATCAGGATTCGTGCCGGTGAGCTGGATGTCGATGGGATCACCACTGCGCATGATCTCCGCGCGAAAGCTGAGCTCCTCAGCCCCTGGAATACTTTTTGATCCATAAGCCTCTTCGATGCGCTTTCGCCAATCGGCAGCCATGTCAACCGTACTCACCTGCATGCTGCGCTCCTCGGGGCCGTAGGTCTCAATCGTCACTTCGCCACGATGACTACCGCTGCCGCCGGAGGAGCCACGTGAGCTGCTGGTCATGCCGGAGTTGGAAATGATCCCACGGATCACCGGACGGCCATCAGGGCCCACATAATCTTTCCGCATCTGCTCGGCGAGTTGGTAGATTTTTGCGATGTGATCGTCAGTTGTCTCAAAAGGCGTGCCATCGAGCATTGTCAGGCGGCATTCGATGCGCTCCGAGGCAACCCGAGGAAAAAAGGTGGTTGGTATGCGATCGCTAAAATAAATGGCGAACAGCACACCCAGCCCGCCAAAGACTGCAGCAAGCACGGAGTAACGGAAATGAATGCAGAAGCGCAGCGAGGGACGATACACTTTTGTGACGAACTTCGCCAACAGCCCCTCCGAGAATCGGTGTACGGGGTCGAGCGCGTCCGCCGCCGTGCTAAGAATGGGAAAGCGATGCGCCAGATGGCTGGGAAGAATCAGCTTCGTCTCCAGCAGTGCCAAAAGCATCACACTGATAAAGATGATGGCGATGGGCTGGAACATGACGCCGAAGTCACCAAAACCGGCCGCCATGGGTGAAAATGCCGCGATGGTCGTGAGCACGCCGAAAGTGATCGGCGCGGCGAGACGCTGCACGCCTTCGATGGCGGCATCCAACGCCGATCGTCCCTCCTGCTTGAAGGTGTCCACCTGTTCTGCGGTGACAATAGAGTCGTCAACCACGATGCCAAGCACGAGAATGAAGCCAAAGACAGAGCTGAGGTTAATCGACAGATCAAACAGCGGCATCAGAGCGAAAGCCCCCAAGAAGCTCATGCACATGCCGACAGCCACCCAGAACACCGCATCGAATCGCAGAAAGAGTCCCACGCAGATGAACACGAGAATCAGTGAGCTGCGGGCATTTTGCAGGAGCAGTTGGATACGCCCCTTCACGATCTTTGAACGATCGTTCCAGAACTCCAGACGCACGCCATCCGGCAACTTGCTGCCCTTCGTGAGGATGTAGCTCTTAACGTTTTCAGCAATCTCGATGGCATTCTGTGACTTCTCCCGCATGACAGTGATAGAAACGCAGCGTTTGCCATCGAGACGAGAAATGAGGAGGTTCTCATTGAAGCCATCAGCGATCTTCGCCACCTCGCCGAGCGTGAGCTTTGTGCCGTCCGGCCGAGTGAGGATGACGATGCGTGCGTAGTCCGCACCGCTGTAGGCACGACCTCGTGTGCGGATAGAGACATCGCCTGCCTCCGTCTGCACCACACCGGCCGGCAAGTCGATGGCACTACCGCGAATGGCGGCGCTGATTTGATCCAAGGTGATACCATACTTACGCAGCGTGGCCTCCGGGATCTCAATGCTGATTTCGTAAGGCCGCACTCCGCTTAGGTTTGCATGGGAGATGCCGGGCAGCGAGGCAATCTCATCACGGATCTGCTCACCGAGGCGGCGCAGATCCCTTTCCGCCATCTCTGCAGCCAGCATGACGCTGATCACCGAATCGAGATGGTCGTCCTGTTGGATGATGGGCCGCTCTGCAAGTGTGGGGAGATTCGGGATGGCATCGACACGGATTTTCAACTCATCAAGAATATCACGCGCCTGTTTGGCATCGTTGATTTCGATCATGACCATACCACCGCTGGATGAGGCGGTGGAGACGATCCGCTTGATGCCGGTCACCTGCTGGATGGCTTCTTCAATTCGCAGCACGATGGTCTCCTCGACTTCCTCCGGCGTGGCTCCGGGATAGGGCACCTGGATGGAAAGGAAGCGCGAGGGCATATCCGGAAACACCTCCAGCGGAATACGCCCGGTAAGCAGCGTCCACAAACCCAAGCCCATGATGGCAAACATCAAAAGATTGGCGGCGACAGAGTTGCGGGCGAACCAAGAAATCATGAGCGCATGGTCAAGAGGCCGCGAAAGGGGTCAAGATGTGCTGCATCAAGAAAAAAGGCGTGCCGGTGAGGGCACGCCTTGAAAAGAGACAGAGATCCAATCACTTCGAAGGCTTCGCACCCTCTTTAAAGCAATAAAGGTGGGTGTGAGTGGTGATGTAAACGGCACCATTGGCAGCCACAACGCTACTCAGTAGCGGGCTCGGAAACTCGATAGTTTTGAGTTCCTTCAGTTCCTTCCCTTGAGCCAAAATGAAGAGCTCACCTTCTTCGTTGCCGATCCAAACCTTGCCATCCGCAACGAGAGGACTGGCCCAAATGTGACCCTTGGTGTCGAACTTCCAGTATTCTTTGCCAGTCTTCGCATCGAGGCAGAAAAGGCGCCCCGTATAGTCAGCCACGTAAACGAGGCCATCTTTGACCGCCGGGGTGGAAATGGAACGCTCGATGCCTTTGAAGGTCCACACGGCTTTGCCGGAAATGTCGCCACTGGCTTTGGAGGGATCAAGGCAGCTCAGCATGCCTAGGCCTTCGCCATGCTCAGGGTCTTGGCCGATGGGCACATAAATAAGGCCCTCAGCAACTGTCGGTGTGGCAATGATCTCGCTCGGGCCATCATACTCGACATACTTGATGGGTTCACCCGATGAATTCTTGCGATATTCGGGTGGGTTTGCGTCATAGCGCCAGTGCTCAACCAAGATGTCGAGATCTTCGTCGTTCTTCTTGGTCTCAGGAGCCATCGAATAGACCCAGCCATCACCCGCAGCAAAAATGACCTGCTTTTTGCCGCCGATCTCCAAGTAATTCGGAGAAGACCAAGAGCAGTGAAGCACGCGCTGAGAGGCGATGCTATCCTGCTCACCTAGCAGTTCGCCGGTTTCCGCATTGAGCATGATAAAGCTAGGGCTATTAGGAGACGGAATGTTGGTGTGGGTCCAGTCCACACCATTACAAGTGGGAACAAAGACCTTGCCATCGACAACAAGGGGGAAGCCGGCTGTCGCGTTGTGCTGGAAGACACCGAGTTCCTTGTACATGTCATAAACCCAAAGGATATCGGCATCGGTCTTGCCGGGCATAATCGGGGCGGTGGACTTGCCATCCTTGTCGAGTGGAGCCATGAAAGCGGCCTCGTCCTGCATACCTTGGTTACCATCGCTGAGGCCCTTTACATCTAGGCAGATGATTTGGCAGCGATTGCCGGGAACGTAGGCTTTATCTCCAACAATGGTCGGACTGGCGCAGATGCCGAGGTATTCCCAGTCGTTTACCTTGCCAGTGCCCATCTTCGGAGAGACGAGCTGCCATTTAAAATCACCGGTGTACTCGTCAAAAACCATTACGATGCCTCGGTCACCAGAGTGCTTGTCATCCCGTGGGGACTCGTTGTTGGTACCGACGTAGACTTGACCGTTGGCGATGACCGGCGTGCCGTAGGTCTGCGAGCCGAGTTTGGCAACCCAAAGGCAATTTTTAGTCGTGCTCATGTCAATGTCTTCGGCACCAGGCGCCTTATTGGCGGTCTCAGCATTGGGACGAAGGCGACCAGCCTCTTTCGGAGCTGCCTTGGGGCCGTATTTCTTGCCGGGATCGAAATCGATGGGCAGGCCTTTTTCATCGGACACCATGTTGCGTGTGTTGCTGCCGCCCCATTGTGGGTAATCGGCGGCGGTCAGCGTGGACGCGAAGGCCAGCGCGAGGAGGAGGGTGGATTGGGTGGTCATGGAAACAGGTGGCTAAGAATCAGGGGGATAGATAGATCAATTCTGCGTAACGCTAAGGTTGTCGATGTACATCCGGCGCTGGTTCAGCGGGGTGAACCCGAAGAGACCGGGGCTGCCGTTCTGGTGCACACGGGGGAGCTTCACGTCAATGGTCCAAGCATTGGGCTCTGCGGTGCCTTTTTCCCATACTTTGGCCTGCACGGAGCCGGAACCATCCGCAGTGCTATTGACGCGGGTTTTGAAGGTGTACCATTTGTTGGCAGTAAGCTTGAAGGGGACTTCCTGCTTCAGTCGCTCGAGGTTGGAGCTGATTTCGAGTTTGCCCGCGTTACCACGGAGGCAAATTAGATAGCGCTGGTGGATGAAGCCAATGTCGGACTTCGAACGTGCATTGCCCTCGGTGAGCACGTCAGCCTGCATGGTGTAGTTCTTTAGGTGGGCGGGGGCGAGGAAGACGCTGGCACGTTGAAAGAGCAGGCGGTCAAAGCTCTTACCAAAAACCTTGTTTCCATCCTTTTCCATGACTTGGAATTTGAATCGGGCACCGATCCACGGAAGCGGCGGGTAAGCAAACTTGTAGGCGGGATTACCCTGCGGATCGACGGGGAACTCCTCGTTGAGCGTATAGCCTTCAAAGTCCTCCGTAATGGGGAGATTTTTCAGAGCACGTCCACGAATGGTGCCGAAGAGTCCATCTGGTGCAGTTCCCTTGAATGCACCCGCGCTGATCTTCGCATCAGGTGCAACAACGAGTTCACCGGCGTCGTTAAACTTCGCATCCATGGTGGCTTTCACTTTTGCGGTAGGCGGGATGAAGGACGCCCACTTCACACCTTGGATGTCATTTGCGACGACGAAGCCATTCGCGTCAACGCTGCGGATGCGGAAGGCTTGTTTTTCACCGGCGAGAATGACGGTTTCCGCCGGGATGATCTGCAAGGCAACGGCTTTCCCAGCCTTCGGAATCTCCACCACCGGTGCAGCGTCCACTTTGATGCCGCTGTTCGGAATCGGGAAGGTATAGAGATTCTCGGTCGTGGTGACGTAGAGCACGCCATCGCAAACGGATGGGGCGCCGAGGCATTCGCCTTCAAGAGCGATTTCCTGGACCACCTCGCCATCTTTTTCGCCGGGTTTGATGACGACCAGCTTACCGGCCATCATTGGGCAATAAAGCAGGCCATCAACATACAATGGCGAGGAGTGCAGGTTGGCATTGGAGAGCTTTTTCTTCCAGAGTTCAGCGCCAGTGTTGGCGTTGATGGCGAAAAGCTCGCCACCGTCGCTGAGCTGATAAATCGTGTCACCGACGACCACCGGTGATGAACTCGTTGCACCAATCGCGAAACGCCAGAGCTCGGCGGAAGGCTCCAGAGTGGCCGATTCCGTCGCAGGCGGCACAGGTGCGGTAAGCTTCGTGGGAAGCTTCAGGGCGATCATGCGGCCTTTGTCGCTCGTATCGACGTTTTCATCGTTGTGGATGGCGATGAGCTTGTCGCCGCCGTGCAGCACGACACTCGGATTGACACCATTTTTGCAGAAGGGGAACTTCCAATAAGGTTTTCCGTTGCGCGTGTTGACACAGACGATGTGACCGCAGCCGGTGGTGAAGTAGGCTACACGCTTGCCATCGCGGGTTTCAAGCACCGGCGTAGAAAAGGAACTGTCAACGGGAGGCGAGACGCCAGGTAGGGTCCACCAGACGAGTTCGCCAGTTTTTTTGTCGAAGCCATAAATGCGGTCAGCAGCAGGGCCATCCGCTCCCCAGTTGGAGAAGATGAAATGCACCAGCACATTATCGCCCTCAATGACGGGGCTGCCGACGCGGCTGTTCGGGAAGGTCATGCGGCCTAGGTCTTCCATAAGCGGCTTCTCAAAAACCAATTTGCCGTCAAACTCGAAGCAATAAAAAGTGCCAGCGTTGCTGACAAGGTAGATGCGCTTTGTATCGGGGTCGATGGTGGGAGCACCGATGGAGTAGCGATTGTAGATGGAGTCGCTCAGGTAATCCGGCAGTTCATGCTCCCAAATTTTAGCACCTGTTTTCGCATCAAGGCAGGTTAGCAACTCGATAAGGTCTGTCGTCTCCCCTTTGTATCCCCAGAGAATCACTTTGCCATCGCAGATGACCGGTGTGCCGCGGCTGCGAGCGGCGTAAGTCCATGCGGGCTTGTCGGCGAGCTTTCCGGCGCCGGTATAATGTTCCAAGGCGACACCGTTTTGCAGCGGGCCACGCCAATTGGTCCAGTCATTGGCAAAAAGAGAAGGCGAAAGCGCCAGAACGGCGGTGAGAGTGAGATGGAGGCGTGGTTGCATGCGGAAAAAAGAGGAACGGCAAGATCAAAAGGGAGAACAAAGCGGCAACGCGTTTTTCATCCCGTTCTCACGGGAATAAATCCCTCCTAAAAAGAGGGGAAAGCGGGGCTTACGAAAAACGGATCACACAAAGGCCCTCTTTCGACCAGCTCACTCTGGGAGAACCATCGGACAAAAAAGAAGCGGCGTCCCACTGGGGACGCCGC
>JAFMIR010000023.1 GCA_017853885.1 Prosthecobacter sp.
ACGACCCCACCGTGTCGAAGGTGCCCGCGCCGCCATCCGCAGGCAGCTCGTTCACACGCAAATCCACGCCGAGCAAATCACGGATCGTGTTCTTGTATTCGCGCCGGTTCAGCCGCCGCATCGTGATTTTGCCACCGCTGTCGCTCAGCACTGCGCGAGCCGTCACGAGCATGCGCGAGAGGTCATCGAGGAACTCCGTCTTCGCCGCCGGATCTGGCTGTTTTTCATCCTCCGGCGGCATGTCGCCCGAGTTGATCGAGTTCAGCACCTTTTGCCACAGATCGGCTTTTTCGACCGTGTCCACGTTGAAGGCGATGTCATCCAGCCGCACCTTGCCCTTCTGCTTCTCGGTGTTGTGGCAGCCCAGGCAGTTGTCTTTGAAAAAAGCGCGGTGTTTGGCGTCGAGAGTGGCTTGTGGCGTCTCGGCGAAGGCGGCGGAGGCAAACAGCAGTGGAGTGATAGAGTAGCGGAGTAATGCCATGGGCAGACTTAAGTATTGGATGCGGGTGAGGTGTCGATGGTTGGTCAGAAGCGCATTACTCCATGACTCCATCACTCCATTCCCCGCGTTGATCACGCTTGAAGTTCCTTCACCACCCCTGAGCTATCGCCGTGGCGTTCGGCTGGGACGCCCAGGCCGTGGAGCATCGTCAGCCACACGTTGCAAAGCGGTGTGTCCTTTGGGAGCACAAGATGCTGACCAAGTTTCAGTTTCGCACCGCCGCCGGTAAGCACGGTGGGGCAGTTGTCGAGGTAGTGGATCGTGCGGATGTTGCTGCCATAGGCGAGCGCGACGTGGTCAAATAAACTCGTACCATCGGCCTCCTTCATGGCTTTCAGCTTGTCGATGAGCCCAGCGAGCAGCTCACTTTGCGTCGCGTCACGCTTCTGCGAGGCCGCCATGCGATCGCCGGGCGAGTAATGGCTCATGTCGTGTGGCGCGACTTTGATGTCGAGACTCTGCAACAGCGTGCCAACCGGCTGACGATACGTCAGCACACGTGTGCTGTCCGTCTGCAGCGCGGCGACGATGAGGTCATACATCACCTTGATCTCCTCCTTGCCTGCGAGGCCCGGTTTTGGCTCCGCGACAGGCGATTTGGCCTTCGGCACGCTCAGCCATTGCTCGTCCTTGCCGAGTCGCACCTCGATGTCGCGGATGCTTTGGAAATACTCGTCGAGCTTGTCGATGTCGGTCTTCGTGAGGCCATTTTGCAGGCGTTTCGCGTCCTCCAGCACCGCGTCGAGCACGCTGCGCTTCTGCGCGAGCATCGCCTGACGTTCGCTCAGCGGCGTCGTTTCATTTGAAAACAGCCGGTGAAAAGCCGCGACGGGGTTTTCCACCCCCGCCACCGGTTTCCCGCGAAGATCCCAGGCGAGCGATAGGCCGGGACCGTGGCCAGAATTCTGTGCATCGGGTGTGTTGAGCTGGATCGAGGCATAGCGCGTGTCTTTGCCAAGATGCGCCGCCGCCACCTGATCCGCGCTGATGCTGTTGTGAAAGCTCTGGCCAGGCTCCGCGTAACGATTCGCCCCCGTGAGCCAGAACGTGCTGCCCCAGTGCGCCTCGTTAGCGAACTTGTTCGAGCAACCCTGCACCACCGTGATGTCCTTCTGATGCCGCGCGAGCGGCTTCAACCCCTCCGACAACTCCCACGCCGCGCCGGTCTTTTTCACATCCGGAAACCACGTCTCATTCGTCACCCCCCAGCCAAAGCCGAGGAAGACCATGCGGTTCGGCGGCGCAGCGGTTTTGGGAGCCGCGAAGGCTCTAAAACCCATCGACTCCAGCGCAGGCAAAGTGATCAGAGCGGTGGAACTGCGGAGGAAATGGCGGCGGGTTTTCATGGAGCTACTTCGTGTGGAATTCTTTGCTACTGACCAGCGCGTGAATGAACTCGCGCATCGCGAGGTCTTTTTTACCGGCTTGGTTGATGATGCCATCGATCAACGGCTCGTCGCGGAATCCGATGGGCCTTCCTAGAGCGAACTCGATCAAGGCTTCGCTGAAGCTACGGGCGAAGGCATTGGACTTGCTGGCGATGATGTCGCGGAGAGCAAAGAAGTCGGTAAAGGACGGACCTTTGAAGAAGGTGGCTGCGGGCTGAATGGGCCAGCGCTTGGTGCTCTTGGGGTCGGGTTTGCCGTTGGCGTCGAGGGCGGTGTAGCTGTCCTCGGTGCGCCATTGGCCGGCGGCATCGAAGTTTTCCAAACCGAAGCCGATGGGATCGATCTTGCGATGGCAACTGGCGCACTGCGGGTCCTCTTGATGCGCGAGCAAGCGCTCCTGCGTGGTGAGCACCTTGCCCGCGAGTCGCGTGATGGCGGGCACATTGGCAGGTGCGGGCGGAGGTGGATCGTGCAGGAGCTTGCGCAGCACCCAAGCGCCGCGCTCAACAGGGCTGGTGCGCTCGCCGTTGCCGCCCATGAAATGAATGGCAGCCATGCCGAGCAAGCCACCACGCGGCGAGCCCTTTGGCAGAGACACCTTTTCGTAGCCTTCGCCCTTCACGCCGTGGATGCCGTAGTAGTGGGCGAGCACGCGATTGATGATGACGTAGTCGGCTTTGAGCAGATCACGCAGGCTGGCGCTGTGCTTCAGGATGTGAGCGATGGTTTCGTGGATCTCGCCTTTGGCGGCGACCTTCGTGCCGGTGTCAAAGCGCGGATATAGAGCTCGATTCACCTCAAAGAAATCGATGCGATCCAATCCGAGCCATTGATGCACAAAAGCCGTCAGAAAGCCCTCCGAACGTGGATCATCGAGCAGGCGATTGGTTTGTGTAATGAGCACATCGGGCTTCGAGAGATCACTTTTTCGTAGTTCGACGTCAGGCGGGGCACTCCAGAGGAAATAGGAGAGCCGTGTGGCGAGTTCTTCATGAGTCAAAAAGCGGCGTTTGTCATCGGGCGATGGCTCAGCCAGATAAAGAAACATCGGCGAGGCCAGCACGACCGATAGCGTCTCCTTCAGCGCGGCCACGGGCTTGTCACCGGCTTTGCGGCGCACATCGTAGAGGCGCATCAAGCGCTCCACATAGTCCGCCGGTGGCGGGGTGCCGCGAAAGGCCTCGGTGGCGAAGCGCTCGAAGGCTGCATGCAGTTCGGCAGCGGCGGGCGCGGGCGATTTGTCATCGAGCGGCAGCTTCAGCGCTGCAAAACCGGGCGGTACGGGCTTCGCGGCATTCGACACGCGCTCGACCTCGATCCAGTCCACCCACAGCACCAGCTCGGGGCCGATGCCGTTGCGCTTCACGGCCTCAGCCCGTTTGCGATTGCCTTCTTCGTTGGTGTCCCAACTGCCTTTTTCGCGGAAGAAGAGCGAGCGATTGTCGCGGCTCAGATTCGCCCGCGTCAGTGTGAGCGGGATCTCGATGGTCTGCGGGTTTTCCATCGTGCCGGTGATCTCATAAGTGTTCAGCACCTTGCCGGTTCGTGCATGAATGCCGAAATCGAGGAAGCGACGCTCCGCGGGCGCGTCCTTCACCGCGGCGGCTCGCACGCGGACGATGTAATCGCCCACCGGCCAGTCAAAAGGCACGAGTAGCTCGATGTAGTTCACATTCAGCTCTGCCGGATGTCGCGTCTGAATGCCGAGATATGCACCACGATCCACGTCAGGCATCTGCGTGTAATACTCGTGATACTTCAACCAACCTGCGCCTAGCGAATCGTTCGCGAGGTCGGCATCGTTCTCGCCTTTCTTATCAAAGCCAAACGTGCGCGGATTCGGCGCACCGGGAATCCGGGCCCACTCGCGGCGGAAGCGCGACACATTCGGAAACTCCGCACGCAGCTTCGCGACGATTTCCTTGTTCTCCGGCTTCGCGGCGGCGTCATCGACGGCCTTCACCCACTTCTGCGCACGCTCACGAGCATCGATTTGATACTTCACAAAGTCCCGCACCTTCGGCGTTGTCGTTTCGCCTTCGTAATGCAGTTTCTTGGTCACGCTCGCCGCGGTTTGCCACGCAAACGCCTCCTCCAGCGCCTCGCGACCGAGCGCCTGATACTGCTCGATCTGGTTCGCTGACATGAAGAGGTTTGAGCCCACAGTATCAAAGGCCCCCGAGCCACCATCCTGGGGCAACTCCGCCACATTGATCTCCACGCCGAGCAGTTCCCGCAGCGTGTTTTTGTATTCGCGACGATTCAGCCGTCGCATGGTAATGACGCCTTTCTGATCCCCCAGAGACCTACGGGCCGCGACCATCACATTCGCCAGATCATCGAGGAAGTCGGCCTTCGCAATGCTAGGAGGCTGTTTTTCGTCCTCCGGCGGCATATCACCTGAATTCATCGCATTCAGCACCTTCTGCCACTTCTCGGCGATCTCGACATTCGTGATCGCCAACGGCAGGTCATCGACCCGGAACTTCCCTTTCTGCTTCTCCGGCCCGTGACAGCTCACGCAGTGCTCTTTGAAAAGAGCACGATGTTTCTCCGGCATCGCCGGATCGGCAGCAAGAACAACAGAGGAGAAAAGGAAGACAAGGAGACGGCGCATTGGGGCAATTCTACTACGGACAAGCCGCTGATTTTTTCATCTCCAGCACGGTTACTTCACCGTGCTTCCATCCTGACCACAAGCGAATCGTAGCCGAGCGTGCGATCGTATTTGACCTCATGTTCGACGCGTTCGGTGGCACGGATGAGGTGGATTCTCTTCACGTGTTCACAGCAGAATTTCAGCAGCGTGCGCAAGATGAGGCGGGCATGCGGAGCACCCAGACAAAGGTGCGTGCCAAAGCCAAAGCTGAGGTGCGGGTTCGGTTTCCTGTCGAGGCGCACTTCATCGGCGTGCGGGAAGGCTTTCTCATCCAAATTCGCCGAAGACCAACAAAGGGAGATGCGCTCGCCGGCTTTCACCGTGACACCGTTCACATCGGTATCCTTCGGACAGACGCGGCCGATGTGCGTGAGGGGCATGAAGACACGGAAAAACTCCTCACTGGCCAGGGTGATGCGTTTCGGGTCTTCACGGAGATATTCGAGCGCCTCGGGATGCTCGGCGAGGTAACCGATGGCGCAGGCGATGGTGAGGATGATGGTGTCGCGACCGCCGGCAAAGGCCAGGTTCGCGTAGCCCATGCATTCTTCACGCGTGAGCTTGCGACCGCGGTAGTCGGCCTTCACGAGGGCGGAGAAAAAGTCATCGCCGGGATTGGCTTCGACTTCGTCAAACTTCGCGGTGAGGTAGTCTTCGAGCACGGTGCCTTTCTTGAACTCGCCGTTGGTGACTTTGAAGACGTGGATGCCCCATCCGATCCAGGTGTCGGCCTCTTTTTCGGAGGTGTTGAGCAGGTAGGTCAGGGCTTTGGATTGAATCGGCAACGCAAAGTCATGCACGATTTCGATGCTCTCGCGCTTCATCGCCTCCTCGAGCATGCCACCGATGAGGTTTTCGACCTTGGCGATCATCTCGGGCTCTTTTGTGCGAGTGAAAAACGGCTCGGCAATGGCGCGGTAGTCGCCGTGTTCCGGCGGATCGGTCTCGATGGGAAGCTGGCGCATGCTGCGCACGTCTTCCTCGGAGGGAATCGGCACACGGAAAGGCACGTTCGAGCTGAAGGTCTCCCAATCCTTGGCGGCCTTGCGCACATCTTCGTGACGCAGGATCATAGTGATATTTTCCCCGTGAAACGGGCATTGCATCACACCGGCGGAGGCGCGGGCTTCCTTGAAGGAATCGGAAAAGGCGGGCATGATGCAGAATGACGAGTGGGTTGATGGGCAGCAATCGACGATATTTGCGCTTTACTGCTTTTGCCATGGTGTGCGGCCGGCTCGCTGAATGTGTTGGCGCAGCGCTATGGAAAGTTCGTTGAAGATTTTCGGTGCTCTAGTGGCAACGTTGTTCTTCTCTTGAGGGTCGTTTTGAAGATTGTAAAGCTCCAGCGGGCTGAAAGGATCGTTTTGCATGAGTTTCCACTCGCCGCGGATGAGCGCTTGGTAATCCTTGCCCCCATATTGACGGCCGCCTTCACGACGCACGAAGTAGAGATCCCGCGGCTGCGTGATGCTATCGCCTTTCAAGATCGGCACGAGGCTCACGGCATCGAGATCCGTTGAAGACTTGAGGCCAGCGAGTTCCAGGAAAGTGGGGAAGAGATCGAAGTTGAGGCCTGAGTAATCGCTGCGGCTGCCGGGTTTGACTTGCGCCGGCCACCGCAGCATAAACGGCACGCGCAAACCACCATCATAGTGATCCTGCTTTCCGCCACGCCATGGGTCGTTGTTTTGCGCATGCGGCAGGGAGCCACCATTGTCTGCACTAAAGACGACGATGGTGTTTTGCTCGAAATCGGTGTCTTTGAGCACGTCGAGCACCTTCCCGATGTGGTGATCGAGATGCTCGATGAAGGCAACATTCATCGCCCGCTTCTCATCGAGCTGCGGCACACGCTGCTTGACCTTGATGAGCCACTCAGCAGGAGGCTCGATGGGAAAGTGAGGTGCGTTGTAGGCGAGGTAGAGGAAGAAGGGCTTTCCGGCCTTCGCACGCTCGCGGAGGTAGTCGGCGGCCCAATCGGTAAAAAGCTCCGTGGCATGGCCTTGAGGCTCGATGACCTCGCTATTAAGCCGCATGTAGTTGATGCCTTGGCGTAGGTGTGTGGTGTAGCTGTCCATCATGTCGCCGAGGAAGCCGTGAAAGTGGTCGAAACCGCGTTCGTTGGGTGTGTTGGGCGATTCGAGGCCTAGATGCCATTTGCCGATGATGCCGGTGTGATAGCCTGCTTTCTTCAATTCATCCGCCAGCGTGGAGATGCCCGGTTTGAAGTAGCCCCAAGAATCCTCTGGCTTCGTGCGGATCACGCCCGGCACGCCCACGCGGTCCGCGTAGCGTCCCGTGAGCAAGGCCGCCCGCGAGGGCGAGCACACGGTGCAATTGGCCCGCATCGCGGTGAAGAGCATACCTTCGCTGCCGATGCGGTCGATGTTCGGTGTGCGCACATCGGAAGCATGGTAGGCGGAGACATCGCCATAGCCGTGATCATCGGCTAGGATGATGAGAAAATTCGGCGCTACGGCTGCGAGTGAGCTACCAAGAAGAGAAAAGCAGAGCAAAAGACGTGTCATGGGGACCCGAGAACCCAGTCAACGTGCCGTGAAGATGCAATCCTTTCCGCGAACACGGCAACCTCAAGGTTGAACCGACCGCTTCTCTTTTGGTAACCACTGAATTTCGAGGCTTTTGCCATCACCCGCAGGCTTCGCACCACCACCGAAGAGATCTCCTGTATCCTTCAGCGTTACAAAGATGAGGAAGCCAAAGAGAGCCAAGGCACACGTCGTCTGCACATACTCTAGCAGACGGCCCTGTAGCGGCTTGCGGCGGATGCTTTCGAGTGCGGCCATCGTCATGTGCCCGCCATCGAGCACCGGAAAGGGCAACATATTAAGTATGGCAAGGTTGATGTTGAAGACGACGCTGAACCAAAGAACAAGGCGCCAGCCGTCTGGATGCTGGAAGAGCTTGTAATACAAACGGCCAACTCCAACGGGGCCGCTCATGTGCGCGGGGCTGAGGTCCGACTTCGGCGAGAGGAGCTTCGAAACCAGTGCCCCCATGTGGCGAACGGCATCGCTGATTTGCTCCATCGGCGAGGGGCCGGGGTGGATGGTGGTGCGGCGGCCCTCCACATCCCAAGCGATACCAACCATCGGATAGGCTTTTTTGTCGCCGACGTCCTTCATGTTGTTCTTGTCGGGAATGCGCGGTGTGATGGCGATGGGTATGATTTTACCCTCACGCTCGATATCGAGCTGCACGATTTTCCCAGCTTTGTCTTTGATGTGATCCGCAAGATCCCCCATGCTGCGCAGCGGCTGGCCATCGGCACGCATGACGAGGTCGCTAGGCTTTAGGCCGGCCTCAGCAGCGGGGCTGTTAGGCATAACTTGGGCCACCATCGGCGTCATTTGGCCCATGAGTCCCACTTCGCGAAGATCAGGACGTTGAAAAATGGAAGCCCACCAAGAGGTCTTTTGCTGCTGGCCCGTCTCGCTCTCGAATTTGTCCCAGCCTTTCGGATCAACATCGAACTTCAAGAGCCCGGCCTGACCGGCCCGCTCGACTTCAAACGGGATTGTGTCGCCCTCGCTGGCGACCATGCTCCAGCGCACGCTGTCCACGAGGCCTTCGAAACGCTTCACCGGGTGGCCATCCACGGTTTTGATGACATCCCCGGGGAGCATGCCCACTTTTGCCGCAGGACTGCCCTGAACTACATGGCCGACGATAGTGGTCGAATGCGATTCACTCTGCGGCTTGCCAAACTGCCACACGGCCACCGCAAAGACACATGCGAGCAAAAAGCTGAAAAGCGGTCCCGCGAAGGCGACGATGGCTTTGTCGAGCGGCGTAATGGGCGGCAGGTTTTCATGATCCACATCGCCCTCAAGCCCCCCCATCGGGGCCATTTGAGGCAGCGCGACGAATCCACCGAATGGAATCGTTCCAAGGCCATACTCGACACCATTGAGGGTCTTCTTCCACAATGGCTTACCGAACCAGACGTAGAATTTGTCGATCTTCAACCCACGCCAGCGTGCAGCAAGGAAATGGCCCCATTCATGAACCACGATCATGAGATTGAAAACGAGGACGACCAACAGGAGGGTTCCGATGAAATTGAGGCTTTGCATGAGGCGTGGAGGAGGCGGAAACTACCACCCGAGCCTGCAGGTGCAAACCGTGACGCGATCTTTTGAGTGAAAACCCTCGTTCCAGGGTAGTACCCCATATGTTCATGGCTTAGCATCATTCCCCGTGTTCAACCCTGACAACTGCCGCCAATCTTAACCCTCATGCCCCGCCTCAGCTTCCTCTTTCTAACCCTCGCTGCTGCCCTGCTATGCTCCTGCAGGACAGCGAAAAGCGTGGTGGCCTCCGTGCGTGTGAATCCCTCCTGCTTTCTCACGCACGGCAAGGAACTGAAGGAAGACCGTTCAAAGTCGCCCTTCCTTGGGAACTGGTGGACTCCGGATAAGAAACTTCAGGCAGCCGCAGCGGAAAAGAGCCAGCTGTATATTGCCCCGGTGCGATTTGATGCCGTGCGCCCCATGCAGAATCACCTCGCGAAGATGGAATTTAGTGACAAACGCCGCGAAAAGAAGCTCGAAGAGTTGGCCAAGTATGCCCACAAAAAATTCGTGAGCACCTTCCAAAATGCGAAGCATGCACAGTACTCCGTGGTGGACGCCCCGTCGAAGGAAGCCATGACGCTAGAACTGCATTTGCTAGAATGGGAACCAAATGCCTTCACCGGTTTCATCGCCCGCGAAACCATTGATTTAATCACGTTTCCTGCTGTCGGTGATTTGATCTGGAAACCCATTCGGGCTTGCACAGCCATCGAAGGACGCTTGATCGAACCGAAGAGCGGAAAGCCGGTTTATGAGTTTGCGGACAAGGAGGAGGCCAAGACCATCATAGTGATCCCCGTGCAAGAAGCTTATCCTACTGGCCAAGCACGCTTTGCCATCCGTGAGTGGGCCAAGCAGCTCCAGCTCGTGCTGCACCAAGAACCCCACAAGAAGCCGGTGGATAGCTCACCCATCCAGCTTTGGGGCTTTTAACCCTACTTTGACAGGAGGAGAGCCTGGGTCAGTCCTGCTTCTTCCTACCTTGGGCGCCCCTAAGGTATTGCTTCAGATCACCCGCGTAGCCAGCCAGTTCGAGAAAGGCCCGCCCGACGAGTTGCCCGTTCCGATTCAGCACATCGCACGCTCCTTCCCAATATGGCAGACCAGTGATCGAGCCACCCTGCTCCTGATCCTGTGCCAGCGGACGCAGTTCGAAAACGCTGCCCTCCGTCTCAATGCGCACGTGATTCGGATATACCGCGCCGCTGAGGGGGCTCTTCCAAGTGGCAAGCGGCTTCCAATCAAACGCCGCTTTCTTCAAAGTGCCGTCCTTCGCGATCCACGTCAGCGTCGAGGCCACGTCCGTGCTGCCATCCGTGCGCCGCATGCGATACACCATGATCTCGCGACCATCCTTCAACTGGATCGCCGCCCAGTCCCAGCCCGCTTGGCCCTCATCAAGCTGTGAGCTGCTGAACTCATGATCCATCCACGCCTCGCCGGTCACGCGATGCTCCTGCGTTCCCACCTTGACGCTACCCATCGCCTTCAACCGAGGAAAGGTCAGGTAGTGACTCGCCGCGCTTTCATTGGCTCCTTTTCGAGAAACACCATCCTCACCAAACACCACCAGCGGTTTGACCGCCTCAAGCTCCAGTTTTAACACCACCTCTGCCTTCACCGTGGCAGCCACGGAGATGTGCTTGGATCCTTCATCAAGCTTCAGCGACCAGTTTGCGTTCCGCACATCGAGCGTCGTCGCCGAGGAAAAGGCATCCCAGCCTGCGCGATTGAGCTTTTCCTCATGCAAAAAGCGACCGCTCGCCACATCGAGCAGCGCCGCATGTGCCAAATGAAGATGCGAGACTTTCCCGCTGGTTTCATGGCGAGCTGCTTGACGGAAAAACGTGACCTGAAAACCAAAACGCTTCCCGCCTGCACCATCGAGATGGCCGGTGAGATACCACCATTCCGTGCGAAACATTTCATGGTTACCGTGATCCCGTGGAAACTCAAACACGTGTCCCTTTTGTGGAATCGCAAAACCATCAGGGGTGGTCTGGGCGAGCAAATGTCCTGTAAGCGCCAACAGAATGACGAGACAACCCTTGGTTGTTTGACTTGTGCTCTTCGATTTCATTCCTGCTCCTCCCATTTCATTTTTGCCGCCCACTTCCCGACCATCGCGGAAACCAACGTTCCAACACTGACAACGGCCAGCATGAGCAGACCCAACTGAGCCCATGGGATGGCAAAGCCTAGTGTCCAGCCGAAGCACTGCTTATTCACACGGTAAATGAGCAGCCAGCCAAGCCAGCCACCAGAGATCACTCCCATCGCCGCGCCGGCCAGCGCCACGCCCGCACCTTCCCAAGCGCTCGTCACTGCGATCTGGTAACCTGTCATGCCAAGCGAGCGCAGGGTGCTCAAATCCGCACGACGCTCTAGGAGAAGGCTCGCCAGCGCCAAACCCAAGCCCGCCACGGCTACGAACACGCCAATCACTTCTAGAGCATACGTCACGGAAAACGTCTGGCGGAAAATGCGGAGCGCCTCACGGCGAAGGTGAGCATTGGTGAACACGGAAAGGCCCGGATGCCCCTCCGCGATGCGTTTCGCAACGGCCTCGGCGTCCACATCCGGTTTCAACATCAACGCCACCCGCCAGGCCATCTCACTCTCAAACCATTCACGAAACGTCTCCTCCGAAATCGTCACCGCGCCGCGCTCATTGCCATAATCCGCCTGGATGCCGTGAATGCGCACACGATGCCCCCCCGGCAATTCAAGGTCATCACCTGCATCCAACTCGAAGCGCTCTGCGAAGCTTTCATTGATGATCGCCCCTCCGTCTTTCCACCATTCCGGCACTGTCGGGGCGATGACCCAAGCGTATGCATCGTGGCGGCGTGTGAAGGGGCCATCCACACCCAGCACCATCGTCGGAACCCCACGCAGGGTGATGCCACGCGCCCGCAAAGTGGCCACCTCCGCCACTTCAGGCATGGCTCGCAACGTTGCTAGCGTCGTCGCGCCGATCTGATGCGTACTGCTTGCGCTTTGAGCCCCGGCGCTGGAGACATACAAATCGGCTTTCATGCTCCGTTCGATCCATCCGCGCATCGTTCTATCAAAGCTCGATACCATGATGGCCATGCCAGCCGTCATCGCCACCGCACTCGCCAACGCCGCCACAGCAAAGCGATGACGCACGGTGGGTCGGCGCAGGTGACTCAGCCCGAGGCGAAGAGTCACACGATCCAACACTCGCCCGATCTGTCGGATGGGTCCCATCCACTTCGCCGCTGCCAGACCCGTGCCGAGCAACCAACAAAGCGCCGCCACATAACTCGCCAGCGGCAGCCGCGTCGCACTGCTGAGTCTCCAGGCGCCCAGTTGAGCCAAAACCAATGCTGCGGCCATCAGCGCCCAGCCCAGCCATTCCGCACGCCACCATCCACCTCCGCTGAAGACGGCCGCTTGGCGTCCCAGCATATGCACCGGCGGTGTGTGGGATGCTTCACGTGCCGGCCACCAAGCCGCAATAAGGCTCGTCACGATGGCGATACTCATGCTCAGCATGGCCTCGCCGGTATGCAGGTCAGCACGTTGCACACTTGATGCACCATAAAGCGTATTTACGGTCTTGCTTACGCCGCTCACTGCCGCCTGGGCTCCAAGCCAGCCCAGGAGCAACCCCAGCCCCCCACCGATCACACCCAGCAGCAGTGCCTCGATCAAAAACGCCCGCTGGATCTCCGCATCCGTCACACCAAGCGATTTCAACACGCCGATTTCCTCTCGACGCCGGATCACCACGCCATCGAGCGCCTGAAAAATAAGATACCCGCCCACAAACAATGCCAGCAGCGACAAAATCGTCAGATTCAGCCGAAACGCTTCTGTCATCGTTCCCGCCAGCGCCCGACGATCCTCGGCGCCGGTCACCTGCCAGCGCTGATTCGCCAGCTGGTCGAGCACCCGCCCCGTTTCCTCGCGCAAATGCGGAAAGGCGTCGCCATGGGTAACCAGCACTTCCACGCGATCCACCTTCGCCTCACGTTCCATGAGCTTCTGCGCCGCCGGCAGGTCCATGAGCAGCATCGTTTCCGGCAAGGTCGGCACACCTGCCTGCTCCGTAATCACACCCGCTACTTGCAGCGAAATCACCTTCTCGTGCATCACCACACGGATCGGATCGCCCACGGTCTTGCGAAGCTTCGCGCTGACGAAAACTCCTTGAGCCAGCTTCCCATCACCATGGAGGCCCGCTGGGGCCTCGCCGCGCACATTGAGCAGGCTCACGAAATCCGTGCCCACAAGCTTCCACGTCACACCCGAACCGATGGCAACAGGTTTGCCCTCCTCAAACGGCATCACCGTCTCCTCAATCACTGGCAGCAAATGCACCGGACGCTCCGCCAGAGCATCGCGCATTTCGCGCAGCCACTTTTCACTCAATGATCCTGTGGCGCCTGTGATGGTGAAATCCGCCTGACGCGTGATGCCGCTGGTAAACTGCTCAAAGCCCGCCAGCGCCGCACGATTCGCCAACCGCATCGCTAAGTACACGCCTGAGCCCAGAGCCAAGATTAGCATCAGCATCAGTTGCTGTCGCCACGCCAGCCGCCAGTGCCTGAGCGCACACTTCTCGAGAATGAGACACACGGTACTCATGTCTCCACGAGCTCCCCATCCCGCATGCGCAACACCCGCCCGCAACGTTTCGCCGCCTCGTCGCTGTGTGTGACCATCAACAAGGCCGCATTCGTCTCACGCACGATCTCCGCTAACAAATCGAGAACCTGTGCGCCCGTGTTCGAATCCAGATTCCCTGTCGGTTCATCCGCCAGCAGCAGCGCGGGCTTGTGAATCACCGCGCGCGCGATCGCCACACGCTGCATCTCACCACCCGAAAGCTCCGATGGCAGCGCCGCAGCCCGATGTGACACACCGACACGCTCCAGCAGATTGCGCACGCGGTTCTCACGTTCCACCGCGCCCACACCAAGCAAGTGCAACGGCAACTCCACATTTTCCGCCGCCGTCAGAGTGGGCAGCAGATGAAAAAACTGAAACACCGTGCCGATCCGCGTGCGCCGTACACGGGCCAATCCGTCAGCATCAAGTGCATGCAGCTTCTCACCTGCCACGATGACTTCACCAGTGTCGGCCCGATCCACGCCGCCGATGCAGTTCAAGAGTGTCGTCTTGCCACTGCCGGAAGGTCCGAGCAGTGCCGCACGCTCGCCCGCCGCTAAGTGGAAGCTCACACCGCGCAAGATCGGACGTTCAGCGTAAGCTTTAGTGAGGGAGCTGACAGTCAGGGCAGAACTCATTCGAATGCTATACGATACCAACAAAGGTTTGGGATTGCCATTCGCGAGCAAAACAAAGCCGGGGCCGCTCCTCAGCGAACCCCGGCTCCGCAATGTTGTTGGTTGCGGTAAATCAGTTGATGCTGCCGGCGAGACCTTCGGCATTCAGCGCGGCGGCCAGTTCGGCCTTGGTGAACTCTCCCTCGACGGTGAATGACTTGGCTTTGGATACGATGTCATGCTTGGTGATGCCGGAGACATTCTTCACGGCAGCGATGGCCGCGTTGGCGCACTTCTGGCAGCAAAGATGCACACCCGTCACGGTGGCCTTCATAATCTTGGATTCCGCTTTCGCAGACGCAGGCTTGGATGCGGATTCCTCGCCCTCCACTTTACCAAAGTAGCCTGCCGCGATGATCGCTTCGACCGCTTTCTTGGCATCCGTTTTCTTCTTGCTCGTGATCGTGACGGTCTTGCCTTCAGCGGTCACGGTAATGTCTTTACCAGCACTCGTGCCAGCTTTGACAATGCCATTGGTGCAGCTTTTGCAGCAGTTGTGCACTCCGGTCATAGTGACGGTGGTCTCGGCCTGCGCGAACGCAGCCAGAGCAAACAGGGAAACGAAGATTTTCTTCATAAGAGAGTAAAGATACTACGACACGCTGAATTCTTTGCACGAATTTATTTTAACGGCGAAGCGCCGTCATGAATCCGCGTGCCACAGCGGTATCGTGATAGTCTCCGGGCGTGAAGCCCGCATCGTCGAGCAGTGCGGCGTATTCGCCGGTGCTGTAGCATTTACCCTGCGTGGAGTGCATCAGCAGACACGAGTATTCGGCGACATGCAGCGGGCCGTTTTTGGCTTCGTTGATGAAAGCGTCATGAATGATGAGCAAGTCTCCGGACTTCATCGCGGCATGCGAAACGACAAGCAGCTTCTTCACTTCAGCCACACCCCAATCGTGCAGCACGTTCGAGTAAAGATGCACGTCGCAGCCTGATGGCAGTCCGTCGAACATATTGCCAGTTGCCACGCTCACGCGATCGGCGCAGCCGCGTTCGTTGATCAACTTGGCCGCGATGCGATCCACCGGCGCTTGATCAAAAGCGATGGCTTTGAGATGCCTGTGCTGCGCCGCGATGGAGCTGGCGTAAATACCGCTGCCCGCGCCGATATCGAGAAGGCAAGAGCGGCCGGAGAGATCGAGCCTCTTCGCCAGTGCCTGCGAGAGATAGAGGCCTCGACAATCCATCGCCGCAGTGAATTTCCGGGCGAAGTCTTCCTGCTCCATCGCCTTATGCCAATCGAAAGAAGCTTTGTCCCCGCTCCAGCCAGCCGGTTTGTCCGTCTTGAGCACCTCGAGGTAATCGCGGGCAATCGGACGATCATGCAGCGAGGCATAATACGGCCGCAGATCCCACACGGAACCGGCGCGGAGATGCTCCTTCGCCGTGTCCGTCGCATGAAACACACCAGCATCATTTTTCACCCAACCATTTGCGGCGAACAACGTGAGCATCACATCCACCGGCCGTTCTTTGAAGCCGAAGTGCTCACAGATGCCGCTCAGGGATGATGGATTCGCCGACAGCCAGGTGAAGAAATCAATGCTCAGAGCCGCGGTGATCAAATCGACCGCGTACAAGCTGTCGCGGTAGCGGTAAATGTTCAGCGGGTCGGTCTGCGGAGCGGAAGTGAGGTTGTGCGGCATGGGAATTGGATGATTCGCAGGGGAAGGCCGAAAGAAACGAAAGAATGAAAAAAGACTCGTGGTGAGCCACCCGTTGACTTGCCTCCCGAATCCAGACAGCATCGCGCCCACCATGTCCACCGCTCCCACGCTCACCACCAAGCACTGGCTCATTATCATCATCGCCAGCATCGGCTTCCTCTTCGATACCTACGAGCTGCTGATGACGCCACTGGTGGCGGCACCGGCTATCGCGGAGCTTTTGAAGCTGCCGCCGAGCAATCCGATTGTCACGAGCTGGGTGGGCAATCTCCTCACCATCGCCGCGGTGTGTGGCGGCGTTTTTGGCCTGCTGGGCGGCTGGCTGATCGACAAATTTGGCCGCAAGACGATCATGGCGGCGAGCATCTTCCTGTATTCGGCCGCGCCGTTCTGCGCCGCGTATGCCACCTCCCTCACCACCTTCATCATCTTCCGCAGCGCGACTTTCATCGGCGTGTGCGTCGAATTCGTCGCGGCAGTGACGTGGCTGGCGGAAGTCTTTCAAGACAAAAAGCAGAAGGAGAAGTGGCTCGGCATCACACAGGCCTTTGCCTCCATCGGCGGCGTGTGCGTGACCGTCATGAGCATCTGGATCAATGGCAGGCTCAAGGAAGGCGGCCTGCCCGCCTTCTCCCTGCCCACCGGGCTCGACGGCACCGTGGGCTCCTGGCGTTACCTGCTGATGACCGGCATCCTGCCCGCCATCCCCATCGCGCTGCTGCTGCCCTTCGTGCCGGAATCGCAGGTGTGGCGTGAGAAGAAGGCCTCAGGCGCGCTGAAGCGCCCCAGCTTCGGCGGCTTGTTCTCGCCTGAGTTGCGGAAAGTGACGCTCGTCACCACCATCCTCTCCGCGTGCGCCTACGGCATCGCCTTTGGCGCGCTGCAAGTCACCGTCGCCCGCGTAACACCCGGCCTGCCGGAACTCGGCCCCCAGGCGAAGGCCATGGCACCGATGATCGCCGAGGCCAAGGCGCTCAATACCCAGCTCAATGATTTGCCTGCCGGTGATCCCGTACGCAAAGAACTCGTCGGCAAGATCAAGGAAAACGCCATCGCGCAGGCACCGCACAAGAAGGTCGTCGATGAGATGAGCAGCAAGGTGCAGTTCCGTCAGGAGATGGGCGGCCTTGTCGGTCGCGTGTTGCTAGCCGTGCTGCTCATCGTCGGCATGAGCCGCGTGGCGATGCTGAAGGTCTTTCAGGTGCCTGCCCTCATCATCCTGCCCGTCACCTACTTCATGCTCTTCGAGAAAGGCGGCGAGACCTTCCTTTGGGGCTATTTCCTGTGCGGCCTCGTCACCGTGGCACAGTTCAGCTACTTCGGTGAGTATCTGCCGAAAATTTTCCCGCTGCACCTGCGCGGCACTGGCGGTAGCTTTGCAACCAATGTCGGTGGGCGCATGATCGGCACCTGCATGGCCACGGTGAACACCAGCTGGCTCGCGCCGCTGCTCGCAGGAGGCATTCAAAATGTGCGCCCGTCGCACGTGGCCATGGCCGCCGGTTATATCGCGACTTCGATGGCCGTGATCGCCCTCATCGTCGGGTTCTTCCTGCCGGAGCCGAAGAGCGAGGAGTAACTCTCACTCACAAGGCCTCACGCAGAATCTCCACCAGCTCCGCGTGACTCAGCGGAGCTGGGTTTGCCTTCATGCTGCTCGCCGCGGCGGCCTTGCGGGCGATCTCGTCGAGGTCACCTTCAGCGATGCCCCAGGCGCTGAGCTTGGGAATGCCAATACGGCTCGTCATCTCACGCAGCCAGGCCACCGCATCGCCGCCGAGCATGGCATCCACACGATCAAACTTCTCGCGATGCGTCACTCGTTTGGCGTTCGCGGCCCAAACCGATGCCAGTAGGGCGGCGCACACCGCGCCATGCGGCGCATGAAACATCCCGCCAATTGGCGCGGCAAAGCCATGCACCGCACCGAGGCCCGCGTTGGCCAAAGCCATGCCACTGTAAAGAGCGCAGAGCGCCATGTCCTCGCGGGCATCGAGGTCATTGCCATCAAGGAAAGCTTTTTCGAGCGATCTCACCGCTCGCTGGATGCCATCGACACAAAGCGCATCCGTCATCGGCTGCGCTCGTGAAGAAACGAAGGCCTCCAGGCATTGGGTGAGCGCATCCATGCCGCTCGCCGCGGTCACAGCAGGTGGCACGCCACGGGCCAGTTCGAGATCGATCAGCGCCACGCGCGGCAACATGCTCACATGCCGCAAGCTGGCCTTCACGCGATGCATCTCGCTAGCGATAACGGCATTCCGCGTGGCTTCAGCGCCCGTGCCAGCCGTCGTCGGCACGGCAATGAAGGGCAGCGGCGCGGCATCCAGCGCCTTGCCTTCGCCAATGACCTCTATGTAGCGCATCAAATCGCCCGGCTGAGTCGCCATCGCCGCAATCGCTTTGCCAGCATCGACCACGCTGCCGCCACCGATGGCCACCACGACGTCCACTTCTTTGGCCAAGGTCATGCCACGCTCCACATCGCCCACCGTAGGCTCAGCAGATATCGCGAAGCGTTTGGCGCTAGGCAGCCATGGAAAGCGATGCGTGTCACTTCCCGTTAACAACAACACGCGTGGCCCGATGGCGGCGCACAAACCCTCTAGCTCGGATACCACTCCGCATCCGAAAACAATTCTTTGTGTGGTCGCAAACTCGAAACGATTCATGCCGCCGTCATAGACCAAGCTACATCGCCGCGCTACGTTGTTTCCAGCGTGATGGATTCAGTCACACATCACTTTTGATGACGACCTCATGTTTGCCCGGCCAAGTCATTTGGCTACGCTCGCCTTTCCATGCCGAAGAAAACTGCCCGCCAACTTATCGCCGACTCCATCTGCATCCGCGGGGCGAAACAAAACAATCTGAAGGGCATCGATCTCGACCTGCCGCTGGGGAAATTGAACGTCATCACCGGCCCAAGTGGCAGCGGCAAGTCGTCACTGGCCTTCGATACCATTTATGCGGAAGGGCAGCGGCGCTATGTGGAGACTTTTTCGCCTTACACGCGGCAGTTCTTCGAGCGCATGGACAAGCCGAAGGTCGATTCGATCGAGGGCATACCTCCCGCCATCGCCATCGAGCAGGTGAACAACATGCGCAGCACGCGCAGCACCGTCGGCACGATCACCGAGATCAATGACTACCTCAAAATGATCTTCCCGCGGCTCGCGGAAGCCACGTGTCCCGGCTGCAACCGCCCCGTGCGGCCCGAAACGCCGGAAAGCATTGTGATCGAACTCTTGAGCGCTTATGCTGACAAACAGGCGCTCATCCTGTTCCCCGTTGCCGTGCCGAAAAACGCCGTCACAGCCGATTTCGCCGCGTTTCTACAGTCGCAGGGTTTCGTGCGCGTCTGGCTGTACGGGAACGTCATTCGTCTCGACGACGCAGAGGCACTCAAAGGCCGCAAACTGCCCGCGCAGGTGCTCGTGGTGCAGGATCGCGTGGCACTCAATGCGAAACAACGCTCGCGACTCAGCGAGGCACTCGAAGCGGCACTGCGTTATGGCAAAGGCAAGATAGCGGTGACCATCGATGCCGAGACGCGGCACTTCAGTACGGATTGGAGCTGCGCCGACTGCGGTATCACGCTGCCGACACCCACACCCGGCCTCTTCAGCTTCAATTCACCCATCGGCGCATGCCCGACATGCCGTGGCTTTGGCCGCACGCTCGGCATCGACATCGGCAAGGCGATCCCGGATGAGTCGCTGAGCATCAATCTCGGTCTCGTGCGTCCGTTTCAAGGCAGCACCTATGGCGAATCTCAGCTCGATCTCGAACGCGCAGCGCGGAAGCGCGGTATCGACATCCACAAGGCCTTCGACGACTACACGCCTGAGGAGCGCCACTGGCTCATCGAGGGTACCGACCCTGATCCCGAACTCGCCTACAACCGCGGCGAGTGGTATGGCGTGCGCGGCTTCTTCAAGTGGATGGAATCGCGCAGCTACAAGATGCACGTGCGCGTCTTCCTCAGCCGCTACCGCGCCTACACCGAGTGCGGCGACTGCGGCGGCGGTCGCTTGAAAAAAGAAGCCTACGCTTTCCGCATCGGACCGCACACCATCGCCGATCTGTGGCGCATGCCCGTGAGCGAACTGCATCCGCTCGTGCAAACCTGGCCGCTCAAAGAAGGCGATCACGCTGCGAAACTCCTGCGCGATGAAATCGCCAGCCGCGTGAGCTACATGGACCGCGCCGGCCTCGGCTATCTCAATCTCGACCGCCAAACGCGCACGCTCAGCGGCGGCGAGCTTCAACGCGTGAATCTGACCACCTGCCTCGGCGCGTCGCTCGTGAACACGCTCTTCGTTCTCGACGAGCCCAGCATCGGCCTCCATCCGCGGGACATTGGCCGCCTCATCGGCGTCATGAAAAGCCTGCGCGACAAAGGCAATACCCTCCTCGTCGTCGAGCACGAAGAAGCCGTCATGCAAGCCGCCGACAACCTCATCGACATCGGCCCCGGTCGTGGCGAGAAAGGCGGCGAGTTGGTTTTTAATGGCCCGCTGGAGAAGCTCTCAAAAACGAAGGGATCACTGACCGGGGATTATCTTTTGGGACGGAAGAGCATTCCTGTGCCGAAGGAGCGGCGGAAAGTCCTCAGTCCTCAGTCCTCAGTCCTCAGTGAAAGCAAAAGCACGCGGAAGAGCAAAACTGAACACTCAGCACTGAGCACTGGGCACTTAAAAATCCGCTCCGCCCGCCAAAACAATCTCCGCAAGCTCGACGCGGACATCCCGCTGAACGCGTTCGTCTGCATCACCGGCGTCAGCGGCTCGGGCAAATCGACGCTCGTGCACGATGTGCTCTACCGGAACCTGCAAAAGCTGCGCGGCGAGGTCTGCGAGGACGAACCCGGACGCGTGGGCAGCATCAGCGGTTGGGAGCAGCTCGGCAGCGTGGTGATGGTCGATCAATCACCGCTCGCACGCACGCCACGCTCGACGCCGGCGGTGTTCACGGGCGCGTTTGATCACATCCGCACGCTCTTCGCCGCGTGCGACGACGCGGCCACGCAGGGGATCATGCCCGGCTTCTTCAGCTTCAACAGCGGCGAGGGCCGCTGCGAGCGCTGCATGGGCAACGGCTTCGAAAAGATCGAGATGCAGTTCCTCAGCGATCTCTTCGTCACCTGCCCCGAGTGCGAAGGGAAGCGCTACAAACCGCACGCGCTCAAAATCCTGCTCAATGGCAAATCCATCCACGACGTGCTCAGCATGACCATCGAGGACGCCGTTCCGTGGTTCGGCAGCATCAAGCATCGCGCCGTCGCGGCGATCCATCGCAGCCTGCAGCTCGTCATCGATGCCGGACTCGGTTACCTCCGCCTCGGCCAGCCGCTCAATACACTCAGCGGTGGTGAAGCGCAGCGCCTCAAACTCGTTGGTCATCTGCTAGAGCCACAAACACCTGGCAAAAGCAGCCTACTCCTCCTCGACGAACCCACCACCGGCCTCCACTTCGACGACATTGCGCTGCTCATCCAATTGCTCCAACGCCTCGTCGATGAAGGCAACAGCCTCGTCGTCATCGAGCACAATCTGGAAGTCATCAAATGCGCCGACTGGATCCTCGACCTCGGCCCTGAAGGCGGCGCGGGCGGCGGGATGCTCGTGATCGCGGGAACGCCGGAGGACGTTGCAGATTGCGATGCATCGCATACCGGGCGGTATCTCAGGCCAGTTGTTTCAGGTTCCAAGTTACAGGTTTCAAGTTCCTTGGCCGAATCGCCTGCCAGCTATCGCACAGGACATCTTGAAACTTTAAACCGGAAACTTGAAGCGAAGAACGCGATCTCCATCCGCGGCGCACGCGAACACAATCTCAAGAACATCTCCCTCGACATACCCCGCGACGAATTCGTCGTCGTCACGGGACTCAGCGGCAGCGGCAAATCTTCCCTCGCCTTCGATCTCATCTTTGCGGAAGGCCAGCGACGCTTCCTCGACTCGATGTCGGTCTATGCACGCACCTTCGTCGAGCAGATGGAGAAGCCGGAGGTCGATCTCATCAGCGGCGTGCCGCCGACGGTGGCCATCGAACAGCGTATCTCGCGCGGCGGTGGCAAGTCGACCGTAGCGACGGTGACGGAGGTTTATCACTTCCTGCGACTGCTCTTCGCGAAGCTCGGCACGCAGTTCTGCCCGAAATGCGCCGTGGCGGTCAAGAAGCAAAGCTCGGAGGCCATTCTCAAAACCATCCAAGGCCACCTGCGCGCCAGCGGCGGCCATCTACTCGCACCGCTCATCAAGGCACGAAAAGGCTTCCACACCGATGTGGCCGAAAACGCCGCGAAACACGGCATCGAGACGCTGTGGGTCGATGGCGAGTTCAAACCAACGATGGGCTTCAAGCGCCTTGAACGCTTTAAAGAGCACAGCATCGACGCCGTCATCGCAAAGGTCGGAAAAGGCGAAAAGGCGGATGTTTTACGCCCGCACATCGAATCGGCCCTCAAGATGGGCAAAGACACCATCAAGCTCCGCCTCGCCGACAAGTCGATGCACGTGCTCAGCACCGAAATGAGCTGTCCGAGCTGCGGTTTGTCGTTTGAAGAGCTCGATCCGCGTCTCTTCAGCTTCAACAGCCCGCACGGCTGGTGCAAAGACTGCCGCGGATTTGGCTACGTCGGCCAAAAACGTGATCTCAACGATCGAAACGCCGACGTTTCCATGCTCGAAGCCGAACTCGAAGAAGAACGCCGCTTCCACAGCGACGACGATGAAGATGCCGCGCCACGTCAGCGATGCCCGACTTGCCACGGCAGCCGCATCAACGAGATCGGCCGTGCCGTGCAGCTCCAAAAGAGCACCATTCAAGACTTCGCCTCGCTCACCGCGGGTGAGGCCGGCAAACTCATCGCCAAGCTCAAATTCGAAGGCACAGAGGCCATCATCGCACGCGACATCGTGAAGGAGATCGAGCAGCGGCTCAAATTCATGCAGGAGGTCGGCCTCGGCTACTTGCAGCTCAATCGCAGCGCCGACACGCTCAGCGGCGGCGAGGCGCAACGCATTCGTTTGTCCGCGCAGCTCGGCAGCAACCTTCGCGGCGTGCTCTACGTCCTCGACGAGCCCACCATCGGCCTGCATCCGCGCGACAACGAAAAGCTCCTCAACACGCTCACCGCGCTGCGCGACAAAGGAAACAGCCTCCTCGTCGTCGAGCATGATGACGAGACGATGAAACGCGCCGACACCATCCTCGACCTCGGCCCAGGCGCGGGCAAATTCGGTGGTGAAGTCGTCGCGCAAGGCACGCTGGCTCAGCTCTTGAAAGCCAAGCAGAGCGTCACCGGCCAGAGCCTCAAACATCCGCTCAAGCATCCCTCACGCGGCAGTCGCAGGCCTTTGCCATCCGCGAAATCGAAGGACGGCTGGCTACGCGTCACTGGCGCCACGGCGAACAACCTCAAAAACATCGACGTCAGCATTCCGCTCGGTCGTTTGACCGTGCTCACCGGCGTCAGCGGCAGCGGCAAGAGCAGCTTCATGCACGGTGCGCTCGCGCCCGCGGTGCGTGAAAAGATCAGCAAGGCCAAGATCAAGGTCACGAAAGCCTGGAAGACCGTTTCAGGCTTTGAAAACCTCCACACCGTCCATGAAGTCGATCAATCGCCCATCGGCAAAACCAGCCGCTCCTGCCCCGCGACCTACGTCGGCATCCTCGACGACATCCGCGCTTTGTTTGCGCAGGTGCCGCTCGCGAGAACCCGCGGCTACACCACCAGCCGATTCTCCTTCAATACCGAAGGCGGCCGCTGCGAGACCTGCGGCGGCAATGGCGAGATCAAAGTCGAGATGGCCTTCCTGCCGACCACGCGCGTGCATTGTGAAACCTGCCACGGCCTGCGCTTCAACGCCGCCACGCTCGAAATCGAATACAATAATAAGCACATCGGCGACGTGCTCCGCATGAGCATCACCGAGGCCGCGGAGTTCTTCGCGCCCGTGCAAAAAATCGCTCGTCCGCTCAAACTGCTCGCTGACACCGGCCTCGGCTATTTGCAGCTCGGCCAGCCCAGCCCCACCCTCAGCGGCGGCGAGGCCCAGCGCATCAAACTCGTCACCGAACTCCGCAGCGGCGACGGCAAAACCATCAAAGAGCAGCTCAAAGGCATTCAAAAAGCCGGGAAGCGCAATCTCTATCTCATCGAAGAGCCCACCATCGGCCTCCACATCCACGACGTCGCCCGTTTGATCGATGTCCTCCACCGCCTTGTCGATGAAGGCCACACCGTCGTCGTCATCGAACACCATCCCGACGTTTACGCCGAAGCCGACTACCTCATCGACATCGGCCCCGAAGCTGGCCAAGACGGCGGCCAACTCGTTGCCGCTGGAACACCAGAAGAAGTGAAGAAGAGCAAGGTGAGCCGCACAGCGCGTTTTTTGTGATGCCGACCGGAGGAAAGATCCAAACTCAACGTTAAAAAGGACACGCTCTTTTGATAAAGTAAGTATGTCGGCGGCGCGCAAAATACACGTGTCGTGTTCTGACGAAGATTTCCTTGCCAGATCGCCCGCTTTTTGGCGGTATGAGTTCCGCTATGCGCCTCCTTCCTTTTCTCGCCGTCTTCCTTACCGCCCTCAGCCTGCATGCTGAATCCATCTTGCCGCCCAATGCCCGCGTCGCCGTGATTGGCGACAGCATCACGGAACAGAAGCTCTATTCAAAATACATTGAGACTTACCTGCTGGCCTGCACCGGTCGCAAGGACATCAAGGTCTTCCAGTTCGGCTGGAGCGGCGAACGTGCTGGTGGTTTCGCGGCGCGTCTCGAAAACGATCTCGCGGTCTTCAATCCGAACGTCGCCACCACCTGCTACGGCATGAATGACGGCAGCTACAAGCTCTACGCGCCGGAGATCGGAGCCGAGTATGAGAAGAACATGCGGGCGGTGATCGCCGGACTGCAAAAAGTCGGCGTGAAGGCCATGGCCGTCGGCTCGCCCGGCGGTGTGGATCCCGATTTCTTCAAGCGCCCGACCATTGAAGGCAGCCTGTACAATCAAAACCTCGCCCAACTCCGCGACATCGCCAAAAAGCTCGCTGAGGAGAATAAGCAGCCCTTTGCGAACGTGCATGACACGATGATGGACGCATTGCCGAAATCGAAGGCAGCGCTCGGCAAGGAATACAGCCCCTTTGGCGGCGATGGCTTCCATCCCGCGCCCTCTGGCCAGCTCTTGATGGCACAGGCCTTTTTGAAGGCGCTCGGCTTTGGCGGCGAGATCGGCATCATCACGCTGAACATGAAAGGCCAGAGCAATGCAAGCGAAGGTCACGCCATCCAGCCGGTGAAACTCGCGCCGGGTACAATCCAGATCGTCAGCGAAAAATGGCCCTTCTGCTTCGACACGGATCCGAAGAGCGCGGGCAGCAATCGCAGCATTTTGCCCTTCACCAGCTTCAATCAGGATCTCAACCGCCTCATGCTGCATGTCATCGGCCTGGCGACCGAGAAGGCGAAGGTCACTTGGGGCGGACAGACCAAGGAATTCACCCGCAAACAGCTCGAAGAGGGCATCAATCTGAACACCGAGTTCGACAAGACGCCGTTTGATGGTGCTTTCGCCAATCTCACGAATGCAGTCGGCCAGAAGCAGGCTTTTGAGACTACGCTCGTCAAAAACCTCGTCACCCACATGCGCGTGATCGCCGCCGAAGCCGCCGAGGAACCCAAAGTGGCCGCCGCGCTGGCGAAGTTGAAGAAAAAACTTGCCGACGAGCATGCGAAGCAGGACGCCAATGTGCGCAAAACGCTTCAGCCCGTCACACACATGATCATGGTCCAAGAACTCCCCTAATCACCATGCAGCTAGCCGATTTAAAATGGAGTGAGGTCGCTGCGCTGAGCCGCGATACACCCGTGGTCTTTCCCGTGGCCGCACTGGAACAACATGGCCGCCACATGCCGGTCTTCACGGACAGCATGCTCACGAATGAACTCGTGCGCCGCACCGATCAAGCGATGGGAGACCGCGTGCTCTTTGCGCCGCTGATGTGGCTAGGAAACTCCCATCATCACATGGAGTTTCCCGGCACGCTCAGCGCCGAGCCGCGGGTGTATCTTGACCTACTGAATGGTCTGCTAGAGAACTTCATCGCCCACGGCTTCAAACGACTACTCATCTTAAACGGCCACGGCGGCAACGACGTGCCCGGCAAGCAGTCGGTGTTTGAAACGCGGCAGAAGCATCGCCACCGCAAGGACCTGCTGCTGCTGTTCGCCACTTACTGGAACCTTGGAGCGGAGCCGTGGACACGTGATTCCAGTCTCTCGCAGCGAGTCATGGGCCACGCCTGCGAATGGGAGACCAGCATGGTCCTGCGCCTGCGCCCCGAACTCGTCGGCGATCTCTCCAAGACAGACGACGTACCCTTCGGCAATCCCTTCGAACCTGCCAGTCGCGGCTGGATCATGACAGACCGCAGCGAACCCGGTCACGTCGGGGATCCACGCGGAGCCACCGCGGAGAAAGGTGAAGGGCTGTTTCAATCTTTCAGCGAGGAGATCGTTAACCTGCTGGAACGAGTGATCGCTTGGGATGGGGTGAATTGGGAGGGATAGCAACAGCTTCTTCAGAGAGGTGAGACGAGTCCGCACCGTCCGACGAAGCCGCTGAAAACTCTCCTGACGTTGGCCGTTCACATCTGCCCATGCTCTCACGCCTACTTTTTTGTTTCTTCGTCCTTAGCCCTTGGGGCTTCTCAGCCCCGCCGCGTCCCAACATCGTCATCATGCTCGTCGATGACATGGGCATCATGGATACCTCGGTGCCGTTTTTGACGGATGCGGAAGGAAAGCCCAAGCGCTATCCGCTGAATGACTACTACCGCACGCCAAACATGGAGCGGCTGGCGGCGCGGGGCGTGCGCTTCAACAACTTCTGCGCGATGAGCGTGTGCTCGCCAACCCGTATCTCTATCATGACAGGGCAGAATGCGGCGCGGCATCGCACGACAAACTGGATCAATCCGGACAACGACAACGCCGGGCCGCAGGGGCCGCAGGAGTGGAACTGGAAAGGCCTCAAGCCCGGCGATGTGACGCTGCCGAGCGTGCTGCGTGAAGCAGGTTATCGCACGATCCACGTCGGCAAAGGTCACTTTGCACCGCGTGCTTTCGACGCGGCGGATCCTTCGAAGATCGGCTTCGATATCAATGTGGCCGGCGGTTCCATCGGCGCACCGGGCAGCTACTACGGGAAGCAGAACTTTGATCGGCCCACAAAGGCGAATGCCAAGGTGAAACGCGGCAGCCATGCGGTGCAGGGCCTAGAGAAATACCACGGCCAAGACATCTTCCTCACTGAGGCACTCACGCTGGAGGCCAAAGCGCATGTCGGCGACGCCGTGAAGGCGGAGAAGCCCTTCTTTCTCTACTTCGCGCAGTATGCGGTGCATGCGCCCTTCGACGCTGATCCGCGTTTTGCCACAAATTACGCGAGTTCCGGCAAATCGGCGAATGCGCAGGCCTTCGCCACGCTCGTCGAAGGCATGGACAAATCTCTCGGCGACATGCTCGATCACCTCGACGCTCTCGGCATCGCCGAAAACACCCTGGTTTTCTTCCTCGGCGACAACGGCAGCGATGCACCGCTCGGGCACGAACATGCGGTAGCTTGTGCAGCACCCCTCCGCGGTAAAAAGGGCTCGCACTACGAGGGGGGCATGCGCGTGCCCTTCATCGCGGCATGGGCGAAGCCCCATGCGGCTAACGAACATCAAAAGCGCTTGCCCATCGCGATGAATGCTGTGCAGAAGCAACAAGCCGCAGTGTATGACATGTTCCCGACGATTTTGAATCTCACCGGCATCGCCATACCCGCGCAACATGCCGTGGATGGCCAGAAGCTCGACAAGTTGCTCACCGCGAAGCCAGATAGCAGCCGCGAGGAGAAGTTCCTCATGCACTACCCGCATGCACCGCATCGCACGAACTACTTTACCACCTTCCGCGATGGCATTTGGAAAGTCATTTATCATTATTTCCCCACGGAAGGCGTCAGCAACGGCAGCCACTACCAGCTCTTTAACCTTCAAGATGATCCATTTGAGCAGAACGATCTCTCCAAGTCCCACTCGGCTGACTTGAAAAGAATGATGCAAGGAATGATCGCCAGCCTCGAGGCTCAAAACGCCGTTTATCCCACCGAAAAAGGAACGAAAAAATCTATTCGGCCAAAAAGTCCGTGATCCCGGACGATTCAAGCAAGCGAGGTGCCGAACATGTGCATTGTCACGCGGCAAGCCTACCGCTATGAAAAAGATGCATGATCTCCATCGAGCTGAAAGGCAAAATCGCACTCATCACTGGTGCCTCGCAAGGCATTGGCGCTGAAGTAGCGCGCACGCTGCACCGAGCGGGTGCGATCGTCGTCATCAACCACCTCGGCACTACCCACACGACAGCGGACGCACAAGCGCTAGCGGATGAGCTGAACCTCACCCGCACGGACAGCGCCAGCATCATCGCAGCCGACGTCTCAAAGGCCGAGCAAGTGCAGGCCATGATGCGCGAAATCCAGGCACACCATGGCGGGCTAGATCTGCTCGTGAACAACGCCGCGATCCTCAAAGACCGAACCATCGCCAAGATGAGCTACGAGGAATGGGACGCGGTGATCGACGTGAACCTCAGTGGCGTGTTTTACTGCTGCAAACACGCGCTCGAGATCATGCGCGAGGGCGGCTCCATCGTCAGCTTTGGCAGCATCGCCGCCATCCAAGGCTTCTTCGGTCAGGCGAACTACGCTTCCGCCAAAGCGGGTGTGCAGGCGATGATGCGCGTCCTGAGCCGCGAGGGTGGAAAAAAGAATATTCGCGCCAATGCCATCGCACCCGGTGTGATCGACACGAGCATGGCTGCCACGATTCCCGAGACCGTGCGGGCCGAGATGCTCAAAAACGTACCGCTGAACCGCTTTGGCACCACGGCCGAGGTGGCCAACGTGGTGCTCTTCCTCTGCTCGCCTCTTTCGAGCTATGTCACCGGCCAAACCATCGAGATCAACGGCGGCTGGCGTGGCTAATAAGGAGAGAAAGAAGCCACTCGCGGCATGGGTATGCAATGACGCATGTCTGACTCCAACCTCTCCCGCCGTCACTTCATCGGAACCAGCAGCCTCGCTGCTCTCAGTGGCTCGTTTTTCACCAATGCACCTGTCAGCCATGCTCAAACAGCCGTCGGAGGTTCGGCGGCATCGGTAGAGCCTTTGAACCGCTTTCCGCGCATGATGCAGGATTGGCTCGTGGCCGAGGTCCGGGCATCAGAATCACGCGGGAATGCCAAACGATCTCCATTGAAGACGAAGGCCGATGCGGAGGCGTATGTAAACTTCGTGCAGGAACGCATTCGTGAGAGCTTCGGGCCGTTTCCTGAGAAGACACCGCTGAATGCGAAGGTGACGCGCTTGATCGAGCGCGAGGCTTATCGCATCGAGAACATCCATTTCGAAAGTCGGCCTGAATTCATCGTCACCGGCAATCTGTATCTGCCTAGCCGAATGAAAGGCAAGGTGCCCGGCGTGATTGGCGTGTGTGGTCACTCGCTCAACGGCAAAGCAGAGGCGGCCTATCAGAGCTTCGCGCAAGGGCTCGCGCGACAGGGCATGGCATGCTTTTTGATCGATCCAGCGGGGCAGGGTGAACGCTTCCAGTATCTAAATGAGAAACTCGGCTCGCGACTGAACGGCGGCACGACAGAACACAATCAGATGGGCAACCCGATGCTGCTCGTGGGCGAGTTTCTCGGCACGTGGTTCGCGTGGGATGCGATTCGGGCGCTCGACTACCTACTCACACGTCCGGAGATCGACGAGCGACACATCGGCGTGACAGGAAATTCCGGCGGCGGCACGCAAACAACCTGGTTGTGCGGTTTGGAGCCGCGTTTCACGATGGGTGCGCCGTCGTGCTTTGTGACCACGTTTCGCCGCGATGCCGAAAACGAGTTACCGCAGGACAATGAGCAATGTCCGCCACGTGTTTTGGCTTTTGATCTCGACCACTGCGACTTCCTCGCCGCGATGGCACCCAAGCCGGTCATCATCATGGCACAGGAGAAAGACTATTTTGATGCCCGCGGCAGCGCGGAGACTTACGAACGGCTCAAGAAACTCTACACGCTGCTCGGCAAGCCGGAGAACATCGCGCTGCACACCGGCCCTGATCCGCATGGCTACACGCAACCGAACCGCGAGGCGATGTATCGTTTCTTCGGCAAGGCCACTGGACTGAAAATGGCCGACGCAGAGCCTGCGATCACCGTCGAGAAGGAAGCGGACCTTCTTTGCACGCCCAAAGGCCAGGTCGGCGCTATGGGCAGCCGCACGATCATGTCGTTCACGAAGGCGAAAGCCGAGTCGATGGCCCAAAAGCGCGGCAAACTCGATCTTGAGGCCGTGCGTGAAGTTTTGAAGCTGCCAGCGCTGCCTAAAACTGCACCTGACTACCGCATCCTGCGAGGCGCAGGCAATCGCAAATATCCCGCGAAAGCCTATTGCACGTACGCAGTCGAAACCGAGCCGGAGATCCACGCGCTCGTCACGCGTTTGAGCGATGAGACACTCACTTCGAGGCTTCCTCGTGGATTGAAGAAAGCCGTGCTCTACATCTCGCATCACTCGGCGGATACGGAGCTGCGCGACGAGTCGCTCGTGCAGGAACTCATCACGGGTTCGCCAGACACTGTGTTCTTTGCCTGTGACGTACGCGGCATCGGTGATTCACAGCCGAACACCTGCGGCGTGAACCAGTTCCTCACCCGCTACGGCAGCCACTACTTCTACGCGGCCTACAGCTTCATGCTGGATCGTCCACTCTTAGGACAGCGGGTGCATGATGTGCTGCGCGTCATCCAAATGCTCGCCGCTGCGGGTCATGAGGAGATTCATCTCGTCGGGAATGGCTGGGGCTCGTTACCCGCGGCGTTTGCCGCCTTGCTCTCGCCTACGGTGAAACAGGTGACGCTGAAGCACGCGCTCACTTCTTTTCACGAGCTTGCCATCCACGAGGATCAGCAATGGCCTTACGCCACGATGCTGCGCGATGTGCTGACGAAGTTCGACCTGCCGCAATGCTATGCGCAGCTCGCGGTGAAGAGTCTGCGTCAGATCGAGCCTTGGGGGGCCGCGGATGGCATGAAGTGATCCAAGGCGCTTGCCTGCCGCGCGGCTGCGCGTAGGAACGCGCATGGACGCATCCTACCATCAACAATTTAGCGGGATCGCGCGGCTCTATGGGGTCGCGGCGCTACCACGACTCGCGGCTGCGCATGTGGCGGTCGTGGGCGTGGGCGGTGTGGGTTCGTGGGCAGTGGAGGCACTGGCACGCAGCGGTATCGGCCAGCTTACATTAATCGACATGGATGATGTGTGCATCTCGAACACCAACCGCCAGCTTCCCGCGCTCGTGGGCACCGTCGGCATGCCAAAAGTCGAGGTGCTGGCGCATCGCGTGGCCGAGATCAACCGAAACTGCCACGTGAACCGCGTCATCGAGTTTTTGACCGAGTCGAATGCCGACCGCCTGCTCGATGGCGGTTTCGACTACGTCGTGGACGCCATCGATCGCACATCGATCAAGGCGCTGATCATCGCAAAGTGCATACAACGTGGCCTTCCCATCATCACCAGCGGCTCCGCAGGCGGTCGGCGTGATGCGACGGCCGTGAAGCTGACGGATCTCGGCTTCGCAGGTGCGGACATGCTGCTCAAAGGCACGCGGCAGTGTTTGCGACGCGATTTTGGTTTCGCCAAGAGCCTCGAAGGCCGTCCGATGGCGTTTGGCGTTCCGTGCGTGTTTTCGACTGAGCGAGCGACCTACCCGCAAGCCGACGGTACCTGCAAACTCGAGCCACAAGAAGGCACGGAAGCCGGTTTGCGGCTCGATTGCGCCGCGGGTTTCGGTGCGGCGACGTTTGTCACCGGCACGTTTGGCTTCGTGCTAGCCGGAGAAGTGGTGCGCAAACTTAGCGGCGTGTGATTTTATGCCTGAGACGACCCGCTTTGCCCCAAGCCCGACGGGATGGCTGCATCTCGGCCATGCCTTCGCGGCTTTGTTTGCAGCACGTGAGGCTGATGACGGACGCTTCTTGATCCGGCTGGAGGACATTGATGCCACGCGGGCACGGCCGGAGTACGAAGAGGCGATTTTCGAGGATTTGGCGTGGTTGGGCCTTTCGTGGGAAAAACCGGTGCGCAAGCAAAGCGATCACTTGGACGACTATCAAGCCGCTTTGAACCAGTTGGAAGCCAAAGGCCTGCTCTACCCTTGTTTTTGCACGCGACGTGAAATCCAAGATGAAATCGCGAGAGCCGGCCATGCGCCGCAAGGTCCTGATGGTCCGCTTTATCCCGGCACATGCCGTCATCTCGATACCGCGGAACGCCACCAACGCGTCAACAGCGGTGCCGCGTATGCTTTGCGACTCGATATGAAGAAGGCATTGAAGCTTATGGAAGCTCCGCTGACCTTCACCGAGCTCTCGCGCGGCGAAATCACCGCCGATCCGTCGATCTTTGGTGATGTGGTGCTGGCCCGCAAAGACACGCCCGCAAGCTATCACCTCGCTGTCGTGGTGGATGACGCCTTGCAGGGCATCACCCTCGTCACGCGTGGCGAGGATCTGCTATCCGCCACGCATCTTCATCGCCTGTTGCAGCACCTTCTCGGCCTACCCATGCCACGCTGGCATCATCACCGTCTAATGACCGATGAGACAGGCAAACGTCTCGCCAAGCGCGATGATGCCCGTTCACTGCTGAGCCTCCGTCAGGCTGGCTGGACGCCGGATCGGGTGCGTGAAACGATCGGACTTTAACTCTTCAAAAGAAAATGGGCAATGGGATGATCTTCACGCCGCCATTGCCAAGCGGATTGCCTTTAGTCTCCTCGATCTGATCGACGATGCCGTCTTTGAAGCTCAGGCTGAGTGTGCCGACCTCGACCTTCACATAGACGACGGTTTGGACGATCTGACCGAAGGCATCGCGGCCGGTGGTGACTTGCGGCACTTTTTCATAGATGGCATATTCGAGGCGCTCCTCCTTGCCGTTGGCATTGATCTTCGCGCTTTTGCGGCTGGGTTTGCCAAGAGAAGCTTGCACCTCTTCGCTGGTCATGCCGAGTGCCACTTGATTGTTCTTGATAAGCTCGGCGACTTGTTGGGTGCGCTCGAAAAGCTTTTTGAGTTTATCCGCGAGCTTCGGATCGGCGGAGAGCACGTCGCTTTGCCTCACCCAACCGGCCACATCACCATGCCGAGCACGACCGCGCACACGATAGGATGTGTCGCTCATCGACACGACAGTGACGGGCATGCCGGGCGCGAAACTGCCGATGGCGCGGTCGAATTTGTTCGTACTGTAAACCGGTGCTTCCGCTTGAATTCGAACGACGATGGGTTTGGGCGTGAGTCCTTCAATGGAGAACGTGCCAGGCTCCTGGGGCAGGGAGGATTTGTTCTTCGAAAGCTGCGCGAAGGCGGGGAAAAACGCCATGAGGCAGAGAGCGAGGAAAAAGAGGCGTTTCATGTGTGTTCGCAGTCGTAGAATACGCGACTCAGACGGTGCCGGGCAACCTTTTGTTCGACGCTCGGGGAGTTTCGCGTATCCCTTTTTGCCCCACTCCAAACCATGCCCAACGGACCTCTTTCCACCAAACTCTTTGATCTCGCCAAGCAGTTCATCCCTGGCGGCGTAAACTCGCCCGTGCGCGCCTTCCGCAATGTGGGTGGTGATCCGTTTTTTGTGAAGCGAGCCAAGGGCTGCCGCATCTATGACGTGGATGACCGCTGCATGATTGACTACATTGGCACTTGGGGGCCGGCCATTCTCGGCCACGCGCCAACTCCCGTCATTGAGGCGATCCATCGCGCCGCGAAGGAAGGTGTTAGCTTTGGCATCCCGAACCTCTACGAGGTTGAGATGGCCAAAACGATCTGCGAATGGGTGCCGAGCATCCAAAAGGTGCGCATGGTCAGCAGCGGCACGGAGGCAACGATGAGCGCCATCCGTCTCGCGCGTGGTTTCACAAAGCGTGACCGCCTCGTGAAATTCGACGGATGCTACCACGGCCACAGCGACAGCTTGCTCGTCGCAGCAGGCAGCGGAGCGCTCACGCATGGCAATCCAGACAGCGCCGGTGTGCCGAAGGATTTCGCGGCTTTGACCAGCGTGTTGCCTTTTAACGACGAAGCGGCCTTGGAAGAGCTTTTTGAGAAACAAGGTCACGAAATCGCCTGCGTGATCGTTGAGCCTTATCCAGCGAATGCGGGCCTCATTCTGCCAAAGCTAGGTTTTCTGCAAAAGCTACGCGACATTACTGCCAAGCACGGTGCGCTGCTCATTTTCGATGAGGTCATGACAGGGTTCCGCCTCGCCAAAGGCGGCGTGCAGGAACTGGAGAAAATCACTCCGGACCTGACCTGCCTTGGCAAAGTCATCGGCGGCGGTTTGCCAGTCGGTGCTTTCGGCGGACGTTCGGATGTCATGGATCACCTCGCACCGATCGGACCGGTGTATCAGGCGGGCACCTTAAGCGGCAATCCGGTGGCGCTCGCTGCCGGTCTGGCGCAGCTGCGCGAGATCGAAAGGCTCAGTGGCTACTCGCTGCTCGAAAATCTCGGCCAGATCATGGAGGATGCCGTGCTCGACGTGCTGAAGAAAAAGGGCCTTGGCTACAAGTGGTATCGCAAAGGCAGCATGTTCTGTCTCTTCTTCACCGAGAAGGACGTGCACAGCCTTCAAGATGCCAAAACGAGCGACCTAGCCACCTTCCGCAAATTCTTCCACCACTGCCTCGATAACGGTGTTTACTTCGCGCCGAGCCAATTCGAGACCGGCTTCATCAGCATGGCCCACAGCAAAGTGGACCTCGAACAGACCGCCGAAGTCGCCGCCGCAGCGCTGGCAGCGCTTTGATACTCACCATCATGAACGAACCCAAATTTGCCGTCGCCCAACTGGATGAAATCACGCCGACGCCATGTCCATGCGGGCAGGCACGTCGGGCGTTTAAAGAGCCTTGGAACACACTGGCGACAGTGCATTTGACCGACATTCATGCGGACTCGAAGGCGCATTGGCATGAGAAGATGACGGAGATCTACATCGTGCTGGAAGGAGAAGGCCATCTGGAGGCGGACGGGCAGATCATTCCGCTCAAACCGATGACAACGGTGATGATTCGGCCCGGCTGTGTGCATCGCGCTGTGGGCAAGCTGAAGATCATCAATGTGCCAATGCCGCCTTTTGATCCGGCGGATGAGTTTGAAGTGTAATCAGCGGCTCTTGGCGAGCTTGTTATACTTCTCGACGAGTTCGTTGAATTCCTTTGTGCGGGAGTTGAGCTTTTCGATGGCGGCGTTTCGCTCGTTGGCGAGCTGCTTGAGCAGTTCGTTCTGCTTTGTGATGGTGGCGTTTTGAGCTGCGACAGATTCGTTTTGATCCTTGAGGGCCTCGGTGCCCTTGCCGACGGCATTTTCCATGGCGGTCAGCTTGGTCTGTGTCTGCACGAGCTGGTTTAAAAAGATTGCGAGGGTGACGCCGCGGGAAACAGAGTCGTTCCCGACAGCGGTGAGTTCCTCGGTGGTGGCGAGCAGCTTGGCCTCAACCTCAGCGCGGAGGATGGTGAGGCGCTCGATTTCCTTCTCGTATTCGGCGGCTTTGCGCTCGGCTTCGACACGAGCGGTGTTTTCCGCTTCGAGACGCTTCGCGAGATCGGCGATATGGCCGCGGAGGCGTTCCTCGCGCACCCATTGCACGACACACACAGCGCAGAGGCCGAGGGTGACGATGACGAGAAGGGTGGATAGGAGGCGCTTCATGGCTGCGCGGGCGTTGAGATGCCGCCGGTCGGTTTCACATTGAAGGCGACCTTGGTGAAGCCGACACGTTTGACAAGGTCGAGCGCCTTCACGAGATCAGCGAAGCGCGTGTTCACATCACCACTGATGTAGACAGGTGTGGCGGGATCTTGGCCATAGCGTTTGGCCAGCTCGGACTCCAGCGCAGGCAGGGTGATCGAGGCCTTATTGTAAAAGACATCCCCCTGGGCATTCACAGCAAGGTTGATCATGTCCGGCTTGAAGTCGCTCTGCGCAGCGGAGGCGACAGGGAGGTTCACCTTGATCGTCTGCTGCTTCGTCATGGTGAGGCTCACCATCATGAAGGAAGCGAGCAGGAAAAACATGACATCAATCAGCGGGATAATCTCCAGCCGGGTCTTCTTTTCAGGAAGAGGGGAATGCAGCTTCACGGCAGGAGATCAGTGTTTGGCGCCAATCTTGTCGAAACCATGCTGCGCGGCCAGAATAAGCACGTTGTTCGCAGCAGCTTCGAGGTCGAACTTGAGCGCGGCGAGGCGACTGTGGAAGTAGTTCATGGGAACGAGCGTGCCAATGGCGATGCCAAGGCCTGCGGCGGTGGCGATGAGAGCTTCGCCAATGCCGCCAGTGACTTTCTCGACGGCTAACTCACTGCTGCCGATGCTGGTAAAACTCCCCATGATACCGGTAACGGTGCCAAGGAGACCGAGCAGTGGCGCAAGGGTAACAATGGTGTCCATCGCACCAAGAAAGCGGCCAGCGCCACGCAGCTCCAAACCGGCGGCGACTTCGAGCGCGCCCTGCATACTGCTATGATGATGGTGCAGGCCATGGTGAATCATGCGCACGACCGGATCGGTGGCATTGTTGGATTGGGAGATCGCTTGGGTGAGCTCGCCAGCCTCAAGCGCCTCATAAACGCGGTCCAACTGCTTGGAGTCACGCTTGGAGGCGAGGCGCAGCCACCAGAAGATACGCTCGACGAGCACGCAAAGCGCGAACGCGGACACGACCAAGATCGGATACATGATCGGGCCGCCTTTGTGGATGAATTCGATGACGATATTGGCGATGGGCATGGGGAGGGCGTTTTAACGAAGTCGGAACGAAAGAGGGAGAGTGTAGCGCCTGCCGCTGTCGGCAGCGGGGAAGCGCCAGTTTCGGCGCACCCAGTTGGCGGCATAGGTGTCGAGTGTTGAAAAGCCGGTGCTGCTCACCACAGTAGCTCCTTCGACGGCACCAGAAGGGCCAACGCTGAGGCTGAGACGCACGGTGCCCTGCATGTTCTGCGATTTGGCAAAACTCGGATAGGGAGGGGCAGGCGTCACCATGCGGCCACCGCTTCGGCCAGTGCCGTTGCCTCCAGGGGTTCCGCCTGAGGTAGTGGATGGACGGGAAGGCGCGCGCACTGCCATGCTCGATTGGCGCGGCATGGGAGTTGGCTTCGGACGAAGGATGGGGTCGACCGGCTTGAGAGTGTCCTCGATCCTGGGGGCCGTTGGAATGGCAAAAATGTCCTCTTGCGTCATCGCCTCAGCGATTTCCGGCAGGTCCAGCTCGGGAGGCGGAGCCTCCTCGGGTATTTCGACCTCCAAAACCTCGGAGATCTCGGGCGGGGCGTCCTCGGCCGGGGCGGGCTCCTCGGTGTTTTCCGCCTGCAACTCGGCCATGGTGGTCTCGATCAGCGGCAGGTCGTCCGTGTGCATGACATCGGCGAGTGTTTTAAGGCGGATGATCGGCAGCTCCGTGGCAAAAACACCCGCGATGCCCACAGCGAGGAAGCCTGAGCTCACGGCCAAGAGCCACGAAAGGCCTACAGAAACGTCCTCGAGCATGCCCTTGCGCCATGCCAACCGCTTGGGGGCGGAAGGGGTCTGGACTGAGGTTTCAAGTGGCATGGGAGTAAATAGAGACGAGGTGAAACGGCGTTCCCCACGGGAAAAGGAAAGGGGAGACCGCGTTGAAGATGGGTAAAACGCAAACGAGTAGCGTCAATTAGCAATTGAGACTCAATCGCAAAAAGTGCTTGCGGGAATGAATGGCCACGCCACCATCGCTCTTCTTGCGACAGAATCTCAGTATCAAGCTTTCATTATGCTCTCTCAACCTTCTTTGACTGGCCCCGCTATCGCCCTAGCTGCTCTTTTAGCCTTGGCCGTGTCTTCGCATGCACAAAGCCCTGCAGCGCCCACTTCCCCTTCCAAGCTTGCACCCGAGGAATTGCCTGAAATCGTAATCACCGGAGAGGCCTTTGCTGGCACCAAGATTCAAGGTCCATTCCTGCCAGATGTGATGGAGGGAAAGATTTTTGTCGGAAAGAAAACCTCGGTCATTGATTTCGACTCGTTGCCCCAGATTCAAAGCGACAATTACCGCCAAGCCTTCACGAAGACCCCCGGCCTGTTGGTGAGCGAATTGTCAAACAACTCCCTGCTCTCCTTGGGCAGCCGTGGCATCGGCGACCCGCACGAATCACAAAACCTGCTCGTGCTGCGCAACGGAGTGCCCTTCGTGCTCGATATGTTCGGTTACCCGACCGTGTATTATGCACCGCAACTGGAATCTGTGGATCGCTTGGAGTATGTGCGTGGCGGCTCTTCCTTGCTCTACGGCCCCCAGCCCGGCGGCTCCCTGAACTATGTGATGCACCGGCCGCGTCTAGACCGTCCGTTTTCGTTCTTCACTCAAAATGTGTTGGGCTCTGGAAACTTGTGGAATCACTTCACCTCCATGGACGGCACTAGTGGACGCTTGAGCTACATGGTGAACTACAACCACCGCATGGGTGACAGCTTTCGCTCGATGAACAGCGACTTCGAATTGAATGCGGGAAATGTGCTTCTCGGTCTAGACCTGACAACCGATACCCGCTGGCTGCTGGACTTCGACTTTTATCAGTCTGATGCCGGTGAGCCTGGGGGACTGACTTTTACGCCGGGAGCGGGCGCTTTGCTCTACAACGCGGACCGCAATCAGTCACAGCTGGCTTTTGACCGTGTGCAGGTCGAACGTTATTTCGCCACGTTGTCGTTGGAGCATGATTTCAACAACGAGACCTCCATGGTGTGGAAGGTTTTCGGCGGTTACTCGAACCGCACAAGCTTCCGTCAGCGCGGCACTGGCTTTGGCACGGCGCCCGCTGGCGCGGCTGCCGGCACCAACACGATCAGCGAACATCGCTACTACACGATCGGCACCGACCTGCGTTTCAGTCATGACTGGAAAGCCTGGAGCGGAGAGCATCATCTGACGGCCGGCCTCACCGCCGGGCGCACCCACGCTCCGCTGATCAATTCCCTCGGCGCGGCACCGAACGCCACGAGCGGAGCGGTCTATAATGACATCACGCGAAGCACCGAATACCTCGCGCTCTTTGTGGAGAACCAGTTCAAGTTTGGACGTCTCAGCATTGTCCCCGGTTTCCGCATGGAGAGCATCTACCAAAGCATCGAGGACCATGTGCGCCTCAACAGCAACACACTGGCCCCGCTGGCCCCCCGTCGCCAGGAGGACGCCGAGCATGTGCCGCTGTTTGCGCTTGGCCTTTCCTATGAGGTGACTGCCAAAAGCTCCCTCTATCTCAATTTCTCCCAAGGCTACAAACCGGCGACTTATGCGGACACCCTGCCCATCGACAACAACGTGGCGAACACGGACGTCGATCCCGGGCACACACTGACCTATGAGCTGGGTTACCGGGGCAATCCCTCGGACTTCATCAACTGGGATACCAGCGTGTTTTACATCGACTATGACAACCGTTTCGGCCAGACGACCGCCGGCGGCATCACTACGGTGGGCAACACTGGCCGCTCACGAAACATCGGCATCGACCTCGCCGCCGAGGTAGATCTCGTCGGCGTCATCGGTGGTGAAAAGGCGGTGAAACGCTTTGGAAATCTCGCTCTACACGGTGCCTACGAATGGCTGGATGCCGAGTTCGTCAGCGGGCCTAACACCGGCCTCGCGCCTCAGTATGCGCCGGAGCACCTGATACGTGTCGGTCTAACCTACCGCTGGCGGGAACGATTGAAGCTCTCACTGCTTCACACCTATGTCAGCGAGCACTACGCAAACGACAACAACACATTGAACTTCCAGATTCCTGCCTACAACGTCACGGACATCACGCTTGAGGCAAAGCTTTGGCGGGAAAACGTCACCTTGCTAGCTGGCTTGAACAATGTCTTCAACGAAGACTACTACAGCCGCGTGCGTGCCAACGGTGTGGATCCTGCTTGGGGCCGTAACTTTTACGCGGGCATTCGATTCACTTTCTAACGACGAGCATACCTTATCGCGCATCACTTGCAGCCGCGGGTGCCTCTGCCTCCGACTTTTCCAAAGGTTTCACGGTAGGAGTCGGCGGGCGTGCCACGAAGGCATCGAAGACCAGAACGCCCTTCAGCGCATCCACCGCACGTTCGAGCTGCTTGTCGCCGAGGTTGGCCAACTCGAGGGCTGCAATCTCGCCGGTGCCGTGTGCGACACGCCACTTCGCGATGCGGGCCTCGTCTTCCGTGGTGAGTGCGGCGATGATGTTTGGCTCCACCCCGTTCTCGTGAATCGTGCGGTGACTTGGCGTGTAGTATTTCGCGGTGGTCAGGCGCATCGCCGCGCCATTTTTCATGGGCAGAATGGTCTGCACGCTGCCTTTGCCAAAGCTCGTCGTGCCCACCACGATGGCGCGCTTGAGATCCTGCAGCGCACCGGCGGTCAACTCGCTGGCGCTGGCGCTGCCGTGATTGATGAGCACCGCCACGGGATATTGGCGCGGCTCCTTGCCTCCACGAGGCGGGGTGCGGTAGGGCGGCGGATTTTGCGAGGCCACGCGGCCCTCCGTAGTCACGACGACCGTGCCCTCCGGCAAAAACTCACCGCAAATCTGCACCGCGCTGTCCACCAAACCTCCGGGATTGTTTCGCAAATCGAGCACCAAGGCCTTCATGCCCTGTTTTTCGAGCTGATCGAGTGCTTGGGAGAGCTCTCGGGCTGTGGGTAAATTGAACTGTGAGACACGCACATAGCCAATTGGGTACTCACCAGCCATTTTCTGCGCCAGCAGCATCGGGTCATGCACGGAGCTTTCGGCCAGCGTCTCATGCTTCACCTTGAATTCGAGGAACTGCTTCGTGCCAGGACGACGCACGGTGAGGCGCACCTCATCGCCCACCTTGCCTCTGAGAAGCTGCATGGCCTCCGCCACGCCGACGGAGTCTGTGAGCACCTCATTGATGCGCACGAGTTGATCACCTGCCAACAAGCCTTCGCGTGCTGCGGGGCCATCGTCACGCACGGTAATGATCGTCAGTACATTCCGCCGGAGCGCGATGGTAATGCCAATGCCTTCCGACGTGTCGCTCTGCTCACGCTGCATGTCCTCGAACAACGAGCGGCCCATGTACTCGCAGTGCGGATCAAGGCGGCTGAGCATGCCCTCCAGCGCCCCTTCGACGAGCTCCTCATAAGTCACCTTGGACTCATCAACATAGTTTTGCCGAACCATTTCCATCGCTCGCGTGAGCATCTCGAGCTGGCGATACGCATCTTCCGGCGGCGGTTTGATAGCAGGTGTTGAGAGTACGGGTGCTGGCTTGGACGGCGCAGGCTGTGACGCCGGTTTGGCGGGGGGGGCCGCCGTCGTAGGTGCAGGAGCAGCTGTGGGCGTCGTCGGAGCCGCCCACAGGCTCATGGGGATGGCCAGAATCGAGAGGATGGCGGATGCGCTGCGCATGATGGCACAGTGAACCGAGTCCATCGCCCGCGAAAGGGAGAAAAAAGACCGCTTACTCAGATGCGAGGGCATCGAGCAGGTATCTGCAGGGCTGGAAATGCTCGATGAGCACCTGGATCTTGCCATCGCGATGCATGCGAGCCTGCTTGATATCGAAATTCGGTGTCTTGTGGGGCGCGAAAAGGATGTCGTCGTGCGTAGCGTTCTGGTGACGTTTGAACTGCGCGGGCGTGATGTGTCCCCCAAGATGATCATCGCGGCCCGTGGCCATGTGGCAGGTGCCGAGCACTTTTTCATCTTGGATGTCCGCACCGGAGACTGGCAGCACTTGAGTGCCAAAACCGAGTTCACCCAACACACCGGTCATCGGATCATCCGCGAGTTTGGCATTGTGCGCATCGATGGTGGCCTGATGTCCCTCGATCAGCTCCGCCTTGATGATGCGACCCCCAGTGACCGTGAGCTTACCCAATGTACCGTCCTCGTATTTCAGGGGGAAGGTGCCTTCCGCGCTTGTCGGGACAAAATACACTTCACCTGCGGGCAAATTGGCAATATCAGGCGCATCACCTTGGCAGAGGCCATGGCTCTTCTGCGCCTCCTGACGGTTCAAGTCGAGATGAATGGACATGTCAGGACCGTTTTCGACGGTGAAATCGATCTCGACCCAGTCACTGCGTGTCATCGCGAGGCGTAGCTTTTCCGCGTCACGGCTCACCTCTTCATAGTCCACCGCAAGACCGGAATTTAAGATGACCTCGTTCAAACCATGCAGTGTGGCGCCTCGGAATCCGTATTGCTTGGCAAAAGCCGTCAACGGCGCGGTGGCGCTGAAGGTGGAGATGCAAAGAATGATGTCGTAGTTCGGATAAATGTCCTTTTCCAGGCTGAGCTTCCTTCCACTCATGTCCACGCAGTCGTCAGGCAGGTCGAGGTTGCTGCCCGTCGTCTGCGTGTAAGCATACATCTCGCCCCCTTTAAGCACGAGCTCATCGGCGACTCCCTTCTTCAGGCCCTGATAAAAGTAGTCATAGGCCCGCTTCTGCACCGCACGAGCTGGATTTTGCAGGAACGCATAATCCTTGGCTTCAGCGAGATCTGGAAGGTCGATCAAGATGCAGATCGTGCGGCCAAACGTTGGTTTGAAGACGGTGCCGAGAAGACGTGAAAGGTCGAACTTCGGAAACTGGCGGCCTAGGGCCGTGGACTGGATGGTGGACATGGAGGCCGTGATCATGGCGAGGAGGAATGTGCTCGCAATACGCCAGCGCCTCTCATGCAGATTCACTTCAACTCGATGTTGTCAATCAAGCGCGCCGAACCCAAAAAGACTGCGATGGCGATGACCCGCAGCTCTGTGGCTTCAGTGGGTGCTTGAAGCGTCGAAGCATCAACGACCTGAACGTAGTCCACGCGGCCCAGCGGGGCCTCGACCGCGATTCGATCGAGAATGATCTGCTGCAGCACCTCGCCATCACGTTCACCGCCTTGAATGTAAGCTTCACGTGCCTTCAGCAAAGCTGCCCGCAGCACCGGAGCTTGTGCACGCTCGCTGGGAGTGAGGTAACGGTTCCGACTGCTCATGGCGAGACCGTCTGCCTCCCGCACGGTGTCGATGCCGTGAATGACGATGTTGTAATCCAGATCACGCACCATGCGGCGAATGATGGCGAGCTGCTGATAGTCTTTTTTGCCAAACACCGCCTCGTCGCACTGCACCAAGTTGAAGAGCTTGGCCACGACCGTGCACACGCCATCGAAATGCCTTGGACGGCTTGCACCGCACAGCGTTTTCGATAGGCTCGTTTCGACAACTTGGATGCTGCGGTCCGGCAGATACAACTCCTCAGCGCGCGGAGCAAAAAGGATGTCCGCGCCATTCTCGCGGCAGATCACCAAGTCTTCCTCAAGCGTGCGTGGATACTTCGAGAAATCTTCGTTCGGCCCAAACTGAAGAGGATTGACGAAAATGCTCACCACGACATTCCCGGTATGCCCAGCGATCTCACGCGCCGCACGAATCAATGCCGCATGTCCCTCATGCAAAGCACCCATCGTGGGCACCAACACGCAACGCGTGCCACGGTTCATGCCCGACCATACGCGGAGTTGCTGGATATTGTCGATGAGGTTCATGATTTGAGATCGCGCGATTCGAAAACCGCGTAGCCAAGGCTGAAAAGGGTGATGTTTGCGGCGAAGACGACGGCATAGCCGCGAACCACGAGCGGCCAATCGATGGTCTCCGCCAACAGACGCGTCCACACGGCCATGTGGCGAGTGATCAGCAGGTGCTGGTAGCTTTCCATGAAGCCACTGTTTCGCAGGATGAAGTCTACCAATAGATATGACAGCGCCCCAATGGTCGCGGCAGCCGGCTTGATCGGGAAGCAGGAAAGAAAAAAGGCGATGCTCGCCATCGTCGTCATGCTCAAACCGAGGCCCAGCATGCCCCACGCGTAGCGTTTCAGGCCCTCGTCCCATTCGTAAAAGGACACGATATCCATATCCATGATCAGCACGCAGAAGCCTCCACCCCAGCCACACAGCACAAGGCCCAGCACGAAAGCCGTCCAAGCCAGAAACTGGATCAAAAAAAACGCGTAGCCAAAACAGGTCAGGTACTTCAGCAGCAACACACGAAAGCGGCTTACCGGTCGTGCGAGCAGCAGGCGCAGATGCCCGTCCTCGCCTTCTTTGGCCACGATGTCTCCCGCGACGAGCGTGAGATACAACGCTCCGAGGAAGAAAACCGACATCGACACGACGATCAGCGACACGGTCAACGCCGAGAAGTAATAATCCATGCTCTCGCCCGAGCCCACGATAGCCCGCTGCACCGGTCCGAGGCCTTTCACTTTGATCAACCACAGGATCAGCACCTCCAGCAGCACAAAGGCACCAAACCCGAGGTAGGTGCGGCGGCGTGCGAAGAGCTTCAGCAGCTCACCGCGCCATTGCTGGAAGAACAGCATCATGATTTTGAAGAGAGTCCCATGTAGAGTTCCTCGAGTGTGCGGCGGTGCGGCTGCCAGCTTTGGACCTGCGCGCCACCTTGGACGAGCGCAGCAACAAGATCGTGCGGCTCCATGCTCATCGGCACTTCAACGATGCCATGCTTGTCCATCTTCGCTCCGGTGCGATCCATAACCTCGCGAGCGAGGCCCATATCGTTCGTTTCGAGCTGGAACATGCGGCGCGTCTTTTCCTGCGAGGGCACCGTGCCCTCGAAGACTTTTTTGCCATCTTTGATGATGACGCAGCGATCACACATCTGCTCCACCTCGCCAAGCAAGTGCGAATTGAGCATGATGGTGAGGCCATGATGCTTCCGCAGATGCAGGATGAGCTCGCGAAACTCACGGATGCCCTCGGGATCGAGCCCATCCGTAGGCTCATCCAGCAACAGCATGCGGGGTTGGGGCAGCAGGGCCTGCGCTAGCGCGAGCCGCTGTCGCATGCCATGGCTGTAAGTGGCGGTTTTTTGCTGGATGGCCCTCGTGAGATTCACCATCTGCACAACACGCTTCACCTCCACCTCGTCCCACCAGCCGGAGAGTGAGCAAAGGACCCGCAGGTTCTGCCAGCCGCTGAGGTAGTCGTAAAAATGCGCCGCCTCATAAATGGCACCGATTTGGCGAAGCGCGGTGGAGCGGTCTTTTTGCACACTGCGGCCGCCGATGCGCACCTCGCCCGCGTCCGGCCGCACCATGCCGAGCGTGATGCCCATGATGGTGCTCTTGCCAGCCCCATTGTGCCCAAGCAGGCCGAGAATCTCGCCTTCTTGGACCTCAAAACTCACATCATCCAACGCTAGACGGCCGGTGGGCCAGCGTTTGGTGAGGTGTTTGACTTCCAAGAGAGCCATGTGGACACAGATGCTGGCGGAATTCGCTCCCACGCGCCACCAGTTTGATGCGTGAAGACTATCCTAGCACCTTCTTCCGCACGATCTCAGTGACCATCTTTGGATTCGCTTTGCCTTGGCTGGCTTTCATGGCTTGGCCGGTGAACCAGTTCATGGCTTTCTCGTTGCCGCCTTTGACCTCGGCCACCTTGTCGGGGTTCGCAGCGAGGATTTGCTCGACGATAGCCTCGAGAGCGCCGGTGTCGCTGACTTGCTCGAAACCTTTGGCCTTGATGATGTCAGCAGCGGGTTTGCCGGTGTCGAGCATTTCGGCGAAGACTTCCTTCGCCTGGTTGTTGCTGATTTTGCCAGTTTCGACGGTCGAAACAAGACGGCTGAGCGCGGCGGGCTCGATGGGGCACTCGGTGATGGCAAGGCTGCGGTCGTTCAGAGCGCCGAGGAGGTCGTTGAGCACCCAGTTGGCGATCTTTTTGGCGGGCACGGACTTGTCGGCAGCGACAGCGGCTTCATACCATGCGGCAAGGGCTTGTTCGCTGCTGAGCACGCTGGCGTCGTAGGCGGAGCAGCCGTAGTCGCGCTCAAAGCGGGCACGTTTTTCGTGCGGGAGCTCGGGGACGTGCGGTTTGACGCTGGCGAGCAGCTTGTCGGTGTGCAGCGGAAGCAAATCGGGATCGGGGAAGTAGCGGTAGTCGTGCGCGTCCTCCTTCGTGCGCATGAGCGTGGTCTCGCCACGGTCGTCGTCCCAGCGGCGGGTGCTTTGGATGAGTTTTTCACCGCGCTCAAGGGCGTCGATCTGGCGCTCGGTCTCGAATTTGATCGCGCGGCGGATGGCGGACATCGAGTTGATGTTCTTGAGCTCGATCTTTGCGCCGAGTTCGGTGGTGCCTTCGGGGCGCACGCTGATGTTCACGTCGCAGCGCATCTGGCCTTTTTCCATGTCGGCATCGCTGACGCCGCCGTAGAGCAGGATCTGGCGCAGGCTGCCGAGGTAGGCGACGGCTTCCTCGGCGCTGTCGATGTCGGGATCGCTGACGATTTCCATCAGCGGCGTGCCAGCGCGGTTGAAGTCGATCGTGGTGAAGCGGTCGTGGTGCGTGGATTTCGCCACGTCCTCCTCCAAATGGATGCGCGTGAGTTTCACGACCTTGCCGGGATTGGCGATGCTCTTCTGCGCATCTTTGGGATACGCGAAATCGTAAAGCGGCACGCCGCCGCCGAGGCACAGGGGCAGATCAAACTGGCTGATCTGGTAGTTCTTCGGCATGTCCGGGTAGAAGTAGTTTTTGCGGTCCCACTTCACGACGGGCGGGGTGGCGCAGCCGAGCATGAGGCCGGTGAGCAGCGTCTTTTCGATAGCGGCCTTGTTCAGCACGGGCAAAGCGCCCGGCAGGCCAAGGCAGGTCGGGCAGGTGTGCGTGTTCGGCTCCGCGCCATACTCGACCGGGCAGGCGCAGAACATCTTGCTGCGCGTGGTGAGCTGCGCGTGGACTTCGAGGCCGATGGTGAGGATGTACTTGGGCATGAGGGGGACCAATGCCCAGAATGACGCAGGACGAAGGGGCGGAAAGTGGTTTTTGCCCGATACCGGCGACTTTTGAAACTCAAATGCCGAAACCAGCCCGGTAGGACTTGTGGATTAGGGCATCAGCTTCAGGTGTGTTGGGAGATCGGAGGGTTTGGGTGTCCCATTCGACACGTTTGCCAAAACGCACCGCAAGCAGTCCGATAAGCAGCGACTCGGTAAAGGGAGCTGAATACCAAAAACCGCTTTTCGCATCTTGCGGGTTGCCGGTTTTGCAAGCTTCGAGGAACTCAGCACGGTGACCGTTGGGGCAGCGCGGGAGGGTTTTTGCGGGCAGCACAAACTGCTGCATCTTCGTTTCTGGCACAATGCGCGGCGTGCCACTCCAGCCACCGGCAAGGATACACCCTTTATCCCCAACGAAGTAGATGCCGTTGTCTCCAAGGTTGCGTGTCGGTTCGAGGCCCTCAGGCCGTGGCGGCAGTTTGCCGCCATCATACCAGACCATTTTCACTGGTGGTCGGCTGCCGCGGGCAGGGAAGTGATACGTGATAACGCTCCACATCGGGAAGGACTGGTTGTTGTTCGGGCCGGTCTCTGCCTCCACCCAGTTGGGCGCATCCAAATCAAGGGCATAGAAGGCCGGATCGGCATTGTGAACGGCCATGTCACCAAGGGCACCGCAGCCAAAGTCCCACCAGCCCCGCCATTTTCGCGGGCAAAAATCCGGATGGTAAGGACGAACCTTCGCCGGGCCAAGCCAGAGGTTCCAATCAAGATTTTTTGGCACAGGCGGTGTGTCCGATGGGTAGCCTTTGCCTTGGGAATCCCAGAACTTGCCCGGGCGGTCGGACCAAACATGGACCTCGGTAACGGCTCCGATGGCTCCCGCTTCGATCCACTCACGCGTCAGGCGGAGACCCTCACCGGCGTGGCCTTGATTGCCCATCTGGGTGACACGATGGGTCTGCCTTGCGACATCGCGCATGGCTCGAGCCTCCGCAATGGTATGCGCCAGTGGCTTCTCCACATAAACATGACGTCCGGCACGCATGGCCATGATACTGGCTGGCGCATGGATATGATCCGGCGTGGCCACGAGAACGGCATCGATGTTTTTTTGCTTCTCGATCAGCTCGCGATAATCGCGGTAGAGCGTGGCATGAGGATACTTTTTGATCGTTCCGGCAGCGTGGTCGAGGTCGACATCGCACAGTGCCACGATGTTCGCGATGCCCGTGGCATCCAGATCACGGATGTCACCGGCCCCTTGACCCCCGACTCCGATGCATCCGAGGTTCACTTTTTCACTAGGCGGGATGAATCCCGGGCCGCCGATGACATGCCGCGGCACAATTTGGAATCCAAAGGCAACGGCAGCGGTTTTGGCAAAAGAACGACGATCGACGGGCGCAGCGGTTTTCATGCTGGAACGAATACGGGGCGGCCAAGACCCCCTTGCAAGGGCTTGGTCACCCTTTTCCTACGGAGAAAAGCATCGTGACGTTTTCGTCACAAAATGGATGGTTCAGGACTTTGACAGGCAGTAGCCCTGCCGCTCTAAGTACGCGTTCTTCACACACCGCAGGCCACTCTACCATGATCTCTCTTCAAAAGCTTTTTGGAAAAACGGACGTCTTCTACGATCTCCTCGAACGCAGCGCCAAGGAGGCCCAAAACAGCGTGCACCTGCTGAAAAACCTGCTGTCCAAACCCGCCGGCTCTCAGAACCTCGACAGCCTCAAAGACGCCCGCCGCAAGGATAAGGCCATCACCCAAGAGATCGATGAAGCACTGTGCAAGACTTTCGTCACCGATCTGGAACGCGAAGACGTCGAAGCACTCTCCAATGCGCTATACAAGATCCCAAAGACCGTGGAGAAGATTGGCGAACGCTATGAAATTTGTGCCGGCAAGCTCGATGGGGTCGATTTTTCCAAGCAAATGGCCTTCACCGAGTCGGCTGTAGACATCGTGGTAACGATGGTGAGCGAGCTGCGCCAGAAAATGCACCTCGAAAAGATGAAGGAGCTCAACAAGAAGCTCCAACAAATCGAGGGCGATGCCGACAAGTATATTCTGGCCCTCCTCAAGGATCTCTATCAAGGCAATCAAGACCCGCTCCGCGTCATCATGCTGCGCGACCTCTACGACCTGCTCGAAAAGGTGGTGGACCGCTGCCGCGACGCCGGAAACGTCCTTTCCCACATCGTCCTGAAGTACACCTGATCCGCCACCACGCGACTCATGACGACCGCCCTTTTTCTCCTGTTCGTGGTGTTGCTCGTCGTGCTGGCCTTTGAATACATCAATGGCTTCCACGATACGGCGAATGCCATTGCCACCGTAGTTTCCACAAAGGTGCTCACACCACGCCAAGCCCTCGTGCTGGCCTCTGTCACGAACCTCATCGGAGCCTTCTGCGGTCAGGCGGTGGCCAAGACAATCCACAGCGGCATTGTGGATGATAAAGTGGTGGCTGTGACCACGCTCACGATTTTCTGCGCTATGCTCGGCGGCATCATCTGGAACCTCATTACCTGGTGGTTCGGCATGCCTTCCAGTTCCACCCATGCCCTTGTTGGCGGTCTGATCGGTGCCAGTATGGCTGCAGCAAAGGGCAACTGGGATGTGCTCATCTGGTCCCGTGAAAAAGTGGACAAGGTGACAGGCAAAGTGAGCATGGAGGGAATCTACCACAAGGTCGTGATCCCGATGATCACCTCCCCTGCGCTCGGGATCATGGTGGGATTCATCGTCATGGGACTGCTCTTCCTGTTGATACGTAACTGGCGCCCTCATACGGTAAATTCTGTTTTCGGCCGTTTGCAGATTGCTAGCGCCGGCTACATGGGCTTTGGCCACGGCATGGCCGATGCGCAGAAGACCATGGGCGTTATCATGCTGACCCTGTATGGTGCCACGGCCTCTGGCGATCTCGACAACCTACCCTCCTGGCTCGGTTTCCTTAAAATCGCCGACAAATCCGCCAGCATCCCGATGTGGATCATCGTCACCTGCGCCCTCACGATGGCTGCCGGAACCTATGCGGGCGGCTGGCGCATCATCAAAACCCTCGGGCACAAAATGGTTAAAATGAAGCCTGTGCATGGTTTCGCAGCGGAAACAACGGCGGCCACGATCCTAGCCACCACGGGCGCCTTGGGCATGCCGGTGAGCACCACGCACACCATCACCACTTCCATCATGGGTGTGGGTGCCGCGAAACGCTCCAACGCCATCCAGTGGAGCCTCGTCGAGCAGATTCTGTGGGCCTGGGTGATGACCATTCCGGCCACCGGCATCCTCGGCTGGTTGATTTACAAGCTCTGCGGGCTTTTCACCTAAACTCGCCTAGCATCAAAAGGGCCGAAAGTGCCCGTGATGGTGACGAAAAGACGGTCCGCAGGGTGACGGCGGCATAGGAACGCAGGAGCGTGAGTAGCCGTAACTGCGGTAAACCGGCGGCGAGTAGTAGCTGCGGCCGTAAACGGGGCCACGGCAGTGTCCGCTCCAAGTGAGCGGATCTTCATAGACGTAGCACGAGGACAGCAGTGAGGCGCAAAACAAGGCGCCGAGAAGCTTGAGGAGGTTTGCGTTCATGGCGGCAACTTCGACGTGAAGCCGCCATGACTATTCACCAGCTCAGTCGAGCTTCTTGATGAGCAGCGCTGAGTTATGACCGCCGAAGCCGAAGCTGTTGCTCAGCGCAGCGTTCAGCTTCGCGGGGCGGGCAGTGTTGGGGACCACATCGACATCGACCTCCGGGTCGAGGTTTTCGACGTTGATGGTCGGCGGCACAATCTGGTCACGCAGGGCGAGCACACTGGCGGCCAGTTCGATGCCACCGGCAGCACCGAGGAGGTGACCGGTCATCGATTTCGTGCCGGAGACAAGAAGGCCCTTCTGAGCGTATTCGCCGAAGGTGCGCTTGATGGCGCGCAGCTCGCAAAGATCGCCAACAGGCGTGGAGGTGGCGTGAGCGTTAATGTAGCTCACGTCGGTGGCGTTGAGCTTGGCATGGCGCAGGGCCATTTCCATGCACTTCGAGGCACCGAGGCCTTCCGGATGCGGTGCAGTGAGGTGGTAGGCATCTGCGGTGACGCCGTAGCCGGCGAGTTCTGCGTAAATCGTCGCGCCGCGCTTTTTGGCGTGCTCATATTCTTCGATGACGACGACACCGGCGCCCTCGCCCATCACGAAACCATCGCGGTTGATGTCCCAGGGACGGGAGGCACGTTCGGGCTCGTCATTGCGCATGGAGAGTGCCTTCATGTTGCCGAAGCCGGACAGACCGCAGGGGCGGATGGAGGCTTCCGAACCACCGCAAATGATCACATCGGCATCCCCAAATTTGATGATGCGCCAAGCTTCGCCGATGTTGTTGTTGGACGTCGCGCAGGCGGTGGTAATGCACATGTTCGGGCCCATGAAACCGAACTCGGTGGCGATCATACCCGTGGCAATGTTGGTGATCATCATCGGGATGAGGAAGGGGCTCACGCGGCCAGGCCCTTTGTTCAAGAGAATCTCATACTGTGTCTCGATCGTGCTCAGACCGCCAATGCCACTGCCGACCATGACGCCGACTCGATAGGGGTCGAGTGCGTCGGGGTTCAGCCCAGCGTCTTTGGCAGCCATTTTGGAGGCGGCCATGGCGAGCTGGAAGAAGCGGTCTGCACGGCGGGCCTCCTTGTGGTTGTTGAAGAAGGGCGTGGGATCAAAATCGACCACTTCGCCGGCAATTTTGCAGTCATACTTCTCTGTATCCATGGATTGGATGCGCCGGATGCCGCTTTTACCGGCGACGAGATTCTTCCAGAAGTCGTCCTTGTTGTTGCCGAGGGGGGAGACAACTCCAAGCCCGGTGATGACGACGCGACGTTCGCTCATGTGTGTGTGCAGTGAGAGGTTGAAATGGAGGGCGAGAGAACACGGAATGCACGTCCGGGCAAGAGAAAAGGCTCTTCGTGACCTTCCGCATATCGTTCCTTGCTTTGCGCGCCCAGACTGATTGGAGTAATTGAGATCTTTTCCTCTTCCATGCGTTTTTTCTCTCGTCCTGAAGTTTGGTTTCTCATCCTCGCTAGCGGTATCGCCGCTTGGTGGGCTTTGCGTGAACCGAAGCCCTACGCCACTGATGCTGCGGAGATCGCTGCGACGACCGCAGAGGACGCGACGCTGCGCATCCAGCGCTGCACGCTCACACGGGACTTTGGTCATGCTCGGCTCGACATCGAATTGCGCTTCCGCAACACGGCCCCGCGCCCTCTTTTCATGCAACCGCCCGATGTGCGCCTGCTCACGGGCGATGGCCATGAGGTGCCCCCTTTCATTTTGCCCACAGAACGTCCACCCAGAGTACCAGAGAAACTCTCGGCCGACCTCCGCCTGCGTTACTGGCTCGAAAAGGAGCATCTTGGTGGCGCTTTACGCCTCGATGTCCGTGGTCAAAGCGTCGAAGTAAAAGATCCAACACCTTTCGATCTCGAAAAACTCGAGAACGACAAGCCTCGCGTATGGACGAATTCGAATTGGCAGTAAGCCGCTGGCATCAACAACGAAGAATGACCCACGTCGCGTCGGACCGTGCAGACGACATTTCTGCAGCGAGCTTACAAGGAAGGATCAGGCTGGGTCATTGGCCTGCAAATCAAACTCCGGATCCAACGGCGCACCGTCAAGAATATGCTCCGCGAGGTGCTTTGCCAGCCAAGGGGAACGAACGGAACCTTTAGAACCAAGACCATTGAAAAAGATGATACGCGGATGCGATGGATGCGCTCCGAGCAGCGCTTGGCGCCCCTTGATGATGGGTCGCACAGCGCTTTGATAGTCGACTACCTCCAAGGGCACGGCGAGGAAGTCACGCAACTTCTTTTCAAGCTCTTCAAGCACCTTGGACGAGGCTGCTGGCGGATTAGGAAAGCTCCATTCGTAAGTTGAGCCCGCTCGCATCGTGCCATTAGGCTGAGGAATGATCCAGCAGCCACGGTTCAGGATGCGACGCTCACCTTGAAGATCCACTTTTACGGTCAAAAGAGTGCCGAGAGCGTTCTGAAAAGGCACCCAGTGAAAAAGCGGATGCCTTGCCGCCTGCCAGCCTTGCGCCCACACCACATGCGAGAAGCGTTCGCCCTGCCATGTGACACCCTCGACATCATCATGGACCTCACCGGGCTCGACAATGGCCTGTCGATAGGCCGCTCCAAAAAAGCGGCGGCTGGCTTCGAGGTAGGTCACGGTGTCCAGCCAAGCCGCATGGCGTTGTTGGAAGCCCTCATGTGGCAGGGTGACAATGGTGGGATCGAGCTCTGGAATATGTGGATGCACAAATGGCCCCACCTCGGACTCAAGCAGACGTCGGGGCCATTTTTGACGTTCCTGCTCGTTTTGAAGCAGCCGCACATACCCTCGAGGAAAAAACACTCGCCTGCCTAAACGCTTGCCGAGCTTTCGATAGAAACGCAGTGCCTCGGGATAAAAGACCTCAAACCTCCAGCTCACCTTCAGGCGCATGCCTGTGACTGGCGTGATGAGGCCTGCGGCTACTTTGGAGGAGGTGACAGGGTCTCCACGATCCACGATCACAAAGGGCACGCCACGTTCCTGCAGCCGCCACGCCAAGGCAGTGCCTGCAAGACCTTGACCGATGATAAGAAGGCGAGGCTGACTCATATTGATTCTATTTCATTCAAACCGAGGCCATTCAAAAGCTTCCACCACGCACGATTCACTGGCGTGGACCTGACATGAACCTTAGACTTCCATTTCTCAACTTTCACCTCTTCCAATTTCATGTGCGGAATCGTCGGTTACATCGGGACTCGTCAGGCCAGCTCCATTCTTCTCGATGGTCTTCGTCGCTTGGAATATCGTGGATATGACTCGGCAGGCCTAGCACTCTGCGGCACTAGGGGGCTGCACACGGTGAAGAAAGCTGGTCGCATCGACAACCTGCGCATCGCTGTCGAAGAGGCAAAACCGGAGGGCACCATGGGTATCTCACACACCCGCTGGGCCACTCACGGCGCCGCCACCGATGCAAACGCTCACCCACATCCCGATCAAGGCGGTAAACTGGTCCTCGTTCACAACGGTGTGATCGAGAACTACCAATCGCTCCGCGACCAGCTCGCCGCGAAGGGCCACACCTTCTACTCACAGACAGACACGGAAGTGCTCTCGCATCTCGTCGGTGCCTTCTTTGATGAATCCACCGAGAAAGACGGCGCCCAGCGCCTCATCGGTGCGGTGAAGAGCGCTCTCTCCCGCGTGAAAGGGACCTACGGCATCGCCGTGATGCATGCCGACCTTCCTGGCGTGATCGTGGGTGCACGACTCGGCAGCCCCTTGATCGTAGGTCTTGGCAAAAACGAACATTTTCTGGCCAGTGACGTAGCCGCGGTGGTGAACCACACGCGTGATGTGGTCTATCTGAACGACTACGACATTGTCACGATCACCCAAGACAGCTACGATGTGCAGTCCTTCAGCGGCACACCGGCCGAGGTGAAAGTCAGCCGTGTGGAATTCAGCGCCGATGACGCGGAGAAGGGGGACTTCCCGCACTACATGCTCAAGGAAATCTACGAGCAACCGCAAAGCCTGCGTAACGCTATGAGGGGCCGTCTTTCTCGCGATGAATGCACGGCGGTGCTCGGTGGCCTGAACATGACGCCACGCGAGCTGGCTCAAATCGACCGCATCATCCTCGCCGGCTGTGGCACGGCCTATCACGCAGCGATGGTGGGTGAGTACTTAATCGAAACGCTTTCGCGGGTGCCCACCGAGGTCGAGATCGCCAGTGAGTTCCGCTACCGCAATGTACCCGCGAACAAGAACACGCTGCAATTTGTGATGAGCCAAAGCGGCGAGACCATCGACACGCTCGCCGCCATGCGCGAGGGCCAGCGCAAAGGCATCCGCTGCCTTGGCATCGTGAACACCGTCGGCAGCACGATCGCACGCGAGAGCGATGGCGGCGTTTACATCCATGCCGGACCTGAGATTGGCGTAGCCGCGACGAAAACCTTCACTTCGCAAGTTGCCATCCTCACGTTGATCAGCCTGCTGCTAGGACGCATCCACCATCTTTCCAGTGTCGATGGTTTGGAAATGATCGATGAGCTCGAAACCCTGCCGGACAAAATCATTACCATCCTCAAGCAGGCGGACAAAATTAAGACTATTGCTGAGAAACACTGCCATGCCGAAGGTATGCTCTTCATGGGCCGCCAAGCGAACTATCCTGTAGCTCTCGAAGGCGCGCTGAAGATGAAGGAGATCAGCTATATTTATGCCAGCGGGCATCCGAGCGCCGAGCTGAAGCACGGGGTGATTGCCTTGGTGAAGCCGGACATGCCAAGCGTGTTCATCGCACCCGACGACGCCGTATTCGACAAGAACGTCAGCAACATCGAGGAGGTACTCGCCCGCAAAGGACCTGTCATCGCCGTCACCACCGAGGGGCGCACAGAGCTCGAGCGCCTCACGCAAGACGTCATCTACGTCCCGGATTGCCCCAGCTACCTCACCCCCATTCTCAACGTCATTCCACTCCAACTCCTCAGCTACTATACCGCTGTCGCGCGTGGCTGTGATGTCGATAAACCCAGAAACTTGGCAAAAAGCGTGACAGTGGAGTAAGAGTGGGCTTTTCCTCGACGAAGCCCGCCAGCCATGACCTCCCGCCCACGTCTTGTTTTTGCAACGATCGGTCTGATCGCGTGCAGTGGGATGCTTCAGGGTCAAACCGCATCGCCAACGAGTGGATTGGCCGTCTCACCCACAGTGAACGCAGTGGACCCAGCGCCAGGCGATTTTCTCGAAGTGCTAGGCAAGACCGCCAAAGCCCGCTGGCGACTGCTTTTCCGCCCTCCTCCACCCCCACCCTCAACTGACCGCTCTCGATCCGCGCTCGTTTTGGGTAGTTTGATTGCTGAAAGCTACCTCATCTGGCAGGCTGGTGACTCCCAGCAGTATCGAAACACCAATCAAGAGATGGTGAACTACTGCCGCACCCTCGGCCTCGGCGAGAAAATGATGCCTCGGCTTATGGCGCAGGGCAAAATGGCTGAGATGCAGCAGTGGAAAGCCCTCCACCAAGAGATTGCCGAGGGCCATCACGAACTCCAGCGCCTACTGCGCACAATGCAGGACGAGGATCTCGCGCTTCTCATCGACACCGGTCTGTGGCTGCGCCTACTCGAAGTCTCTTCCACCCTCATCGCCGACCTTCCAGGCAGCGAATCCCGCCATCTGTGCATCGGCTCCAGCGGCACCCTCCAACTTATGCGTGACCGCTTTGAGCGCATCAGCGAGAAACAACGCCAAGGGACACTTTTGCAGCTTGTGAGTAGTACCTTGAGCGAAACGCAAATTCTTTGGCTCACCAAGCCCAACGAACTCCCTAGTTCCGAGGCCGTCCTCAAAACGCGGCAGCGTATGGGCGATGTCATGCAGGCTGTGTGGGAAAAGGAAAAGTGACGCGGCGCGGACTGCCATCGCCAGCAAAAGAACTTCACGAAACTCCCGTTGATTGCTACAACCGAGCCATGAGCACGCCCACTCCCCTCCAACCATCGTCTGTCTCCCGTCGTGATTTTCTTACTCGCAGCACACACGCTGCGGCAGTGGGTCTTTTGGGCACTGCCTATGCGGAGAGCACTCCAGCGGCATCGCTGCCCTCCGAAACGCTCGTCACGCAGCTCTACAAGACGCTCGATGAGAAGCAGAAGTCCATTCTCTGCCTACCGTGGAGCGATCCGCGCCGTCAAAAGGTCGATAACAACTGGCACATCATCAAGCAGCCCATCCGTGATGTGCTGAATGCCGACCAGCAGGCCATGGTGCGGGAGATCTTCGACAAACTGCACAGTGACGAATACAAAAAGGAAGTCTGGAAGCAGTTCGACCACGACAACAAAGGCGATGGCGGCTTCCCGAGTGCCTCGATCGCTTTGTTTGGCGAGCCCGGCACCGGCCAGTTCGAGTTCGTGCTAACTGGCCGTCACTGTACACGTCGCTGTGATGGCGACAGCGAGAGGGGCGCGGCCTTTGGCGGCCCGATTTTCTACGGTCACGCCGCCGGCAGCTTCAACGAGAAGCCGGATCATCCGGGCAATGTCTATTGGTATCAGGCAAAGCGGGCGAACGAGGTCTTCGCGGCTCTCGATGGCAAACAACGCGAAGCCGCGCTGCTCGGCAAATCGCGTCAGGAACGTAGCAACTTTACCGTCGAGCTCACCGGCAAAAAAACCGGCCTCGAAGGCATCCGCATCAGCGAACTCAGCAGCGATCAAAAGGACCTCGTGCGCCAAGTGATCCGCGATTTGCTCAAACCTTTCCGTGAGCACGATGCCCAAGAAGCCGCGAGCTACATCGAAGCGGGCGGTTTCGACAACCTGCATATGGCCTTTTTCAAGGATCAAGACGTGGGCAAGGACGGAGTATGGGATGTCTGGCAGATCGAAGGCCCGAACGCAGTCTTCTACTTCCGCGGTGATCCACATGTCCACGCCTGGGCCCATGTGCGCCAGCCGGCGTAAGGGTTCACTTCCGCACCAACCAGATGTTCCGGTAGCGGACCGGGTTACCGTGATTCTGCAAGTACACTGGTCCGGGGGTGTCGTCTTCCTTCCGAGGAGCCGATGCCGTGGGGCCAGGCAGTTCTTGGTTTTCGTGAATGAGCACACCATTGTGTCTCACGGTGATTTTAGCGTTCCCGATCTTTTGACCCGTCTTGTCATACTTCGCGGAGGTGAAGTCCACGTCGTAGGTTTGCCAAGAGAGTGGGGGTAGGCACATGTTGATGCGCGGCGGCGCGATTCGATACAGGCCGCCACATTCGTTGTCCTTTCCCTCAAGTGCGAAGCTGTCCAGCATCTGTACTTCATAGCGGCCTTGCAGATATAGGCCGCTGTTTCCACGGCCCTGCCCACGTGCTTCAGGCATGAAAGGCAGCATGAATTCCACATGCAGCATGCAATCATGAAAAGTGTCCTCGCTCGTAATGCCTTCCTTGAGCGCTCCGAGCTTATCGTCGAGCTGCGAGTGGGGAAAACGGTTGATGCCTGCGCCATCAAAGAGCACTAGGGCGCCAGCGGGTGGTTTTGCACCGAGCGTGGGAGAAGTGCGTGTTTCCTTGTTCAAAATCACCTGCTTGCCATGGAGCTCGATCTTTAGAGTGACCCCATCAGCAGTAGCAAAAGTCTTGTCCTGTTCTTTACGGAAGACGACCTGTCTTTTCCCCTCCACTCGCTGGCCTTTGACACGCGAAAGGCTCTTCACGTTTGCATCCCAACCTGCCCCCGGCAAACCACCCATGAGGCTCACCGCCTCAAACTCTCCCTGGCCTTTCGCCCAAACCTGAACAGCCATTTTTCCTCCTTCGAACCCGCCGGCATACTCCCCCTGAATAACGAAATCCTCTCCCGCTTCCTCCGCACTGAGATGGGCTGATAGCTTGGGTTTCGAAGCGGCGGGCTGCTGAGCTTGAAGAAACGAATTCAACAGAAAGACGGTGAGAAGCGTGCGCATAGCAAGAGAGGTTGAAGCCATGTTCATGTTCGAGGTTTGCGGGCGAGGATGCCAATCAAAAGACGCTCGAGCACGAGCTTAGAATCCAGTGAGCTCGTCACAAGCTTCACGTTCGCATCGAGACAGGCTTTGAAGGCCGCGTGCAATTCTTCGAGCGTAAAATGGCCCGCTTCTGGCAACGCAAGAAACATCGGATAGGCATTAAAGCCTGTGCCGTCCTTCTTACGTGGCAGGTGGGATGTGGCGGAAGAAGGCAGCGCTTCGAGCGAAGTGCAAAAGCCTGGATAGTTGAGCTTGTTCAATTTGTAGCGGCTGCCGATGTCCTTTACGAGCAACAGGCTGCGCACGCGTGGCACGATGGCGGCCAACAGCAACCCGATGGCATTCTGCCCTTGGTACATCAGCGTTCCAAGCAACTCAAGCGCCCGCGGCAGATCACGCTTTCCGATGGCATTGCCCAGATCCCACAACACGCCAGCTCGGCTCATCGAGACGAGGCCTTGCACCGTCTTCAAACCCGCACGCCGACGTTCACCGAGATACAAATCGATCTTTTCTAGCTCATTCTCAAGCTGCCGCGTGTCGTCGCCGGCCATTTGCACCAGCAATTCGATAGCACCGGACTCAAACGTGATGCCGAGCTCCTTAGCACGCTTGTTCGCCACGGCAATCACCGGGCCTTCCCATCCGGCACGTGAGGTGTCAGGCTTGTCAAAGACCTCGATACTCGCGAGCTTGGACACGCGTTTGTAGGCTGCGCGGCGTTTATCAATTCCTGTCGTGCTGATGACGAAGCGCACATCACTGCCGAGACCCTTTTCAGCGATGTCGAGGATACGTTCAAAGCCCTCGACTGCAGCCTGCGCACGACCGGTCTGCGTGTCACCCAGGAAATTAGCGTTTTTCAACCACACCACCTTCGAGCCACCAAAAAAAGGCAATGTCTGAAGCGCCATGCACACGTTGGAACAAATCGTGCCCGCGTGATCTGCATTGTCTGCGGTCCCATCAATCACGTCGTTGGAGAAATCGCCCGCATCCTTCGGCGTCATCTGCCGCACCTTCACCAGCGCAGCCTCCTTCACCCGCGCCTCATCGCTGCCCATGAAGACATGGAAGGCGGCGGCAGTGGCTGTTTTCGGAGCGGGCATGGCAGTCAGGTTGAAATGCTTGGCGAGGACTCTTGACACTTCACGGTCAATTTGATGAAATCATTATCCAAACCAACCGCATCATGAAAACTTCGTTTCTTCGTGCTTGTGTGCCTTCTACGGCGGCCATCTTTACGATGGCTGTTTTTTTATTAGCCTCACAGGACTTGCCTGCTGCTGATGATCTTGATTCGATGTACCAAAAGGGGCGCGAGGCCTTTCACAAAGGCGACTTCGTGACCGCGCGTGCCTTTCTCACCCAGGTGGCCGCTGCCAAGCCTGGCCATGCCGATACGCAGAACATGCTGCGTTACCTCCAAGCTCACGCCAAACAGCAGTCTATTTTGCAGCGTGATTACGCGGCGGTGACCATCCCGAAGATCGACATGCAGGACGTCACACTGGAGGAAGCCGTGAGTGGCCTTCGTGTGTTGGCGAAGAATGCCTCGCAGGGCAAGGTCTCACCCAATCTCATCATCAAAGGTGCCTCGCTGGCAGAAAAGAAACTCTCGCTAACCCTCGGCAATGTGCCGTTGACCCAGGCCATCGAATACCTTGCTCAGCTCTCCGGTGCCAAGGTAACCTATGACAAACACGCAATCATCTTCAGTGAGGTCAGCGCGGCAGGCGCTGAGGCCAAAGAAGTGGCAAAGTGAAGCGCCTGCCGCATCTTGGTCGCTCTCTTTTGCGCATGCCTACCCCTATCGTCCTCAGTGAAGATCCCATTCAGCCTTTCACCCCAGCCTTTGAAGCCGGTGAGGGCGCGGAGGCGCAGTTCTTAGGCGTGGTGCGCGGCAGTGAGGATGGTCGCCCTATCAGTGGCATTGACTACAGTGCCTACCGCCCAATGGCAGAAAAGATGCTCTTAGAGCTCGTCGCTCGTGGTCAAGCTTCCCATGGCACGCACGATGTCTTCATCCAGCACCGGCTCGGCTTCGTGGCGGCGGAGCAGCCCAGCATTCTCATTCGCGTCCGCACTCGACATAGCGCAGAGGCCTTTGAGCTCTGCCGTTGGTACTTGAAGGAAGTCAAGTACTCCGTCCCCATCTGGAAACGCCCGATTTTCATGGTTGAATCCGTTGCCTGAGCGTTATGAACCGGCACTTGCGCAACCCGGTGAACCGGTTACTATCTCATTCGCCTCCCGGCAAAATGGTGACCGTAGTTCAAAGGTAGAGCCCCAGATTGTGATTCTGGTTGTTGCGGGTTCGAATCCCGTCG
>JAFMIR010000052.1 GCA_017853885.1 Prosthecobacter sp.
ATGAATCTTTAGCAAGTGAACTTACTTCTTCTTGGCTGTCGCCTTCTTCTTCGCAGGAGCCTTTTTCTCCTTCTTTGGAGCATCGGCGAGTTTCACGTTTGAAATGGCTATGGGTGCCTCTTTCTCAATGTGGCCGCCATTTTGGTTTTGTTGGGAAGGCTTGACGGCTTTTTTGATCATGTTTACGCCCTCGACTAAGACGCGACCCTTGGCAGGCAAGACCTGCAAAACGGTGCCTTGGGCTCCCTTGTTGTCTCCAGTGATGACGATGACGGTGTCGCCTTTTTTGACGTGGGTTTTCATGTGTTTAAATCAGAGCACTTCGGGGGCGAGGGAAACGATCTTCATGAAGTTTTTGTCGCGTAGTTCACGAGCGACAGGGCCGAAGATGCGGGTGCCCTTGGGGTTGTTGTCTTTGTCGATGACGACAATGGCATTCTTGTCGAAGCGGAGGACGGAGCCGTCGTTGCGACGGATCGGATGTGCAGTGCGCACGACAACGGCACGGATGACCTCGCCCTTCTTCACGGCAGCGGTTGGCGTGGCCTCACGAACGTGCGCGGTGATGATGTCGCCGACGTAGGCGAAACGTGTATTTTTCTTACCGAGCACGCCGATCATCTCGGCCATGCGAGCGCCGGTGTTGTCAGCGATCGGGATTTCGGATTCCATTTGAAGCATAAGTCAGGTCCTCCAGTGGTCAGGGGTTCGTGGAAAAGGAAAAATTAGTGCTTGAGGACCTCGGTGAGGTTCCAGCGCTTGAGTTTGGAGAGGGGGCGGGTCTCGGAGATGAGGACCTTGTCGCCTTCCTTGGCCTCGCTCTTCTCGTCGTGGGCGTAGAACTTGGAAGTCTTGCGGACGATTTTCTTAAAGCGGGGATGAGGAACGCGGCGCTCAACTTCTACAACGATGGTCTTGGCCATCTTGGCGGAAGTGACGACACCAACGCGCGTCTTCTGCACGGGCTTCTTTTCAGTTGGGGCGGATGTAGTGGCTGCCTCGCTCATGTGTAACAGATGTAAAAAGGGGTTGGGAGAGTCGGATTACGCGGCCTTCTTGGTAGTGGCGGCGTGGGAACGCTCGGTGATGATGGTCTCGATGCGGGCGATCTCCTTGCGGATTTGGGTGAGACGCGCGGGATTCTCAAGCTGGCCACTCTGCTGCTGGATGCGTAGGTTCAGGGCCTCCTGCTTCAACTCGCGACGGCGGGCGGAAAGTTCTTCGACGCTAGACTCACGGAGTTCTTTGATCTTCATAATTCGTTTATCGGTTCGCTGTTCTCGGTGCTCCAAGGCTTTTATTTATGCATGCTCTCGCGGGTGACGAAGCGGCTGCGGATGCCAATCTTATTCGCGGCGAGGCGGCAGGCTTCACGGGCAGTGGCTTCATTAACGCCCGAGATCTCGAACATCATGTGTCCGGGAAGGACGACGGCGACCCAGAATTCAGGAGCCCCCTTACCTTTACCCATTCGGACTTCCGGCGGACGCTGGGTGACCGGCTTGTGCGGGAAGATGCGAATGAAAACCTTTCCTTTACGCTTGAGAAAGCGGGTGAGAGCCACACGGCAGGCTTCGATCTGGTTGTTCTTGATCCAGCCACGGTCGAGGAGCTGAAGACCGAAGTCGCCGAAATCAAGTTTGTTGCCGCTGGTGGCATTGCCACCGCGATTGCCGCGCTGCTGCTTGCGGTATTTGGTTCTGCTAGGAAGAAGAGCCATGAGAGTTTAAAAAGTGGAGATGGGTGATTCGAGACGGTATTTTACTCAACAGCAGGAGCTTCGGCAGCGGGGGCCTCGGCAGGAGCGGCATCAGACACGGGACGACGGGCACGGCCGCCACGGGGAGCGGCACCTCCGGGGCCACCGTCATTGCGGTCACGGCGCGGGCGGCGCTCATCACGCGGACGGGAGTTCTCAGGAGCGTTGCCGCGGTTGAGCCACACTTTGCAGCCGATGATGCCGTACACGGTCTTGGCTTCGGCAAAACCGTAGTCGATCGGGATACGGAGGGTCTGAAGCGGCACCTTACCCTGCCGATACCATTCGGCACGGGCGATGTCAGCACCACCGAGACGACCGGCGACGCGGATACGAATGCCTTCGGCACCCATGTCCATGGCTGTCTGGACGGCACGCTTCATCGCACGGCGGAAGGAAATACGGCGCTCAAGCTGCACGGTGACAGCTTCAGCGACGAGCTGGGCGTCGAGCTCCGGCTGCTTGATTTCGAAGATATCGATCTTGACCTGACGGCCGCCGCACATCTCGGAGATCTTCTGGCTCATCACCTCGATTTCCTGACCCTTGCGACCGATGACGAGTCCAGGACGGGCCGTGTGCAGCGTAACACGGACTTGGTTCCAAGCACGCTCGATCACAATCTTCGACAAGGCAGCCTGCATAAGCTTCTCCTTGAGGTAGCTGCGAATGGCAATGTCACTGTGAAGGGAATCGGCGAACTCCTTCTTCGGAGCATACCACTTGGAACGCCAGTCTTTGGAGACGGCGAGGCGGAAACCGATTGGATTGACTTTCTGGCCCATAAGGTGCGGATCGAGGTGTTAAGTGACGGAAGTGTTATTCGGCAGATTTCTTGGCGGCCTTCTTCTTGGCAGGCTTGGCGGCTTTCTCGGCCTTAGCCTCTTCTTCAGGCTTGGCGCCAATGATGACAGTGATGTGGGTCATGCGCTTCTTGATGGGAGCGCCCGAGCCACGAGCACGCGGCATGAAGCGGGAAAGAGCAGGTCCAGGTGTGGCGACAGCACTCGTGACGATCATCTCGGAAGCGTCAAGCTCATGGTTGTTCTCGGCGTTGGCGACGGCGGAGCGGAGGGCTTTGCCGACGAGGAACGCACCCTTTTTCGGGGTGAAGTCGAGGACGCTGAGGGCTTGGCTCACGGGCATGCCGGTGATGGCACGAGTGACCTGCCGGGCCTTCTGCGGAGAGATCCGGGCATACTTGTATGTGGAGCGGACGATGGAGGCTGACATAACGTGGAGAGGCTTCTTGAGCAGGGTGGTTTAGAAAGAGGGTGCAACTGTTTCGGCGCGGCCACGATCGCCGACTCGGACGGGGTCCGTGTTATCGGCAAGTTCCTGGACGATGGCACCGCAGACGGAATTGCGGACTTCAGTGATGAGCACTTTGGCAATGGGCTTGTCCTCGCGAAAGATTTCGAAGGGCATGCCGGGCTTCACACCATCTTTGCGTCCAAGGCTGAGGACGGCAATTCCCAGCTCGGGTTTGAGGGAAACAACGCGCGCGTTTTGGAGGTCTCCAGCTGGGGCACCTTCAACAGGAGCCGTATTGCCTACCTTGCTGAGCAGATCATCAGCAGCGGTGAGAGTTTTATTGAGGCGGTCAGCGACAGCCGGATCTGCATTCGGAGCACTGCGAGCAAGGTTAACGCTGGCCTCAGCGACTTCCATCAGAGCTTGGGCGAGTTCATCACGCTGCTGCTTGACGATGCGAAGATCGCTTAAAGCACTGAGCAAACGCTCTTGAGCCTGGTCTTTCGAGTTTTCGAGGGCTGAGATGCCAAGACCTTCGAGAAGGCCACGAAGTTTCTCGTAGCGTTCTTTGAGCTCAGCAGCCTCTTGATTCGCTGCTGCAGCAGACTGGGCTAAAGCATCGTTTTTGTCCTTCGAAGATGCTGCGGCTGCTTCGAGCTTCTGAATTTTCTGGGCTGCCACGGCGAGCGTGGTGTGAAGTTCGCGAAGTTCGAGATTCACATCGTTCTGACCATGAACGGCACCACACACTGCGAAGAACAGTGCCAAGGTGTATCGTGCCGGTGCGGGAAAAGACATGAGTGAGAGCGAGTCGAAGAGAAAACGAGATTACTTAGCAGCCTTCACAGTCACAGCACCGTGGGACTTGAAGATACGGGTGAGAGCGAATTCGCCGAGGCGATGACCAACCATGTTTTCGGTGACATACACAGACACGAAATCCTTGCCATTATGAACGAGGAAGGTGTGGCCGACGAGGTCCGGCGTGATCATGGAAGAGCGAGCCCAAGTCTTGATGGGGCGCTTGCCGCCTTTGGACTCATTCATCTTGTCCACCTTGTCGAGGAGGGCTTGCTGAATGAAGGGGCCTTTTTTCAGGGAACGTGCCATAAGAAATTCGGAGGGTCAAAAGTGGATTACTTAGCCTTGCGGTGCTGGACAATGAGCTTGCCCGTGGCCTTCTTCGGCTGGCGGGTCTTCTCTCCTTTGGCGTGGCCCCAAGGACTGAGGAGGTGCTGACGACCACCACCAGACTTCGAGCGACCTTCACCACCACCGTTCGGGTGGTCAATAGGATTCATGCACATGCCACGGACAGTCGGGCGGACCCCCTGCCAGCGGGTGCGTCCAGCTTTGCCGGAGACCACGTTCATGTGCTCGATGTTGCCAACCTGGCCGATCGTGGCATAGCACACAGCGAGAATCTTGCGGATTTCACCTGAGGGCATGCGCACCAGAGCATATTCACCTTCGCGGTTGTTCAACACGGCGGCCTGACCGGCGGCACGGGCGGCGACACCACCACGTCCGGGGACGAGCTCAATGTTGTGAATGCTCATGCCGAGGGGAATTTTGGCGAGAGGAAGGGCATTGCCCACTTCGGGGGCGGCATTCTCTCCAGCCATGACACTGGCACCAACCTGCAACTGGGCAGGAGCTAGAATGTAGGAACGCTCACCATCTTTGTACTCAACCAGCGCAATACGCGCGGAGCGGTTCGGATCGTATTCGATGCCGATAACCTTGGCGGCTTCGTTGCGGCGGAGACGCTTGAAATCGATCAGGCGGTAACGCTTATCATGCCCCCCACCGATGTGACGGCAGGTGATGCGGCCGGTGTTGTTGCGGCCACCGCTGCGACGGAGAGCGACGGTGAGGCTCTTTTCCGGAGTGTCCTTGGTGATTTCGTCGAACGAATTCCACTCCTTGTAGCGGTTGGAAGGGGTTTGGGGCTTGAATGTTTTCAGCGCCATGGTGGTGTGAGGGTAAAGGGTTGCCTAGAATGGGCGGAGGATCATGCGAGGTCGAGTTTCTCGCCGGCTTTGAGACGGACGACAGCCTTTTTCCAGTGGTTGGTGCGGCCATAATCGGCACGGCGTTCACGCTTGGCTTTGCCGGAAACATTCAGGGTGCGAACGCCTTCGACTTTCTTGCCGAACAGCTTTTCAACAGCCTGCTTGATGTCGATCTTCGTGGCTTGGGTATCCACCTTGAAGACATACTCATTGTTGTTTTCGCCAAGCAAGGTGGCTTTCTCGGTAAGACGGATAGTCTGGATCACTTTGTGAAGGTCTCTCATATCAGGCGGTCCTCTGGGCAAGGGTTTGAAGGGCGCCACCAGCCACAACAATAGCCTGGTAGCGAAGGAGGTTTTCGGCATTCACATCGCTAGCAGCCATAAGCTGAACATTCTGCACATTACGAGCAGCGCGGAAGGTGACTTCATCGAACTGGTTGCCGATCACGAGCACGTTCTTAGCGTTCGAAAGCTGGTTGACCGCGGAGATGAAAGACTTCGTCTTGCCGTCGGTGATGGCAAACTCACCGGTGGTGAGAACAGCACCATCATTGATGCGAGCAGTTAAGGCGGCGCGAAGCGCAAGCTTCTTGACGTTCTTCGGCGTTTTCTTGGAATAATCGCGAGGGCGAGGACCAAAGACGACACCACCACCACTCCAGATCGGGGAGCGCTTGGACCCCATACGAGCGTTGCCGGTGCCTTTCTGGTTCCAAAGCTTCTTGCCGGAACCGGAAACTTCGGAGCGATTCTTGGTGCAAGCAGTGCCCTGACGGCGGTTCGCACGGTAGGCGACCACGGTTTCATGCAGGGCCTGTGAGCCTTGGTGACCTTCGGTGAGGTTGATTTGGGCCGCTTTGGCGGCGTCAGCGGTGAGAACTTGGGCGGACATGATTCAGTTCCTCGAGGTGATTATTTCTTCGCTTTCTTGCCGGGGCGCACCACAACGATGCTGCCTTTATTACCGGGCACAGAGCCTTTGATAAGCAGGAGACCTTCTTCAGGGCGGCTCTGCACGACAACGAGATTCTGGGTGGTGCGGCGGTCCACGCCGTCATGACCAGGCATCTTCTGATTCTTCCAGACGAGGCCGGGGGTTAAGCGGCACCCGATGGAACCAGGACGGCGATGCATCATGGATCCGTGGGACTGCGGCTGGCCGGCAAAATTCCAGCGCTTGACGACGCCCTGGAAGCCCTTGCCCTTGGTGGTGCCGATCACGTCAACGATCTGCCCGCTAGCGAACATGCTAGCGTCATACTTGGCGTCTGCAGCCGGAAGTTGGTCATCACCAGTGAGTCGGAATTCCTTCACGATCTTCTTGGCGCCGGAGCCGTGCTTCTTGAAGTGGCCCATGAGAGGCTTCGTGACGCGGAATTCCTTCTGATCACCGTAGCCGACCTGCACGGCGGTGTAGCCGTCCTTACCGTCGCTGCGCTTAACCTGGATGATCTGGTTGCCGCTGACGTCCACGACGGTCACGGCGACAGCTTCGCCTTTATCCGTATAGATTTTCGTCATGCCGAGTTTTTTGCCGATTAGTCCGAGACTCATATTGGTATCTCCTGTGGGGATGATTGGGGGTTCTCGCGGTGAAAATTAGATGCGGATCGTGATGTCCACACCGGAGGGGAGGTTGAGCTTCTTGAGTTCGTCAACGGTGCGGGCGGTCGGATCGACGATGTCGAGGAGGCGCTTGTGAGTGCGAAGTTCGAACTGGTCCATCGACTTCTTGTCCACGTGCGGAGAACGGTTCACCGTGAACTTCTCGATGCGGGTGGGGAGCGGAATGGGGCCTGCGACGCGGGCGCCGGTGCGCTTGGCGGTTTCGACGATGTCCGCAGTGCTCTTATCGAGCGTGCGGTAGTCATACGCGCGGAGACGGATGCGGATGCGCTGGTTTGTCATGACGGTGAAGCGTGGTTAAAGGGGTTTCGGTTCGAAGAAAAGGGCACATTATTTGCCGCCGCCGCGTTGCTCGACGATTTGATCAACGATCTGCTGCGGTACCTGCTCGAAGTGGGAAGGCTGCATCGAATAGCTAGCACGGCCGGAGGAAAGGGTGCGGATGGCGGTAGAGTAGCCGAACATTTCAGCGAGGGGCACTTCAGCACGAAGCACGGCGGTAGCACCGCGCATGTCCATGCCCTGAATCTTGCCACGGCGACGGTTGAGGTCCCCCAGGATATCGCCTTGATAATCTTCCGGAGTGGAGGCTTCCACTGCCATAATAGGCTCCAGAAGGATGCATTTGGCTTTCTTCAGCGCGTCTTTAACCGCGAAGATGCCAGCCATTTTGAAGGCGTTTTCGTTCGAATCGACTTCATGACTGGAACCGTCGATCAACTCGATGTGCATGTCGATCACCGGATAACCAGCGATGATGCCGTTGAGAGCGGCCTCAATGCAGCCAGCCTTGGCAGGATTGATGAACTCTTTCGGAATGGTGCCGCCAACGACCTTGTTTTCGACGACTATACCAGAACCCTTCTCACCAGGGCGGACGTTAATGACCACGTGGCCATACTGACCGCGACCACCGGACTGCTTGACCAACTTACCTTCTCCACCCGCAGGCTGCGTGAGGGTCTCGCGGTACGCAATCTGAGGTTTGCCAGTGTTGGTTTCCACCTTGTGCTCGCGCTTGAGGCGGTCACAAAGAATTTCCAAGTGAAGCTCGCCCATGCCAGCGATGATCGTCTGGCCGGTTTCTTCGTCGGTCTTGACGAAGAAGGTGGGATCTTCTTCCGAAAGACGCTGGAGGGCATTACCCATCTTCTCTTGGTCGCCCTTGGTTTTGGGTTCCACAGCCATGGAAATAACCGGTTCTGGGAAGGTCGGAGGCTCAAGCTGAACATCGAGATCTTCGGAGCAAAAAGTGTCGCCAGTGCGAACGTCTTTCACACCCACAAGGGCAGCGATGTCACCCGAGTAACAGCAGTCGATATCTTTGTGAACGGCAGCCTGAATCTGAATGAGACGGCCAACACGCTCCGACTTACGAGTGCGAGGATTGTAGATGGTATCACCTTTCTTCACGCAGCCGGAATAAACGCGGAAGAAAACGAGACGACCGAATTTATCAGACCAGAGCTTGAATCCAAGAGCAATGAACTTGCCATTATCATCAGGCTTGGCCTCGATGATATTTTCAGGCTCGTCTACGACTGTTCCCTTCTGGGGTTCAATGTCGAGAGGCCCCGGGAGATAGTCGATCACGGCATCGATGAGATACTGCACGCCTTTGTTTTTGAAAGCAGAACCACCCGCCATCGGGATAATCTTATTGGCGATCACGGCGCGACGCAGGCCTGCCTTCAGCTCTTTCGGCCCGATGGGTTGCTCTTCGAGAAACATCATGCCAAGCTCGTCATCGGCACTGCAAACCGCGTCGAGAAGTTCATCATAAGCAGCCTTGCCCTTCGCCACTTCGTCTCCTTCGAGGTCGCGGACGGTGTATTTGGAACCAAACTTCTCGTCATCCGAGTAAATGATGGCTTTCTGGTTCACCACGTCGATCTGGCCAATCAGGTTGTCTTCAGCACCAATGGGAATGAGTATCGGGAAAGCGGGTGCGCCGAGCTTTTTGCGCACATCGTCCACCACGCGCTCAAAGTTCGCACCGGTGCGGTCCATCTTGTTCACGAAAGCGATGCGAGGAACGCGATACTTTTCGGCCTGGCGATATACCGTTTCAGACTGAGGCTGCACACCTGCGACACCGCAGAGCACGAAGATCGCGCCATCGAGCACGCGCAGGGAACGCTCCACTTCGGCCGTGAAGTCCACGTGGCCGGGAGTGTCGATGATATTCACGCGGATGTCTTCCAATTCGCGTGACTTGTAGATGCCAGCCTCCTTGAGCTGCTTCCACTTCGCGGTCACCGCGGCGGAGGTAATCGTGATGCCGCGCTCCTTTTCCTGCTCCATCCAGTCTGTCGTAGCGGCACCGTCATGCACCTCACCGATCTTGTGAATCATGCCGGTGTAGAAAAGGATACGCTCAGTCAGGGTCGTCTTGCCCGCGTCAATGTGGGCGCAGATCCCGATATTGCGGGTACGCTCAAGTGGAAATTCGCGGTTGGGGGAATTGGGGTTCGACATGTGTCAGAGAAAAGCGTGAAGTGGACGAGAATCGATTCGGGGAGTATTGGAGACCGCTGTTAGAAGCGGAAATGGGCGAAAGCGCGGTTCGCCTGAGCCTGCTTGTGAACATCGTCGCGTTTGCGAACGGCATTCCCCTGCCCCTGAGCAGCATCCTTCAGCTCATTGGCGAGAGCTTGAAACATCGGCTGCCCCTTACGACCACGGGCGTAGCCAATGATCCAACGCATGGCAAGCGCCACTTGGCGATCGGCAGATACTTCAAGGGGGACCTGATAGGTAGCACCACCGACGCGGCGAGCCTTCACTTCCACGCGCGGCTTCGAATTTTCGATAGCTCGGTTGAAAAGCTCAAGCGGGTGAACGCTGTCACTTTTCTCGTTGAGGATATCAATCGCACGATAGACGGTGCGCTCGGCAAGAGCCTTCTTACCGCTCTGCATGACGCGAGCGATGAGACTAGAGACGAGTTCGCTGTCGTAGCGGCTGTCTTTGTGAACTTCCTTATTATAAACGCGCTTTCTGCGGGCCATGATCGTGAGGAGAAAAAAGGTGGAATGTGAGGTGACAAATTACTTCTTCTTCGCAGCTGCAGCCGCAGCACCAGCCTTCGGACGCTTGGCGCCATACTTCGAACGACCGCGACGACGTGCTTCCACGCCAAGGCAGTCAAGAGTGCCGCGAACGATATGGTAACGCACGCCCGGCAAGTCTTTCACGCGACCTCCACGAACGAGCACGATAGAATGCTCTTGTAGGTTATGACCCTCACCACCGATATAAGCAATGACTTCATAGCCATTGGTCAGGCGCACCTTAGCGACCTTACGCAGAGCCGAGTTCGGCTTCTTGGGCGTGCGGGTCATCACCTGGAGGCAAACGCCACGACGTTGCGGGCACTTAGCCAGCGCGGGCGACTTAGACTTCACCGCCTTGTCTTTGCGGCCGTGTCTGACGAGTTGATTGATGGTGGGCATGGTGGTTAGAAAAGAACTGTTTCGTTAGTGAACCTTCGTTGCTGGTTCCGAGAGACAGCGCCACCACCTAATCAAGGGTCAATGGCACAGACTTTTCCGGTTCTGGCTCCGATAGTCACAGGATTCACCGAGGTGAATCATCCCGGTCTCTGGGGGAGGGCCGGGCTGGGGAGCGCGGAGATTGGCGAGTCCACCCAGATGCGCAAGCGGTTATTTAGGCTTTTTTGAGGAATTTGTTCCAGAAGCGCTTTTGCATAAGTTGCAAACGCATCCACGACCTCATCTTATGGCATGGGCGATTTTTTGATGCAGTCGTTTCAAACTGGTTCTGCAAAACCGCCAGCCAAACGCTAGCCCAACAGGCCCTTCTTGACGCGAAAGCGAGCAAGCCGCATCATCCTAACGAGAAGAGTATCTGCCTTGCTAGACCGATACTACCCATCTTCAGCTACCCGCCATGTTTTCCCGATTTTGTCTGCTTTCCATCTGCGTCACCGGATTGGTGTGCCTGAACGCACCTGCCCAAGTGGCTCTGAAAGCACAGCCAGCGGAAGTGCTTTCGGCTGGGGATCCGTCCAAGTCCGTCAAACCTGCCGCCCCTTTCGATCTCGACGCCTCATGGAAGACTCAGCGTGAAGCGCGGTCATTGACCCTGCAAGTTCCGGCACCCAGAGGGCAGATCGTCGACCGTAACGGTGTGCCCTACGCCCAAAATCGTGCGGCGAACTATCTCGCCCTCGTCATGCCCTACATGGAAGGCGCTTCCGATGCTAAGATTCTGGCGTTTGCCAATCAGGCTGTGGACTCTGCCAACCGAATCCTTGGTAAAACGTGGAGCATCCCGAATGACCGAATCCTCTCGCACTACAAGCAGCGCCGGTGGCTGCCGCTGGTATTTTCTTCTTCGAATGGAATCAACGAGGAAATCACTCCAGAGATGGAGCAGAAACTCAAGCCCATCCTTGGCCCCAGTCTTGTATTGCAGTCCGCTTACCTGCGTCATTACCCGCAAAATGAACGCGCTTCACATGTGATCGGCTACACCGGTAAGAGCAGACCCCTGCCCCTTGGTCCCATAGCCGACGGCGATCCTATCTTTGAGGAGATGGAAGGCCGTGCTGATATCGAGAAGACTTTTGACAGCGACCTCAAAGGCCAGCCGGGCATCGTGAATGTTCTTTTTGCACCGGATGGCAAACGTCTTGCCGAGGATGTTCGCCGCTATCCGGTGCCTGGGCGCAATGTGGTGTTGTCTATTGATTCCAGTTTTCAGATGTTCGCCGAACAGGCCCTGCAGGATCACGCTCGTAATGGAGGCGCCATGGTCATCATGGACGTGCAGACCGGCGACATCCTTGCCATGGCCTCGTATCCATTTTTCGACCTCAACATGTTCATCCCGGGCATTTCGGCGGACAAGTATGAAGCATTGCTTAGGGATCCCAAGTTGCCGCTCATCGCCCGAGCCTTCCGTGGTGAGTACCCGCCGGCTTCCACATTCAAGGCAGCCACGGCTCTCGGAATCCTCGAAAGCGGCAAAGTAGATGGCAAGACCCAGTTCCCCTGCTCGCCAGCCATGGACATCGGCAACCGCGTCTTCCACAACTGGTCGAAGAACGACTTTGGTTCCATCAATGTGGTCAATGCCCTGAAGTTCTCCTGCAACACATGGTTTTACGCGGCTGCAATCGAAGCCGGGGCGGACCCTGTCACCGGGATGTGCTCACGCTTGGGCTTTGGCGAGCGCACAGGCATCCCGATCGTTGAGGCAGAAGGCTTTCTACCCACCAACAGCATCATGATCCAGCGCCGCGGCACCAAGATCCTGCAGGGTGACCTCGCTAACATCGCCATCGGCCAAGGCATGGTGCTTGCCACGCCGCTCCAAGTAGCACAGGCCATGGCAGGCATTGCCAATGGCACCTACCTGCCCCAGCCGAGGCTTGTAAAACAGATCCAAGATTATCAGGACAATATCGTGTCCGCTTTCGAGCCTAAACCACGCAAAACCATCAACCTCAATCCGCTTCACCGTGACACCATTGTCAAAGGTATGGTCGCCGTGGTTTCCGGCGATGGTGGCACCGGCCATGCGGCAGATATCAAACATGCCCAAATCGCAGGTAAGACAGGCACCGCGCAGTGGAGGATCGCCAAAGATCAAAATCTCGCTTGGTTCGCGGGTTTCCTGCCAGCCCAAAAGCCCATGTTCAGCTTTGCGGTCGTTTATGAAGGCCGTCCCGGTGAAGACGTCAGTGGTGGACGCAAAGCAGCTCCTATTGTGAGCGAGGTTTTCACCAAGATTTTTGAGAAGACCCCGAAGGATGATCCGATGCTACTCGCCATGCAAAACGTGCCCAAGAACACACCCATCGGCCCCGAAGACGAAGACGACATCCCCATGGGCAAGCCTGTAGAGGAAATCAGTCCAGCCCAACCGAAGGTGCAGCCGGCAGAGCAGCCAAAACGCACCATCGGCGGTTTCTTCCGCAAGCTGTTCGGCTCTGATTGATATCTTGCCGCAACGATCCGTGAACACTCACGGGAATAGTGGGGCTCGACGATCTCCCATCTTCTAACTTACTTCATCCACCTATGTTCCGCCAAATCCTCGCCGTTTGCGTTATCTCCACCGCCTCGCTTTCAGCTCAGGACTTCGGCCTCGCGATCGGTGATGGGAAAAAAGAGAGCATTGCCGTCTCCATCGTCAGCGAATTCAAGACAGTCACGCCAAGCAGCCCTTTTCGTGTCGCAGTCAAAATGGTTCATGCGCCCCACTTCCACACCTATGGCAAGGTGATCGCCAAGGGAGCGACCGGAAAGCCAACGAAACTCACTTGGACGCTGCCCGAAGGCTGGTCGGCTGAAGAACTTCCCTGGCCTGCCACCACCTCTTTCGAATCCTTCGGTGTCAAAGCCGATGGATATGAAGGCACCGTGTTTCTCCCAGTGACGATCACACCTCGATCTGAATCTGCTTCTGGCACAGCAGTGAAACTTCAAGTGAATGTGGATGGCTTGGTTTGTGATGACAAAAGCTGCTTACCCTTCCGCAAGGACGCTTCCTTGGACTTGACGATCGCTGCGACAGCACAGCCGGAGGACAGCGTGAAAGACGTGTTTGCATCTCTGCCCTCCCCAACCGCCGCAACAGATGCGAAACGCACAACAGCAACTTCGGCGGATGAGTCGAATTCAGCACCCAGTTTCCTCATCCTCATGATTTCGGCTTTCCTAGGCGGATTGATTCTCAACATCATGCCCTGCGTGTTTCCGGTGCTCGGCATCAAGATCGTCAGCATTGTCCAGCAGGCTGGCGAGGATCGCAAACAAGTCGTGATGCATGGAATGGTCTACACACTTGGTATTCTGCTTTCCTTTTGGGTTCTCGGCGGCATTGTTGTTGCGCTCGGCAAAGCTTGGGGTTTCCAACTGCAGTCCGCAGGCTTTAACTTTAGCCTTGCCATCTTCTTCTTGGTCTTCGGATTGAACATGGCTGGTGTCTTTGAGATCGGCGCGTCGGCTGTTGGTGTTGGACAGAATCTCCAAGCGAAGCACGGCTATGGCGGGTCTTTTTTCTCCGGGTTGCTCGCAACGCTGGTGTCCACGCCATGTTCTGCACCATTTCTTGGCACCGCACTTGGCTTTGCCGTCAAGTTACCCGGGCCACAGGCCATGCTGCTTTTCACGTTGATCGGCCTCGGTCTCGCAAGCCCGTTCCTGCTACTCTCTGCCTTTCCCTCGTTTGTGAAAGTGCTTCCACGGCCAGGCGCTTGGATGGAAAGCTTCAAGCAAGGCATGTCTTTCCTGCTTTTTGGTACGGTCGCTTACATGCTTTGGGTGCTTACCTCGATGGTCGAGGGTTTGGCATTGCTTTGGATCATGCTTGCGCTCGTGCTCATCGCCATGTGCTGTTGGGTCTATGGTCGTTGGTCACTGCCACATCTGGCTACCAGCACACGCACAAAAGCTTTCATCGTCTCCATCCTTCTCGCTGCTGGTGGAATCATTCTAGGCTGGCCACCCAAAACGGAAAAACAAGGGTTTAATGGCATCATTCATGAGTTTGGCGTCGACTGGCAGCCATGGTCTGAGTCCTTCGTCAAAGAGCAACTCAATGCGGGCAAGCCTGTTTATATCGACTACACCGCCAAATGGTGCCTGACCTGCCAGGTGAACAAACGTGTTTACCGTGCTGCCGAGCTTCAATCCCTCTTCAGGAAGCATGAGATCGTAACCGTGCGAGCGGACTTCACCAACGAGGCCCCCGAAATCAAAAAATCGTTTGAGTCTCTCGGCAAAGGAGCGGTGCCAGTCAATGTGCTGCATATTCCGGGCAAAAAAGAGCCCGTCATCCTTCCCGAACTGCTCACCGTCGAAAACGTGAGCGCCGCCCTCAAGCAGATCGAGACCCGCTGAAATGCGACTTCTCACCTACACCATCGCCTTGGCTCAATCGATCGCCGTTCTCGGCGCGGAACCTTCGCGGAAGCTCGAAACCCTGCTCATGCTGCCGGAGCCACGCGCCATGCGTAGTCCCCTCTCCACAGCACCCGAAGGTGCCAAGCTCACTGTCCTAACCCCAGCGCGCGAGTCGGCATCCAATCCCGGCAAAATCGAAATCTACACCAAGGAAACCTTCAAAGCGCTTGGGCTTAGTCTCGATACTTTTTTTCAACGAGCAGCCACTGCTGCGGATAAACGCCTTGCGACACTCAAAGCAGAATTCATCCGTGACAATCAAGGACGTGTGCTCTACGCCGTTTACCGCGGTGAGTCCGAACTCTTCGCCACCCTGCTTTTCGCTCCATCCCTACCGAAGATTTTCGAACCCATCTTTGGCAAAGAGATCTGGGCTGCGGTGCCCGATCGTCACGCCATCTATCTCTTTCCTGCTCAATCTCCAGCGCTCGTCGAATTCACTGAGGACTTGGCTGAACGCTTTCAGAGCGACCCATTTGCAGCGAGCCCCGAGATTTTTTCGCTGAAGCAAGGACTACAACCTCGAGTCATCGGCGCTTTTGCGGCAGCAGAAGAATAACTTAAAAAAAAACCGGGCGGGGAAATCTTCCGCCGCCCGGCATTCACAGATTTTGAATTAGTTCAGGATCAAGCCTTAATGTGCTTGTTCACGAGCTTGGTCATCTCAAACATCGTGACAGTGCCTTTACCATTGAACACGGCCTTGAGCTTGGCATCCGCGTTGATATTACGCTTGTTCTTCTGGTCTTGGAGGCCGTTCTTCTTGATGTAATCCCAGATCTTCTTCGTCAGAGGACCACGGGCAAGAGGAGCGGAGCCGACGACAGCTGCCAGCACATCATCAGGCTGGACCGGCTTCATCAGCGCGGGGTTCGCTTTGCGTTTGGTGGATTTCTTCGCGGCCTTGGCGGCCGGCTTCTTTTTGGATGTGGATTTGGTGGCCATGGGTCATCATTCAGACAAAAATCATGCAGAGTGTCAATACTTGTTCTGCGAAAATCTTCGATAAACGTCTAATTTCATCGGCAATCAGTCATTTACATGACCTCCAAAATCTGCTCCACGGGCAACAGAAATTCCCCAAAAATCAATCGTCTCGAACCCCCTTAAAACTCGGTCCGCCGACGCCAAGAAATCCACCGCTTTTCCCATTTTCGTCCGGCGTGACCCAAAAGGCATACAATGAACCGCGCTTAAGGTGAAAGCGTAACTTCACATTCCGCCCGGCTTGTACTGATAAGTCGTTTTCGTCCGTCCACTCGATCTTCAGCTTCGTTTGATCACCTGAAGCCACTCGAGACGTCCGCAGCACCTTTAAAGACTCATCAAGCACTTCCACTTGTATCTCGCCGTCGATGTTCACGAAGAGATGCTTGCCTTTGAACTTCACCGGACGCGTCGTCAGTTCGCCAGGGCCATCCATCGAGGCAAAACCATCGCGCCGCAGGGTAGCGAGGCCGATGCTGGCTCCCCCATAGATGTCGCCACGTCCGCTACCGGCATTGCCCGAATAGGCGCAATAAGGAAAGACCAGTTGGTCGCCAAGCACCGCAAAGACGCCCGTCGTCGTGTGCAGGTAAGCCCGATCCCAGGCTCCTTCCCGACGCTCTCCACGGATGAAGCCACGTCGGTCTGGCCGGTCCCAGTGGAAGCCGTCGCGACTAAAGCCAAGTTCCAAGTCCGTGAGCTTGGGGAAGCCTCCTTTGGAACAGACGCCGTTGTTTGGTCCGCGATGAATCTGATGCATGCCGATCATGAGGCTTTCATAAGCCACCGCCGCAAGGCTGTATAGCTGCGGCGGATCGCCTGCCATGGCATTGTCGGCATAGCCTCCCGCGGGCTCGGGCATATCGAGGCGATCGGCATTGGTCCAATACACCGCCTTGTCCCAGTTCGCTCCTTCCAGAAAGGTATCACTCTCCACATAGTAGCGACAGCGCCCGCGTGGGCCGTCCTGCTTGATGCTCTGCACCCACTTTTTCCGGAATGGATTGTAAAAGATCGAGCCGTAGTCACTTGCCGGTTTCGTGCAGGGCACTGGCTTTGACCAGGTGACCCCGTCCGACACCTGCAGGCTGTGGGTGAGTCCCGGCACCTGCTGCTCCTTGGGCACATGCATCCAGCACGTCAGGTATTTGAGGCGCTGCTTCGGATCGCCCGCATGGCTATCATACCACAGCGCATTATCCGTCCCCGCTGTGGTCCCCGCGCCGTTACTCCACGCTGCGCCTACGGGAAGCAGAAGATTGCCTCCATGCAGGCCCAGTTCCGGTCGAGTCCATTTCTTCAAATCCGGACTCGTCGCCAGCGCCAGCGGTCCACGCCAGCCCGCTGTATAGAACATCTTAAATAGCTTCTCCTTCGGCTCATAAAACACACCACCTTGGCCGAGATAGACGACGTTGTTGAGCTTCTTTTCAAGGTCCGTCTCTGCTTTGAAGACCGGATTGCCCTCAAACTTCTTCGCCTGATGAAACGTGCGCTTGAGCGTGGTTTTCTCGATGAGGAAATCATCGACGAAAAGCTGCCTTCCGAGGTCGATCGGGATGACCTTCGGCTTCTTGTTCAGATAAGGCACTTCCATCACCGCATCGCTCGGCTCGCGATAGCGCGGCGGCCATTGGTCTGGCAATTCGATGCCGTTGTAGAGCTTTTCGGGCTTCGGGCCGGTGGCCTTGTTCGCAAGCATGAGCAGCTTCGCGTCCTTCGAGACGATTTTGCCCGCGAGCACGTCCTCCTCGCGAAACTTCGCCATCAGGATCTCCGCGTCGGTGTGCCGGTTCCAATCATAGAGGATGTGGATGAGCCCGTCGGGCGCTTCGAAGCCATCGGGATAAGACACTGCATCGCGTTCATCGAGCAGCAGGCCGCCTTTCCACGTCTGGCCTTCATCCTCGGAAAGCCAGGCGCTCATGTGAGTGCGTTTTTGCAGTCGCTCCGCAGGCGAACCATTTTTCACGAGCAAAATGCGGCCAGACTTGAGCCGACGCAGGAAAAAGCGCGCATTCACATTCTGCACCGTCGCAGCCTGTTTCGGCTCGCTCCACGTTTTGCCGCCATCGCTGGAGAAACTCTCATGCGGCTGGCCCTTCGTGCGTGCGAGCATCCACAGACGACCATCCTTCAGTTCGACCATCATGTGCTCGTCGAACTCCCAATCCGGGAACTGCAAACTGCCGCGCTCTTTCCACGACGCACCTTCATCGCTCGATTCAAACACACGGCACGTTTTCTTTTGCCAATCCGAGACCGGCAGCAGCCACGTGCCATCTTTGAGCACGGTCGGCTTATTCAGCGTGCAACCTTCCGCAAACATCACTGGCGTGCTCCACACCGGCTCTGCCGCATCGGGATCATCGCAGCGCATGAACCAGTTCGTGATGCGCTTTTGCGGATCGCCGAGTTGCTGATCGAAAAAGAGCCACAAGCGGCCTTTCGGGTCCGTCCACAGATTCCCCACCAGCGCCCCGCTGACCTTCTGCGCCGCCTCCATGCGTGCGCCGACCACGAGACGCGGCTTCGACCACGTCGCGCCGTCATCATCGCTCGTCGCGAGCAGGAAATACCCATCCGGTTTGTCCCCCGTCCCCGTCCAGCAGCCCCAGATCCGACCTTTCGGCGTGCGGTCCATGCCAATGATCATCGCACCACCGCGTGCGTCGTCTTGAAACTCCGTGCCGGGATTCATGATGACCGACGGCATCATTCCATCCTGATCTCGAACCTGCGCACCATCCGCGAGCACCAACAGAACCATCTTCTTGAACTGAAGCCGCTCTCCTTGCTTCACGGCTTTGCGGTAGAGGTTCACGCGATTGATTTCGCCGGGGAAGAGCTGTGTCTCCGGCACATCGACCTTGGTGAACCCGGTTTTTAGCAGTGCTGCTTCCTGGCTGGCGGCTTTGGGGCGAATCGTCGGGGTGAGTGCAAACAGGGTGCCTGCTTTCGTGACCGTCACGTCGGTTTTTTCGATGCTTGTCCGATTGAAGGGCAGGCCTTTGACCAAATCAGGCATTTCATCGATGACGTAGTCGCGATCAGTGAAGAGCGTCACACCGCGTTTCATGACGGCGGGAGCAGGTGGCGGCGGCGCGGGCCAGGCGATGCGCTGGTGGTCTTTTTGCGATTCGAACCCGCTCACGGCTTCGAGCTTGCCGAACATGATGCGGTCAGTCGAGCCGCCGTGATCGCTTTGAGTGACGGTGAGCCAGAGGGTGCCTTCGTGCTCGTGGAAGGTCGGATACTGAAACGAGTGCGGGGACTCGAAGCGGTATTTACGCTGCCAAGTTTTGCCGTCGCGGGAGATATCCACGTTGAAGACGCTGCGATTGCAGTTCTGGATCTTGGTGTTCTCCTGCCAGCCGAGGTAATAGATGCCGCCGAACCTATCGAAGGTCGGTTTGGAGTTCAGGCCGTTCGGAACGAAGGGCTTCGGTTTGGCAACGGTCCATGTTTTGCCATCCCGGCTGGTGGTGAAGTGGTAGTTGCCGCCGTCGTTGCGCAAGATGGCCATCCAGGTGCCGTCAGGCAGGCGGTTCACGGCAGATTCGCTGAGCTGCTGCGACTGCGGCTCGTTGTAGTGGCCGATGACCTCGAAGGTGGCGAAGTCATCCTGCAGCACGGCGAGGGCATTCTGTTTGCCCGGGAAGTTGTTGAGCGCGACGTAGCGCTTGCCGTCGAACTCCTTGAATGAGTCGAAGATGTAGAGGCCGTGGTTCACAACGGGTTTTTTGAAGCCCTGGGCCGCTGCATCGGCATGAAAATGACTCGGCTGCATGTCGAAGGTGCCTGCTGCGGTTTTGAGTTTGGCTTTGTGAATGCTGTTTTCGAAGCTCTGCGTGCGCAGATCGAAGTCGCGATACCAGGTCAGCTCGCTCGCCGACTTGCTGCAAAAGTAGGTGCGCAGCGTGTGCTCGTCCTTGCGGATGATGCGCGGCACGAAGACCTGCGCCTCCGGCAGCGTGACATTGGCGAATGCCTGGCCCGCTTTGGCAAGGAGATGCGTCTTTTCGACTTTGAGCGACTTCATGTTCACCACCGACAGCACACAATACATCGCCGCGCCCGCTCCATGGCCGGGTGACAAGTCGTTGTCATGCTCAACGATGTAGGCTCGCTCGCCGACACAGACGAACTCCGCATCATGCGCCCCTTTCACCTGCGGTGCCGAGACGCGGACGAGCCGCTGCATGACGATGTCGCCCGCGAGCGCAGGATCCCAGTTGGTGGGGAGGAGGCTTTCGGTGGATGCGGTGGCCTTCTTTGCTAGGGCATCGGTCTCGCTGAGCTTGAAGCGGGTGCTGACGACGCTGCTCTTTTCAGGACCGGCGGCATACTGGATGTAGGTGGTCGCGATGAGGGTGCCGTCGCTGAGGAGTTCGAGATCGGAGTAGCCGCAGTCGGTGTTGCCGGTGCCGGGCAGGTCGCTGGGCTTGCGATTGGCGTTGTGCAGGAGCTTGATGCGGTATTGGCCTTCGCGGCGGTTCACGATGTCTTCAAAAGTGCCTACCCATGCGACGTAGTGCCCGTAGGTGGTGCTTGTTTTTGCCATGTCGCGGAAGGCAATCACGAGGCGGCCATCGGG
>JAFMIR010000096.1 GCA_017853885.1 Prosthecobacter sp.
CAGATGCGTTTCACGCCACTACCTGTGAAGGCATCTATCCGCGTCATCTTCAGGGCATCTGCACGAATGACAGAGACGTCATTTACTGGTGCTGGACGGATTTCCTTGTCAAGACCGACACCGAAGGCCGGGTGCTGAAAAAGGTGCTGGTGGCGAGTCATCATGGCGATCTTTGCTATCACGCGGGCCGTGTTTATGTAGCGACGAATCTTGGCAAGTTCAACAAGCCCTCTGGCGAAGCCGATTCGTGGGTCTATGTCTATGATGGCGATACTTTGGCCGAGCTCGCCAAGCATCATGTGCCAGAGCTGGTGCATGGCGCAGGCGGCATGGAGTATCATGATGGCAAGTTCATCATTGTCGGCGGTTTGCCGCCCGGCGTGAACGAAAACTATGCCTATGAGTATGACATGAGCTTCAAGTTCGTGAAGCGCCACGTCATCGCCAGTGGCTACACTCTGATGGGCATTCAAACCGTCGCCTATGCCGACGGCGCCTGGTGGTTTGGCTGCTACGGCAAGCCATCCGTGCTGCTGCGTGCCGATGACAAGTTCCAATTCACCGGCAAATGGGAGTTCAATGCTTCCGTGGGGATCGCGCCCATCAGCGGCGGGCGATTCCTCATCGCGCAGAACACTTCGGTGAAGGGTGCGGATGGCAAAACGAAGAGCAACCAAGCCAACGTGATCGTGGCCCGGCCTGATGAGAAAGCCGGATTGGTGATCGACAAGCCCTGAGCGCTCTACCAACGTTTGCAGGCTATCGTGAGCCTACTTCTCCATCACGAGCCGTCCATCTTTCAGGCTCGCTGGAGCGGCGGATGCGGTCCAATTGCCGTTCTCCTTCTTGATGTTTCTCGCGACCATCAGCCGGGGCTCACCACCGGGGCCTTTTGGCAGGGCAAAGGCACCGACGGAGATGTCCACTTCATGGTGGGTGAGCAGTTTGAGGTCGGGAGCGCACTGGTAGGTTCGCTCTTTGCTGTAGGTGCCGAGCCAGAAGTTTCCGTGGGCAAAGGTGATGGTCTGAATGCCATACGCCGTTTGACCGGGGACCTTGATCTTCTCGACGGCGACGAAGTCAGGCGTGAACTTGTGGACCCAGTTGAATGGCTGCGTGCTGTCCTTCGGCTTGCCTTCTCCGACATAGAAGAAGCCGTTCGCATAGGTGATGCCGTCGATTCCGCCCTCGAAGGAGAACTTGATCGGGAACTCCCCGGCAGGCCGCAGGTCCTCACATGAATAGACGTTGACAAAAACGCCGCGTCTTTCCTTCGTCCGGTTCTGTGTGGCCACATAGACCTTGCCGTCATGGACGCAGCAATCGCCGTGATGCGGATCGACAGGCCGCTCGGCCACCACGCGTCCGTTGAAATCCGTCTTCACGAGATTTGTGAACATCGACCAGTAGATGAACTTGCCATCGGAGTCGAATCCCTGGAGATGCCCGCTGGCCTCGCACTGGCAGATGATGGGCTCCGTTGCGATGCTGGGCATCGTGCCGATCACGAGCGCGAGAAGAGCATAGAGGAAAAGTCTCATTCGTGTTGTCTCCTAACTACAGTATTCAGGAAGGTATTCGTCAGGTCGGTATCACGGCGCGGCACGCAGGTCTTGCAGCAACTCCAGAGCCTTCGCGGTGATTTTGACCGAGGCCTCACGCTCGACGCGATTCGTTCCGAGCCAAGTTTCATAGCCGCCGAGGTCGTGCTGGCGTGGCGTGGGGAGGTAACCGTTGCTGCCGTTGGCGAGTTCGATGGTGAAGGTGTCTTTGAAGGGGCTCTTCTCTTTGATTTCAAGACCCGTCTCAGTGAAGACCTCGAACGGGATGGACGTGATGCCGAGTTCGCCGATACGGAAGGCACCGATAAGAGCTTGGATCATGTCGGGCTGGGCTCTTTTCGCTTCCATCACGCGTTCGGCGTAGGGCTGCTCCAGGCGATGCACCGGCGTGGCATCCCTCGATTTGGCGAGCACGCCTTCGGCCCACTTGATCTGCTCAGGTGTGGGGCGACGCACGGCGAGTTCCACATCGCCAGCGGCGGCACTCAGCGGCACCCAGTCTTGATGATGGAGGCCCTTGTGAACGCGCAGCACTTCTTGAGCGAGGTCGCCGGCGACGACGGCGATCTTCTCGTATGGCTTGTAGGTCTTGGCTTTGGTTTTGCCGCTATAGTCGTTGCTGTTCACATCACCGCAGGGCCCGTTTGCTAGGAGACCGACGCAAGGGGCACCGAGGGACTGCTCAATGCGGCGGCAAAACTCGCCGAAGTAATCCGCCGACAAGTCCTCGCGTGGCACGCCGCCGACGTAGTGCAGCCAGTAGTTCGCCATGAGCGCGATCTGGTGGCCATCGGTGGCCTGCAGCGAGAGGCAATAGACCTCGGGATTCGTGGGGCCAGCGGGACCTTCAAAGCGTGGAATAAGCGTGCTGCTCGGATTCATTACAGCGCGATCTTGTCCGCCAAACGGATTCGGATTCGTCACACCTTCCTTCAATATCCAGCGGCGATTGCCCACCCACTGCGGCAGTTTGCCCGTGCCCCAGGCGATGCGTGCGGGTTCGAGATTGTTCAGCGCACGCTTCACCCCATCCACCACGCGGGAGATGACCAAAGCACGATAGTCGAACCCCACCTCTTTGACCGTGATCGCGGACACGCTGGAGTGCGTGTGCGTGGAGGAGAACATCATGTGCGAAGCTGGGATGCCCGTATCGGCTTCCAGCTTCTTTTTGGTTTCGTCCAAAATATCGCGACTGAGGTGAAGATTGTCCGCCACAGCGAAGATAAGCTTCGTCTTGCCATCATCGAGCGCCAGACAACGCACATGCAGCTCATCGTGAACGTGCTTCGAGATCGGCTGTGGCGCGAAGTTGCCCACGATGGTCATGCCCAGCGGCGGCGTGATGTTGCTGGTCGCCGCACCTGCTCTGAAGACTTTCTCCTGTGCCGCGGCACAAAATGGCAACGCGAGTGCGGCGAAGCTGATGGCGATGAGAAGGCGACGATGTGGGTGATGCGGTCGTTTCATAGAATGATGATGAAGGTTTGAGTTTCTTGGCGGCTGACGGCCTGATTACTTCTTTGGCTCGGCGGTTGGCGGCGGCGGTGCCGGCGGCTTGGGAGGCTCCGGTGTCCACTCCGGCTTGGGTGAGATGCCGAGATGCTGGTAGATCATCGGCACCAGCGCGGTTTGCGGCACGGGTGAGTGGAGAAGGCGCTCGCGAGGCAGGTGGGTGCCGTGGGCGATCAGCCAGATGTTCCGTTCCATGTCGCTGTTGCCGCCGTGGGCGTTTCCACGGCCTCCGTGATCGGTGGTGATGAAGATCAGCCAGTCTTCGTCGGCAAATTGGGGCCGCGCACGCATCGCCCGGACCAGTTCGCCGATGTGGGAGTCCACATGGCTGATGGCATTGAGGTAGATGACGTTCTCGGGTGAGAAGCTGCCGCGTTCGTCGATGGCACCATGGCCGAATTCATCCACCGAGCCGAAATAAACGAACATGGCATCGGGATTCTGCTCGCGCAGGGTCTTCAGGGCCGCGTCACGCACTTCGATGTCTTTTTCGGGGTTGTCGATGAAGTGACGTTTGGCATCCGGCACGGCGGCGAACTTCACATCGAGGAACTCCTTGTCTCCCACTCGCGATCCATCGGCGATGTAGTCATGAATCGGCGGCCAGTCGGCAAAGGAGGCGCAAAACGACTTCGGCTGCACTTCTTTGATCCGCCGCATGAAGTGCGCATACGTCTGAAGCCGCCCGCCGATGAAGCGATTGTCCTTCACTCCGTGCTGATTGATCCACACGCCGGTGAGCAGGCTCGTCCAGCCAGGACCGCTGACGGTCGGCTGATGCGTCGGCGTGCCGATTTCACCCCCGGCGTAGCATTTGAGCGAGATGAGGCCGTTTTCACCCTCGCTGAGCGCTTTCATTTGTGGAGCCATTCCGCGTGCCATCGCCGCTGTCACGGCATCCGCACGACAACCGTCGATGCCGATGAAAAGCACTCGTTTTCCGGCGAATGAACTCTTTTTGCCCGGTCCTTGCGCGAGCAAGGCAGGGGCGACGACGAGCGAGAGCAGCGAGAGGAAGAGTGATCGAGTCTTCATTTCTTAGCCTCCGTTGCTGCTGGCGCAGGCCAGAGTTCGTTGAAGGCTTTCACGGTTTCATCGACGAGCACCTGACCGCCTTCGGGACCGATGCGGCTGCTTTGGATGATGGCGCTGTAGCTGCCGCCGGCGACTGCTCTTGGCGTGGGAAGATAGCCGCCGGAGCCGGTGAGCTGGATGAGGAAGGTCTGCACGGCTGGGCTGCGGGCCTTCATCTGCACGCCGTAGTCGGTGAAGAGCTCAAACTCATTCGTGGCGATGGCGACATCGCCGAGGCGCAGGGCGTGGAGTTCCATTTGGTAGACGCCGGAGGTTCCGGCTTTCTCGGCTTCATACCGATCCACCACGCCTTTGTTCCAAAGATACTTCCACTGCTCCTTGGGATCGTCTTTGTATTGATCGACAGCCTTCTGGGCATCGGCGAGCTCCTTCTCCGTCACTTTGCGCCAGGGCAGATCAATCTTCTTCGTGTGGTGTTGCAAGACGGCACCGCTCACAGGCTCCAGTTTGGCTCCTTCATAGGCTTCCTCCCAGCCACGAACGACACGACGGGCGACTTCTTCGAGCCGTGTGAGGCCGCGCAGACGGCGCATGCGCTCATCGGCGGCTTTGCCATACATCGGCCGCGGCACTTGATCGCCACCAGC
>JAFMIR010000024.1 GCA_017853885.1 Prosthecobacter sp.
CGGTGTCGCTCGTGGGCACCTTTGCGGTGATGCATGCGCTGGGCTTCTCGATCAACAACCTGAGCCTTTTTGGCCTCGTGCTGGCCATCGGTATCGTCGTGGATGATGCCATCGTGGTTGTCGAGAACGTCGAACGAAACATCCGCAATGGTTTGAGGCCGCTGGAAGCCACCAAGCAGGCGATGAAGGAAGTCACCGGACCGATCATAGCCACGGCACTCGTCTTGTGCGCCGTATTCATCCCCACCGCGTTCATCAGCGGGCTCAGCGGTCAGTTCTATAAGCAGTTCGCTGTCACCATCGCCATCTCCACGATCATCTCGGCCATCAATTCGCTCACGCTATCGCCAGCTCTGTCTGCTTTGCTCTTGAAAGGTCATCATGACAAGAAAGACCTGCTCACGAAGGCAATGGATGGGCTGCTCGGCTGGTTCTTCCGGCCCTTCAATCGCTTCTTTGACTGGTCGTCGAATCTCTATGTTGGCATTGTGAAGCGCGGGATTCGCTTTAGCCTCATTGCCCTGATGCTCTATGGCGGTCTCGTATGGGCCACGATGAAGGGTTTTCAAATCGTGCCGGATGGTTTCGTGCCGGAGCAGGACAAGCAATACCTCGTGGGCTTTGCACAGTTGCCGGAAGGTTCCTCGCTCGATCGCACGGATGATGTCATGCGCCGTATGTCGCAGATCGCTCTCGATCATCCGGGCGTGAAGGATGCCATCGCATTTCCGGGTTTGAGCATTCAGGGCTTCACCATCAGCCCGAATGCTGGCATCGTGTTTGTCGGCCTAGAAGACTTTGAGAAGCGTGCCACGCCGGATTTGAGCGGCGGATCCATCGCCGGGGCATTGAATGGCAAGTTCATGGCCATTCAGGATGCCATGGTGATGGTCTTTCCGCCGCCACCGGTGAATGGCATTGGCTCGACAGGCGGCTTCAAGCTGATGGTCGAGGATCGTGCGAACCAAGGGTATGCCGCACTCTATCAAGCCACGCAGCAGCTCGTCGGCGCCTCGTATGGCACTCAAAAGCTCACACAGGTTTATTCCGGTTACACGGTGAATGTACCGCAGCTGGAAGCCGATGTGGACCGTGAGAAGGCTAAGGTGCAGGGAGTGCCGCTGGCAAACCTGTTCGAGACGCTGCAAGTCAATCTGGGTAGTCTGTATGTGAACGACTTCAACCGCTTCGGTCGCACCTACCAGGTTGTGGCGCAGGCGGAGCAACAGTTCCGTGATGAGACGAGCGACATCACCAAGCTCAAAACCCGCAACATGGCCGGTGAGATGGTGTCCATCGGTTCGCTGGTGCAAGTGAAGGAGAGCTTTGGCCCCGATCGTGTCACCCACTACAACGGCTATCTCGCCGCTGACTTCAATGGCGCTCCGCTGCCGCCGGTGAGTTCCGGTCAGGCCGAGGACCTCATCTCGAAGCTCGCCAAGGACATGCTGCCCGCCGGATTCGAATTTGAATGGACCGATCTCACTTACCAAAAAATCATCGCGGGTAATACGGCCATCTACATCTACCCGCTGTGTATTCTGCTCGTTTTCATGGTGCTTGCTGCTCAGTATGAGAGCCTGCGATTGCCGTTGGCCATCATTCTCATCGTGCCGCTTTGCCTGCTTTTTGCTCTCATCGGTGTGCATCTCACCGGAGGCGACAACAACATCTTCACGCAGATCGGCTTCATCGTGCTGATCGGTCTTGCCTGCAAAAACGCCATTCTCATTGTCGAGTTTGCCAAGGAGAACTACGATCTAGGAAAAACGCCGCTCGAGTCAGCTCTCGAGGCCTGCCGCCTGCGTTTGCGTCCCATTTTGATGACCTCCATTGCTTTTATTGCTGGGGTGTATCCGCTTGTCGTTTCCACTGGCGCCGGAGCTGAGATGCGCCGTGCCATGGGTGCTGCCGTCTTCAGTGGCATGATTGGTGTGACCCTTTTAGGCCTTTTCCTCACGCCCGTATTTTACGTGCTCGTGATGTTCGGTCATAAGCGCAAGAAAGTCATGCATGAGTCCTCTGCTGCAACTCCAGTCCATTCCCACTGATTTTTGATATGCGCTTTCTCCTGCTTTTGGCATTTGCCAGCCCGGCCTTGGCCCAGATCGGTCCAAATTACGAGCGGCCGGCCACCGCGACACCGCCGAACTTCAAAGGTGTTAGTTGGCGTGCCGCAACTCCTTCAGCGCATCTGCCAAAAGGTTCGTGGTGGACGGTGTTTCGTGATCCACGGCTCAATGCACTCGTTTCCGCTGCCACGGCGAGCAACCAGCAGATCAAGGCGGCAATGGCCCGCTTCGATCAGGCGCGTGCCGCAGCCCGCATGGCACGTGGCGATTTCTTTCCGACAGTGAGCCTGCCACTGACGGTCGAGACGCAGCAAACTTCGGAGAACATGCCATCGCCGTTCCCGCTGAATGGCATGCGCTACGAGGGTCCGGCTTACAATGCGCCTCTGGATTTCAGTTGGGAGCTTGACCTTTGGGGCAAGCTACGCCGGCAAAGCGAAGGTGCTCGTGCTGATGCTGCGATGGCGGCAGATGCAGTGCATAACATCCTACTAGGTATCCAAGCCGAGGTGGCGATGAATTACTTCAAGCTGCGCACGCTCGACAACGAGATCCGCATCGTGCGAGAGGCAGTCGGCTGGCGAAATGAGGCGCTAAAAATTGCCAAAGCCCGCGTGCAGGTCGGTGCGGGTAGTGAACTGGAGCAGGCGCAAGCCGAGACTGAGGTGGCGAGTGCCCAGGCGGAAGTTTCCGCGCTTCAGGCGCAACGTGACCAACTCGAAAACATGCTCGCCATCCTCATTGGTGCCAACGCTTCGAGCTTCAATATCCCTACAAGCCATATGGTCATCTCCTTACCTCCGAGCATTCCCAGTGGTTTGCCGAGTGATCTGCTAGAACGCCGTCCCGATATATCGCAGGCCGAGCGAGCTCTCGAAGCCGCCACCGCCCGCATCGGCGTGGCGAAGGCGCAATTTTTCCCGAGCATCAAATTCATGGGTCGCGGGGGCTTCCAAAGTGGCGACATCGACATCCTCTTTGAGCCAACCTCACTCATGTGGAGCCTCGGCCCGAGCATCAGCGTGCCGCTCTTTTCCGGAAACAAGAACCGCTGGAACCTCAGCAAGTCCAAAGCGGTGCATGATGAAGCCCTCGCGAACTACCGCCAGGCCTTCCTCGGTGCTCTCGCCGATGTCGAATCGAGTCTCTCCGCCATCCGCAACCTCGGCATCCAAGCTGAGTCACAAGGCCGTGCCCGCACCAGCGCCGAAAAAGCCGCACAACTGGCCAAAACCCGCTACGAAGCCGGAACGAGCCCTTATTTGGATGTCATCGAGGCCAATCGCACCACCTTGACCATGCAACGAGCTACTGCTCAAATCGCCGGTCAGCGCCTGATCGCTACCGTGGGTCTCATCAAGGCCATCGGCGGTGGCTGGGACCCAAAAGCTCTTGCAACTATGCCAGTAACCACACTTGATCCTGCGGCCAAAAACCTCGACCAAGACAAGCCGGGCTTCTTTTCCAAGGTGAAGGGCTGGTTTGCGAAGGATTGAGAAGTGCTTGAGGCATCGGACGCCCGCTGTTTGATGCGGCATGATGAATGCCGATGAGCTCATGAACCATGCCCGTGCCGTGGCTGCGAAGGCGTATGCACCATATTCGCGTTTCCAAGTGGGTTGTGCGCTGGTGACGGCTGAAGGCGGACTGTACACGGGCTGTAATGTGGAGAATGCGAGTTACGGCCTCACGATATGCGCCGAGCGGAACGCGATTTTTCACGCGGTGGCGCAGGAAGGGCAAGGGATGCGTATCGCATCACTTGCGGTGATCGCTTTGGGGCATGAGTTCCCGCCTTGTGGTGCCTGTCGGCAGGTCATCTCTGAATTTGGTGCGCCACAACTGCCAGTCTCTTTTCTTCAAAACGGTTTTCTCACGACTAAAACACTCGCCGAGCTGCTGCCGGCCACTTTCCAACTATGAAAGTCCCCAATTGTCTCCAAGTCATCGACGCAAAGCCCGGTTATCCGGTGCTCGAAATCCAGCATCGCAACGCTACCGGCCGTGTGGCCCTGCATGGGGCGCATGTGATGGAATGGATGCCGGCGCACAGCGATCCCGTGCTCTACATGAGCCCGGACGCGCTCATCGAACTGGGCAAGCCGATCCGCGGCGGCATCCCGGTGTGCTGGCCGTGGTTTGGCCCACATCCGGACAGTAGCAAACCTGCACATGGCTTGGTGCGTACGATGATGTGGGAGCTGGATCGTGCCCGCGAGACACCTGATGGTGTGGACATCGTGCTGAAGCTGTCGGACTCACCGGAATCGCGACTGCTGTGGCCGTTTGGCTTTGAGGCGCGGCTGCATGTCAGCATGGGTTTGGAGCTCGAAGTAGGCTTGGAGGTGACCAACACGGACTCAAAAGCCTGGACGATGACGGGTGCGCTGCACAGCTACTTCAGCGTGGGAGATGTGCGGCAGGTCACGATCCATGGTTTGCATGGCACGCAGTATGTCGAGGGGCGTCTATCGCCGGACAAACGGGCTCAAGAAGGGCCTGTGGTGATCGATCAGGAGGTGGACCGACTGTATGCATCCGATGCGCCGGTGATCGTGGATGATCCGGTGATGCACCGTGAGCTGCGTATCGAGAAAGCGGGAAGCCTGAGCACGGTGGTGTGGAATCCGTGGATCGAGAAATCGACACGGCTCGCGGACCTGCCGGATGAGGCGTATCCGGACTTTGTGTGTGTTGAAACCACCAATGCCGGGGACGACGCGGTAACGCTGGAGCCGGGAGAGACGCACCTGCTCTTCACAAGGCTGTGCGTCCGCTCTTTGAAGGAGCATGCGATACCTGATCCTATGCTGCCGGAGAGCGGCATGTTTGCCTGATGCAGCGTCTCACATGCCCGGCTCGCGAGTTCCGCTGCCTTTAGGCTGCTTCATGAGGCTGTCTCCCAACTCGGCGCGGATGGTCTGGGCATGCTTTTGGAGACGTGCGACCTCTTCCGGATGATCGACGGCGACGTTTTTGGATTCGCTAATGTCGGTGTAGAGGTCGTAGAGCTCGGGTTGGTCGATCGTTATCTGCTTGTATAGCACGGGAATGCCGTTCTGGGCTTTTTCGGTGACTCCGACGATGCTGCGATATTTGTGCGGGAGTTGGAGCTTCCAGCGTCCATCACCGCTGGTGATGGCCTGGAGTTGGTTTTGCTCGTAATAGAAAGCGTAGAAGTCGTGAGGGTTCTTGGCGTCGTTTTCTCCCGAAATGATGGGCCAGCAGTTGAGGCCGTCGATGGTGTGGGAGGGCAGTTTGGCATCGATGACATGGGCGATGGTGGGAAGGATGTCGATGGTCATCATCATCGTGTCCGTCGTTGTGCCGGCGGGGATCTTCGCGGGCCACTTCATGATACCGGTGACGCGGGTGCCACCTTCCCAGCAGGTGCCTTTGCCCTCGCGGAGCGATCCCGCGCTGCCCGCGTGGTCGCCATAGCTCAGCCATGGGCCGTTGTCTGAGGTGAAGATGATCCAGGTGTTGTCTTCAAGGCCGTTTTTCTTCAGGGTGTCCATGATCTGGCCCACGGACCAGTCCACCTCCATCATCACATCGCCGAAGAGTCCTTTGTCCGATTTGCCTTTGAACTTCTCGCTCACAAAAAGCGGCACATGAACCATGCTGTGGGCGAGGTAGAGGAAGAAGGGCTTGTCTTTGTTCTTCTCGATAAACTTCAGGCTGCGGGCGGTGTACTCCGTGGTGAGGTGCGTCTGGTCCTCTGGGGTAATCTCTTCGTCCACAACATGGTCGTTCTCGACCATGGGGAGTTTCGGGTAGCTGCCCTTCTTTGCCTGAGGGTGGTAGGGCCACATGTCGTTCGAATAGGGAATGCCGTAGTACTCGTCGAAGCCATGCTTCACGGGCAAAAACTGTGGTAGAGAGCCAAGGTGCCATTTGCCGACAGCGGCGGTGGCGTAGTCTTTTTGCTTCACGAGTTCGGCGAGGGTCATTTCATTGGCATGAATGCCGTGCTTGGCAGAGGGGCCCAGGGCGCCATGCATACCGAGGCGATTGGGGTAACACCCGGTCAAAAGTGCAGTGCGTGAGGCGCTGCAAACAGGTTGGGCGACGTGGAAATGAGTGAACTTGCGTCCTGCAGCGGCCAGTTTGTCAATGTTCGGAGTCTGGTATCCCTGAGCGCCGAAACAACCGACGTCCGCGTAGCCCATGTCATCCATGAAAATAACCACGATATTCGGATTTGAGGCCGAGGTGAGTCTGGAGACGAGTGCCAGAAGGCAACAAAGAATGCGCATAGGTCGATACGAACGTTTGGGAGGGGTGGTGAAATTTCACTGGGAAGAAGGCAAGGACCTCAAGGGTTCAAAATGCGGGCAAAAAGCGTTTGAAAGCAGGGGGGCGGGCACTACTATCGGCGCCCTTCACCTCCCCATCCTACCCTCATGGCTGACGCTGCTAACAAATACGCCCATAACGTTTCTGGAGCCTACTATGTCGATGATCAGTGCATCGATTGTGACCTTTGCCGAGAGACGGCACCGGCAAACTTCAAGCGCGATGATGACGGCGGGCATTCCTACGTCTTCAAGCAGCCTGAAAACGATGAGGAACGCAACCTCTGTGAAGAAGCTCTGACGGGTTGCCCGGTCGAAGCCATTGGCCGCGACGGTGAATAACCGCTGATCCAGCCTCGGATTTCAAAGCCTCGTCTGCGTCGGCTGGCGGGGCTTTTTTAGGCGCTCAAGGGTCAAGGATGAGCCAACGGGCCGCGATCACACGTTGGATCAAAACGCATTCATCGGATTGGGCGTTTTCTGGGAAATTCACCATCAGCGTGTGCCCACTGAGGCTGTTTCCCTTGCGGGTGTTTTCGAGAATTTCCTCGAGCCATTTCCCGAGCTCTGAATGGCGCTCGGCATACCCATAGAGTGTATCTGCGCCGTTGGAGGCAGTCATTTTCACACAGAGATAACGTGTGGAGTCCGTGAATTCGTGGGTGTAATGATCAACCAGTCTCACAAAGGCACGGACTTGAGTGGGGGTAGTGGGCTTGAGTTTTTTTAATTCGGCAAACCCTGGTGAGGTGAAGCCGGTTAGGCTTTCCCAATCCACCAAAAAGCGTCCGTTCTGACCGCGGCGCATGGCTACTTCGACAAAGCCCGTGGCTCTTTTACTGGCAAAGTTGAAATAAAGAATTTCCTCACGTCCATCCAGCATGAAGCGCGATTTCTGGCGCAGTTCGTGGTGGTCGGGATCTGTTTCCTTCTGGCGATCATAGAAGTCTTCCATGAGCGGTTTGACCCGCTCGGGTGCGTAAACATGAGGAACTCGCTCCTCCACGGTTAACGCCTTCCAATAACGATCCAGCGTTTCTACCGCTTCCTGATACTCTGGCAGGGTGTCCTGTAGCGGTAGGCTCTTGAACTCGCTCGGTTCAGGAAAGACGCTCGTAGTGCCTCCCGCTTTCGGAGCCATGGACTCCTGAGATCGGACCCCTAGCTCAGCCCCTGCATCGAGCCCGAGTTTCTCGAGATCCCGTAGCCTAGCTTCATGCATTTTTGACCTATCTTGGATCAAACGGCGCTTTTCCAAATCCTGGAAGTACCATCTCCACCCCCCGGTCAAGATAAGTGTAAGAAGAATACAAGCGATACCTGCCACGCCCATGAAGGCGCGATGTGGAGCAGTGGAACCGGATGCCATGAAATCGACGTCGAAAGAGACAAAAGAGTGATTTTGGCGATGAAACAGCTTATTCTCAAGCAATTCCCACGAGGGGCTCGATCTGTTTAGCCCCCCTTCGACTGCATTGCCACCTGTCGATACCGCTCTATCCTCTCCTTTCAATGACCGACTACAGCGAAAAAGCACGCCATGTGATCCAGCTCGAAATTGATGAGCTCACCCGCCTCCATGGTCGGGTGGACGGGACTTTTTCAAAGGCCATCGATCTCATGAGGTGCTGCCTGGATGGACGGGGGAAAATCATTGTGTGTGGGGTGGGTAAGAGCGGCAGCATCGGACGTAAATTGGCTGCTACATTGAATAGCACGGGGGCCACCAGTGTGGCTCTCGATGTGGGAGACGCCCTCCACGGAGATTTGGGTGTCATCGATCCGGGCGATTTAGCGATTCTTTTGAGTGCCAGTGGCGAGACGTCAGAACTTCTGGCCCTGCTGCCGCACGTTAAACGATTTGGTCTGCCAGTGATTGCCATCACGGGCGGCCTTCAATCCACTCTGGCTCGCAATGCAGATGTGGTCCTCGATTCAAGAGTCGAGAAAGAGGCCTGCCCCTTGAACTTAGCGCCCACATCGAGCACCACGGTCATGTTGGTGGTTTGTGACGCCTTGGCGATGGTGCTCCTTGAAGCCCGCGGAGTTCAGCAGGAAGATTTTGCCCGCTTGCATCCGGGCGGATCTCTTGGGAGAGCACTCTTGACTCGTGTTCAGGATGTGATGCGCAGCGGGGCCCAAGTGGCACTCGTTCAACCCGAAACGTCTGTGCGCGAGGCGCTGCAAGCGATGACGTCGGCGCGGAGTGGTGCTGCTGTCGTGGTAGCCGCGGACGGCGGGCTTGCGGGGGTCTTTACTCATGGGGACTTCGTGCGTGCCTTCCAGCAAGACCCGGCTATCTCCGAACATCCGGTGAGTGCTTTCATGACTTCACGACCCATCAGCATCCAAGCGGACAAACTGGCGGCGGAGGTGCTTGCCACACTCGAAAAGTGTCGTGTGGATGATCTGGTTGTTATCGATGCCGCTGGCAGGCCGGTTGGAATGGTCGACACGCAGGATCTGACCCGTCTGCGGCTGCTATGATGCCGCAGTTTCAGAAATGTTTGACCTCGCGGTAGTGACGCACCTGATGCCCACGCTTTTTGAGTAGCTCGATCAGGCCTGCATCCCCCGTGAGGTGTCCTGCACCCACCAGCACCATCACTTTTTCGCCGCGTCGTAGCATCGCATCCAGTTTTTCGATCCACACCCGGTTCCGGTCCGTTAGGAAAAGGTTCATCAGGTCGGGATGCTTTTCTGCCTCACGAAAAAGCATGGCGTGAAGAGCGGGTAGATCTCCCTTTTTCCAAGCCAGAATCATCTTTTCGTATTCGTCAGGCACTGTCGAAAGTTCTGCTAGTGTTTGGTCTAAAAGCTCTCGCTGCTGCTCGTTTGTCAGGGAAGTAAACATCTGAAGTTGGAAGTCGTCTGTTTCTAATCCCTCTCCAAGTTTACCATCAGACTCGGCTCTTGCGCTGAAATGTTTGTCCACGCCAAGCTCCGGTGTGGCTCCGAGAAGGGCGTACTCCTTTGATGTGATGAGCAGCGAGACAAACCATGGGCGAAAACGTTTCATCGAAGAAGGATCGAGCCCACGCCGTAGCGCCCATGTTTGTACCGCTTTCCAAGCATGCGCGCTCACGTGAGCTTCAAGGGAGGTGTCAGATGAAAATGTGCCCAGTTGGGACATTTTCATGCTGAGTTCTGGGCCGGAACCTTTGCCCGGTGGCAGCTCAAGCAGCAGTTTGTCAGACCCTCGGTAGGCTGCTTCATAGCCTGGCGCCAGCGGATAGTCCTGCTCACGCAGAATGTGGATGGTGCCACATAGGTACAGACGTCCATTCAGTGTGCTATCGACCACCCAGACGCAGCCATCTGCGCTGCCATCTGTTTGGGAGGCTGCGGTTTGAATGCGGCCAGCGGATGGATTTCCCTTAACCGGTTCTCGGTCACAACCGGATAACAATAAGCAGACGATGAATGGCGTGTAAAAGACGCGAAAAAACAACACGTCTCATGCAAACACGTGACTTATTCGCGGCGCAACTGGCTTCTTCTTTTCAAGGGTGGCACAGGTGGAGCGCCAGTTTCGGTAAGTTGTCTGCCTCAATCACTTCAGGGGATGTGCCTTGAGAATCTCATCCGTCGTGAAGAGCATCATGCGGCCTTTGTTGGCATCACGGATTGCCTTCACCTCGGTGGGAGTGACTGGGTCTGCTTGGTTGCCGAAGTGATTGCGAACGAAGGTTAGAACGTTGGCAATTTCCTCGTCTTTGAGCATACCCGCAAACGGAGTCATGGGAACTTGGCCGTTGTATTCTTTGCCACCCACTTTGATGGGGCCCATGAGGCCATACATGACGATTTTGATCAAGCGCTGCTTGTCCTCGGTCACCCACGGGCTCTTTACGATGCTAGGGAAGGCGGGATCGAGGCCGCCACCGTTGGGTTGATGGCAGGTGACGCACAATCCTTCGCGGAAATAGACCTCTTGTCCGGCGGTGAACTGGCCTTTGGCGACATCGCTCAAGTGCGTGGGTGGCGGTACGACCTTGTATTCTGGCTTGGCAACCTCGACGATGCCAGCGAGGCGGTCGGAAGCTGTTTTCGCGGCGTTTTGGCTCCATTCATCGAGCGGGAGCTTCGATGCCAGAGCGACAATGTTCTTGGCGGCGGGCACATTCGGCAGCCAGCTCGCTGCGACGATAGCCTCTAGGCGCACACGGCCGTTTTCGTCCTGCGCGGCCTTTTCGAGCAAGGCGACGTGATCTGCGATGCGGTGTGTGTTGTAGCGCAGTACACGCACAGCGGCGGCACGTGCGTGGAAGTCTTTCGCCACGAGCATTTCACGCAGCAACTCTTCATCGACTTGGTTGGCACCCCAAGTGACCCAGAGGGCTTCGAGTTTCGCGTGTGTATCGGATTGTTTTGCGGCCCAAGCCTTGGCGGCTGACACGATCTCGCTGGAAGGATGAGCTCGAAGTTCACGACGCGTGCGGTAGCGCTGGCGAAGTTCGGGGGCTTTCAGGTTTTCCAAGAGGGTCTCGACGGGAGCACCTGCCACTGGCGCGGCTTTAATGAGCGGGCGGCTAGGATAGGTGATGCGGTAGATGCGGCCGTGGACGTGGTCACGCAGCGGGTCACGCGCGTTGTGCTGCATGTGGCCGATAAGCACGTTGTGCCAGTCGATGACGTAAAGGCTGCCATCGGGGGCGAACTCGAGATCGACAGGGCGGAAGTTGCCATCGCTGCTCTGGAGCAGGTCGGGCTGGTGCGTGGTTTTCCAACCGGTGCCGCCGTCGGCGTCTTCAATTTTCACCTGCTTGATGCCTAGAAAGCCGATGGCGTTGCAGTAAATGAGGTCGCCTTGCACGTTTTCAGGGAAGTGGCGGCTGCTCACGATCTCAAGGCCGCTAGTGGGGCGTACGTTGTGGCCTTTCGGGACGAGATCGGGCGTGGAAGGCGTTTTGCTGCCAAATACGGGCTTCACCTGCACGGGCAGCGCGTAGTTCATCGTGGTGCCGGAGGTGTGAAGGAGAAAATCTTGGCCCCATTGATCAAAGACATAACCCCAAGGATTTGGGATGCTCATCTGGATGGTGCGCTCGAGCTGGCCGCGCTGTGGGCTGTAGCGATAAAAACCACCATCAACACAGCGCACGGGGCCGTAGGGGGTCTCGATGTTCGAGTGAAGAAATACGCCTTCGCACATCATGAACGCGCCGCTCGGATCGGCGGTATAGGCGCTGATGGCGTGGTGCGTGTCATGCGTGTCAAAGCCGCCGAGCACGATCTCCATTTTATCTGCCTTGTCGTCGCCGTCCGTGTCGCGCAGCAGCACGAGATTAGGCTCCTGCGAAACATACACGCCTTCTGGCGCAAACTCGAAGCCAATGGGCAGGTGTAGCTTGTCAGCAAAGACAGTTTCCTTGTCGGCTTTGCCGTCACCATTTGTATCTTCGTAGATCAGCAGCTTGTCATCTGGTAGCGCATCGCCGGGCCGATAGTGTGGGTAGGTTGGCATGGTGGCCACCCACAAGCGCCCCTTGTTGTCAAAGCTGATTTGCATCGGGTTGGCGAGATTCGGGAACTCTTTTTCACTGGCGAACATCTCTACTTTGTAACCCTCCGGCACGGTGAGTGTCTTCACGGCATCCTCGCCATATAGATACTTCGTGTTGCCGTTCTTCACGCTTGGCTGGTAGTTCGTTGGCACCTCGGAAAGCTTGTGCGTCCTGCTGTCATCGACCTTCAAATCGGTCGTCTTGCCTGAGGCAACATGGCGGATCAACTCATCACGCAGCGCAGCCATCTCTCGGGTCTTCTTTACCTCGTCCGGGTAATTCTGTGGACCATAGGGATTGTAGCGTTGGCCGTGCGTGTGCACACCGTTGAGAATGTTGTAGTCGCTATTCCAGAACCAGTCCTTCTGCTTCACCGCTTCGTGCACGAGCTTAGGGTCGGCTTTCGATTCGCGGCTGGCGTGGCCGTAGAGGCCGGTTGCTAGCAGTTCGGCGATTTTTTCGTATCCTTTGTCCGTTGGAATGAATCCGCCGGTCGTGAATGCCTCACCACTCTTCGCCTCGATTCCCTTTGTAGGGGTGAAGAGGTCGATATAAGTGAGATTGTGCTTCTTGGCCACTTTTTCGATGGCGGTGGAGTAGAGCACGAGGTTTGCATTCTCCGCGTCGCCCTTGGGGAGATCCCGCTTTGCGCTCTGATCCTCATAGGCAATAGGCGATACGAGCACCACACGTGGCGCTTCCTTGCCGTTGTAGGCCTTGCTGAGCGTGTGAACGACCCACGCGTCGAGTTCTGCCTCGAAATTACCGACCTTGTTCGGTCCGTCGAAGCTCTCATTGTAGCCGAAGAATGCCACAATCGTGTCCGCCTTCAAATGTGCGAGCCATTGATCTGGTGTGGGATAGAAGCCCTTGCCATTGTGCACCATTTTGTCGGGATGAAACTTTTCCGCGCCAGGGAAGGCCCACTGCGAGACGCGTGCCGGATGTGGGCGGAAGCCCGGCGTGTCGCCCACATGCCCCATGTTACGGAAGAGCAACTCACGCCCTGGATAGCGAAGCTGTAGCTCCGTTTCAATCCGGCTGTACCATGTGTCACGCTCAGCGAGGCCGTTGCCGATCAGCACAATACGTTCTCCTTTGCTAGGTGGTGCGACATTCTGCGCACGAGCTTTCGTGGCGGCCGGTGGCTCGGCATTTGGCGCGTGCGGCGGCTGTTCGGATGCCGTGGCGTCAGGCTTCTTGTCACCCGGCATGCCCATCGAAGGGCTTTTTCCCGTCGCGAAGTCGCTGGGCTTCAGATTGCGCTGCTTGAAGTAGCCGGCGTCTTTGATGAAGCCATACATGGTCGGATTGAAGGGATCGACAAAAGCCACATCGGCCTTCGCAGGCACTTCGATACCTGTGAGGTGATACGCTGCGTTCACAATGAGGCGACGCAGGTCCTCGTCAATGAAGTCCACTGCCGCCCCCATCGTCGTGCAGAACGATTGGCCCTGCGTTTTGCCATCCGGCGAGGTGTACTTAAAAAGCCACGCGAGCGCCTGCATGGGTTCGTTTTTGGGGCCCTGAATCGGCAACGAACGATCGTGCAAACTCGTCGTGACAGCGCCGCGCAGCAAAATCGTCGCTTTGTTGAGGTCGAGGTTCTTCACGGCATACACATCCGAGGTGCCGAAAATCTCCTCCACGCCACGTAGCACGGGATTTTTGAGGTTAGCGGTCTCAAACACACTGCGCGTGCCTTCCTTCTTGTGCGCTCCATGATGAGCCACCCACTTCTCACCGAGGATCTTCAATCCGAACTCACTCCACTTGAAGTCGCCGGTCTTTGCCGCGCCGGTGAAGGCATGCGTGGCTGTGCGGAAGCCGATCACAGGTTTGCCCGAATTCAGGAACTTGGCGAAATGTGCCAGATGTTCGTCGGGGAGCTGACGAAAACGCGTGCCGATGATGAGGAGGTCCGCGTCATTCAGCGTCTCGGTGCCTCGGATGTTCTTCGAGCTGTTTGGATCGATGTGGCCCGCTTTTTCGTCCGTGGAGAATAAGACGATGCAATTGAAGCCATGCTTTTTAGCCAGAATCTTCGCTAGCATTGGCATCGACTCCTCTGTGCGGTATTCTTCATCACCCGCGACGAGCACGACTTTCTTCCCGCTGCCTGGCAAACCCGGACTCGCGGAGATTTCGAGATAATCCTGTGCAGACGCAACTGAGGCGAGCAGGGTGAGAGAGAGGACGATGAACTTCATGGTTGGGGAAAATGGCAGGAATTTGATATATCGCACGAGAGCTGAAAACCGGACAAAAAAGATGCCTTTCACGCGATGGGGCAGGAGCGGGCTGGAGCGTGCATGTGATGCCGTTGATACGCCTCAGGAAGGACGGTGTGCTTCACTTTTGCCCATAATAGGCATTTGGGCCGTGTTTACGAAGGTGATGTTTTTCGAGGATGTGGCCCGGAATGGAGCCCGCGGACGGATTGAGAGCAAAACTCCCGATGGCCATCTGGGCACACATTTCGAGTGCGATGCTGTTGTTGAGCGAGTCCATGGCACTTTTGCCGAAAGTGAAAGGCGCATGGTGCAGTTGGAGCACGGCGGGCATTTCGAGTGGATCGAGTTTCAATTCGCGCAGGCGCTCCTCAATCGCCACACCAGTGAAATGCTCGTAGTCTGCGTCAACCTCCTGAGGAGTCAGCGCGCGAACGAGGGGGATGGTCCCATTGAAATGGTCTGCATGCGTTGTGCCGAGGCAGGGAAGCTCACGTCCAGCCTGGCAGAACATCGTCGCATGCACGCTGTGGGTGTGAGTGATGCCGCCGATCCGTGAAAATTCACGGTAAAGGTGCAGATGCGTTTTCGTGTCACTCGACGGACGCAGTTTTCCCTTCACCACTTTGCCGTCGAGGTCGAGCACCACGATGTCCGCCGGCGTGAGTGCTTCGTAGTCCACACCGCTAGGCTTGATGGCCCAAAGGCCGCTGGTGCGATCGATCCCGCTTACATTACCCCACGTGAGGCGCACGAGGCCGGTGGAGGGCAGGGCGCGGTTGGCTTCGCAGACTTGTTGGCGGAGTTCTTCGAGAGTCATGGCTTGGCATCAGTCTTCCCAGACTTTGAGCAGTTCCACTTCAAAGATCAGCGTCTCATCCGGGCCGATGTCCAACCCGGCGCCGCGTTTGCCATAGGCAAGGTGGCTGGGGATGAAAAAGCGCGTCTTGCCTCCCTCCTTCATGGTTTGTAGGCCCTCGGTCCAGCCTTTGATCACTCGGTTCAGGGGAAATTCCGCAGGCTCACGGCCTGCTAGGTAACTGCTGTCAAATTCCACACCGTTGAGCAGTGTGCCTCGGTAGTTGACCACGACGGTGTCCTTGGCCTTTGGGCTTTTGCCGGTGCCCTCTATGAGCACGAGGTATTGCAATCCCGTGGACGTGGTGATCACGCCAGGCTTCGTGGCGTTCTCAGTAAGGTAGGCTTTGCCGATTTCGAGAGCGGAGGTGGGCATGCGGAGAAAACAAATGATGGAAAAGGAGCTTTGCAGGGCGTTTGTGCTTCTGCCAAACATCTTGTGTTCCTGATATGAAGAAAATTATCTTGTCCCTGACCCTCATCCTTGCCATCACCACCTTTTCCCAAGAGGTCAAGCCACTCAAGGTCCTCATGATCTGCGGCGGCTGCTGCCATGACTACGCTAACCAAAAAATGATCCTCGCGGAGGGAATCAGCGCTCGTGCCAACACGGAATTTACCATCGTCCATGAGGAGGCACGTGTGAAGGACGATCGCACGCATCAGGTGAGCATCTACAAGAAGGCCGATTGGGCTAAAGGTTACGATGTGATCATCCATAATGAATGCTTTGGCGCAGTCACGGATGTGCCATTCGTCGAAGGCATTGCTAAGCCGCATTTTGAAGGTGTACCCGCTGTGATGTTGCACTGTTCTACGCACAGCTACCGCGCGGCGAAGACCGATGAGTGGCGTAAGTGTATCGGCCAGACCTCCATGAGCCACGAAAAAAACCGTGACCTCAAGGTGCGCAATGTCGCCGAAGATCATCCGGTGATGAAAGGTTTCCCGAAGGAGTGGAACGACCCGAAAGATGAGCTCTACAAGAACGAGAAGTTATGGGAGAACTTCAAGCCGCTCGCCACTGCCTACGGTGAGGACACGAAGAAGGATCACCATGTGATCTGGGTAAACCACTATGGTAAGGGTAAGGTTTTTGGCACCACGCTGGGTCACGGCAATCACACCATGCAGGATCCCTTGTACCTCGACCTCGTTACCCGCGGCCTTTTATGGGCCTGTGGCAAACTCGGCGATGATGGCAAGCCGCATCCGGGTTACGAATCGAAGCAAAAATGATGGGTTTGCCTTGGGTGATTGTTATGTCTGCCGTACCGACAACGGTCATCAATCCACATCCTCACAGGCTTACCACGCGTGAGCCTTCATGAGCCGAGAGTAGGCAGGCATCGAGCACGCGTTGCGTAAGCAGGCTGATCTGGGCCCATGAGGGGTCGGTCTGGCCTGAAAGCACGAGGGCGGAGAAGTGTTGGAATAGGTTCGCCTCCTGCGCTCCGGGGGCATTGTTGCTTGGTTCATCGAGTGCCACGGTTTCACGGCCTGCGTGCATGTTAGCCTGGCAGATGTCTAGGGCGAACGTCGAGCGTGTCAGTGCATACTGTGTCTGATTGCCGGAGAAGGGGAGGACGAAGTCTGAGACTTGTAGCAGCGCCTTGTCACCACTCACGATGGCCCACTGGGCATGCGCCGCGGTGAAGGAACAGTAAAAGGAAGCACTCGCGCCGCTCGCGAAGGTCAGGGTGCCAGAGAAGGCTAGCGGCACGGGCGGTGCGTCGGCGTTTTGCTGCGTCTCCGCGTGCATGCGACCTGTCACCTGAACGGGAGTCGCTTCCTCCATGACCCAAAGCGTGAACCGCAGGCAATACCAGCCGAGGTCGCCGAGACAGCCGAGCGGCTCGAGAGCACCATGAGCGCGGATGTTGGTGCGTTGGAATTCGGTGTCGCTCAAAAAGCTGAACTGCGTGGCGATGTGGCGGATGTGTCCCACATCATTTGCCAGCACTTCTCGCAGATGTTTCAAGCGACGGCCATGCATGAACATCACGCCATCCATGAACTGCACACCATGCTTCTCACACGCGGCCACCATCTCAGCCACGTCATTCAGCTCGCAGCCCACCGGCTTTTCGACGAGCACATGCTTGCCTGCTTGGGCTGCGCGAATGACCCACTCCTTGCGGATGCCGGTTGGTAGAGGAATGTATACGGCGTCGATGTCCGTTCGTGCCAGCAGCGCTTGGTAGCTGTCCATCGCTTGCGGCACGTTAGGATGCGGGACTTGGGATTGGCATTCGTCGATGAAGGCCTGCGCACGGTCCAGATCACGGCTGGCCAAGGCCACCAGCGTCGCGTTGCCAGCCTCGCGGATGGCCTGCCAGTTTTTGCGGGCGATAAAAGCGGCGCCGAGGATGCCCCAGCGACAGGTGGTTGTGCTCATGAGGGTAGTTGGTTTCGTTGAAAGACTCACGCCTCGCCGCGGATCGACACCGAGCGACCATGCGCATCGAGGCCCTCGACTTGTGCGAAGGCTCGCACGATGGTTTCGGACTTCGCGCAACTCGCGGCGTCGAGACGGATGAGACTCGTGCGACGCTGAAACATATCCGCGGTGATGCCGGGGAAAGATTTGCCGCTACCGCCGGTGGGCAGCGTGTGGCTTGGACCGGCGAGGAAGTCGCCCACAGCCACGGGTGAGTAGTTGCCGAGAAAGATGGCGCCCGCGGTGCGGATTAGCGGCAGGATGGCCTCCTCACGAGAGGTGATGAGGCTGAGATGCTCCGGCGCGAATTCATTCACCAAACGGGCTCCTTCCTCCAAAGTGGGGGCCAGCATCAAAAACACGCCTTTTTCCAAAACAGGGCCGAGTTGAGCCTGACGGCTCAGCGTTTGCGATTGCTTTTCCACCTCGGCGATCACGGATTCGAGCAATGCAGCATCATCGGTGATGAAGCCCGCCATGCTGTCCTTGCCATGCTCCGCCTGTGCCAGGATGTCCGCGGCGATGAAGGCTGGCTTGGCGGAGGCATCGGCGAGAATGAGCACCTCACTCGGGCCGGGAAGCAGATCGATGGCGCACACGCCAAAGACCTGTCGCTTCGCTTCGACGACGTAGCTGTTGCCAGGGCCGAAGATCTTGGTCACCGGTTGGATCGTTTGCGTGCCAAACGCCATTGCGGCGATGGCCTGCGAGCCGCCGATTTGATACACCTCGGTGGCACCCGCTAGTTTCAGTGCCGCAAGCAAACCTGCATTCACCGTGCCATCGCGACCACAGGGGGTGCAGACGACGATCTCCGGCACGCCCGCTGCTGCGGCGATGGCCACTGTCATCAAAACCGTCGAGACCAGTGGTGCGGAGCCGCCTGGCACATAGCAGCCGACGCGTTCGAACGGATGAAAGACCTCGCCCACGTTAGCGCCTTGCTCGTTCACGGAACTCCAAGCTTGGCGCAGGCTGCGTTGGGCAAAGTCCGCCACATTCCTTTGCGAGGCTTGTAGCGCGGCCTTGAGGTCCGCGTCGGCCTTGTTCCAAGCCTCTTCGAGCACGGACTGCGGCACGCGCATCTGCGCGGCGGTGAGGTTTGCGCCGTCAAACTTCGCGGTGAATTCCAGTACAGCGTTGTCACCCCGTTCCCGCACGGCTTGGATCACGCCTGCCACCACCTCGCGCACGGCCTCGCTGGCCTCCGCACGACGGTTCAGGCTGGCGGCAAAGCTCGCGTATTCGGCATCGGTGTGACGGATGATTTTCATGGAGCCTCTACCTGCCACGCGGCCTGCACGCGTCAAGCACCGGGCAAGATTCACGCAAGACGCGCCGGTTTCGTCCGATAACTGCCCCGCCTCTTCTTTGAATCCAATCCCGCCTGCCACACCATGAATCAAATCGACCTCAAATCCCGTTCCGCCATCGTCACCGGAGGAGCCCGTGGCATTGGCCATGCCATCGCCAGCCGTTTGCTGCAATCCGGGGCTTCCGTGGCACTCTGGGACCGTGACGAGGCCGCGTTGGCCGCCGCGAAAGCCGAGCTCTCGACTCTTGGCCCTGTTCACACTGTTGCCGTTGATCTCACGGACCTTGAGAATGTGCAAACCGCCGCCGCAGGCACCGCCGCGGCGTTTGGAAAGATCGACATCCTCGTGAACAATGCCGGCATCGCTGGCACCAATTCCAAAACTTGGGAGGCTGACCCCGCTGACTGGCGTCGCGTGATCGATATCAACCTCAACGGCCCATTTTACTGTTGCCACGCCGTCATCCCACACATGCTGAAGGGCGGCTACGGCCGCATCGTGAACATCGCCTCCATTGCCGGGAAGGAAGGCAATCCCAACGCCGCCCACTACAGCGCTTCCAAGGCCGCTGTCGTCGCGTTAACGAAATCCCTCGGCAAGGAATTGGCTACTGCTGGTGTCGTCGTGAACTGCGTCACGCCTGCCGTCATTGAGACCGACATTCTCAAGCAGCTCACGCAGCAGCACATTGACTACATGCTCTCGAAGATCCCGATGAACCGCTTTGGCAAAAAGGAGGAAGCTGCCGCGCTCGTGGCTTGGCTGTGCAGCGAAGACTGCTCCTTCACCACGGGTGCCGTCTTCGACCTCTCCGGCGGCCGGGCGACCTACTGATTCTCGAGCCGCTATTGCCCTCGGCAGCGGCAAGAATGCCATGCGCATTGAACTCCGCCGGAACCCCCGCAGGTTCCTTAATTAAGATAGCGCACCTGCATGCAGGAAATCTCGCCTTACTCGGCGCCGCTGCTGGTTAGCGGGCGAAAGATCTCGATGTAACCGATCATCATCTCATCGACCGTTTGCGGGCCCCAGTGGACGGTTTTCGTTGGGTCGGGATTGGCTTTGTTGTCGGCGCTATTGTCGAAAAGGGCGGTGATTTTGAGCTGCGAGCCGCGGGGGAGTACCTTCGACTGGGCGAGGTCGTAGCGGAGCTGCCAGTTGAAGTCGTAGCGCGGGATGTCGAGCAGTGTCTCGGTGCCATCGGCGGTGATGAGCTCGTATTTGAAGGCCTTCCCACGCACATGCATGTGGGCCATGTAGGCCATGACGTTCAGGTCGTAAGGCACCGCCTTGGTGAAGGTCTCCTCATGCGCGGCGGCTCCGGGCGGGATGTTCAGCTTCCGCTTCGGCACGCCGAGGGTCTCCACGGCGTAGCGCGGCTGCTTTTTGGCAAAGACGAGGCCCATGCGGAGCTGGTCCTGCGTGGCCTTGCCGCTCGGGGTGTAGTGAATCTGAAAGCCGATGGTGGCTCCGGCGGGCAGTTTGCGTGCGAAACCTTCGGGATAAAGCTGCGAGGCATTGCCGGGCACATACGCGGCCCAGTAACCGCCGGTGCCTTCATCGCGATCCCGCGCGCGGCTGCCTTTTTCGAACACGCTGACGATGACGTGATGCACGACGCTGCGGTCGGTGGGCACGATCTCATAACCTTGCACCCAAGTGTCTTCGTTCAGTGTGGTCTCGGCGGTGAGGAACTGGTAGGGCATGAAACCTTCCGCCTTGATCGAAACGGGGCGCGGGAGCTGCACGATGAGATCCGGTTTGCCGTGGGTCCACTCGTCCTCGAACTTCAACGGCGCGGGCGCATCGGCGGGATCGCCGAGCGGACGATCCGCGCTGTCGAGCCAGGCGAGCAGATCAGTTTTGTCGCGACGGCTGAGACTGCAATCATTTGCCCACGGGCTGTCTTTGCCCTCCGGCACCGGCGCGGCGAACCACGGTGGCATGGTGCCCTCGGTGATGACGCGTTGGATCACCTTCGCGCGGTCGGTGACCTCTGCGAGGTCGTCCAAGGCGAAGGGTGCGATGCCGTTGTCGCGATGGCATGTGACGCAGTTTTGCCGGAGGATGCGCGCGACATCGCGGTGGTAGGTGATGGTCGTTTTCGCGGTGTTTTTCGAGGGAAAGTCAAGTTCGCAGCCCGGCGCAGCGGTAGCGGCGATTCGCGGTAGCGAACCCGCGAGCATGGCGGTGATGGCGTTACGCAGGTAGTTCGTGCGCGGTGCATCGTGGCTGTAATCGATGCCGTATTGGTCATCGAGCGCGCCGCGGTAGATGAGCGTGCGTTTTGCATCAAGCAGGAAAACCTCAGTAGTCGTTTGCGCGTCGAGAGCGGCGGCGAGTGCTTTGTCCTTGTCGTGAACGTAGGTGGCGGTGGCTTTGGCCTCGGTGAGTTGCGCCCGGATCTGCTCTGCGCTTTCGCTGGCGAAGGGATTCACGAGGATGAGAGTGATGTTTTGCTCGCGGAGGTCTTTTTCGAGGCGGGCGAGGCAGTGCAGGTACTTTTTGCTCACCGGGCACGTCGAGCTTGTCATGGCGATGACAATGCCTCTGGCGGTGCGGTGATCGCTGAGTCTGTGCGGCGTGCCGTTGCGATCGGTGAAGTTCAGGTCATCGATTTGACGACCGATGCCGAGCTCAGTGCCTTTGAGTACACGTGGGCCGGAGGTGATGATAGGTGTCGCCATCGAGGGGGGGATCGTTTGGTTTGGCTCACCGCTAGGTTTGAGAGTGTTTATGATGACTTGCTTGCCCTCTTCTTGGGTGATAATACCATCGTTGTTGAGGTCGAATCGCCCGAAAACGGCTGCTTGCGGCACTTCATCGCGGGTGAGCTTGCCGTCCTTGTTTTGATCGAGCCTCTGCCACAGGCGTTTGCCTTGCTGAAGGTTGGTGGGGATTCCGGAGGCTGATTCCGTGCCGCCCATGATGCGCCGTGTTTCTTCCAGCGTGATGTGGCCATCGGTGTTGAGATCAAAGCGTTTGAAGACAGCCTGCTGAGGTAGTTCCGCGGGCGTGACCTTTCCGTCCTGATCGGCATCGTATTTCTGGAAGGCCAGATCTGCGGCGTTTTGTGCGGCCGCTAGAGTGGCGAGAAACAGAAGGAGGAAGGATTTCATGTGGGCTGACCTGGAGTGCTCAATGAAACGCGAGTTTATGACAGCAGTCGCAGAAAAATCCGGGGTGGAGAAAAATCACGCGCTTGGTGCAGCACTCAAGCCCGGCCATGGTTCAATCGCATGTCCATCCAAACGGCGAGGATGAGTACGGTGCCGCGAGCGATGAACTTATGCTCGGGCTGCAAAGACAGCAGGGTCATCCCATTGATAAGTGCTGTCATGATCATGGCTCCCAGCAACACGCCCAGCACGGTGCCACGCCCCCCCCGCAAGCTGACACCTCCAATCACGCAGGCGGCGACGGCATCAAGCTCCATCAATTCGCCCACTGTAGTCGTCGATGATCCGGCATAAGCGGTTTGCATGAAGCCTGTGATGGCCACAATGCCGCCCATGCAGCCAAATGCGGCGATGACCGTCCCTCGCACAGGTATGCCGGAGACGAGTGCCGCCTCGGCATTCCCGCCGATGGCATACAGATGTCTTCCTAGAGACGTATGTTGGGTGATCACATAAACGGCAAAACTGACTCCTCCGAGAATCAGTGAGGGAAGGGGAATGCCCCGAAATTGACCGGTCACCAGCACGAACAAAGCCATCGCCTGAGCCGTGACGAATAGTCGCAAAAAAAAGCGTTCCGGGCTTTCCGCCTCGAAACCGTGCTGGAGGTCTCTTTTTCTCGCCAGCACCTGTGTGACCCCCAGTGCTAACACCAGTACTCCGGCCAGCATCCAACCCACTGAGGGTGGCAAATAGTAGGTGGTGAGCAGCGAATAGGCATTCGTCTTGCCGCCGACGGTGACGGGCACAGTCGCATTGTCGATGACCTGCCAGAAGAGGCCTTTGAAGATCAAAAGCGCCCCGAGTGTGACGATGAAGCTCGGCATTCGCTCCCGCACAATGAAGACACCCATGGCCAGCCAGATCAAAATGCCGGCCAGAAGTCCCAAAACAAGTGAGGCCAGTGCTGGAATCTCATGATGAAACACGAGGATGCTTGCGATCCCGCCCAACAACCCTACGCCACTGCCCGCAGAAAGGTCGATATGTCCCGGTAGAATGATGAGAAGCATTCCCATCGCCAATGTGGCGGTGATGGATAGCTCGACCATGAGATTCGAGAGGTTTCGAGCGCTCAAAAATTCGGGTGCGGCTAGGGCGAAAAACGCCATTACGGCCAGCAGGGCCAAGGGAATGGAAAAATCTCGAAGCGAAAGCCGGAGATGGGACATGGATATGAGACTAGGCTGCCTTTGAGAACCCTCAACCACCATGTCAGGGCGGTTGTGCCTACGCACGGCTCCAATGAGGCACTCAAAGCCGCAGTGGGAGGGAACGCGTATCAAGCCGGGCAAGATGACATGCAATCGATCTAGGAGATGGATGCCTCCTAGGACAAAAAGATTTCAAATCAGTCTGCTGCGCCGATCACGGCAGGCTCGTCGCGCCCATGAGGAAGCGGTCGCATTCGCGGGCAGCGCCACGGCCTTCATTGAAGGCCCAGACGACGAGAGATTGACCACGACGGCAGTCACCACAGGCGAAGACGCCGGGGATGCTGGTGGTGTATTTCTCGTGCTCGGCTTTGACGTTGCTGCGCGGGTCAGTTTCGAGCTTGAGCGCCTCGATGAGGTGCTGCTCGGGGCCGAGGAAGCCCATGGCGAGCAGCACGAGCTGCGCAGGGAGGACTTTTTCGGTTCCGGGAACCTTCTGCGGGCCGAAGTTGCCTTTGTCGTCCTTCTTCCATTCAACATCGACGACGTGGACGGCCTTTACGTTGCCGTTTTCATCGCCTTCGAACTGAGTGGCGGTGGTGAGATAGACCCGTGGATCGTCTCCAAACTTGGCGGCGGCCTCCTCCTGTCCGTAGTCCATCTTGTACGTCTTGGGCCATTCAGGCCATGGATTGTTGGCGGCGCGGGTCATGGGTGGTTTGGCCATGATTTCGAGCTGTGTGACGGTTTTGCAGCCGTGACGAACGCTGGTGCCTACGCAATCGGTGCCGGTGTCACCACCACCGATGATGACGACGTCTTTGCCATTCGCGGTGGTGTAGTCTTTGCCCGGATCAAGAACGGCTTTGGTATTTGCCGTGAGGAAGTCCATCGCGAAGTGGATACCCTTCAGCTCGCGGCCGGGGATCGGCAAATCGCGGGGCTTGGTTGCTCCAGTGGCGAGGATGACAGCGTCGAAGTCCTTGCGTAGCTGCTCGGCAGTGATGTCGGTGCCGACGTTGACGTTACACTTGAAGGTCACTCCTTCGTCTTCGAGCAGCTTCACGCGGCGAAGAACAACTTCCTTTTTGTCGAGCTTCATGTTGGGGATGCCATACATGAGAAGGCCGCCGGGACGATCGGCACGCTCAAAGACGGTAACAGTGTGACCGGCTTTGTTGAGCTGCGCAGCGGCACTGAGCCCAGCTGGGCCAGAACCAATGACGGCGACTTTTTTGCCAGTGCGCTTTTCAGGTGGCTCGGGCTTCACCCAACCCTCGTCCCAGCCTTTGTCGATGATGCTAACCTCAATGTTCTTGATGGTGACCGGCGGTTCGTGAATGCCGAGCACGCAGGAGCCCTCGCACGGCGCGGGGCAGACGCGGCCGGTAAACTCGGGGAAGTTGTTGGTCTTGTGGAGGCGGTCGAGCGCTTCCTTCCAAAGGCCTCGGAAGACAAGATCGTTCCACTCAGGAATGATGTTGTTGATCGGACAGCCAGAGGCCATACCACTGATGAGTGTGCCGCTGTGGCAGAAGGGGATGCCACAGTCCATGCAGCGTGCGCCTTGCTTTTTGAGGCGGTCTTCGGGCAGATGAAGATGAAATTCCTTCCAGTCCTTGATGCGCTCAAGCGGATCGCGGTCGGCGGGCAGTTCGCGGGTAAATTCGATGAAGCCGGTTGGTTTTCCCATGGTCTAGCGGTGGTAAAGAAAGCGAAATGTATGTTTTGAACGAATCAGATGGATCAGACGGGTTTTGCAGGTCTGACCAAGTGGTAAATCAACCTCCACCCACGCGCGAGGCGTCCTTCGAGTTGGATTCAAAAGCGGCGATGAGGGCGTCGTCGCCGGTGAGACCATCGGCTTTGGCCTTGTCGAGGGCTTTAAGCACACGGGCGTAGTCGCGCGGCAGGACTTTAACGAATTGCTTCACGCTCTGCTCCCATAGCGCGAGCACCTTAAAGGCCTTCTGGCTCTTCGTGGCATCGGCGTGCTGCTTGATCAGCTCGTAAAGGCTGTCGATTTCCGCTGGGTCTTCGAGGGCGAAGAGGTCGCTCATGCTGGTGTTGCAGCGCGTTTTGAAGTCGCCCTTCTCATCGAGCACGTAGGCGATGCCACCAGACATTCCCGCAGCGAAGTTACGCCCCGTGATGCCGAGCACGACGACGCGTCCGCCTGTCATGTATTCGCAGCCGTGGTCGCCCACGCCTTCGACGACGGCATCGACGCCGCTGTTGCGCACAGCGAAGCGCTCGCCCGCGACACCGCGGAGGAAGAGTTGACCGGCGGTGGCACCATACAGGGCAGTGTTACCCGCGATGATGTTGTCCTCGGCGGCAAAGGTGCTGCCTTCCGGCGGATAGACGATGATGCGGCCTCCGCTCATGCCTTTGCCGACGTAGTCGTTCGCATCACCAGCGATCTCGAGCGTGACGCCCTTTGGAATAAAGGCACCAAAGCTCTGACCCGCGCTGCCATTGAAGCGTAGATGCACAGTGTCGTCCGGTAGGCCGTTCCAGTGCTTCTTCGTGATTTCGTTGCCGAGGATGGTGCCGACGGTGCGGTTGACGTTGCGGATCGGCAGCGTGGCGCTGACTTTTTCACCCTTCTCGATGGCAGGCTTGCACAGCGACAGCAGTGTGGTGATATCGAGGCTCTTCTCGATGCCGTGGTCCTGCTTCTCCGTGCAGAAGGTGCCGACTTCAGGGCCGACATTTGGACGGTAAAGCAAGTTGCTGAGGTCAATCCCACGCGCTTTCCAGTGATCGACAGCGTGACGAGGCTCGAGCACGTCCACGCGTCCAACCATCTCCTCTAGCTTGCGGAAACCGAGCTGCGCCATGAGCTCCCTCACTTCTTGAGCGATGAATTTCATGAAGTTCGCCGCGTATTCAGGGTCGCCGCTAAACTTCGCGCGGAGCTGCGGGTCCTGAGTGGCAACACCGACTGGGCAGGTGTTGAGATGGCAGACGCGCATCATGATGCAGCCCAGCGTGACGAGCGGAGCGGTGGCAAAGCCAAACTCCTCCGCGCCGAGCAGCGCGGCGATGACCACATCGCGCCCGGTCTTCATCTGGCCATCGGCCTCGACGACGATTTTCGAGCGCAGGTTGTTCAGGAGTAACGTCTGATGCGTCTCCGCTAGCCCGAGCTCCCAAGGCAGGCCCGCATGCTTCACAGAGGTCTGTGGCGAGGCACCTGTGCCGCCATCGTAACCGGAGATCAGCACGACATCCGAGTGTGCCTTTGCCACACCGGCAGCAATGGTGCCGACGCCGACTTCGGAGACGAGCTTCACGCTGATGCGAGCCTCGCGGTTCGCGTTCTTCAGGTCATGAATGAGCTGCGCTAGGTCCTCGATGGAGTAGATGTCATGATGCGGAGGCGGCGAGATCAGGCCGACGCCCGGCGTGGAGCCGCGCACTTTTGCGATCCAGGGATACACTTTCGATCCAGGAAGCTGGCCACCTTCACCGGGCTTCGCGCCTTGGGCCATCTTGATTTGGATTTCTTTTGCCTGGCTCAAGTAGAGACTGGTGACGCCGAAACGGCCACTGGCGACTTGTTTGATGGCACTGTTCTTGGAGTCGCCTTTTTCATTCGTCCATGTGTATCGCGCAGGATCTTCGCCACCTTCACCGGTGTTCGATTTACCACCCACGCGGTTCATGGCGATGGCGAGTGCTTCGTGAGCTTCACTCGAGATGGAGCCATAGCTCATCGCGCCCGTTTTGAAGCGCTTCATGATGCTTTCAACGCTCTCGACTTCCTCGATCGGCACTGGTGTCTGAGTCTTGAAGTCGAGCAGGCCACGCAGCGTGTAGAACTGCTTGACCTGAGTGTTCACCAGCGCGGTGTATTGCTTGAAGGTGTCGTAATTGCCTGTGCGGACCGCTTTTTGCAGCGTGTGGATCGTCAGCGGGTTGAAAAGGTGAGCTTCACCTTCCTTGCGCCACTGGTAGTCGCCTCCGACGTCGAGCGCATGGACCTGGGAATCGCGATCCGGGAAGCCGCGCATGTGGCGCTGGATGGCCTCTTCGGCGATCACCTTGATGTCGCTGCCTTCCACGCGGGTGGCAGTCCAGGTGAAATACTTGTCCACCACGCTCTTGCTGAGGCCGACAGCTTCAAAGATCTGCGCGCCGCGATAGCTCTGCATCGTGGAGATGCCGATCTTTGATGCCACTTTGATAACGCCCTTCGTGGCAGCCTTGATGAAGTTATAAACGGCCTTTTTATGCTCTACGTTCACGAGTAGACCTTGGCGGATCATGTCGTCGAGCGTTTCAAAGGCGAGATAAGGATTGATAGCACCGCAGCCGAAACCGATCAGTGTGCAGAAATGATGCACTTCGCGAGGTTCGCCGGATTCGAGCACGATGTCGCACTGCGTGCGGGTGCCCTTGCGGATCAAATGATGATGCAGACCGCCCACGGCCAACAAAGCCGGAATCGGGGCTTTTTCGGCCGAAACGCCGCGATCCGTCAAAATAAGGATATTGCGGCCCTGTTTGATCAAATGGTCCGCTTGGGCGCAAAGTGCATCCATTGCGGCTTCGAGGCCCTTCGCTCCCTTTTTCGGGTCAAAGGTGATGTCGAGCGTTGCAGAAGCAAATTCGCCACTGGCGATGCCTTTGAGCTTCGCGAGCTCCTCATTACTGAGAATCGGCGTCTTCAGCTCAATCAAATGGCAACTTTCTGGTTTCGGATCAAGCAGGTTGCCCTCGCGACCGATGGTCGTGATCGGCGACGTAACGATTTCCTCACGGATGCAGTCGATCGGTGGGTTCGTTACCTGAGCGAAGAGCTGCTTGAAGTAGTCGTAAAGAAGCTTCGCCTTGTTGGAGAGCACCGCAATCGGGATGTCGGTGCCCATCGAGCCAATCGCCTCCACGCCATCGCGTGCCATCGGCACCATGAGCATGCGGAGGTCTTCCCAGGTGTAACCAAAGGCCTGCTGGCGCTTCAGCATGGTCTCATGGTCCGGCAGCGGCGCGGGAGCGCCATCCGCAATATCAGCAAGCTTGACGAGGTTTTTGTCGAGCCACTCACGGTAAGGCTTTTCGGCGGCGATCTTCTCTTTGATCTCGTCGTCCGGCACGATGCGGCCTTCTTCCATGTTCACGATGAACATTTTGCCCGGCTGCAAACGGCCCTTGAGTTTCACATTGGCCGGATCGACAGGCAAAACGCCCGCTTCCGAGCCCATGATCACGAGATCGTCATGTGTGACGTAGTAGCGCGAAGGCCGCAGGCCATTGCGATCCAGCGTTGCGCCCATCATCGTGCCATCGGTGAACGCCACCGAAGCAGGACCATCCCATGGCTCCATCAGGCAGCTGTGGTATTCGTAGAAGGCCTTCTTCGACTCGCTCATCGACTCGTGGCCGCTCCACGGCTCCGGAATCATCATCATCATCGCGTGCGGCAAAGAGCGGCCGCTCAGCACGAGGAGTTCGAGGCAGTTGTCAAAGATTGTCGAGTCGGAGCCATCCACATTAATGACCGGCTTGATCTTCTGAATGTCATTGCCAAACAGCTCCGACGCGAACAACGACTGACGAGCGAGCATCCAGTTGATGTTGCCACGCAGCGTGTTGATTTCGCCATTGTGGGCGATGTAGCGATAGGGGTGCGAGCGCTCCCAGTTCGGGAAGGTATTGGTCGAAAAACGGCTGTGAACCAAGGCCAGTGCTGACTCCATGTCATCATCACTCAGATCAAGGTAGTAACCACCGACCTGTGCAGGTGTGAGCATGCCCTTGTAGACCAGCGTGCGGCAGGAAAAGCTCGGCGCATACCACACTGGGTCCACTTTGGCCACTCGGATAGCATTGTGGGCCACCTTGCGTAGAACATACAGCTTCCGCTCAAAGGAAAGATCATCCAGCGCCGACGCATGACGCTTCACAAACACCTGGCGCACCAGCGGCTCGCTCGCCTTGGCCGATTTGCCCAGCGTGGAATTGTCCACAGGCAGATCACGCCAGCCAATGACCGGCATGCCTTCCGCCGCGGCTACTTTTTCGAATTCCGCCTTGGCCTTCGGCCACGAATCGCCGCTGCGGGACGTGAAAACATTCGCTACCCCATACTGACCGGCTGCCGGCAGCTCAAAACCCGCCGCTTTGGCGACTTTCACCAGGAACTTGTGCGGCTTCTGGATCAAAATCCCCGCACCGTCGCCCGTGTTTTCTTCCACGCAGGCACCCCTGTGGTCTAAGTTTTCCAGAATCTGCAGTGCATCCGCCACGATCCTGTGCGATTTTTTCCCCTTCATATGGCAGACAAAGCCGACGCCGCAGGCGTCATGCTCATTGCGCGGATCGTAGAGACCTTGAGCGGGAGGGGAACCAGGGTTGTTCATTGTTGGGTTTGAGGGGGCAAGAATCGAGACACCTCTCCTGCCCGGCCAGAGTGGAGGACGGGAAAGGGGGGTGGCATTTAGGCCATAGGCATATCAGGTGCAAGAGCATTCTGGAGGCCAAAACTGGCTTCTTTTTCTTCGCTGGTCGACCTGCTTTGGTTGCCCGAAAAAGCGGTCATTCGAAGCTACGCAAAAAAAGACGACACAAAGCGGCAGAGAAGCTCCTTCAAATCGATCAAATGACAGGCGGCAAAGCATGGCAAACGATCCTTATTCGCCGAGCTAAAGGGCCCCTTGTTTAATCGACACTCCAAGCTGCAAAAGCGAGTTTTTCAGGAAAAGATCCGGTGATAGCGGTGTTATCTGAGTTCACCCATTTACTCATGCGTTCGCACCTAGTCTTCCTTCTTGCCGTCACCGGGATCTTTGCCAGAGAGCTGCCCAAAGAAAAGCGAATCCTTTTTCTTGGCGATTCGATCACCCAAGGTGGGGCATATGTTGAGTTCATCGATGCGGCGCTGAGGGCTCAGCATCCTGATTCGGATATCGAGATCATTCCGTGCGGCCTTAGCAGCGAGACGGTAAGTGGCTTGAGTGAGGAAGGTCACGCGGGAGGCAAATTCCCGCGTCCGGACCTCCATGAGCGGCTCGAGCGTGCGCTAGCTAAAACGACACCGCAGCTCGTCTTTGCCTGCTATGGCATGAATGACGGCATTTATATGCCGCTAGGCGCGAAACGTACCAAAGCGTATCAGGATGGCATCGGGAAGCTGCGGGCAAAGGTCGCTGCCATTGGAGCACGGATGGTTCATCTCACGCCGCCAGTGTTTGATCCGATCCCGATCGCTCACAAAGTGGTTCCGGCGGACAAGGTGGACGGTGCGCATCCTTTCCAAGGCTACAACGAGGTGCTCGATTTCTATGCAAACTGGCTGCTCGACAGACGTGATGCCGAAAAATGGGAGGTGTTGGATGTGCATGGTGTCATGACGAGCGCCTTGGTGGAGAAACGAAAGGTCGATCCTCAGTTCACTTTTTCGAGGGATGGGGTGCATCCAGGTGTGGAAGGTCATTTGCTCATGGCGCGGCCCATTCTGGAAGCATGGGGGTTGCAAGTGCGCGAGGACGGGACGCCGGATCATCCGAACGGCGCGGCCATTTTGGCTGCGATCCAAAAGAAGCACGCGATCCTACGTCCGGCTTGGTTGGCCTACGTTGGGCATAAACGCCCAGGCGTGGCAGTGGGTTTGCCCATCGAGGAAGCGTTGAAAAAGGCTGCTGACCTCGACGCCGAGGCCAGAAGGCTGGCCAAATTGAAAGATGTCGTTTTTCCGAATCCCAATGGGGAATGGAATGGCTACGCGAAGCACGAGATGACCATCGCAGGCAAGCCGGTGACGGTGGTTGTCCCAAAAACCGCTGCCACAGGTCGCCCGTGGGTTTGGCATGGCGAGTTCTTCGGCCACAAGCCCGCGCCGGACATCGCACTGCTTGGAAAAGGCTTTCATGTTATCTACATGAAGATCCATGACATGCTCGGCTGTCCTGATGCGGTGCAGCTCTGGAACCAGTGTCATGCCGAACTCACAACACACTACGGTCTGAGCAAAAAGCCCGCGCTTGTTGGCTTGAGCCGCGGCGGTTTGTATTGCTACAACTGGGCTATCGCCAACCCGGACAAGGTTTCCTGCATTTACGGCGATGCACCGGTTTGCGACTTCAAGAGCTGGCCGGGCGGCAAAGGGAAGGGAAAAGGCGACCCTCGAAACTGGGGCTTTGTACTAAAGCTGTGGGGCTTCAAAGACGAGGCCGAGGCACTGGCCTACAGTGGCAATCCGGTGGATAGTCTCGCCGTGCTGGCGAAGGCAGGCGTGCCGCTGCTGCATGTCTTTGGCGATGCAGACGATGTGGTTCCATGGGATGAAAATACCGGTTTGATCGAGTCACGCTACAAGGAACTCGGCGGCAGCATTACCTTGATCCGCAAACCGGGCGTAGGTCATCATCCACATGGTTTGGAAAACTCGATGCCGATCGTGGATTTCATCGCCAAACACGCTTCCAAGTAAATCACCATGCGCACGCTACTCTTCTTGCTGACCGCTTTCACTCTGCACGCCGCCTCGAAGCCGAATGTTCTCTTTATTTTGTGCGATGACCTTCGCCCCGATGCGCTGGGTTGCTATGGCTCAAAGTATGTCAAAACACCGCACATTGACCAGTTAGCGAGTGAAGGGGTGCGCTTTGCGAACACATTTTGCACCACTTCGTTGTGTTCGCCGAGCCGCGCGAGCATCCTAAGTGGTCTTTATGCTCACACGCATGGCGTAACAAACAACTTCACCGAGTATCCGAATGCCATGCCGAGCTTTCCCAGTGTGCTGCATGATGCCGGCTACGCCACCGCCTACTTTGGCAAGTATCACATGGGGGAAAACAACGACGAGCCGCGTCCAGGCTTTGATCAATTTGTGACTCACAAAGGGCAGGGGAGCTACTTTGACACTGAATGGAATCTCAATGGTAAGGAGCGGAAGGTCATCAAAGGCTACTATACGACGGTTGTGACCGATTTGGCGATGAAATGGCTGATGCAGCAGAGTGCGGACAAGCCTTGGTGTGCCTTTATCGGTCACAAGGCCCCGCACAGTTTCTACACACCCGAGGAAAAGTATGCACATGCCTTTGATGACGTGCGTGTGCCATATCCGGCCAGCGCGTTTCAGCTTGATGACAAGCCCACCTGGATCAAACAGCGTCTTTATACTTGGCACGGCATCTATGGCCCTCTGTTTGAGTGGCGCAAAAAGTTCCCGGATGACCGCCCAGAGGCGGTCAAGGACTTTGAAAAGATGGTGCACGGTTACTGGGGCACGGTCTTGAGCGTGGATGACAGCGTGGCCCGCCTGCGGTCGTGGCTTGAAGAGACCCGGCAGCTCGATAACACCATCCTTGTCTTCATGGGCGATAACGGCTTGTTGGAAGGCGAGCATGGCATGGTGGACAAACGCACCGCCCACGAGCCCAGCCTCCGCATCCCACTAGTGGTGCGATATCCGGCGCTTGGCTCAGGCAAAGTGGTGGAGCAGCAGGCGCTTACGGTTGATATGGCTCCTAGTCTTTTGGAGCTGTGCTCGGCTCCGGCGCTGCCGAAGTCACACGGCCAGTCTTGGGTCAAACTGGTCAAGAATGGCGATCCTGCATGGCGCACAAGCTGGTTCTACCATTACAACTACGAAAAACAGTTTCCTTACACTCCAAACGTGCGTGCTCTGCGCACAGATCGCTGGAAGTATATTCGCTACCCGCACGGAGATGGCACCCCGGACAAGCATCCGTCGGAGCTTTATGACCTTCAGGCTGATCCTGGCGAGACGAAGAACCTGATCCAAGATCCGAAACTCGCCCGGACCGTCAACGAGCTGAAGGTCGAATTGGCGAAACTCATGCTTGCCACGGGCCTCGACACTCAAACGGACAAAATGCCGCTCGACGAGGGCGTGAAAAGCGAGCTGCCGGATGCAAAGATCCGCTAAGTTTCGGAATGCAGCAGCTCACTCACCCGTCTGCAATTGCTTTTCCATTTTGTGATGGAAATGCTGGGGGGCTGGATTGTACATTTTGTGTCCCATCAGTAGAATGCGTTCAAGGAGCTGCGACCGGTGCTCATGGATGAGATGGCTCCAAGCTCCACGTTTGACAGCATAAGCCGGTTCTTTGGCAAGGTTAGCGAGATCACGTTCACGGCCGAGCAGCCTGCCAAGCTTGCGGGCACGACGTACGCGATGCGCAGACCCTGGCAGCCCGACCAAGGCGAGTGTCTGGTAGTGGAGATCCTTCACTCTGTGCCGCCAGCGGTGCAGGGTTGCATCGCGCTCTCCATTGTATGCCTCTTTCATGAGGCGCCTGCCCTTACGGTAAGTGATCGCATGGCTGGCGATGATTTGCTCAGGTGTGAGATGGTTGATGCGTGTGGTCTCGATGAGTTGACCGAGAGCGCAAAGTTGATGTTGCAGGAAGGTGGTTGAAGGCTGTGGCAGTTTGCACACGGCACCGATCTTGTGTTTTGGAGCGATGTGAAAGCGCCGTGAGAGCTTTTCGACCAATTTGTCACGTACGACGTGGTCACGATTGACGGCGCAGGCATTCTTCACAGCCCGGATGTGCATGCGCATGGCCTCAAAAGTGTGATCTGGTATGCAGTCTCGCCCCAAGCGAAGCAGGGCGAGCAGTTTTTTCATGCGCACGCGCAATTGATGGGTGGCCACGGCCTCGTGGTGACTAGGGAGGCGCTGAACATCACGCTGCGCGGCATCGACTAAGGCGTCTATGAGACGCCGGAGCGCCTGCCCAGACGTGGCTGAAGGATCACGGGCGCGGTTCATGAAGGGAATTGAAGCGGGCGGTATTTGAGGCGGCAAGGAACAGTTTTTCACATTTCTAGGCTTTCTTTGGGCATAAGTGGTCACTGCATCGTGCCGGTGGTTGAAGGCATCCGAACTGAGATAGGAGATTTAGCAGGCTAGAAGGCGGTTGCGCAGGGCTGAAGACACGTGTTTGGGTCACTGGCTTTTTTTGCTCTCTCTTGTGTCTTCCTCCACCGTGCCAGACTCTTCCGATTACGCCTTGCTTGACAGCGGTGGCTTCCAAAAACTGGAGCGTTTCGGGCCGGTCGTTCTCTCACGGCCCTGTGCCCAGGCTGTTTGGCATCCCACGCTGCCCCAGCACGAGTGGCAGCGGGCCACGGCGACTTTTTTCCGTGATGGCGGCAATCAATGGCGTGGACGTGATCGCCTTCCGGAATCATGGGTGATTTCTGTGGATGGCATGCGCTTTCAACTGAGCTCCACTGACTTTGGACATTTGGGTATCTTTCCGGAGCAGCGGGACCAGTGGCGGCGCATCCGGGAGGTGTGTGTTTCCTATGGGACAAGATATCGCCGCGCCGCGCGAGTGATGAATTTGTTCGCCTACTCGGGTGGCAGCACCTTGGCGGCTGCACATGCGGGTGCGGAGGTTTGCCATGTGGATGCCTCGAAGGGCATGGTGGAGTGGGCACGTCAAAACGCATCGCTGAATGGGTTGCAGGACAGACCCGTGCGCTGGATCGTGGATGATGTGACGAAATTTCTCGAACGTGAGCTCCGGCGTGAGCGTCGCTACGACCTGATCATCCTTGACCCTCCAAGCTACGGCCGCGGGGCCCGCGGGGAAATCTTCAAGATCGAGAACGATTTGCCGAAACTGCTCGACCTGCTGGCGAAGCTGATGTCGGAGGAGCCCCTCGGTGTTTTGCTCTCCTGCCACACTCCAGAGCTCACACCCATTTCATTGCATCATCTGCTTTTGCAGGCCTTTGGTCGTCGTCCGGGCCGATTGGAGCACGGTGAAATGCTGCTGAAGGGCGCTGAGGAGGTGCTGGCGGTGCCCAGTGGCAGTCATTGCTGGTGGTTGGCCTCCTAATCGAAACATTTCTTGGGCTTGTTTGATGCTGCGGACACATGAAGAGCCATCCATGCACGCGAGGAATGCTTTGGACCGCTGGTCGAAAGAACGATTCTCCAAGGCCCATGTGAGCCGAGTTTTGCGAACGATGGTTGATGATTAGAGCATGAAGCTGCCTTGAAAGTCACGCGGTCGTGCGGAATTCAATATGCAGGGTGGCATCTGCCCGTTTCACACCCCCATCACTCCGAGCATCGCCGCACAGTCCATCACCTCGATTTCTCCCCGCAGGAGCAGGCTGCGGAGCACAGCGCGCGGATGGAATTCTACTGCCAATTCCTCCGTATCATCGTATGGCGGCTCCTGAATTTTCGTCAGCCCTTTGGCGTGCACAAAATGCGCATGACCACAGCCGTAATTGCCATGCACGGCCATCTTTGCCTTCACTGTCCATTCGCGGGCTTGATAACCGGTTTCTTCAAGAAGTTCCCGCTTAGCTGCAGCGAGAACTTCCTCTCCGTGGTCGATCGAACCACCGGGAAACATCAATGTCTCTGTGCCTACCCCCTGCTTGTAAAGCCTACCGAGCAGCACCTGCTCACCATCGGTTTCTGCAAAGATCACCACGTAGTCCGGCATCCAAATTTCATGGAAATCAGGAATGGTGCGCCCGCTCGGCAACCGCACCTCTTCCTGCCGCACCTCCAGATACGGCCGACCTGAATAGACCACTTTTTGCGAGAGAGTGGTCCAGCTGCGCTCGCAAGGCGGTGTTTTGGGGCAACTCATGTGAACATCCTGCTTAGCAGAGGCTCAGGCATAGGCAAGGAAGCTCCGCGGCCTGCCCCAGTCCTCCATTTTGACATGTTAAACACCTCCGGGATTGAACCCCGTGAATTCCTCGCCAATCCAGATGATTTCCCACCCATGTCTAAAGCCGTCTTCCGCTCCATCCCTCTCCGCGATCTCACTGCTGACCAGCTTCTCGAACTCTCGAAGCGCATGAAGCTCTCGCTGTCTAAGGCGGATATGCTTGCGGTGCAGAAGATCTTTCAAGATGAGGGGCGCGAGCCGACCGACGTGGAGATGGAAGTCATTGCGCAGACTTGGAGCGAGCACTGCAAGCACCGCATCTTCAACGCGAAGATTCACCATACGCTCAATGGAGAGCAGGAAGTCGTGGACGGACTGTTCAAAACCTACATTCGTAGCGTGACCGAAAAAATCTGCGAACAGAAGCCGGACTTCGTGCTCAGCGCCTTCGAGGACAACGCTGGCTTCGTGAGGCTAGACGATGACAAGGCCGTCTGTCTCAAAGTGGAGACGCACAATCACCCTAGCGCCATCGAGCCTTACGCTGGTGCGAATACCGGCCTGGGTGGTGTCATTCGTGATATCCTTGGCGCTGGTAAGGGAGCTAAGCCCGTTGCCTCGCTTGATGTATTCTGCTTTGGCCCGCCAGACATCCAACAAGATCAAATCAAAGCCAAAGACGTCATCCATCCTCTCGGCGTCATGCGCGGCGTGGTGCGTGGTGTCCGCGACTATGGCAATCGCATGGGCATTCCCACCGTGAATGGGGCGATTCAATTCGATGAAACCTTCATTTACAACCCGCTCGTTTTCTGCGGCACTGCCGGCATCATCCCGATCAAGGACATCGCCAAGGAAGTAAAGCCCGGCCATCTGCTCATCGCCGCGGGCGGCCGCACCGGCAAGGACGGCCTGAAAGGTGCCACCTTCTCCTCCGCCGAGCTCACCACCGACTCGCACGAAGAAGACCAGACCGCCGTGCAGATCGGTAATCCCATCGAGGAAAAAAAAGCCGCTGATTTTGTGCTCGCTGCGCGTGAAAAGGGCCTCATTCAATTTGTCACTGATTGCGGTGCAGGTGGCTTCAGCTCCGCTGCCGGCGAAATGCTACGCGAAACCGGTGGTGAGGTCTGGTTGGAGAATGCGCCGCTGAAAGCTCCTGATCTCGAAAGTTGGCAGGTCTTCATCAGCGAATCACAAGAGCGAATGGTTATCGCCATCAGGGAAAAGGATCTACCTGCTATGCAGAAACTCGCAAACATCCACCAGACCGAGCTCTGCGTCCTTGCGAAGGCCGATGGTTCGAAGCGTCTGAAAGTTTTGCACCATGGCACCACGGTATGTGATCTGCACGTCGACGCGCTGCATGTCGCGCCGCGTCGGGAGATGCGTGCGAAGTGGCGCAATCTCCCCTCTGTGAAGCCTGTCGTGCCTGTGCGTCCTGAATCTTGGACGCAGACACTCAAGACGCTCCTGTCTGATTTTGCCATTGTCTCACGTGAGCCCGTCATTCGTGAATACGACCACGAGGTGCAGGGTAACACCGTGCTCAAACCGCTCGCTGGAGCCTCGGGCGATGCGCCGCAGGACGGCAGCGTCATCCGCGTCGATGGCAGCAGCCAACTCGTCGCACTCGCCTGCGCCTTGCTGCCGGAGTGGGGTAAGACTGACCCGCATCTCATGGGGCGCGCCGTTGTCGATGAATGCGTGCGCCAGCTTGTCGCCATGGGCTCAAACCCCGACCGCATTGCCATTCTCGACAACTTCTGCATGGGCAATCCCGATGCTGAAAAAGAGCTCGGCGCTCTCGTCGAATGCACGAAGGGCATGGCGCATGCGGCCACCACTTACGCCGCACCCTTCGTCAGCGGTAAAGACAGTTTCTACAATTATTTCGTGACTGACGACGGACCTGTCTCCATCCCTGTCACGCTCCTTGTCAGCGGCTTTGGCATCGTCGAGGACGCCAATCACGTAATCGGTGCTTCCCTGCGCCGTCCCGGTAGCAAGATCGCCATCCTCGGTAGGGGAACCGCCGGCCTGCGTGGCAGCATCTTTGCCAAATACACTCGCGGAGCCGGTGTCGATGGTGCACCCGAGTTTAGCGAGGCCGATTCCCTCGCTGCCTACCGCCGCTACTACGATCTTGTCAAGCAAGGCGCCGTCCTCAGTGCCCACGACATCGGTGAAGGCGGCATCGCCGTTGCGCTCGCCGAGATGGCCTTCAGCGGTAAGGCTGGCCTGCGCATCGGACTCGATAAAATGCCCGCCGCCGCCGGTCTGACCACCGCTGAGCTACTCTTCGGCGAAACCCCCGGCCGTATTCTTGTAGAGATCGCTCCTGAACACGCCGCTGCCGCTGAGAAAGCTGGTCTAGTGATTATCGGTGAAGCGACTCGCGAAGCTTACCTATACCTTTCCCACAATGGTACCACCTTGATCGATTCCCCTGTCGATCAGCTCAAGCCTTTGTGGAAGAATGGGCTCACAAAGTATTATTGATTCACCCAGATGGGATGCAGCTTGGCTGTAAGGAATAAGGCTCCATTTCAGCCATTTTGCTTGGAGGCTCTTGATGCTTGAAGCCAAATGAAGAAACTATCCAATTTGTATTGGAAGTGGCGCACCCGTCAGGATTCGAACCTGAAACCTTCTGATCCGTAGTCAGATGCTCTAATCCGTTGAGCTACGGGTGCACGGCTCTGAACAAGCCAACCGTCTCAAAGAGACGAGTTAAAAAAAGTAGGCTCTTGAAACTATTTGTCAAACGGCACGAGGAAATTCTTTCGCGAGCTTTGCTTCGGGGATTTTCACGGCATCATCTTGATCACCTATGGCCCGCGCGGTGGATGCTTTGATGTACACTCTCGATTTGAATCCGGATATCGGTGCGGAGGGTCGTGTTCTTTTCTTGAGGGCACAGAAACATCCGGCCTTGGAGCATTTTCGTGAGCGGCTCAGTTGCCAGCAGACGTGGAAGCCTCGCGCGGCGCAGCTTGAGGCGTCGGGTTACCAGGTGGATCGTAACGTACAAGGCAAGTACCCATTGGTCATTGTTCTGCCAGATCCGCAGCGAGATCTGGCAGTGGCCGATTTGGCCCGTGCGTATGATTGCCTAGAGGAGGGCGGTATTCTCATGGCGGCTCAGCACAATGATGCTGGAGCCAAAAAGACCGAGCAGCATCTCAAGGCTGCCGCGGGTTTGGTGGAGACCTTGTCGAAGCATCATTCACGGGTCTTCTGGTCGAGCAAAGAGGCTGGAAGGCCTTGGAATGAGGAAGTGCTTGAGAGCTGGCGTCAGCGCGGCACGATGCGGCGTGTCATGGAGGGCAAGTGGTGGTCGCAGCCAGGCTTGTTCAGTTGGGATTGCATTGATGAGGGCTCTGCCTTGCTCGTCAATCATCTACCCCAAGATCTTCGTGGGCACGCTGCAGACCTAGGATGTGGCTGGGGCTTCTTAAGTGCCCATTTGCTGCGCGAATGTCCTGACATCGATTCGTTGGATCTCTATGATGCGGATGCAGATGCTTTTGAGCCCATTCGGAGAAACTTGGGCATCATCCCAACTCGTGTCAAAACGAGGTCCCTCTGGCGGGATGTGACGGAGGGCATCGAAACAGCCCGCTACGATGTGATCGTGACCAATCCCCCCTTTCACGATGGTAAGACAACGGATCCAACCATCGGCATGCGCTTCCTAGCGGCAGCTGCAGGCGGGTTAAAGTCAGATGGGCAGCTGTGGTTGGTGGCGAATCGCCAACTACCTTACGAAAACCTGCTCAATGAGCTTTTTGAACATTGTGCGACTATGGTCGAGCAGAAAGGTTTCAAGGTGATGCAAGCTAGACGTCCGAAGTTGGGCGCTAGGCTCAAGCAGTCACGTGGTAGCAAGCGTGGTTTCTTCTCGAAGTGAAATGAGTCCTAGCAACCAAGATCTGACACACTCTGGCTTCGCACTTGTGACATGAGGTCGAAATGTTAAAAATGTCCGTGGCGGGCTTACTCAAATACATCTTCGAGAACCTCAAGGATTGGAACGACAACGGGATAATGTTTCGGTCCCTTGGCGTGTTTCCCAGCCTTATCAGCCTTTGATGCCTCGTCGACTTTTTTGGCAGGTGAGGACTCCCCTTGAACACCAAGGAAGATCATGCCGTCGCTGTATTCGATGACATAGCCTTCGTTTGTGAGCCAGCGGATGTCTTTCAGAACCTCGATCTGTTGCTGGGTGAGTTTGGGTGCTTCGCCTGGAGCCAGAGGTGGTGCATCTTCATCTCGCGGTGGTGATGGGGCAATAGCCTCGACAAGAGCGTGCAGGTGCATGCCACCGGAGTTCTGCTTTAGCAATTCGACAATTTTCGCCAGCGGCGCGGAGAATACAACGGACGGATCGACGGCTCGCGGACGCACGCGGCTCACGAACATCTTGCCGCTGCGGCGCTTGAACATTTTCAAGCCGCGCCTCTCAAGGCCGGCAGCGAGCTTCTGTGAGATGTCAAAGAGATGCTTGCGGGCATTTTCGACGGCGTTGCGCAGCATGAGAAAGAGCACATGCGTCAGCTTGGCTTTGTCGATATTGCCAAGCACGTTCACGTCCCGCAGTTCGATGACGGAGTCTGCGGCGTGGTTTCGGCGGAAGTGCGCCTCGACTTCGGCACGGGTTGAAAATGTCTGAGGTTCAACGCCTTCAGCAATTTCGCCTTTGAGATAAACCCAGCGCCGCCCCTTGCTAGCCTGTTCCTTCCATTTCTCGATGGTCTCAGGCGTGCTGTCGGTTTTGACTCGACGCTTGAAGTCATCAAAGGGCATGTTCGCAAAGCGTTCGCGATGGAGTCGAAGGAGCTTGGCCTGATAGCTGTGATGGCTGGTAGGGCCAAGAATCACGCCACTCATCCCACAGAGAGCCACGGATTTGAAATCACCCTTCGGCACTTCGAGTTCGATGTCCTCCGCGCGGTAGTATTCGTCAATGATGGGACTGTTGAGTAGGTGATTCACTGCCTCGTCACGAGTCAAAAAGAGTCCACCGTCCGCCGGGGTTTTGAAGAGCGGGGTGGGGCGCGTGTCAGCACATTGGAAACGTATATTGTAGCGTTCTCCACCGGCTAGCACAATGCGGGAGGCATCGAACATGCTGAAGGCATGACCAGTGTTGCGCACATGCTGTGCAAGTGTGTCGAGTGTTTCATCCTGTGGATAGAGAGTCACTTGGATGTCGTGCGGAATTGGCACCCACTCACGCTGCGGGCGGAAATCACTGCCACCTTCACGACGATGACCGCGATCACTGAAACGTCTTGGGCCTCCAGGCCCATCACGGCGATCTCCACGCGGCGGACTTCCCGGGCCGTCACGGCGCTGTCCGGTGCCGCCGCCACCACCGAAGCGGCGTTCTCCACTGCCGCCTCCCCGACGATCTCCAGCAAATCCATTGCCACGTCTTTCGCCACGATCTCCACGCTGCTGACGGTCTTCGCGATCTCCGTAGCGTTCGATGATCTTATCTTCTTTGCCGAAATCCGCCACCCATGCTGGCATCATGCGCAGGCTGGACAGATCGAGAGAATCGGTCTGGGATGTTTCGGGAGTGCTGGATTCGGCTTCGCTCATAAAATCAGGACTGGGGCGGGAAAGGCTCGCGATGATGAGCAGGACATGGCGCTTGTCTCCTACTTTGTTCGGGTGGCAAAAAGGCTCTAAACGGCCATTTTGCCGGCACTCATGCCATCTCAGTCCATCGAATTTTACAACCGTATCTCCGGCCGCCTTGAAACCGAGCAAGTCTATGGCGAGGGCTTTTTGCGTTTTATTTACGAAAACCCATTCGGTGCCCTGCCGCTACATGCTCTGGTGAAGCGACGTCTTTTCTCCTCATGGTATGGCCATCGTATGAATGCTGTGGCCAGTCGCTCGAAGGTGGCTCCTTTCATCCAACGGTATGGCATCGATGTCAGTGAGCTGGCAGATACGCCAGAAAGCTACGCCACCTTTAACGAATTCTTCTACCGCAAGCTGAAGCCTGCTGCACGTCCCATTGTGCCGGGTTTTCATGAGGTTGCTTTCCCCGCAGACGGGCGTCATCTGGTGTTGCCGGACATCGCGGCCTGTGACGCGTTCTTCATCAAAGGCATCCGCTTTGATCTTGCCGCGCTGTTGCAGGATGAATCGCTCACAGAACGCTTCCTGCATGGCAGTATGTTGATCTCGCGGCTTTGCCCGGTGGACTATCATCGCTTCCATTTTCCCTTGGGCGGCATACCCTCGGCCACAAAGAGGATGAATGGACCGCTGTATTCCGTGAGTCCGATCGCTTTGAGGCGGCGCCCCTCGATTCTTTGGGAGAACAAGCGAGAGATTACCATGCTGCGCACCGAAACCCATGGTGATGTTCTACTGCTTGAGATCGGCGCGACCTGTGTGGGTTCAATTGTGCAAAGCTTCGAACAGGGCCCGCGAGTGGTGAAGGGCGATGAGAAGGGGTATTTTCGTTTTGGAGGATCCTGCTGCATCAGCATCTTCGAACCTGGCCGCATTCGATTCGCAGAGGACTTGTTGCATCATAGCGCTGCTGGCCGTGAATTGTATGCCAGAATGGGTGATATGGCAGCCTATGCGGTCTAGCCTATCTGATGCCTCATGCGAGTGCCGGGATTGCCTGACATGGGGCTAAGATTTTTTGTGCATGAACCTTATCGATGGCTGGCAGCTAAGTCCTCAGCGCATGTAGTTCACGCAGGCGACCGCCATGGCAGCGATGCCTTCCTCGCGGCCGATGAAGCCCAGTCGCTCGTTGGTGGTAGCCTTCACCCCCACCTGATCTGGCCGGATGTGGAGAGCCGTTGCGATCCGCTGTCTCATCTCTGGAACATGCTTCATGATTTTCGGGGCCTCGGCGATGAGCGAAGAGTCCACGTTTTCAATGGTGAAGCCTCGATCGGCGGCGATCTGTGCACACTTTTCAAGGATTTTAAGGCTGGAGATTCCCTCAATACTGGCATCGCTTGGAGGAAACCAGTAGCCAATGTCCGGCTCGCCCATGGCACCGAGCACCGCATCGGCGATGGCATGGGAGAGGACATCTGCATCACTGTGGCCTTTCAGGCCGTGTGTATGAGGAACGGCCACGCCGCCCAGCACCAAATCACGACCTTCTTGGAAGGGGTGGACATCATAACCTATTCCTACGCGTGTCACAGGGGCTTGGGAATGTTACGCGTTGTGATCGGCGGCTTTTTTCAGGCTGGCGAGGACATCACGGATCTTCAGGTCAATGCGTTGACGCTTCTGGAAGTAGCTGACATGTTCGTATCCGGCCTCGGTTAGGTTGTTAAGAGCGGTGACAAATTGATCGCCGACGCGGTGGCCGCGGTGGGCATCACTTCCGATCACAACTGGGATTTTTCGTTCGGCCATCATGCGCAACATTTCATTGCCCGGGTTCATCTCGGAGTAGCTTTTGTTCAGGCCGGAGGTGTTTAGCTCCATCGCCACGCCGGTGGCAGCGATACGATCGAGACAAGCCGCTACCGAGTTTTTGATGATCGCAAAGCACCAAGAGTCGGGGTGATAATTCTTGACTAGGTCTGGGTGGGCCAAGCAGTCGTAAAGGCCTGTCTCAGCTGATTTGGCGAGATGGTCGAAATAGATCCGTCGGAAGTTTTCAATGGTACCGCTCTCAAACTTGGCGAGGTACTCCTTGGCCTGCCAGTGCACCGCACCCAAAACATAGTCGAATTCAGCTCGTCCGTGCAGTTCACGAATATAGTCTTCGTAGCCGGGGAACCATTCGCTTTCGATGCCAAGGCACACATGCAGTTTGCCTTTATAGGCATCCGCAGCACGCTGAACAAGGGCCACATAAGTGTCGAATTCGCTTTCCGCCATCCGTACGGTGGGCCAAAAGCCATTCGGCATCGGAGCATGACAGGTGAAGATGATGCCTTTCAAACCAGCCTTGATGGCTTGTTGAGCGTATTCCTCAGGCTCACCCCACGCGTGCTTGCACAATGGTGTGTGCATGTGCGAGTCATAAAACAAGGCGCCGGACTTTGTTGGACCCGATGCTGCGGTGACAGACTTCGACGCTTTCTTGACTGCTTGAGATTTTGGTGCTGGTGCTGGAGTCGGGGGGGCGGACTGTTGTGCGGGTTTCGGCGTTGCGGCTGTGGATTTGGATGCAGGTGCTTTCGAAGCAGTTTTTGGAAGTGGTTTGGCAGCACTTTTTTTCGGTCCTGCCACTTGCTTGGAGTGTGCCGCGGATTTCTTCGAAAGGGCAGGGGGCTTTTTAGTAAAAGCGGGCTTCGCCACGGTTTTTTTCGGAGATGCTTTCGCGGGCTTGGAAACTTTCCGGATGGCTTTCGTGGCAGTTTTTTTGAGCGAAAGCTTTTTTGATGAGGATTTGGAAGCGGTTTTGATGGGCTTTGGGGCCATCTTCTTCACGTTGGTTTTGCCCTTGGATGGCGAGACCTTTTTGGGGGAAGTTTTCTTTTTACTCACGGTTTAGCTCCTGGTTCCTTGCAAGATAAGCCAGCCTTTGCCTTCGATGTTGGCGATCTTCGCCCCCATCAAGGTTCCGCCGGTGCTGGAGGTGCCGGGGAAACAAAGACGCAGTGTCAACGGGACATCCTTCCAGTTTCCACTCTGTAACTGTTCAATGAGGGGCTGGAACTTGGGGTCGTTGCGGTCAAAAAAAGCCAAAACACTGCCCTCTTGGGCCGGATGCTTGATTTCGATGACTTCAGTGCCTTGAGCAGCTCTGCCATGTGGTGTCGACGCTGGCTTCGAGGCGACGACGCGCAGCAAAGTCGGCTCAACTGGGCGGACCTTGAGGAAGTCCTTCCAGTCGAGTTCACCATAGCTGACGGAACTCTCCCAATCCACCCGGTATCGTCCTTCGGCGGTTTCTTCAACAATCACGTTGATGGGCTCTGCATCGTCGAAAATCGCTTGGGCATAACCTAGGCGATGGCCTTTTTCGTCCACGCTCATCAGCCATCCGAGGTTTTTCCATCGAAGCGAATTCAATGGGTGGGAGCGGTAGTAATTCTGCATCAGAGGTTTCACACGGAGTGAGTCACGCGCAAACACGAGCTTCATATCGACCGTATTTGCTTCGAAAAAACCGCGGATGACCGCCTCGATTTCCAACCGCTTTCCTTCGATGTTTTGGATCCCGTTGACGGTTGAAGCGGCTGATGATGCTAAGTTTGGGAAAGTTTCGAGCAGCGTTTTTTTAGGGGCTTTAGACGGCTTCAAAGCTTGACCTGCCTCTTTCAAGCCATTGCTGAAGCGGGCTGAGGCATTTTTGGGCCTCACATCGTCCGCAGAGTCGATGAGCGCACGACTTTCAGTAAAGTTCCCGGACCACTTGCGGCCTTTGGCATCTTCATAGACAGAATCGACATACTGCTCATTGAACCTGGTGGACTCCCAAAGCTTGCCTGTTGCCACCATAAACAAGGCGGCAATCATGGCGAGCAATGCCAGACAGCCCACGACATAGGCTAGCCTCTTGGAGACCATCTCTCGCTGCCGGGACCGGCTGCGATGAGGCAGTTCATTCTCAGTTTGGTTGGAGTGGGACATGAGGATGAAAACGACCAAAACTGGAGCCGAAGGCGGGAATCGAACCCGCGACCCGCGCATTACGAATGCGCTGCTCTACCGCTGAGCTACTTCGGCCTTATTTAAGGCAACGAAAATAGAATTATATGAAGTGGCTTAGCCTTGTCATTCCCTTTTTCCTCTTTTCAGCGCAAACTTCCCTAGATGCGTTTCAGTGCCAGAAGCGGGTTAAGTGGGCGTTTCTCATTTCTCATGGCAGCACCTTTGACCACCTCCAGCCCTTACAGTGAGTTCCTCGCAGAACTCGATGAGATTCAGCTTCACAAATGGCATCTCAGCGAACAGGCAGGCTTGGATGTGGGCTTTGAAAAGGCTCTGAATGACTGGGTCACGCACCACCGCGCCTCTTGGCGTCTCATGCGCACTCAGATTCAGGACAATCTAGAATCTTCTTTGACATGAAGCATCTGCTTTTCGCCCTTCTGGTTAGCTCATGTGGTATGGCTGCATCCTCGCCGCCGAATGTGCTGCTGATCACCGCAGATGACCTGCGTCCGGAACTGGGGTGTTATGGTTCCCCGGCCGTCACGCCGAACCTAGATGCCATCGCTGCCAGAGGGACCACCTTCACCCGTGCTTACTGCCAGCAGGCTGTGTGCAATCCCTCCCGCTCCAGCATGCTTACAGGATTGCGCCCTAGCACGTTGGGCCTCTACACTAATGGGACACACTTCCGGGAGTTAAAGCCGGATGTGATGACCTTGCCCCTTTGGTTTAAGGAACACGGCTATACCACCCGCTGCAGCGGCAAGCTTTTCCACAACTGGCATACCCAAGAGAAAGGGGATGCTCGCTCTTGGTCGGCACCTGAGTTTTTGCATTATGCCAACCATGGCGATGATGTTCCTCGGGTGTCTGGTCGGTTACCTGAGAACCACGCGAAGCAATGTGAGGACATGCGCAAATATGGTTCGGTTGGCATGTGTGAGTGCTACGATGTGCCTGACGAGGCTTATTATGATGGTCGTGTGGCCGCTGAGGCCGTTCGCCTCCTGCCGGAGTTGAAAAAAGCAGGCCCTTTTTTCCTCGCGCTTGGTTTCTGGAAGCCGCACGCCCCTTTTAACGCGCCTAAAAAGTATTGGGACCTCTATGACCGCTCGAAGATTCCCGTGTTGAACCCCTCAAGGCCTGCTGAAGCTCCGGAGATAGCCTTTCATCCTAGCACCGAGATTCTGGGTCCGCTGACGACTCAAAAGCCGCCCACACCTGAGCAGATTGCAGAGATGCGTCATGGTTACTTTGCCGGCATCAGCTACATGGATGCACAGGTGGGCAAGGTCGTCGCTGAGATGAGCAAGCAGGGCATGCTGGAGAACACTGTGATTCTCTTTTGGGGAGATCACGGCTACCACCTCGGGGAGCACGGCCTCTGGGCCAAAACGAGCAACTTTGAGCTGGATGCCCGAGTGCCGCTTATCATCGCAGCGCCTCATGCAAAACAACGTGGCGTGAAGGCCACTGCTCTGGTCGAAATGCTCGATATTTTCCCCACTCTCAATGCTCTCTGCGGCCTGCCGAGCGTTCCGGCACTTGAAGGGGTTAACCTCGTTCCCGTGCTCGACGATCCTACTGCCAAGGTTAAATCAGCAGCTTTCACCCAGCATCCCCGTCCGCCCTATCCCGATCGCATGCCTGACAAGCAACCCACGCACATGGGATATAGCGTGCGCACTGAGCGCTGGCGCTACACCGAGTGGCGGAACTGGAAAACGGGCGTAGTGGAGGCCAGCGAACTCTATGATCACACTTCCGAGCAGCCCGAACTTCAAAACGTCATTGCGCGTCCACCGGACGATGCGGCCTTGCTGGAGGCCAAAGCGCTCCTTCGAGCGCAGTTTCCGCTCAGGCCTTGATTCCGCTCAGGCCTTGATTCCGCTCACTTCGCGAGGTTTGAGCTTTGCACCCGGATGGTCTCCGAGGGTATTTCTGGTTCAGCGGGAACCCGCTGTGTTTGGGCGGCGTGGATGACCTCAAGAGCCATTGAGCCAAACAGGTAGATCAAGCCTCCACCGAGTCCCGCGGCGATGGCGATCAGCCGCCGCTGCCAAACATTTGAGCGATCAATTACATACCAGAAACGCATGCAGAACGCGATCCACATCAGGCTCACCCCAAGGACAATCGTTTGATCAGTCATGGCACAAGTTTGTCACGTCAGGGGGAAATCGGCAAGCCTCGTTCCTACCTGCTTGCCGCCCGATGCGGGCTCGCCAACTTACTCTCTATGCGCGAGATGGCCATGCAGATCATCCAGAAACTCACCGCTGCGGGGCACACCGCACTGCTGGCGGGCGGTTGCGTGCGTGACATGCTGCTGGGGCGCGAACCCAAGGATTACGATGTGGCCACTAGTGCTCGGCCGGAGCAGGTGGTGAAGCTTTTTCCGGGTGCAAAGACCGTCGGAGCGCACTTCGGTGTCGTTGTGGTAAGGGCAGGGGAGCATGATTTTGTTGAGGTGGCGACTTTTCGCAGTGATGGCAGTTACTCCGACGGTCGACGTCCGGATAGCGTGACCTACTCGACGCCTGAGATGGATGCTGCGCGACGTGATTTCACCGTGAACGGCTTGTTTTATGACCCTCTGAAACAAAAAGTCATTGATCATGTGGGTGGCCAAGCAGACCTTAAAATGGGGCTTTTGCGTGCGATTGGCGTTCCGGCGAGGCGCTTTGAGGAGGATCATCTGAGACTCATGCGGGCTGTGCGCTTCGCCACGGTGCTTGAGTTTGACATTGAGCCCTCTACCTGGGAGTCCGTATGTGCTCTGGCGGACAAGATTTGTAGCGTAAGCATCGAGCGCATTCGGGAAGAGTTTATCAAGATCCTATTGCACGAGAACCGTGTCAGGGGCTTTGACTTGCTGGTGAACTCGGGGCTCATGGCGCACATCCTGCCTGAGATTATTGCATTGCAAGGCTGCGATCAGCCTCCGCAATTTCATCCGGAAGGCGATGTTTTCGTGCATACGCGCCTGATGCTCAGCCTGCTACCCGCTCAAGTCAGCCTGCCGCTGGTCATGAGCGTGCTTTTGCATGACATCGCCAAACCAGCCACGCAGACTCGAGATGCAGACACGGGGCGAATCCGTTTCAATGGCCACGACAAGCTTGGTGCTGAGATGACGGCCTCCATTATGCGCCGAATGAAGTTTCCGAACGACGTGATCGAACCTACGGTCGTGGCGGTTGAGCATCACATGACCTTCATGGAGGTGAAAAAGATGCGCACGGCTACGTTAAAGCGCATGCTTAGTCGTCCGACAATTGACGATGAGTTGATGCTTCATCGTGTGGACTGCCTAGGTAGCAACGGGAAGCTCGACAACTACGAGTTTGTGCTCGGGAAACAGGAGGAGTTTGCCAACGCCCCGCTGGTGCCGCCGCGTCTTGTGACGGGCGTGGACCTCATGCAACTCGGTTGGTCTTCGGGGCCGGATCTGGGGAGAGTGCTGAACGAGATTCAGACATTGCAGCTCGAGGGTCAGTTGACCACAAAGGAACAGGCAATCGTCTGGGCTCAAAGTCAGCGGCTGGCCTGAGGCTTCAGATATCCGCCAGTTCACGTTCCTTGCGCTGCGGTGGATCCATCCACGCCTCTGCTTCCTCCTCCACATCTTCAGAGGCCAGCGGCGCAAATCTTTCGCCACGGAAACCGAGTTCCTGTCTCACGCTGGAGTGCGGATCCTCGGGATTGATGAGCTCCTCTAGCAGGACGAGTACATCGTAGTTTGCGTCAGTCATTTGGATCTCCGCGTCGTCATTCACTTCAAACTTCGGATTCGAGCGGCCGATGGCCACTGAGCGGATGGTGTAAGCATGATCTTTTTTGGGCAGCGACCGATAGAGGTCATAGACCCACGGTTCGAATTCGTCGTTGATGCACACGACTTTTTGGCCGGTCTGAAACATGCTGGATGAAGGGTTGTCGAGGGGAGAATCCAGCGCCATGTTAGGCATGGATGGCTTTCCAGCATCCTCTTTCGCGCTGCATGTTTCATCTTTCTACCTTTCCTGCGGATTTGCTGCCACTGCCTTCAGAGTTTCTCTCTGTTGGCAGGCAGGTGGGTGCGGAGATCACCCTTTCCATCGGTGCGTTTTATACCACCGGTTTGCTCGTTGCTGGCCCCCTGTTGTGTTTCGGAGGCATCCTGCTGATTGGCATCATGTACCGCCGGGTGAAATACTTTGCCTTGGAATACGGCTATGGAACCGGCTGGGGCCGAATCAAGGCCATGCTTCATTTTATTGTGATGGGAATGACCCTGATATTGGCGGGGATCGTGATGGCCTTGATCGGCTGGGGAAACCAAGGGTATTCGGTCATTCTCAGTTCCTCCGGTCTCACGGAGGTGAGTCAACTCGGGACGGCAAGCTATCGTTGGGATGATTTAAAAGCCACCTCCGAGCGGGTAAAATCGACAGACTTCTGGCTGCTGTTTGAAAAAGCGGATAAACACTGCCATGTCCGTTTTAGGCAGCAGGACTTGGGAGAAGTCATACAGGATCAAGCCATCCACATCACGGAGGAGGCCATCCGAATGCATCCCGGCACGGGCATCCGTCTTTAACCGTCACTGTCATGCAGGTCTTACTTCCTCTGGTTCGTTTGTTTGTGCCGATTGCCACGCTGCATGAGCAGCCGGTTGTGGCAAAGGTTGTGATCAAGCCTCTGTGGCCTGTCGTGCTTGGCACGTCACTGATGGTTTTGTTCACCTTTCAACTCATGCTTCGTCTTCTTTGGCCAACAATGAAGCGCAAAACGGCTTGGCTCATCTCCATTGCTGCCTCTTTGATCTTTCTGCTCATCCTCTCGCCGGTGGCCGTCGAAATTTCGAACATCCTGCGCAGTGGACGGAGCATGTGAAACAATTCATTCTGCTTCATGCGACATCTGAATATCCTCCCGCTGTTTCTCACTGCTTTTTCGGTTTACGCTGCTGAACATTGGGTCACGGATGCCCCATCCTTCAACCAGGCCGCTATAGCAGCCAAGGCTGGCGATGTCATCGTTTTGAAAAACGGCGTGTGGAAGAATTCGTTGCTCCAAATCCGCGCGAGCGGAATGGATGACCTTCCCGTGACCATCAAAGCCGAAACACCCGGCAAGGTTTTATTGACCGGCGACTCGCGTTTGCAGATCGGCGGTGCTTACCTGCTCGTTGAGGGGCTTTTTTTCAAAGACCCTGAGGGGGAGGAGGCGATTGAGTTTCGCATCAACAGCAATGAAGTCGCTCACGACTGCCGCGTGACCCAATGCGCCGTCGTGAACACGAGGCCGGCGGGTAAAGTGACGAAATCGAGTCGCTTCATGTCTCTCTATGGACGTGAGCATCGCGTCGACCATTGCCGATTTGAAGGCAAAGCAAGCCCTGGACCCTCCATGGTTGTCTGGCTGAGCGAAGCCGAGAAAGATGGAGGACGTCATCGCATCGATCACAATCTTTTTGGTCCTCGTGAAAGCCTCGGGAAAAATGGAGGTGAAACATTGCGTGTGGGAGACAGCAAAACCTCCATGCTCGAAGCCAGCTGCGTGGTGGAACACAATGTTTTCGAGAAGTGCAATGGCGAAGCTGAATGCATCTCCAACAAGTCTTGCGGCAATCTCTACCGGCGAAACACTTTCATCGAAGTCTCCGGAACGCTCACCCTGCGACATGGTAACCGCTGTCGCATTGAGGAAAATGCTTTTTTGGGGAATCATGCCAAGGGTTGTGGTGGCATCCGCATCATCGGTGAGGATCATGTCATCACAGGCAACTATCTCGAAGCTCTCGAGGGTGACAAGGAGCGCAGCGCCATCTGCGTCATGAATGGCATTCCGGATTCGCCACTGAATGGCTATTTTCAAGTTAAGAACGCGCGATTAATCAGGAACACGGTCATCGATTGCAAATCGCCTTTCCTCTTGGGTTTGGCGGGTGACAAAAAGGCCACTCTCGCACCCGAAAATGTCTATGTGGAGACCATTCGCTTCAATGGTGTGGCGCTCAAAGGTTATGAGAAGCAGAAAGGCTTCCTGTGGGAGCAAAAGAACCTCAAGCGGCCGTCCTGGATCGCTGAAAGAGAAGCTGCAGGACCTTTATGGAAATGAATCCATCGGCCTTCCACTGGACAAAAAGAAGCACTGAGATAAAGCAATTGCTGTCTTCCATCCGTCCCCGTAGTTCAATGGATAGAACGAGGGTTTCCTAAACTCTAAATACAGGTTCGATTCCTGTCGGGGATACCAGTCTGGCAATCAACTGTTAGAGCTAATCTAGGGCCGAGAATGTTAATTCTATGCTAACATTTTTCCCGCGCGAAGCCCTACAAACACTGACAAAAGCAAAGAAAAGCTGGGGTTGTAGCTACCAAAATCAAAGCTGCTAAAACAGTTTCTTCCGTGATCGCAGTTGTCACCTTATAGCTGCTTCACGTGAATAGAGTGGATGTAAATAGGCGGGCCGTTCTTGGTTTCACCACCGATACTGACGTGGTGTGGCCGCAGGTTTTTCCAGTAGTCCATTTCCGGAACGCCATGATCGTCTACTTCCATGAGTTTTTTGCCGTCAAAGCTGAGGTCATACTTGCTGCCGTTTTGGACCGTGATTTTGATGCGGTGGCGGGGGCCTTGACTCGGGTTGTCTTTGGATCCGGGTGGGTTGATTTCTTCGGGTAGTAGGGGATGTTCGTTGCGGCCGCCGTTCGGGTAGACGATGAGTCTGTCAGGATGCATCTGAACATGGCTGAATCCTTGAGCGGTGGGGAATAAGACCTTGAGATAGCCTAGGGATTTTGTCGGAAGGCTGTAGACCATTTCGACTTCATAGTTGCGGCGCACTTCCACTGGGACGGCAAAGGCGGGGAACTCGCCGTTGTTGCTGTCCGCGGCGACGAGTTGGCCATCAATAAAACGCCAAGTTCTGCTGTTAGGGCGGCGCAGGTCGCGCGGCAGTTCAACGCCGCTATAGCGTTGCGCGGAGCTTGGCCCTTTGGGACTGTTGCTGCCCGGGCCTGAGGCTGGCATGGGTTCGCTGCCAGTGAGAATTGTTTCTGCGGGGGCAGGAACATCTGCTTTGCCTTTGGAGAGGTAGACTATGACGGCGGTGCCGATGGCGGCAAGGGCAATGATCAGCACGATCAGGCCACCACTCGATTTGGCTGGGGGCGGCGCGGCACTCTGCCGTTGGGCGACACTGCGGCGCTGAGCGGCCAAGGCGTTGGCTTGTTGTTGGCTGCGATTCGCCTCGCCTTGCTTCTGTGAACGGGTGGCGGCCGCCGTAGCTTCCGCGGCGGCTTGTTGTTTGGCGATGAGAACTTGGCGTGGCAGGGTGATAATGCTGTCTAGATCCTGGCGCAGTTCGACAGCGCTTTGGTAGCGCTGGTCGCGGTCGGTCTGCATGGCTCGTGTGATGATGCCATCAAAGCGTGGATCGGTGCCGATGCGTTGGCCGGGCAAGGTCCAGAGGCCGCGAGGGATTTCGCCGGTGAGCATCTGGTAGAGCATGACGCCGATGGCGTATAAATCAGCGCGGCCATCCAGTGGGATTCCTGCTATGAGGGCCTCGGGCGCGACGAAGTCGGGCGTGCCCATAGCAATGTTGGTTTTGGTGAGGCCTTGGCCGCTGTCATTGGCCTTTGCCAGGCCGAAGTCGGCCACCTTCACGCTGCCTTCCTTGTCGATGAGTATGTTGGCAGGTTTGATGTCGCGGTGCACGACCCCATTTTTGTGAGCGTAAGCAAGAGCATCGCACACATGTGCGGTGATGGAGAGAGCGTATTCCTCAGGTAGGCGGCCTTCGCTGGCGATCATCTGCGCGACATCGGTGCCGTCTACAAACTGCATGACAATGTACAGCAAGCCGCTTTGAGTTTGACCAAAGTCATAGACATCCACAATGTTGGGATGGCTAAGTTTGGCCATGGTGAGGGCCTCGTTTTTGAAGCGCTCGGCAAATTGAATGTCGTCGTCATGGGTGAGGTCCCCGGGCAGCACCTTGATGGCCACGGGGCGTTGCAGGGTAATTTGAACGGCCTTGTAAACTGCTCCCATGCCACCGCGACCCAGCAGTTTTTCGAAGCTGTATTTTGGCAGCATGGCCTGTATGTCTTCAAGCGATGGTGGCTGCCATTGGCCGGAGGATGCGGTGGTGCTGCTGCTCATGGGGAATGGGCGAAATTGGCTGCTGTGTTGGTGCCTGTGTTTGGTTTAGGCGAGTCATCTTCAGACGCTAATGGGATTAAGGGGGCGATGCGATCTTGGCAAGATCATTCGCCGTCAATGCCGTCTGCGTCTTTTCTGTCGAAGCTTACTTCATCGCGCGTTGAAAACCAGTTGCTGCGTCTGTGTGCAACCATAGCGCCAATCATGGCTATTTTCCCGAGATTTACCCACTTTCGCTTCTTCTTCTCCGCCTTTGCCGCATCCAGGTTTACTTGTTTTGTCAGTCGCTTTTCGATTTGGCGTAACTCTTCACTATAAAGCACACTTACGTGCCTGATCTGAATATGCTGCTGAAGCGCTTTTAAAAATACAGGTTCGATTCCTGTCGGGGATACTTACTGCGTGGCGAATTTCGTTAGCAGACCGCGTTTGCGGGTTTGATTGAGGATCCAAAGAAAAAGCCAGCCGGCCAGCACCATGAAAACCATGTTTAGAGCGGCCGAATACCACAGGTAGCTCCAGTGCATGCCACCTGTTTTCATCACCTCGCGCATGCCTTCGAAGATGTATGTTGGCGGAAAGCACCATGCGATCGGCTGGGACCAAGCAGGCATATCGTCCACATTGTAGAAGACGGCGACCACCGGTTGGAAGAAGAAGGGGATAGCCCAGGCGAGCGATTCGGCAGCCTGTCCCCAGCGCAGAATGAGAGCGGTGGAGATCATTCCAAGAGACCAGCCGAAGAGCATCAAATTGAGGAAAAAAGGAATCAGCCACCAGCTGAGCTGGAAGACATTGAACGAATAGCCGAACCACGAGATCAGACTGAGCACAACGGCGGTCACAGCAATCCTCAGGAGGCCGACGATGAAGGTGGCGCTGACATACTCAATCGTGCGAACTGGGGCGACAAAAACGTTCAGCAGATTGCGTGTCCAGACATCTTCCAGAAAGGAGATGGCCACGCCTTGTTGAGCACGGAACATGATGTCCCACAGAATCATGCCGCCTAGAAAGAAGAGCACATAGCTGCCAAACTCCGGGTTGGTGTTTTTCTGGATAAAGACGGTAACATTCCCCCATACGACGAGATCGACCACCGGCCAAAAGACGAGCTCCACCATTCGCATTGGCGTGCGTGTGTAGAGAAAGAGATAGCGGAGGACAAGCGCGCTGATGGTATGGAGGTTCATGGTTGGGACTCCTTTTCCGGCTCATCGATAATCTCACCATCACGGGCGATTTGGATAAAAACTTCCTCCAAGGAGTTCGTGGAAGAGCGGGCGAGCAGTTCGGTGGGGGTGCCTTCGCAGACAATTTTGCCTTTGTGGAGGAAAATGACGCGGTCGCAGACCTCCTCGATATCGCGCATGTTGTGCGAGGTATAGAGAATGCCGATGTTTCGTTCCCGCTGAACCTTGCGCACGACTTTGCGCACTTTGTCGGCGATGTCGGGGTCGAGCGAGGCGGTGGGCTCATCGAGCATGAGCAACTCGGGATCGTTCAGGAAAGCCTTTACGAGGTTCACGCGTGTCGATTCGCCTGCGGAAAGTTGGCCTGTGACTCGGTTGGCTAGGTGAGAGATTTCAAGCAGTTCCATTAACTCAGCGATTTTTTGCTTGGGGTTGCGCACACCGTAGATTTTGGCGAAGACGAGCAGGTTTTGCCCTACGAGGAGATTCCCCGGCAGCGCAGTATAGGCTGAGGAGAAGTTGGCGCGTTGCAGGATGGCAATGCGGTGCTGGTGCAGCGGCAGGCCAAAGGCGAACAAATCACCGCCGGTGGGCAGCGTGAGGCCAAGGAGGCAGTTCATGGCCGTCGTTTTGCCAGCACCATTTGCTCCGAGCAATCCCAAGACCTCCCCGCGATGCAGTTGGAAGGAAAAACGGTCCAGCGCCTTCACGCCGTCAAACTCGCGGGTGAGTTCGCGGGCTTCGAGGATGATTTCACGGCTGTCGTTAGGCATGCGCGGCGATAGAGGAGGCTGCTCACGGTTTCAAGTGGATCACGAAATTCGCATGAATGTGGTGTTAGCTGCTCTAACGAGATCTTTCGTGCTTCGAGCATTGAGCATGGTTGCCGCATCTGAAAGTCACGGGTCATTGGCCGGGCTGAACGGACCGTTCTCTGCCTGTTTCCAGGGCTTGAGCCTAGGCTTCAGAAAAGTTGAAGTTTCAACGATAGCCGTAAGCCAGCGCCCACATAACCGACTTCTCCTTCTTTGATTTCAGTGAGAAGACAATTTTGTAGGTCCCTGTTTTTTGCGGGTTTACGCGAATGCTTAGGGCGTGGTTGCCGGACTTGCTGTCAATTTGAATGGCATGGCCTTTCTCATCGTAAACCTTGAGATCGAGTTCCACGTTATCGTTTACGGAGCCGAGCCAGAAGGCGTATTCGTTGCCTTTGAACAGCTGGTGGGAGATCATTAGCTTCTGGCCGCTCTTCACCTCGCCGTTCCAGTAGTCCTCTCGGACGATGAATCCCTGCTCCACAAAGGAAGTGGCGGCTTCCATGGCATAGTCATGGCTCTCATCTACGGTGGCGAGAGCTGGAACCGGAGTGAGGGCAAGCGAGAGGCAGGTGAGTGCGGATAAAAAAGTATGTCGTGTCATCTTCATCGGGGGTGATGGGCCTTGGGATGATTCACTTTTTGACAAGGATCTCGGTGAGAAGAGTCTCGCACGTCTTGCTTATGTCTGAGACGGCACCTTTTGAAAAGCCATCGACCGCGCTTTCCATCTTTTCTAGCACGCTGCTCAGGCCTTTGCGGATCGAGCGAAGCAGGTCATGCTCCTGAGTATTTTTGGGCATCTTACCGATCGCGTTGAGGAAGTGTTCGACGAGCATCGGTTGGTTCAGCAACTCAGCACGGTCGGCGGAGAAGTTTTTGCCTACGACCGAAGTGACGGATGCAGTGCCACGAAGCCAGCCACCGAGGCTCACACACTGAGAGAGGTCGATGTCCTTCATTTCTTCCATGGTGTCCTTCACGGTCTTCTGCGTCTGGTCGAATTCTTTGCGGATGGCCTTCCAGTCGTTTTTGTCCGCTGCATCGAGAATGGCTTGTGCATGCGGACGCACTGCTTTCGTGAGACCAAGAGCTGTCGAGATGGAAATCACATCTTTGCCAGCCTCCTTGACGGCTTCCTTGTCCTCCGCCTGAACGGCGACAAAGCCTTCCGCAACGACATGACCGAAGAGTAAAGCCAGCTGAGTGCGGTCGCTGGTGTTGGGTACGTTGAGCTCGCGGATTTCGTGTCGCCAGTTGGGCTCGCCCAGTTTGTCGAGCACGGAGAAAACCTCGCTTGGAACCGGAACCACAACGTCATCCACGACTTGGCCAGGGAAGGCGAGAGGGTCAAACTCCTGCACACCCTGAGTGCCCTGAGGCGCGGCGAGGGCGCTGGAGCTCAGGAGAGTGCCAGCGACGAATAGAGCAAGGCGTGGAAAAGGAAAAATGGAATAGCTCATGGAGTCGAATTCAGACTTAGGGAATCAAGCCGCATTCAAACCGTGTCGCAACTGGTTTGACCAAGCGCTATTGGCCTGTCTTCAGGACGCAAATTCCATGGCTGGGCCGCAGCCACATTTGATGAAGCCCAGCACGATAAGCTTGCCGCTGAGAGGATGCCTTGCTGCGCTGGTTACGACACCAATTTCGTTTCCATGGGCATCATGCAGGGAGGTGCCCACGCAGATTTCGCGTTCTGTTTGCCAAGATTGGAGCTTTCGCGGCATCTTGCCGGTCGTTTTGATCCGGGAAAGGATCTCTTGACCGATGTAGCAGCCTTTGGAGAAATCCATGGCTCGTTCCTCCAGTCCGGCCTCCGGAGGGAAAGTTTCTCCACCCAGCTCGTTGGGCCAGCGGGGCACTTGGTGGATGATACGAAGCCGTTCGACCTCTTCGAGGCTCAGAATGGGCAGCGTAGGGCCAAAACCTTCTCCTGCCGGAAGCCAGACATCCACCCCGGGAATTCCGAAACGAAGACTTTGAAGTCCTTCACCCGCCTTTGGCCCCATGATGTGCCAAAGCTGCCATTCATCGGTTACATCCGTCAGCTCCACATCATCCGCCACAATGTATTTCTCCAAACGCATGCCGAGGGCATCACGGAGGTCCGGCTCAGCATCAAGCCATAGAGCTTCTTGGCGAGCGTGTATCATGACATCTCCCATGATGCGGCCTTTGACGTTGGTGACACATGCATAGATGGCGTGGCATTCATCGGCCCGGCGTACATCATGAGTGACTTGGCCGTTCAGGTAGCGCACGCGATCCTCCCCGGAGAGCTTCCACTTCGAGCGAGTGGAGAGATTCACGGCCGCGCCGTGCGCGAGGAGGTTTTGGTAGGTTTCTGGCTGCATGAGGGCGTGTATTGAGCACGAAGCAGGCAGCTCGCAAGCCATGGAAACTTGCGTCGGGTGTCTTCTTCGCGAACAGTTCCCTCCATGAGTGACTATAGCGAAACATCGGAAAAGCATGTGGACTGGGGTAGCCGCGGTTCCCAAGTGGTGGTGACTCTGGCAAGTCTTTTCATCGTCCTCGCCGGGATGAAGCTGGCTGCGAACCTCCTCCTGCCAATTGTGTATGCCTTCTTTCTGGCGGTGCTGAGCTATCCGCTGGCACGCTGGCTGCGTCGTCATCGTTTTCCGATGCCTGTGGCGCTTGGCGTGACGATGTTTGTGAACTTGGCTGTGGTCGCTGCGCTGATCACGATCGCGGTTCGTCTGATCTTAAGCTTTTCCGCAGACTTGCCCTTGTATGTCAAGGGACTCAGTCGTCAGCTCGGTGATGTCGCACTGTGGCTGGAGGGGAAGGGGGTAACGGGAGCCAAAGCTGAAGTGGACCGGTTGTTTGATTGGAATACGGTCATTGAATGGAGCACGCAGGAGAATGTCATGCGCAGCCTTGGGGCGGCCTTGGGCAGCACCTTTGGAGCGGTGAGCACGGTTTTTGTCGGACTGATCATGATCCTGCTCATCATGATGTTTGTCCTCATGGAGGCGCATGGCACTCACACTCGACTGCAAGCGGTGAAACTTTCTGGCGGTCCAGATTTTTCCGGCTTGATGCGTTCTGCGGATGATATCCAAAAGTACCTTGGTGTGAAAACTCTGATCAGTGCCCTTACAGGGCTGCTGGCCGGTGGTCTATGCTGGTTGTTTGATCTTCATTATCCGCTCCTTTGGGCCATTCTGGCCTTTGTCTTCAATTTTATTCCAGCTGTTGGCAGTACAGCTGCCTCGCTTCCGGCCATTGCAGAGGCATTGGTTGAGCACGGGCCGATGCACGCAGTCGTCGTAGCCATTGGCTATGGCGGCATCAACTTCTGTCTCGATAATTTCGTGCAACCGCAATTGCTCGGCAACCGCTTCGGCATCTCTCCTCTCGTGGTGATTCTTTCGGTCATCTTCTGGGGCTGGCTTTGGGGGCCTCTGGGCATGTTTTTGGCTGTGCCGCTTACGATGGTCATGAAGGTCATTCTTGATAATACTGATGAGTTTCGATGGTTGTCCGTGGCAATGGCGAAGAAAAAAGTGCGCCACGATGGCGTGGAGGTGGCGGGTTACGATCTTCATCTCAACGACAGCGAGATGATCGGCAGCGGTGCAAGCACCGAGATGCCGGGGCGTCGTGATTCTTGATGGTGTTTTT
>JAFMIR010000025.1 GCA_017853885.1 Prosthecobacter sp.
CATCTGCACTTTTTACCCGCACTCCGCCTCCTGCGTGCGGTGAGCGGCATTCCGTATGCGGGGGTCCTGCATGGCATCGAGGCCTGGCGGATCACCTCCCGCCTGCGCGCTGAAAGCATGCGACAGGCGGATCGCTTGCTGGCGGTGAGCCAATTCACACGCGATGTGGTGGTTCAGAACCACAGTGTCGATCCCAGACGCATCTCCGTATTTGCGAACACTTACGATGCGGAACGCTTCACTCCGGGGCCGAAGCCTGTGCGCCTTCTGGAAAAGTATGGGCTGCGCCACGACCAACCGGTGTTGCTCACCGTGAGCCGCTTGGCATTGTCGGAACGCTACAAAGGCCATTGGCAAGTGCTCATCGCGTTGAAGCGTCTGCGCGAACGCATCCCGGATTTGCAATACCTCGTGGTCGGCACGGGGGATGAGTTGGCTCATCTTCGTTTGGGGGTGCGCATGATGGGATTGGAGCGAAATGTGGTCTTCGCGGGTTTTGTTTCGGGTGCGGATCTGCCGGATCACTACCGACTGTGCGATGCCTTCATCATGCCTAGCACCAAAGAGGGCTTTGGGATCGTGTTCCTCGAGGCGGCTGCCTGTGGAAAACCGGTGATCGCAGGCTGCCTCGATGGCTCCTATGATGCAGTGGACGGCGGACGGCTGGGCATACTGGTGGATCCGCACCACCCGGGTCAGATCGCGGAGGCCATCTATGCTGCGCTGACGCGCACGCATCCCAACCGGCTGCTCTTCCAGCCTGCCGCTTTGTCCCAAGCGGTGATGCAAGCTTATGGCTTTGAGGTTTTCCAAAAGCAGCTCAAGAACGAGGTGGAGATTTTGTTGGCGGGTGAAAAAGCATCCACTCCCTCGAAAAGTCCTTCGCGCGAACCTCAAAAAGCGTTGAGTGCCCCTTTGGAGCGGGCGCCGCGCGTGGTGGTACTCACCCAGTTGAACTCGCCCTACCAGGTCGAGTTTTTCAACCAAGTGGCTCAGACCGCAGAATGCCATCTGGAGGTGATTTACCTGAGCCACCAAGACAAGGCACGGCAGTGGAGCGCACCAGATATCGGTCACTCGCACATCATCCTGTCCGAGACGCCGCATCTGCGGAAAAATGCGCTTGAATCCCTCCTCAATGCCGACTTGGCCATCTTCAATTACTATGTAGATGCTTTTGCCTGGGAGGCGATTCGTGTTCGTGCCGCCACGGGCAAGCCTTGGGTGTTTTGGGGGGAGCGCCCAGGCTTTCTGCAACTCGGCCCCGCTGGCATGTGGTTTCGATATTGGGCGCTCAGACCCCTGCATCAAAAGCCAGCGCCGATCTGGGGTGTGGGCGCTTTTGGCATCGAAGGCTACCGCGTGGAGTTCGGTGCCGGGCACAGTTATCACAACATGCCTTATTACTCCGAGTTGTGGCGATTCGAGAGCGCTGGATCGAGGGAGCCCACCGCGCTGCGAACGGTTCTTTACTCGGGAAGTCTCATTCAGCGCAAAGGAGCCGATCTGCTGGCTCGCGCGTTTGTCGCGGTGGCGGCGGAGAATCCCATGGCACGGCTATGCATCGTTGGTGATGGTCCCATGCGTGCCGAAATGCAGCAGATCCTAGCTCCATGCGCTGACCGTGTGGAGTGGGCCGGCTTCCAGCCGTGGAGCAAGCTGCCGGACTTTTATGCCCGCTGCTCAGTGTTCTGTTTTCCCTCAAGATATGATGGTTGGGGGTTGGCTCTGGTCGAGGCTTTGGCCTCGGGATTGCCGGCCATCGGCACCGATCAAACCGGCTCCGCGATCGATCTCATCGCCCATCGCCGAAATGGCTGGCTGGTGAAGGCAGATCATTACGAGAGTCTGGTGGATGCGCTGCGGGAAGCCGTGGCCCTGCCGGCGCATCAACTGAGTGTGATGAGCGAAGCTGCCCGTCGGACGGCTCGCTCTTGCCACTTGGCTGAGGGTGTCCAGAATTTCCTGCGCTCTACGAGAGAAGCGTTCTCGGCTTGGGAAACGTCGCCAGTTCAGCCAAGGCAAGACGCTCCGCATGCTCGAAAAGCAACATCGGGATAGTCGCTTGAGGTGACGGTGAACACTCTCACAACAAATGGTTGTTTATAACAAAAAATCTGATCGTTAAAAGCTACTCAAATGTGCGGAATTGCAGGATTCATTGATGCAGATCATTCGCTGTCGGATGCCGATCGGCGACTGACCGCCCTTCAAGTGGCTCTGCGACATCGGGGGCCTGACGATCAGGGCAGTTGGCACTCAGCCTGTGGTGTGGCGCATCTGGCGCACGTGAGACTTTCCATCCTCGATCTCAGCACCGCAGGGCATCAGCCCATGAGCACAGTGGACGGGCGTTACACCATCACCTTTAATGGAGAAGTTTACAATTTCCGTGAGCTCCGCGCTGAACTTGAGGCCCAAGGCCACGTCTTTCGCAGCGGAACGGATACCGAGGTTCTTCTGGCGCTTTATGCCAAGCATGGAAAAGACTGCCTGCGGAAGCTGGATGGGATGTTCGCATTTGCGATTTGGGATGCCGTGGAGCGCACCTGCTTTCTGGCGCGCGACGCTTTTGGCATCAAGCCGCTTTACTACTCGTCCACTCGTGGCGTCTTTGCCTTCGCATCCGAGTTGCGTGCCCTGCAATCGGCTGGCTTTGCAGGGGCCTCTCTCAATCCACAGTCGTTATGCGGTTACTTTGAGACCGGGAGTGTGCCGGAACCCGAAACGCTTCTCTCTGACGTGCAGGCCTTGGAAGCGGGAAGCTACCTGCTCTGGAAAAACGGAAACATTCAAAGGGAACGCTGGTGGCAGATCCGCTTTGACTCTTCTGCGCCGATGTCGAAAAAAGAAGCTGTGGCCACGCTGCGGGAGGCTTTGGTGGAAAGCATGCGCAGGCATTTGGTGAGCGATGTTCCTGTGGGTATCTTCCTGAGTGGCGGGATCGATTCGACTGCTCTCGTGGCGCTGGCGCGGCATGTTGGCGTGAAAAATATCGCCACATTCTCGATTGGCGTGGATGATCCGGCTCTGGACGAAAGCTCCATGGCGGCGCGCACCGCGGCACACTTCCAGACTCGGCATCATGAGCTGCGCCTCGATGCCAATTCGGCGCGTGAGAAATTTGAAAAATTCATCAAACACATCGACCAGCCTAGTATCGATGGCTTCAACACATTCACGATCTCTTCCTACGCCAAACAGAATGGATTGAAGGTCGTTCTCAGTGGACTGGGAGGGGACGAACTGTTCGCCGGGTATCCGAGCTTTCAAAAAGTGCCTTCTCTGCTGCGCAGCGCACGCTTGCTCGGTCTGTTTCCAGGGCTGACGCATCAAATGGGGATGATGCTTGAGCATCGCACCGATTCGCACCGCATGCGTCGACTTGGAGCTTTTTTGCAGGGGCCTCTGACCATCGATCGCGCCTACGGTGCCTTTCGTGGTATCTTCTCACGCCGTTCTGCGAGGTTACTGGCCGCCCGCTATGCAGGTGTGCCCTTGGCAGAGTTTCTTCATGAGCCTATCCGAGGATCGGAAGCTCCGCTGTCTCTAAATGATCGGGACGAAGTAAGCCGCTGTGAGTTGTCCCGCTACATGCGCCACCAACTTCTCAAAGACAGCGATGTGATGAGCATGACTCATGGTATCGAACTGCGAGTGCCCTTGGTGGATCGAAAGCTGTTTGAGGTTGTTTCTAGAATTCCCCCTGAGATTCGTCTTCAGCCCGGCAAGCGGCTGCTTGTTGATGCGATTCCTGAATTGCCAACATGGGTGGTGAACCAAAAGAAAAGGGGGTTTCTCTTTCCTTATCAGCAGTGGGCCCAATCTACCTGGGGGGCTGTCTTTCAGGAAACCAATGCTCACCTGCCTGTGCGATCACCCACATGGTATCAAACATGGGCAGTCTTTATGCTCGACCAGTGGATAGAGTCCGCTGGAATGCAGTCTCAATGGTGACAATGTGTTGATTCATGCGCATTCTGCATGTGATCCCATCTCTCTCCCGCAGCTCTGGCGGACCGAGCGTGGCCCTTCCGGCTATGGCGAAAGCGCTGGCCGCTAGTCACGTGGAAGTGACTGTCGCCACCACAGATGATGATGGATGCGGGCAGCACCTGAGGGGCATCCCTTTGGGCCAAAACCTCCCGCAGGAGGCGTGGGACGTGATTTATTTCCGCAAACAGACTGAATTCTATAAAGTCAGCCTGCCGCTGCGAGCTTGGCTGCATCATCATGTGAGAGAGTTCGATGCTGTGCATATTCACGCAGTGTTTTCTTTTGCCAGCCTAGCCGCGGGACGCGCCGCCGCTTCCGCTGGCGTGCCCTACATCGTGAGACCCTTGGGGGTGCTCAATCGTTGGGGAATGGAAAACCGCCGCCGACTCATCAAAAGCCTGTCGTTTCGCTTTTTGGAGTTACCCATGCTCCAAAAAGCAGCCGCGCTGCACTATACCAGCCACATGGAGAGGCAAGAGGCAGCCCGATTCGATCTTAAAAACCCCCAGTGTGTGATCCCCATGGGCATCGATCTGACTCCCTTCGATGCCTTGCCTTCTCGCGAAGTGTTTAGCGCACAATTTCCTGAAACTGCGAGCACTCGGAATCTACTGTTCCTGTCTCGTATCGACGAGAAGAAAGGCATCGATCGGCTTATCACGGCTTTTGCCCGAATCGCGCGTCAACGCCCCGATCTTCGTCTCGTCGTCTGCGGAGGAGGGCCGGCTGCTCTCGTCGAAAAACTGCGAGCACAAGCCTCCTCACTCGGTGTCGCTAGCCGCGTGACTTGGGCTGGGCAACTCAGCGGAGAGCTTCGCCTGGCCGCTTTTTCTGCTGCGGAGCTTTTTGTACTTCCTTCGCATTCAGAAAACTTCGGTATCGCTCTCCTTGAGGCGATGGCTGCGGGGTTGCCATGTCTGTCCACCAATCAGGTGGCACTGGCGGCGGATGCTGCGCAAGACAGTGCCGTCATGCTCACGGAATGTGATCCGATCGCCATTGCCACAAAGCTTGAGGAACTGCTCGATTCACCGGACAAGTGCCACCAACTGGCTGAGTCCGCCCGCCTGCTTTCCCGCCGCAATTACTCACTTGCATCCATGGGCAGGGCTCTCCACGCCCTTTATGGCAATATTCTGAAAAGCTGAAGTGAAACTCGATTCCATCACCCCGCTCGTCCTCACCTGGAACGAGGAGCCGAACCTCCGGCGCTGCCTCGAGCGCTTGCGCTGGGCCCGCGAAGTCATCATTCTAGATAGTGGCAGCACGGATGCGACCGCGGCGATTGCGGCTGATTTTCCGAACACGCGACTCATGGTCCGCCCCTTTGACGATCACACCACACAGTGGAATTTCGGTGTCGATGCGACCTGCACGAACTGGGTGCTCTCCCTTGATTGCGACTACGTCCTTTGTCCCGGTTTTGAGGATGAACTCTCGAAGCTCGAGGATGTCGCCAGCGATGCGTTTTATGCCTCGTTCCGCTATCTGATCTACGGCAAACCCCTCCGCGCCTGTCTATACCCGCCCCGGGCGGTCCTATTCCGCAAAGATCGCTGCCGCTATGTGCCCGATGGTCACACGCAGATCTTGAGTATCCCTGGCCCTACCACCCATCTCACCACAAAGATTGACCACGATGATCGCAAGCCTCTATCTCGTTGGTTTTCGTCTCAAGACACATACGCCAAACTCGAAGCCGAAAAGCTGACCACCCTCACGCAGTTGAGCATTCAAGATCGGATTCGCCGCACGATGATCTTAGGCCCCATCGTCATCTTTCTGTACACCCTGCTTGTGCGACTCGCCATCCTCGACGGGCCGCATGGCTGGTTCTACGCTCTTCAGCGCACGCTTGCCGAGATCATGCTTTCTCTGCGTTTGCTGGAGAAAAAGATTGGCAAAGCAAAGTGAATTGACCACAAAGACCGCCTGTCACTCCTAATCCTATTAGCCCAGACAACCATGAGTCGTGTTCAACCTCTAATCACCGTCGCCGGAGCCGGCGGCTTCATCGGCGGCGCATTGGTGGCGGATCTGAGAGCCAAAGGCCACACGCGGATCCGTGCCATCGATATTAAGCCCTTCGACCATTGGTATCAAAAGTTTGATGATGTTGAGAGCCATACGCTGGACCTCTCGCTGCTCGATAACTGCCGTATTGCAGCGGAAGGCGCTCACACCATCTACAACCTAGCCGCAGACATGGGAGGCATGGGCTTCATCGAGAACAATAAGGCTTTGTGCATGATCACCGTGCTGATCAATACGCATCTGTGCATGGCGGCCAAAGAGGCGGGCGTTGAACGGTTTTTTTATGCTTCTTCCGCCTGTGTTTACAACGGTGAGAAGCAGAAGGAATACCATATTCCCGCTCTCAAAGAGTCCGATGCCTATCCCGCCCTGCCCGAGGATGGTTACGGATGGGAAAAACTGTTCTCCGAGCGCATGTGCCGCCACTTCCGTGAGGACTTCGGTCTCAAGACCCGAGTTGCTCGGTATCACAATGTGTATGGCCCGCACGGAACGTGGGATGGTGGTCGTGAGAAGGCCCCTGCGGCGGTCTGCCGCAAGGTCGCCTTGGCAAAGATCACCGGCAAGCATGAGATCGAAATCTGGGGCACCGGTGACCAGACTCGCAGTTTCATGTACATCACGGACTGCGTTTACGGCACCCAGATGCTTCTTAACAGTGACTTTGCCGATCCTATCAACATTGGCAGCGCCGAGATGGTCAGCATCAACCAGCTTGTCGATATCGCCGAGGAGATTGGGAACGTGAAGCTCAAGCGAAGCTACAACTTGAATGCTCCCAAAGGAGTGAATGGTCGCAGCAGTGACAACACCCTCATCAAGTCCACTTTCAACTGGGAGCCATCCACCCGTCTTCGTGACGGCCTCGAACGAACCTACCAGTGGATCTATGACGAGATCAAACGTGGTGCGGTCTCCCGTTGAAGGGCCCACCACCTGTTGATTGGTAGAACGAGGTGCTGCACCCTAGACTCCAGTGTTCAAAACTGATCTATCCGATGTTCTTGTGACATGCGTGTCCTACTGATCAATCAGTGCTTTTATCCCGACCCTGTTGCCACAGCGCAGCATCTCACGGATCTCGCCGTTGGCCTTGCTGAGGCAGGTCACCGTGTTACGGTACTGGCTTCCAGCCGTGGTTACGATGATCCGATGCGCCGTTTTCCCGTCCAGGAAATGTGGAATGGCATCGACATCCAGCGCATCTGGACACCCGGCCTCGGCAAGAAAGCTCAATGGCGTCGTCTGGTGGACTTTACCTGCTTCTGGCTGAATGCCGCCCGCCTTCTGCTTTTGATGCCACGACATGACGTGACCATCTGTCTGACCTCACCACCGCTGATCTCCACGCTTGGCACGGTGGTGGCCAAGCTGAAGGGTGGCCAAGTGATTCCTTGGGTGATGGATTTGAATCCTGACGAAGCGGTGGCTGCCGGCTGGCTGAAGGAAGGCGGCTTGGTGGAGCGCATGTTGACGAGGATCCAAAATTGGAGCTTTCAGCAGGCTTCCCGTATTGTCGTTCTCGATCGTTTCATGGCACAGCGTTTGATTCACAAAGGCGTGCATCCGGATGTGATTCACACGCAGCCGCCCTGGAGTCATGATCAATCGGTTCGTTTCGACGTGTCCGCCCGCGAGGCATTTCGGGCGGAGCATGGACTGACTGGAAAGTTTGTGGTGATGTATTCTGGCAATCACAGCCCCTGTCATCCGCTGGATACCGTGTTGGCCGCTGCTGAGTTTTTGAAGCAGGATTCGGCGATTCACTTTCTCTTTGTGGGTGGTGGCAGCGAATTCAAAAAGGTGCAGATCTTCCAGAAACACAAAGCCCTTTCTAACATCACCACGCTGCCCTACCAACCCATGGCGGAGCTCTCCGGTTCGCTTTCGAGTGCCGACTTGCACCTCGTAGTGATGGGCGAGCCCTTTGTCGGCATCGTGCATCCCTGCAAGATCTACAATATCCTTTCTCTCGGCATTCCGCTGTTGTTCATCGGTCCTGAGCAAAGCCACGGTGGTGACCTCTCTCGGCGTCTGGGTGATCCAAGTTATTTTCGTCTGGCACCGCATGGAGATGTGGAGCGTGTGGTATCGGAGATTCGCCTAGCACTGCAGCGGGGCTCACAAGCGCCGAACGCTGCCGCCCAAGCACTGGCGGGCGAGTTTTCGCATGCTAAGCTGTGCCCACGTTGGGTCGATTGGATCGACAGTTTGGCGAAGGATTCGCGTTCATCATAAAATCTGCTCGAAACGAAACCGAAAAGACGCTAGGCAGACTGCCCAATCCGTTTTCATGAAAAAAGCGCTCATCACAGGCATCACCGGCCAAGACGGCTCCTACCTCGCAGAACTGCTGCTTAAAAAAGGCTATGAGGTCCATGGCATCATCCGCCGCTCCTCGACCTTCAATACGTCACGCATCGAACACATTCGCCAGGATTTGCATGCGGACAATGCCCGCATGATTCTGCATTATGGTGACCTCGCGGATGCGGTGAATCTGGTTAAATTGCTCTATGAGCTCAAGCCCGATGAGATCTATAACCTAGGTGCTCAGTCTCATGTGAAGGTGTCATTCGACATTCCGGAATACACCGGTGATGTGGATGGATTGGGTGCGGTGCGCATCTTAGAGGCTATTCGCGAAGTGGGGCTGGTGGACAAGACCCGCTTCTACCAAGCCTCCTCCTCGGAGATGTTTGGCAAGGTACAGGAAGTCCCGCAGACGGAAACGACGCCTTTCTGGCCGCGTTCGCCGTATGGCTGTGCCAAGGTTTACGCTTACTGGCTCACCGTGAATTACCGGGAAAGCTACGGGCTGCATGCCTCCAACGGCATTCTCTTCAATCACGAGAGCCCCCGCCGTGGCGAGACTTTTGTCACGCGCAAAATCACCCGTGCCGCCACCCGTATTAAGATGGGGCTGCAAGAAAAACTGTACCTTGGCAACCTCGATGCCAAGCGTGACTGGGGCTTTGCCGGTGAATACGTTGAAATGATGTGGCTGATGCTTCAGCAGGACAAACCTGATGACTACGTGGTGGCCACCAACGAAACACACAGTGTGCGCGAGTTCTGCCAAGAGACCTTTGGCCTGCTCGGGCTCGACTGGGAAAAATATGTGGTGCATGATTCCCGTTATGAGCGTCCAGCCGAGGTGGAGCTGCTCATTGGCAATCCGGAAAAAGCCCGCCGCCAGCTAGGCTGGGAACCCAAGGTGCGCTTCAAGGACCTCGTCAAAATCATGGTCGATGCCGACCTGGTGCTCGCCCAGAACGAAGCGCGTGTCAAAGCCGCTCTCGCCAGCTGAGACACGTGAAGCCTCAGTGCGAGGTGCATGGGATTCATGTGCTTGATGGCAACCTGATGGTCGAAGTCTCTTATCAAAGACTCCCAAGGGCCGGAAGATTCTTCCGGCCCTTTTTTCATGGTGTCGAGCGAGCAATGGTGGCGTGCTGTATGACAAAACGCAGGCAGCGCCTGGCGTTTGAACGGGCACCCTGTGGCATGTCTTCCTGTGTGACATGCCTACACGGCGATAACTTGGTGTCAGTAGCTCTTGGCGACAGCATGTGGGCCATGAGCGACCTATTCGATATCTTTGCTACGCATCGTTGCGCGTCGCATGCAGGGATCGTTTTTCCCGCCAGCCACAACATCATCATCGCCACGATGGGCCTGCCTGCGATGGGCTAGTTTTTGACGGTGCAGCCCTATAGGCTAAACTTTGCCATCATGATCACCACTTGCCAACAAATGCAGAAAGCAGAAGAAGTCGCGTTCGCGCGCGGTGTCTCGGCGGCGGCGCTCATGGAAGAAGCGGGGCAGGGCATCGCAGCAGTGGTGCGGCAGTTTCATCCACAGCCTGGCTCCTTGGTGCTTTATCTTGGCAAGGGCAACAATGCAGGGGATGCGCTCGTGGCAGGCCGCGAACTCAGTCAGGTGGGTTGGAAAGTGTATGGCAGGCTTTGCGCGCCGGCCGCTGAGATGAAGGAACTGCCTCGTGCTTACTTGGGTAAGTGGGTGGAAATGATCGGAGATGCTAGGAAACGAGACTGGTGCCAGGGGCCGGTGGTTTTGCTCGATGGACTGCTGGGCATAGGATTCAGCGGCGGGATCAAGCCGGAGCTCACCGTGCTCGCCAACGAGATGAACGAGATGCGCCAGCGGTACCACGCGCACATCGTGGCCATGGACTTACCGAGTGGTCTGGGTGCTCGCAATGCCGTTGAGGCGGATGTGACTGCCTGCGTGGCGCAGATCAAAGATGTGCTTCTCGAGAATGGTGCCGATCGAAACGTGGGCCGCATCGCTGTGGTGCCGCTGCGTGAACTCCAAGATGTCCAAGGCGATGCGAGTGCGATGGTGATGACCGCACGGTGCATTCGTGAATGGCTGCCGCATCGTCCGAATGACATGCACAAGGGGGATGCTGGTCGCGTGGTGGTGATCGCGGGTTCGCGGGGTTTTCTTGGTGCGGCGGAACTGGCCTGCCGCGGTGCGTTACGTGCTGGGGCAGGCCTCACCACGTTGCTCGTAAAGGCCGATACCTATGATCTGCTGGCGGCTCGCGTGCCGCCTGAGGTCATGGTGAAGTGCGTGGATGACTATCGCGAGGTGCTGGAGATGAAAGCGGATGCGCTCGCCATCGGCCCAGGACTCGGCTTTGAAGACGATGATGAAGTGCTTGAGGTGCTGCGTCATGCCAAAACACCGACCGTGGTGGATGCGGATGCCATCACCATGCTTGCGAAGAATCCGGAGACACTCGATGCGATGAGTGGTTTGCCACGGCTGCTCACGCCTCATCCTGGCGAGCTTCAACGCTTGCTGGACAACTTCCCCGGTTGGCATGGAATGGATCGACGCACGGTCACGGAGATGCTCGTGAAATCGCATCCGAAGCGCACGCTTCTGCTTAAAGGCTGCCGCACAGTCATCGCCACCGCCGGAGAGGTGACGTTGTTCAATTCTACCGGACATCCAGGCATGGCCAGCGGCGGCATGGGGGATGTGCTCACGGGAGTGTGCGCCACCTTCGCGGCAAAGCGCATCAGTTTGCATCATGCGGCAGGGCTGAGTGCATGGCTTTGCGGGCGTGCGGCGGAGATCGCTGGACGTGATGGGCTGTGCGCGAGTGATGTCGCCGCACATCTCGGTGATGCTATTCGGGATCTCAAACAGGGCTGTTGGTGAGCTTCTTATTCCGAATGGTGCTTGTTTGTCACGACTCCAGCCAGGTGACCCATAGCCAGTTTTCTAAAGTCATGTTTCAGCACCCTCGCGGCGATGTGGATCAACTAAATCGCCGAGCCACCTCGGTGTAAAAACGTAGAGCTTCCTCGACTTGAGAGCATTCGACATATTCAACAGCGGCGTGGGCTTGATCGATGCTACCGGGGCCGAAGAGGATGGTGGGTATGCCGAGGCGGCCGAACTTGCTGGCATCGCTGCAAAAAGGGACGCCGCAGACAGAGTCATCGCGCTGCATGGAGCGGAGGATGTTGCACGAAAGCGTGACGAGCGGGTTGGTGGCATCGGTTTGGAAAGGCCAGTCCTGCAACATGGGCTTTTCCATCTCGGCGATGACGTCGGGATGCTCTCGTGAGAGCTCGTCGAGGATGGTTTGATAACCAGCGAGCACGCTTTCGACTTCTTCACCGGGGAGGAGTCGCCGGTCGATTTCGATGACGGCTTCATCAGGTACGAAGTTGACCTGCACACCGCCTTTAATGACTCCGACGTTGCAGGTTCCGGGACCCAGCAGCGGGTGCGGAGTTGCAGCAAGGCGCGCGTGGTTTTCTTGCATGGCGAGAACGATGCGTGCCATGGCGGTGATGGCATTGATGCCGAGATGAGGCTTGGCGCTGTGCGCGGCCTTGCCCTTCGTTCTGATGCGCCAGCGCACACAGCCCTTGCTGGCGATCACACAACGCATTTCCGTGGGCTCGGCGACGATGGCGGCGTGGGCTTTTAGGTCCTCGCAGAGCTTCACGACACCGCGGAAAGAGTATTCTTCATCGACTACCGCAGCCATCCAGAGTTCGCATGGTGGCTTTTCACCACTGGCATGGACGTCAGCAATCGCATGCATCATAGCAGCGAGGCCTGCCTTGTCATCGACGGAGCCCCGACCGTGCATTCGACCATTCTTGATGATGGGATCGAAAGGATCGATGGTCATGCCTTGGACCGAAACCGTGTCCATGTGTGCCTCAAAGACCAAGCGGCGGGTGGGGTCGCATCCCGGCACGCGGGCGATGACATTGGGGCGCCCGGGGAAAACTTCTTGTTCCCAAGTTTCGATACCGCGCTGCTCAAAGAAGCGTCGCACATAGGCTGCCACTTCAGCTTCGCCAGGCCCGCCTTCATAGGAGCTGTTGATGCTGTTGAGGCGAACGAGGTCGGCCAGGGTGTTGAGGACGGGAGACATGCTGCGTCTATGTACGCGGCGGCATGCCACTCCCAAACGCCTTTTGATCAAAACGTGCCGCTTTGGCCAAGGCAGAGGTATTCACGCATGGTGTGGTTCATGGCGCGGCGTGCTGCGGGAAAGGCATCTGCGACGAGGCCGAGGGTTTCCTCCAGTTCGAACTCATCCGCAAGCACGTGGCGGCTGGCGGCTTCGAGATGGCTTATGACGACGCTTTCGTAGTAGTCCACATCGGGTGCCCCACGACGCTCAGCGCGGCGGTGGATGAAGTCGGGATAGAGGCAGGTGAGGACGAGGAATTGGTTCGCACACTGTACATGCAGGAAGAACTTGTGATGCCCACCGGCCTGCTGAATGGCCTCAAGATAGTCTACGCTGTAGAGGCTATCCACGTTCCGGTTGATATCATCAGGGCCATGGCGGGCTCCACACCCAAAATCGGCGAACACGATGGTCATGTAATCGGCGACAGCGAGTTGGCTGATGCCACGTTCCTTCAAGGTGTGGCGAATGATGAGGAAGAAGAATAGCTCAGGGGACAGTGTGAGAGCTTCGCGTGAGATGACAACGGCTTCGAAGAGCTTGTCATTGTCGAGGATGAGTTGGATGGCCTGGGGATCATCGAGGAGAGCGGTGAAGCCCTCTTTGTCCTGCTCGCTTTTGGCAAGCGTATTACGAATGAAATACCAATCTGCAGGAGTGAAGCGGAACCAGCAGCCGGGGCGGGGAAAGCGCGTCATATGGAGAAGGCAGGTGCTGACATCGATAGTGAGCATAACGAGTGCCAAATGAGATAGACTGCTCAGACGCGGTGGCGGCAGCTTCGTTCAAAATGCTCTCAAGAAGCTGGGTGCCGAGTGGTCTAATAGCGTGCCATCTCCGGCTCCACGTGCTGTGCCCAGGCATCGATGCCTCCGCGCATGCTCTGGGTGTTCACAAAGCCTTGCTGCCGCAACCACTGGGTCACGCGCAAGCTGCGCATGCCATGGTGGCAGTAGACGATGAGGTGTTCTTGCGGATCGGTGAAACACTGCGGAGCCAGCTCAGCAATGCGGGACATGGGAACGAGTAGGGCGCCCTGAAGGTGGCAGATGTGCCATTCGTCCTGCTCTCGGCAGTCAATCAATCTGGCAATACGTTCGCTGGGTGGGGCGAGCAACTGGTGGACCTCTGAGGGGTCGATTTCGACAGGCAGCTCCATGGCAGGCGGAGGGATCAAGGGCGCACGGTGACAGGTGTGCCGATCGCGACGTTGTGGTAAAAGATCGCAGCCATGTGGCCGGGCATGCGCACGCAGCCGTGGGACGCGGGATAGCCGGGGAGGAAGCCCTCGTGCATACCGATGCCGCCGGTGAAACGCATGAAGTGATGCATCTTGGAACCTTCAAAACGGGTGCCAGGAGGTTGCTTGTCTTTGGTGACGTCGATGTTGGCCATAACGACATTACCCGCGGCATCGACAAAGTCGCCGTAGAGATTGGATTTATGCCACTGATCCTTCTGGATGACTTTAAAGTTCCCAGTTTTGGTGGGGTGCTTCTCATCGCCCGTGGAAAGGGCGCTTACGCCTGCGAGTTGGCCACCTTTGTAAAAATAAGCTTTTTGGTCGCTGAGGTCGATCATCACGTTTGGAGCGCCTGACAGGCCATCACCATCCCAGTAGGAAACTTGGTCGGCGTCGTAAAGGGCTGAATGCGGAACGCTTTGTGGATGGAAGGCCTCAAGATAAAGGGTCTGGCCGCGGGAGCCGCCGGAAACGCAGGAGACGAGAAGGAGAGCTGTGGCGGGGAGTAGCAGTCGAAGGACCTTGAAGAGCATGTGGTGGCGTCGGGTTTGGCGGATGGCGTTAGCGGCGCGAAAATGAGACACTAGGGAGGAATGTCCAGAGTTTCGTGCATCGTCAGACGGTGAAAGTCCCGGGAGACAGCTCATCAAAAAGCGCCATGGTATTGTGTTGGCGCTGTGCAAGTCGCGTGCCGATTGTGTGAATGATGTCGTGTACGAAAAAGTCTCTCTCCACCTCGTTTTGGCAGCTAGTGGGCTGGTCTGGAGCCGTTGCGGCAATGATGGTGGCCTTCGCCCATGATTGGACGCTGCCGCTGCTCGGTTGGGATTTGCGCACGCGGCCTGGGCACCTGCTGATTGAGGCGCAGGAGGCGGTGCAGGCTGCGCTGATTGGCAGTTTCGTGGGCGGTGTCTGGTGGGCCTGTGTGTGTTGGGGCAGGTTTACAGGCAGCATGGCGATGGCGGTTTGGAGTGTAGCTGCGGTCATGCGATGGATCGACGAGCGGGTGTTTTGGATTGGAGTGGCCTTTTGGCTGGCCTGGGGCCTGCTGGCCGTGGTGACGCGTCTGTCCGAATGGATGCCGCGGGCCATTCGTGCGCTGACAGTGGCGCAAGGATGGAATGGAGCTTTCTGCATGCTATGGGTGATCGTGAGCACCGTGTGTGATGCGGCGCTTTTGAGGGAAGCTCCGCCGGGGTGGATCGAAGCGGCGGACTGTCTGGCAGCTCGGTTTCTGACTCATGGCATCATCGGCAGCGCTGTTTGGTTAATGATGGTCGTGCATGATCGCCTGGCTCCTGCTCCGGGACGCTGGATGGCATGGACGATTGTCATCTTCACGCCGCTGCTCATTGCCTTGAACACCTGGCTACAACTGTGGTGGGGGAAGGGGATGATCGAAATGTTTGGCGAGTTAGAGGTGGGTGGGCGCTTTGAAATTGAGAGGGCTTGGGCTGCTGGCGGGGTGGAATTGAACGCGCCAACCCTTGCGCTCGCCGCAGGAGCCCTGCTGCTTGCGCCCAGCTTGTTCCTGTTGTGTCGCTGGATTTCGCTCCGGCTGCACTGGCGTGTCAGCGCTCTGCGACTGGCTGCCGTGTCAGGCGTGGCATGGGCAGTGCTGCAGGTGGATCAACTGGCCGGCGCATCACTGAAAGACCGCGGGTGGTGCTGGTGGGAAAGAAAGACCTACCACCGGCGCATGACGTGGATCGAGCCACCTCCCGGCTTGGAGGATTACCAAGCCACCTTTCAAAATTCCCAGGTGCCTGTGAGACCTCAAACCTTGGCGACTAAGCCGGACGTCTTCCTGTTCATGGTCGAGTCCCTGCGTGCGGATACGCTCAAACCCGAGATTGCTCCTTTTTTAACCCGTTTCCGCGATGACGTGTGCCAGCCGCTGGGTGAGACATGGGCGGCTTCGAATGTCACTCACCAGTCGTGGTTCTCCCTGCTCAGCGGTCGGCTGCCTTTGTTCTTCATCGAAGGGCGAACTGAAAAGCGCATGTTGGCGCTACCTGCGGTGATGAAAGCCTCCGGTTACCGGGTGGAAGCGCGCATGGTGAATGATTTCGACTACATGGACATGGTGTCCGTGAACTTTGGTCAGCCCACGATGGCGGATGTGATGGAGCACGTGCCGCAGAGCAGTTCGGAGAATTTTTTCAAGGTGCCTGAGCGCGAGGTGCGCATGCTAAAGCGCCTGAAAGCCTCGGTGGAAAGTCGTGCCGCTGGCGGACTGTTTGCCATCACTGGGATGGATTCCACGCATTACAATTACAAGTGGGGTGCCGGCTTCACGCCGCCATTTGCCGAGTTTGAGGTCAATCCCATTTTTCCGATGCGGCCGTCCACCCAGGAGGTGCAGCGCATCGTCCATCGTTTTTGGAACTCCGTGTCTTGGGTGGATGCGCAGCTGGCGGATTTCATCACGTGGCTGAAACAGCATGGACGCTATGATGATGCCATCATTATCATTACGGGTGATCACGGTGAGGAGTTTAAGGAGCAGGGAAGCTGGTTCCACGGCACGATGCTGAACGCACCCCAGACTCGTGTGCCCCTACTCATCAAGTGGCCGAAGCATCTTCCACGTGAAAAGCTGCCTGTGCATGATCGAGCTTCCCATCTAGACCTGCTACCGAGCCTTTGCGATGCGCTGGGCTGTGAGCCGGAGCTCTGGCAGCATCTACCGGGCATCTCGTTGCTCCGGCCTGCACCCATCGGGCGCACGATTCTGATGAGCACCCACTTTTGCGGCAAGAACGGCGAAGCTCTCCTGCTGAAGCGTGGTGATGTGGAGGCGGCTTTTGGCTGGCATCACTTCTGGCAGCCGGTGATCCCTTCCGAACTATGGATGGAGCGCATGAATCAAACGACACTCTCCACCTGGCAGGAGGCCTTTTCGGATGTCTTCCCGAAGATCTTCAAAAAGCTAGAGAAGCGTTAGGGATGCCATCCGGCAGAACGCATGGGTCGGCGCTCTGAGGGTGCCAGTCTTTCACTTCGATTGCCGTTTCACCACCTCGCTGCCGTCCTCTACGGTGTCGGGTGGATGCAAAAGCACCTCGTCTCCTGTTTGCAGTCCGCCGAGGACTTGCGTGAGCCTGCCATCACTGCGGCCAGCCTCTACAGTCTGCGCTCGTGCCTTGCCGTGGTCGAACAGAAAAGTCTTCCACTCGCTGCCCACACGGAAAAGAGCGCCCGCAGGCACCAGCAGCGCGTCATCCTTGCGCCACACGGCTACGCGCACTTCCACGCGAAAACGATCACCGAGTGCCTTGATGTCTGGCGAGTTCTTATTGAAATCGCTTAGCACTAACACGCGTTGCTCCTCAACGCCGAGTGCGGATACCTTCGTGAAGGCCGCAGGCTCGATGCGGCGCACGCGGCCGGTTACGGCTTCTCCGCCCCACTGCTCGATCATGACCTCCGCACCGGGTTGGATGTTCACCGCGTCACGAGAGAGGATCTCAGCCTCCACCTCCAGATCGGCGGGATCACCGAGTTCGAGGATCGGGGTGCCTGGAGACACGATGGTGGCGCTTTCCTGCTGCACTCGTAGCACCACTCCATTCACCGGTGCTTTAAGCTCGATCATTGCGCCGTTGCTGTCTGGCTTTTCGAGTTGGAGCAGCGCTGCTTGGGCCTGAGCCAGCTCAAACGCTGCCACTTGCAGCTCAAACTCCGCTGCACGCACTTCACGGCTTTTCATCTCCGCCTCGCGCTCAAAAGCGTCGCGGTCGGTATCGCTGATTGTCCCCTTATCCGTGTTGTTTTTGATGCGTTCCCAGTTCGTTTGTGCGTATCGCAGGCCCGTGCGTGCCATTTCGAGCGCCTCCTGAACACGGTTTTTTGTTGCCGTAGCAGCGCTCACTCGGGCTAGTGCTTGCGCCTTTGTGCGAGCGTCCAGCAGCGGCGCCATACCGGGCTCAATTCGTGTGAGTACAGTCTCACCTACCTTGACCACGTCACCTGGCTTCAAAGTGACGCGCTGCATGCTGCCGGCCAGTGGCGCGGCCACCACATAGCGGTTACGGATGCGGGTCTTGCCCTCTTCACTCACGAAAACCGTCAGCGGCCCCGGCTTGACCACGCCAACCTCCACATCCACGGGACGTGGGCTCATGGCCTGAATCACGAGGGCCACCAGACTGCCGATGACGAGCAGTGTCGCAAGTTTGCGCAGCAGACCGCGGCCGCGCGGCGGACGTCTAGCCTCCCACGGCGCGGAGTTCGCAGGGGCAGGGCTTGGGGTTAAGTCTTCGGGCATGGGTAGCGCAGTTAAGATGCCCGTGGCCGCCCTTTGCGCAGGTGTTTTTTCAGCTTCCGCTGAAGTCATCCATGCGCTGTGTCACATCAAAGCGCGGCAGTAGGGCATGATCATGCGTCACCACCACCAGCGCGGCCTGCCGCCGCTTTGCCTCCTCGATCAGCAGCTCGCTCACCATCTGCGTGCGTGCTGGATCAAGTGAGGCCGTTGGCTCATCGGCAAACAAAAATGGCGGCTCATGAGCCAGCGCTCTCGCGATGGCGACACGCTGGCGCTCCCCCTGCGAGAGTTGGCTCACGCGGTGGTGGCGGTAGCGGTCGATTTGAAGTCGGTCGAGCAGCGCGGGCAGGTTGGCTCGCGCGATGGCCAGTGTGGTGCCACTGAAGTGGTGCGGGATGAGGATGTTTTCTTCCACGGTCAGGTAATCCAGCAGCGCAAAGTCCTGAAATACCAGTCCGATATATTGCAAGCGGAAGGCACGACGCTCCTCACGGCTCATGAAGTTTAAAGAACGATCGCCTAAGCGCACTTCACCACGCTCTGGCGTCAGTAGGCCAGTCATCAGTCGCAGCAGCGTGGTCTTGCCCCCACCGCTTGCACCCGCCAAGGCGAGCGTAGAACCTGCGGCCACAGTCAGCGATGGCACTGCTAGGCGGAAGGAATCTCCCGGATAGGCAAAGGCTAGGTCTTGGATGGTCAGAGCACTCATGTTCACTTCCAGATGCCGGCCGCACGCAGCACGGTCTCATGTACCGCCATGTCGTGCGCCGCGTCCCATGCCAGCTTTTTCTCGCCACGCACGATTTTCGCCAAATCGATGAATTCGAGGTCATAGCGACCCTTTGGCACTTGAAGCTTGATTTGCTGCGTGCCCTTCTTGTGATCTCCGCGAGCTTGTGTGAGCGAAAGGTTCACCAAACCGCTTTCCAATGGGACAATCTCAAGTGTTCCCCCCGTGCCCGTCACGTTGAAACGCCGTCGTGGACTGCCAAATGGGTCGGCATGGTTGCAGCGGATCACGGCTGTGGCCTTGGCATATTGCAGCACCGCCATTTGGTTGTCTTTCACGCCATCGGAACCTGTCGGCGTGGAAAAAGGCGTCACCGAATCCGGCTTGCCGAGGAGCGTCAGAACTGCGTCGATCACATGGCAGCCGAGCTCAAACAGACCACCACCCTCCAAGTCACCGATCTTGGCCCGTGTGCCTGCATCGGCCAGCTTGCCCATGGCCGCATCAATTTCCGTGATTTCTCCCAGCCAGCCCTCCCTCACTGCTTGGAAGAGCAGCACAAAGGCGGGATTGTAACGCAGCATGTAACCCATTTGCACAGTTAGCCCCTTTTGTTCCGCCGCTAGGCGCATGGTCCTAAATGCTGCGTGGTCCACCGCGCCTGGTTTGTCCAGATGCACATGCTTGCCAGCATCGATGCAGCGCTGTGCCATCTCGCATGAGGCCTGCAGCGTGGTTTCCACGGCCACCGCCTTCAGCTCCGGCACGGCCAGCAGTTCCTCCAGGCTCATCGACTTCACGCCATCGTAGCCCTTCGGGCCGGTCACACCCACGACTTCCCATAGGTCGTTCAAGGATCGCATCGCCTGCATTTTGCCGGCCGCGTGGGCATGTTCCGTGCCGATCTGGCCGATGCGCAGACGCGTCGAAGCCGTCGAGGCCAGTGCGGCTGAACCACAGGCAAAGAAAAAAGAGCGTCGTTTCATGAGCACAACATCAAACGGCAGTGGACGCGATGTCTCACGTGCAAAGTTTCGCTGTGACAACTGACTTGCCGGATGCTGCCGCCCATTTGAGCATTACTGGCAGAGTTTGTTAGAATCCAACCACTAGGTTCTGTGTGGTTCGAGGAGCTAAAACGGTTGAAGCATCGATGGCATGCCGATCGGTGAGGCCTTGAGCCTGAGTTTCAAAATAAGCCCGCTCGTCTTAGGCGCAGGGCCAGCGCTTGTTGGCGCTCGCCCATGGCATCGCGTTTGCGGATGTTCATCTTCAGCGGCATCAACTCGAGATTGGCAATGACTTTGTCCAAAGTTGGCGCGAGCGAAAATGGGATGATGTGATCCACGGACAACTGGTCGCCGGCATACGGGCCGAGGGTGATGGTGGGTGAGCGGCCGCGTCGCATCTCCGCCAACCCCTCGGGTGTCAGGCAGCCGAGTCTCTGGGCGATGGTGAGGTTTCGTAGCATGGCCTCTAGGGTGAGGGTGGCAGCATCACCCGTCATGCCGGTGAGACGCACGGCCTCTGCTGCCACCTGCTCTGGATCCTGCCCTGACTGCCGTGCCTCCTCCATCTGCGCCACATACTTCTGCACGCGTGGGTTCGCTCCGCGCGCGGCCAGAGTCGCCAGCTTGGCGGGCTCGATGAGTGCCGCGATGCGCTGGGGTGCGTTGAGGGTATTGATCGCGCGTGTTTGTGCCTTTAGCGGCGCGCTGGAAAAGGCGATGGCCGCCAGCAGCAGCCATAGGAAGGGAGCAGGGAAGGAGCGAGGCGATATCACGGTGACCGCGCTCTCGCCAAGGAGCACGAACCAAGAAAGTTCGAAAACGGGTTAAACCATTCGACCTAAACTCGAACGCTCGGCGAATCCCTTGTAAAGCAGCGCTGGCCTGCCTGCTCGGGATTGTCCTACACATCACAGACCATGGCGGCGTGCCGCAAGGCCAGAATGGGATCCTCCCATGTGGGAATGAATTCGTGCGCCACAAAGTCGTGGTAGCCGATCTCCAGTACGGCCTGCATGACCGCCGGGTAATGAATCTCCTGGTGCTCATCAAGCTCGCAGCGGCCCGGATTTCCGGCGGTGTGCAGGTGGCCGATGTAGTCCTTGTGCTGGCGCAGGCGGCGGATGACATCGCCATTCATGATGCTGACATGATAGATGTCGAAGAGCAGCTTGAAGTTTGGGCTGCCCATCTGCTTGATGAGATCGACGCAAAAATCCACGTCATCGCCGAAGTAACCGGGATGCCCCTTCATGGGGTGAGAACCGTCACGTGAGTTCAGGTGCTCGAGAACGAGGGTGATGCCTTTTTTCTCCGCCAAGGGTAGCACCTGCTTCCACACCTGGAGGCAGCCTTGGATCGCTTTGTCACGGTCCATGCCTTCGAATTTCATTCCGGTGAAGGTGATGACTTTTTTGCAGCCGACATCGGCGGCGAGCTGGATCGAGTCATTGAGCTTGGAGATCACTTCGTCACGGAACTGGGGATTGCAGGGCCCTTTGGCAAAGCCGTGACTGCCCACCAACGAGATATCGAGGCCCAGCTTTTTCACATCCGGATAGAGCTTTGAGTCGATGCCCTCGATGCCCACGAGTCCGATGTCTTTGGCGTGTTTCGCCAGCTCCAGGGTGTCCATGGGTTTCCAGCACCAGCCCATGAGTGTATGCTTGATGCCATGGTTCCGGATCTTATAAGCCGGGTCCGCAGCAGCTTTGGCGATACTCTGCGCATCAAGACGAGAGGAGGCGAGGGCCGCAGCGGCGGTGGTGAGGAAGGAACGGCGGTTCATGGAATGTAGGTGATCAGGGCGGATGTAACCCGCGGACATCTAGAACGCTCCGCGTGGGGGCGATCCAGCAAGAACCTGAACCATTGGCCGGTGGGTGAGCGGCTTGGACCACACGCCATCGCCGTGTGAGCGGTGCAAGGGGAAAGCATTTGCACGTGTGCAGTGCTGCGCTCCTTTGCGCCGCCCATGAAAACCTCCCCCGTCACGTTCGCCGACCTGCAATCCTCCGTCATCGCTGTTCCGCCACTCTGCCGGAACAAAGATTTATCCCTCAGCAAGGCTCAGAACGGCAAGCTCATCAAGCACATGCATAAGGGTGGGATCCGCACGCTTCTGTATGGTGGAAATGCGAACCTCTATCATATGGCCATCAGCGAGTATCACTCTCTTTTGAAGATGCTTGTCGATCTCGCACCGGATGACATGTGGATCGTTCCCTCTGTGGGTCCGATGTATGGCACGGCGATGGACCAAGCGAAGATTCTGCGTGAGTTTGATTTTCCGACTGCGATGTTGCTGCCGACACTCTTTCCTTCAAAGCCGGAAGGCGTGGCTACAGCGGTGCGTCACTTTGTGGAAAAATCTGGTATGAAGGCCGTGCTTTACATCAAGGATGCAGCTTACATCACACCAGAGTTGGCGGCCAGTCTCGTGAATGATGGCCTCATTTCGTGGATCAAGTATGCCATCGTGGTCGAGGATCCCAAGAAGGATCCGTATCTCAAGAAGCTCACGAAACTGGTCGATTCAAACCTCATCATCAGCGGCATCGGCGAGCAACCAGCCATCGTCCACATGCGTGATTTCGGTGTAGCCGGCTTCACTGCGGGCTGTGTGTGTGTGGCTCCGAGTCGCTCGACGACGATGCTGAAGGCCATTCTTCAAAAAGACTACAAGACAGCCGATGTGATTCGTCAGGAGTTCACGGCACTGGAAGATTTGCGGAATGCCCACAGTCCGATCCTTGTGCTGCATCACGCGGTGGAGTTGGCAGGCATTGCTGGCACCGGACCCGTGCTGCCGCTGTTGACTCAACTGCCGGAGAAGCTGCTGCCGAAAATCGAAAAGGCTGCGAAGGCGCTGCTGGCACGCAACGGCTGAATGCTCGCGGCTCAAACGAGTCGCACGTAGCGTCTACCCGGTAGAGCCCGGATCAGGCGTTTCATTTCAAGGCGCATGAGCGTGGCGTTGACCGTGGCAGCGGTGAGTCCGGAGCGGTTGGTGATGTCGTTGATGTGGGATTCCTCGGTGCCAATAGCCTCGAAGAGGATGCGCTCATCAAGACTTAACTCGGCGGCAGGTGCGTTGGCCTGCACCTTGGGTGCCATGGGTGCAGTGGGGAAGAGGCTCATCAGGTCATCGAGCACGTCCGCACCATCGAGGATGAGCTTGGCACCTTGCTGAATGAGGCGATTGCAGCCAGCGGACGTCGGCTTGTCGATAGGGCCTGGCACGGCGTATACGGTGCGTCCCTGATCGGTGGCTTGCTGAGCGGTGATGAGCGATCCGCTACGCAAGGGTGCCTCGACAACGATCAGGCCGCAGCTCCAACCGGCGACGACGCGGTTGCGATAGGGGAAGGTTTGCTTGTCCGCGATACGGTCCACGGGATACTCGCTAAGCACCGCGCCGTTTTGCGCGATACGCTCGGCAAGGGCCATGTTTTCCGGGGGATAGAGCTTGCCCATGCCGGAGCCAATCACTGCGATCGTGCGGCCCTTGGCCGCTAGCGCAGCCTCATGTGCGGCGGTATCGATCCCCCGTGCGAGGCCGCTGATGACGGTGTAGCCTGCGTAGGCAATTTGGAATGCGAGCTTCTTCGTGGCGCTGAGGCCATAATGCGTGGCATGGCGACTGCCCACGATGCCGATGGCATTGTGATCCCGCGGCAATAATTCGCCCCATACATACAGCAGCACTGGTGGATCATGAATCTCGCGCAGCAGGCGTGGATACAGCGGATCGTCCTGTGTGAGTAGTGTCAGGCCCCGCTCGTTGATTTTGCGCAACTCACCGGCGAGGTCGATCTGTGATTCCCATTGCGAAATGGCCTCGGCTTGAGCTTGGCCGATGCCATCCACAAGGATCAGGTCACGGCTTTTGGCAGATAAAACGGCCTCCGGGCTGCCTAGGTGCCGAATTAGCTTCTTCACACGCACAGGGCCCACCTGCGGGATGAGGTTCAGGGCCAGATAGGCCTCCGTGCGGGTCATGCAGACTGGAATGCGAGGACTGGTGATCAGACGACGGCCGCGCTTGCCTGGCCTTTTTGGGCGGGGGCAGAGGCTGACTCAGGGAGGGCGACGTTTTGCCCGGTGGATGCAGTGCCGACCAGTCTGCGAAAAATCTTCTGGGGGAAAGACAAGCCGCGCTCCTCGTTCTCGATTTGTGACAAAGCCTGTGATTTGGCCATTTCCCAAGCTGGTGCAAAGCCGGGCGCGTTGATCACCATGTGCTTCTCCGCACGGGCGAGGATTTCCAGTTCACGTTGCATTTTGTTGTCCGGACGCTCGTTCAGACGGGCGACCTGCATGCGGAGGTTTTCAGCTTCTTGGGAGAGCCGGGCACGCTCTTTGTTGATGTCCTGGATCTGCTTCGCATCGAGGTCCAGCTTGTCGGTGAGGTGGGATTTGAAGCGTTTGAACTCACGCTGGGTCTTCCAATGGCTCAGCAGGGAGAGCACGAGAAACACACTACCCAAGCCGAGGCCGTAGAGGAAGGTGTTCAACGGGGAAAAGAGGTTCTCAAACATGGTGGGGAAGGGGGGTGCTCCAAAAGATAGGCGCTTTGCCGATCTTTGCGCGAGATTTTTCCTTCATACTCCACTCTGTATCGCCCATCACAGAATGTTCACCGCTGCTCCTCCATCGACAACGATACCCTGACCGGTGATGTAGGCCCCTGCCTCGCTAGCAAGGAGGAGAGCGGGGCCTGCCAGCTCCCGCGGCGCGGCCCAGCGCTTCAATGCGGTACGGTCAGCAAAGTATTGCTTCTCTTCGTCATTGAGCAGCTTGCCGGGCATGTCTGTGAGGAACGGTCCAGGGCAGAGGCAGTTGACCGTGATGCCGTAGGGACCCAGATCGAGCGCGCTGGCTCGGGCGAGGCCGATCAAGGCGGCTTTGCAGGCACAATAGACGTTGCGCTTCAAGCGGCCACCCACACCTAGCACGCTGGAGATGTGGATGACACGTCCCCACTTGCGCTGCTTCATGGCGGGGACCAGTGCTCTAGTGAGTGCCATGACTGCCGTGAGGTCCACTTCCACATTTCGGTCCCACACTTCGTCTGTGATCTCATCAATGGCTTGCGGTTGGTTGATGCCGGCGTTGTTGACAAGAATATCGATTTTTCCGAGACGTTTTTGGGACTCCTCAGCCAGCATTTTGACCTGCGTGCGGTCTGCCATGTCGGCCACCATCCATTCGACGCGGCTGTCCAATCCTGCGGAGATTTCGGCCGCAGCTGCCTTCAATTCGTCAGCGTTGCGACTAGAGATGAACACATCGGCTCCAGCTTCCGCAAAGCCGCGTGCCATGGCTTTGCCGAGGCCTTTGCTGCCGCCTGTCACAAGGGCGGATTTGCCGGAGAGATCGAAGAGTGGGGAGGAAGGCATGATGCTGTGTAATTCAAGATGATGAGAGGAGATTTGACGCTGGTGCTGAATAGCGACGGGAATTGCAAGAAGGAATCGGTTTTCATCCGATCTTGTCCAGTTAGGTTTTGGAATATCCGTCTGGCTGCGATAGCTTGGAGGTTCTTATTTAGAAGCGGTGACAAAAAAGCTCGAGAAAAGGTGTACTGCCTTCATGCGCACACTTCTCATCCTGCTGGCCACCACCTTGACCCTATCTGCTGCTGATGCAATGCTTCGGGCTGGAGCCGCTACTAGCAACATCACGCCTGAGCTCGGAGGTGAAGTGGTCGGCGGTTTTGCACCGTATCCCTGCACGCACATTCATGACGAGCTTCACGCCCGCTGCCTAGTGCTCGATGATGGCCAAACCAAACTTGCTCTGGTAGTGTGTGATTTGCTTGGCCTGCACCGCAGTGTCTCGCTGAAAGCACGCGAGTTCATTGAGAAAGAAACCGGCATCCCTAGTTCCCATGTGCTGATCTCTGGCACACACACGCATTCAGCGGTGAATGCGCTTGGAGGCCCTGTGCGCGCCTACACTTCTGATTTGGAAGAACTCACGGACTATCAAGCCTTTGTCGCTCGGCGCATGGCTGACGGTGTGCGTCGGGCGGTGAATCTTTTGCGCCCAGCGGAGATTGCTTGGGGGCGTGTGGATGTGCCGGAGCATGTCCACGTCCGTCGTTGGTTTCTCAAAGAGGGTAGCATGCCGCCCAATCCGTTTGGCAAGATCGACAAGGTCAAGATGAACCCCGGTGCCGGGAACCCTGCGCTCATCGAGCCGGCGGGCGAGCCAGATCCCACGGTGAGTTTCATTGCTCTACGTGAACCTAACGGCAGGCTCATCTCGATTTATTCTGCCTATTCGCTGCACTATGTGGGTGGTGTCAATGGGGCAGATATCTCTGCAGATTACTACGGCTACTACTGCGAGGCGTTGAAACGGCTCCAAAAGGGTGGCGAAGAGTATCCGCCTTTCGTCGGACTCATGGCAAATGGCACCAGCGGCGATGCGAACAACATTAACTTTCGCAACCCGCAGCCACGCAAAGCCCCCTACGAGCAGATGCGCTATGTTGCCGAGGATGTGGCAGCGAAGGTCAATGCGGCTGTCGCCGATTTGAAGTGGGAAAGCAGTGCGCCGCTCGATGCTCGCTACCGCGAACTGGATGTGAAGTGGCGCATCATTCCCGATGAACTCATTAGTTGGGCCAAACAAACTGAGGCCAAAGCCCCTCGCATCCAAGGGGGCAAGGCGGATCTGCCGCTCGCCTATGCCGGACGTGTTCAACGGCTCGCCAAGGCCAGCCAGGAGACCAAGACGCCTGTGCAGATCCTGCGCATTGGTGACATTTGCATCGGCACCACACCTTGCGAAACATTTGCGGAGACCGGTGTAGAATTCAAAGAGCGCAGCCCTTTTGAGAAGTCCTTTATGGTCGAGTTGGCACACGGTTATTACGGCTACATGCCCACGCCGCGTCACTTTGAGCTCGGCGGATACGAGACCTGGCCCGGCACAAACAACCTCGAGCCCCAAGCCTCAGTGAAGATGATGAAAGCTCTGCTGGAGATGGCGGCAGAGGTGAAAACTTCCCCTATGCCGCGTTGATGGCTTGTGGGCTGCGCCGAGCCCGTCTAATGCAATAAAACGATGGCCAGACGACGTTCTAGACGCTTCTCCAGACCGCTGGTGCCGGGTTTTTGGACCCTGCTTGCGGCAGCCCTGATCATCGCCGGCACGCTTGGCTGGATGTGGTTGGGAGGTAAGCTGCTTGTGGTCAAGCCAGAGGCTCTCGGCAAGGTGCTGAAGTGACCGCCGTGGCAGGGTTTCGATGCGGGTGTGACAGGGTTTGATACAAATGGCACACTGCCTGCGCCAGCACTGGCGTAAGTGGCTCAAAATGCGCCCGTGAACGGAGTTTTTCTTGTGCCTCGTTTGCTCCACGCTAAACCCGAAAGGGTCTCATTATCACGTTAACCCCCACTCACCCGCTCCACGCCATGTCTGTTGTCTCCAAAGGTCTAGAAGGTATTGTCGCCGCTGAAACCCGTCTTGGTGAAGTCAAAGGAGCTGAAGGGGTTCTTTTTTACTGTGGCTATGACATCAATGAACTTGTCAAGTTGACCTATGAGGAGGTCGTGCATCTGCTTTACTACAACAAGCTGCCGACCCAAGCGGAGCTGGATAAACTGACCACTGCCCTTCGTGCTGAGCGTGACCTGCCTCAGGGTGTGATCGATTTCCTCAAGTCCGCGCCCAAGACTGCTAAGCCCATCGATATCATGCGCACGGCAGTTTCAATGCTCGGCTGCTACGACCAAAAGCGCCATGACATTGACGTCAGCGAGAACTTGGCCAACGCCATTCGTCTCACCTCTCAGATTGGTGTGATCGCCGCCTACTTCCACCGTGCACGTCAAGGTTTGAACCTCCCGCCCGTGCGCAAGGATCTCTCTGAGGCCGCTCACTTTCTCTATCTCATGAATGGCGAGGTGCCTTCCAAAGATGCCGAGCGCACGCTTGACATCGCCTACATCCTCCATGCGGAGCACGGGTTCAATGCCTCCACCTTTACCGCTCGTGTTGTAGCCTCCACCTTGAGCGACATGTACTCCGCCATTTCTGCCGCTATCGGTGCGCTGAAGGGGCCACTGCATGGCGGTGCGAATGAAGGCGTGATTCATATGCTGCAAGAAATTGGCAGCCTGGAGAATGTGGATGCTTGGGTCGAGGATGCTCTCGCGCAGAAAAAAAAGATCATGGGTATCGGTCACCGTGTTTACAAAGTACTCGATCCTCGTGCGCCGCACCTGCGCGAGATGGCTATCAAGCTCACCGAGCAGCTCGGTGAGGCCAAGTGGATTCAGATGTCCGAACGCATCGCCACCATCATGCGTGAGCGAAAAAGCCTCAACGCCAACGTCGATTTCTATTCCGCTACGGTTTACTATAGTCTCGATATCCCAACGGATCTCTTTACGCCGATTTTTGCCATCGCTCGCATGAGTGGCTGGACCGCTCATGTGCTTGAGCAGTGGAGCGAAAACCGTCTCTTCCGCCCGCTGAGCGAATATGTCGGCAAGCCTTACGGCCAGAAGGTGGTGCCCATCGAGGAACGCTGAGGTTTAACCTCGGGTTTTCTAAGTGCAGTGCCCATTGCGGAAGCAGTGGGTTGACCCTTTCGTCATCGGGCTCTCTTTGGCTCGCGATGGTGTTCCTCGGTGTGCAATCCAGAAGAAAGCAGCTGCCCTGAAACCCCACCAGCATCGCAAGGTCATGAAGAAGACGGTGTAATCAAAGCTCTGACGTTTCCTGAGTTCCAGCTTGTCCGTCATCCTCCAGTTTTTTGACGCGGGCGGTAAGATTGGGTAGCCGGTTGATGCCAGCGAGGCGACGGCGTTCATCCTTCACCGGTATGGCTGGGAAACCCATGTAAGTGGCCCCGCCTGGCAGGTCTTTGGTGACGCCGCAACGGGCTGCAAGCGTGGCCTGAGAGCCGATTTTCACATGGCCTGCGATGCCACATTGTGCTGCGATGACCACGTAATCACCAATTTGCGCGCTACCTGCAATGGCAGTGGAGGCCACAATGATGCAGTGTTTCCCAATAACAACGTTGTGGCCTATCTGCACGAGATTGTCGATCTTGGTCCCCGCGCCGATCCAGGTGCGGCCAAAGCGGGCACGATCCACCATGGTGCCCGCGCCGATTTCCACATCATCGTCGATCTGCACGATGCCAGCTTGGCGTACCTTGCGGTGGCGGCCCTTGTCGAACTCATAGCCAAAGCCGTCTGCGCCGATCACGACGCCGCTGTGCAGAATGACACGCTGACCCAGCTGGCAACCCGTGTGAACGGTCACATTCGCAAACAGCATCGAATCCGCGCCGATGCAGGCTTTTCGGCCAACAAAGCAGCCAGCGCCGATCTCGGCGCCCTTAGCGATGACCACGCCGCTTTCGATCACGGCATGGGGGCCGATGCGGACATGCGCGGGGTCATAGTTCACGTCCTCAGCGATAACAGCGGTGGGATGCACGCCGGGTGCGAAGGGTTCCGGTTGCACGCCAAACTTTTCCACGATGGTCTCGAACATGCGGGATGGGTCTGCCACGCCGATACAGGCGACCCCGGGCGGACATTTCGTCCAAGTCTCCGGCACCAGAACCGCGCAGGCTTGTGTAGTGCCCAGCAACGCCTCGTAGCGTGGATCGTGAAAGAAGCTCAGATCACCCGGCACAGACTCCTTCAGATTGGCAAAGCCCTCGATCATCACAGCAGGGTCTCCTGAGAGAAGTTTTCCGCCTACAATTTCCAAGATTTCATCCACAGCGATATGCATACAGGCCTATAGCCTGACAGGTCAGAACGCAAAAGCGACCAAAAGAGTGAGGCGGGGATTTTTTGTTTGTTCTGAGAGCTTCTGGCATGTCTTGAAGCCAATAGAAAGATTGCGAGGCGGCGGTGGCTAGGGACGTTTTTCTCTCCCAGATTCCTACGCATGCGATTCCTCAACGTCTTTCTGCTTCTCAGCCTCCTCGGAGCGTCCGTCATGGCCGCCGAGTCGGCCTACCGAGTGATGGACTTTCGCGCTGCACCTCACAACTACAATGAGCATGTGCCGAAGGACCGCTTTGCCATGTTGTTGAAGCAGATCGACAAAGGCGAGTTTCAGCCAGACACCTCGAGTGACCAGGCCTTGCTGCGTAGCCTGCTTCAAGGCCTAAAGGTGCCCGTTAGCTCGCAAATGCTTCTGTTTTCCGCGAGCAGCCTGCAGAGTGAGATCATCAACCCGAGAAATCCACGGGCGCTCTTCTTCAATGAGGATACCTATGTCGGCTATGTGCCGGGCGGTGTCTTAGAGATTGCAGCAGCAGATCCAGAGGTGGGACCGATTTTTTATGTTTTTGACCGACTCCAGCCTGGCGGGCCTTTCCCGCGGGTGCAGCGGGGCACCAAGTGCTTCAACTGCCACGGCGGTACGGCTACGAAGAGGTTACCGGGCCTTATTGCGGAGTCGCTGCTTGTCTCGCAGGCCGGATCGAGCCTAGAAACCTATCGTCGTGACGAGCAGGGGCACCAGATCCCGCTGGAGAACCGCTTTGGTGGCTGGCATCTCACCGGCAAGCACCACATCATCAGCCACAAGGCGAATGTCATCGGCTTCGCCCGTAACGGGAAGATCGAAAAGATGGAGGTCGTGCCTGGTCAGAGCTGGGACACCGCCAAGCACCTGCTGCCGACGAGCGACATCCTGCCGCACCTTGTTCATGAGCACCAGATCGGATTCGAGAACCGCCTCGTGCGTGGCATTTATATCGTTCGGCAACTGAAGCACGACCGCCAAGGGATGCTCGGCCTTGCGGAGCAGGCGGAGATCGATGCGTGGGCGCAGGATTTTGCGAGGTATGTGCTGTTCGCCGATGAGGCGAAGTTTCCCCGTGAGGGTATTCAGGGGGATCCGGATTACGTTCGCGATTTTCTCGAAGGCCGTCGCGCCTCGAAGCGCGGTCTCTCGCTGAAGGATCTCGATTTGAAGACGAGGCTCTTCAAGCATCGCTGCAGCTTCATGCTCTACACCGATACCTGGGAGCATGCGCCGAAGGAGCTGAAAGACCGCGTCTATTATCGCATGGCGGAGGCGTTGCGTGATGCGCAGCCCTCCATGTCGCATCTGGCCACGGAAGAACGTCGAGTGATTCGTGAGATTTTGAAGGAAACCCTGCACGACTTGCCCGCCTGGTGGCGGTGAGGCGAAAGACGAACCATGCCCTCTTGACGCTTGGAGAAGCCTGTTTCCAGTCAGAACACATTTCAAAACAACCTCACCTTACTATGTCTCAAACTGTTGCTTTTGTCGGAGTTGGAAAAATGGGCGCGAACATGGCACGACGCCTTAAGGATTGCGGTTACCATGTCACTGCTGTTCTCGATGTGAATGCACAGGCTGCCGCAGACCTCGCCTCCGAGCTGGGTTGCAAGGCCTGCAACAAGCTCGCGGATGTTACTGCCTCTGCGGATGTCATCTTTACCGTGGTCACCAATGATGCCGCGATGCGAGCGATCTACTTTAATGCGGGTGACAACCTCCTTGTTGGTGCGCAAGGGAAGATCTTCATCAACTGCGCCACGCTTTCCCCCGCCATATTTCGTGAAGTCCATGCCGCTGCAAAAAAAGCCGGCGCGGATAGCCTCGAAGCCTGCATGGCCTCCAGCATCAGCCACGCTCGCGAGGGCAAGCTCTATCTCATGCTGGCTGGTGACGAACCTGTTTATGATCGCGTCAAAGCCATGATTGAGCAGATGAGTGTCAATCGCCGATTCATCGGTGAGGCAGGGCGTGCCGCTGAGGTGAAGGCGCTCGTGAACATGGTCATGAACATCAACACTGCCGGCCTCGCTGAGGGCTTGGGCCTCGCTGCCGCTCTCGGACATGACCTAGGTATGATCCGCGAGATCTTCAGCCAGACTGGTGCAAACTCCCGCGTGCTGGAAACCGATGCAGCTGACATGGTGGCACGTGAGCATGACTGTTGGTTCTCCGCCGAGCATGCCGCCAAGGACAGCGGTATTGCCGCTGGCATTGCCCAAGAGGTTGGGCTCGCCTTGCCGCTCAACACCGCTACAAAGGCTCAATACGACAAGATGGCGACCCTCGGTCTAGGCAGTCTCGACAAAAGCGGCATTGCCGAACTGACCTTTAAAGGTCGGCACGCATGATGAAGAGATTTCCGAGATGAAAAATGCCGACATCGTGGCGTTTAACTTCATCCCCACATGTATCGTTTGCTTTTGGCCATCCTCCCGTTCGCGCACCTGCACGCGGCAGCAACAATCTCTTTCAACCGGGACATACGTCCGATTCTTAGCGAGAATTGCTTCGCCTGCCATGGCTTTGATCCAAAGCACCGCGAAGGCAATCTGCGACTCGATACCTTTGAAGGTGCCACACAGGACCGTGATGGAGCCCGCGGCATCGTGCCGGGTGATCTTGGCAAGTCGGACGTGTGGCAGCGCATCCTCAGCGATGACAAAGACGAAGTCATGCCTCCGCCCAAGTCCCACAAGCCTCCGCTCAATGCGAAGCAGCGTGAGACCCTCAAAGCTTGGATTCAGCAAGGTGCGAAGTATGAGCCACATTGGGCTTTCATCCCGCCGCAGAAGCCTGCGGGAGATGGCATTGATCATTTCATCAGGAAGCGCTTAGCCGAAGAAAACCTCAAACCTTCCCCCGAAGCCGATCCCGTAACACTCATCCGTCGTGTTTTCTTGGATCTAACGGGTCTACCGCCTTCTCCAGCGGATTTGGCCGATCTGTCCGGCTGGACGGATCAAAAGTATGCAGCCCTCGTGGATCGGCTTCTTTCCAGCAAACACTATGGCGAGCGCTGGGGCCGCTGGTGGTTAGACCAGGCTCGCTACGCGGATTCAAATGGCTACTCCATTGACGCGCCGCGTCAGATTTGGAAATTTCGCGACTGGGTGATCGACGCGTTGAACCAAGGCATGCCATTCGATCAGTTTACCATTGAGCAGCTTGCCGGCGATCTGTTGCCGAATGCCACAGAGAGTCAGAAAATCGCCACGGGTTTTCATCGGAACACGCAGATCAATCAGGAGGGTGGCATCGACAAGGAGCAGTTCCGTATCGACAGTGTCTTTGACCGCGTGGCCACCACCGGCAGCGTGTGGCTGGGGCTGACCATAGGTTGCTCGCAATGCCATGACCATAAGTTCGATCCCATCGCGCAAAAAGAATACTATCAGTTCTTCTCCTTTTTGAACAACCAAGAGGAACCAGAGATGAAAGTGTTTGATCCCAAGGTGAACACGCAGGCGTTGGCTGCCGAGTTGAAGAAGGTGCAAGAGAACCTTGAAGACATGGTAAAGCGCAGGTATCCGGAAATCACCGCTTGGGAGAGCAAGATGTCCGCGGGCTTCCGCTCCAAGCTGGTTGCCGCGGTGAAGAAAGCCGTGGAAAAGCCGGCCGCTAAGCGCACCCTCGCGGACAATCTCGCGATGTTCGGGGTGATCGCGCCGCCGAGCGATCCGCTGCGCATCCTGAGCGACCGCCAGAAGGAGCTCGACACTCTCTTGACCAAAGGAACGACGACGCTGGTGCTCAAGGAACTGCCGAAACCGCGCAAAACAACAGTCTTCATCAAGGGGGACTTCACCCGCCCCGATGTGGAGGTGCAGCCGGGAACGCCTTCCGTATTGCATCCTTTTGAAACAACCGTAAAACAGCCCAACCGGCTCGATTTGGCCAAATGGATCATGAGTCCCAAAAACCCTCTCACGGCACGTGTGATCGTGAACCGGGTCTGGCAGCAGTATTTTGGCCGCGGCATCGTCGAAACGGAAAACGACTTTGGCTCTCAAGGCACGCTTCCAAGCCATCCCGATTTGCTCGATTGGCTTGCCATCCAGTTCATGGCCAAGGATTGGAGCCTCAAGGATCTTCACAGGACCATTGTAAGCTCAAAGACTTATCGTCAAAGCTCAGCTGACCGGCGTGATTTGATGGAGAAGGATCCGAACAACTACTTTCTCGCCCGTCAAAGCCGCCTGCGCCTCGATGCGGAAGTGGTGCGTGATGTGTGCCTTACCGCTAGTGGCCTGCTTGCGCGCAAGATCGGCGGTCCGCCGGTTTATCCGCCGATCCCCGATGGCGTGATGGGACAGGGCCAGGTGAAGCGTGTATGGAACGTGAGTAAAGGGGAGGATCGTTACCGGCGCGGGCTTTACACCTTCGTCTATCGTGCCTCGCCTCCGCCATCGCTTACGGTGTTCGATGCGCCGGAGGGCTTTAGTTCGTGCACCCGACGCATCCGCAGCAACACCCCACTGCAGGCACTTACTCTTATGAATGACAGCGGCTTTTTCGAGTTCGCCACCGCGTTGGAGAAGATCATCCAGAAGGACGGCCTAGAGGTAGCCTTCAAACGCTGCACCTCCCGCAAGCCGAAGGCGGATGAAATCGCCATTTTGAAGGAATTGGACACGTTGACCGCTGCTCGCGTACTGCTCAATCTCGATGAAACCGTTACCCGCGAATAATACCATGAAACTCTTTTTCACACTTTTCCTCACCTCCCTGTCAATGCTGGCTGCAGATCCGTTTCGGGCTTTCATCGATGATACGCAGCCGGGTTTTCGTGACTTGAAGGCGGAGGATTTTGTAAAGGTGAACAGTGCCGATGACACTTGGAGTTGGAAGGACGGCGTTTTGCATTGCACCGGTAAACCGGTGAGCGTGATGCGCACCGCGAAAGAATTTAAAAACTTCGAAATGGTCGTCGAATGGAGCCATCAAAAACCCGCTGGGAACTCCGGTGTTTTTGTGTGGGCCACGCCTGCTTCGATCGAAAAACTCACGGCTGCAGCAAAGCCAGGCTTACCTCAGGGAATCGAGGTACAGGTGCTTGATCATGGCTACACAGAGAAAGTGAAGGCCGCAGGCGGTAAGACGGACTGGTTTGGCACGAATGGCGATGTGTTTCCAGTCGGTGTTAAGATGACGCCTTTCCCTCCGCTCTCACCCGATGGCAGCCGCAGCTTCCCCCGCAAGCACCTCGCCAAGGGGCACGGTGAATGGAACCACTACTACATCCGGGCCATCAACGGTGAGGTGCGACTTTGGGTGAACGGCGAGGAAGTCAGCGGCGGCACCGCCTGCAGCCCAGCCCAAGGCTTTCTTTGCCTCGAAAGCGAAGGCTCGCCCATCCTCTTTCGAAAACTCCGCATTCGTGAATTACCATGACCTCTCTGCTTCACCAAACTCGCCGTCATTTTTTCAGCCGTTGCGGCATCGGTGTGGGTTCCATGGCACTCGGATCGCTGATGGCGCGTGATGCGGCGTTGGCGCCAAAGAAGACGCATTTCCGCGCAAAGGCAAAAAACGTTATTTTCCTCTTCATGGCGGGCGGTCCCTCGCAGTTGGAGCTTTTTGAACACAAACCTTTGCTCACCAAGCTCAACGGGAAACCGATTCCCGAGAGTTACACCAAGGGGAAACGCTTCGCCTTCATGGACAGCAGCCATCGTAGCGATCTGCTGGGACCCAAAATTGGCTTTAAGCAGCACGGCCAGTCCGGCGCTTGGGTGAGCGATTACTTGCCGCATACGGCGAAGATTGTCGATGACATCAGCATTGTCACCACCTGTAAGACAGAGCTTTTCAATCATGCGCCTGCGAAGCTCTACATGAACACTGGCAGTGGTCTGTTTGGGCGTCCAAGCATGGGGGCCTGGGTCACCTATGGCCTCGGCAGCGAGTGTGATGACCTGCCGGGCTTTGTCGTGCTGCAAAGTGGTCCGCGTGGTCCGCGTGGAGGCTCGGTACTTTGGGGTAGCGGCGTGCTGCCGACGACTTATCAGGGCGTGCCGCTGCGCAGCCAAGGCGACCCGATCGTGAACCTCTCCACGCCCGATGCCATCAGCGCCGCGCAGCAGCGGCAGGTGGTGGATGCCGTGCGGCGGCTGAACATGAAGCGCCTTGTCGAAACCGGAGATCAGGAGATCAGCACACGCATCAATGCCTATGAAATGGCCTACCGGATGCAAACTAGCGCCCCTGAGCTGATGGATACCAGCAGTGAATCACAGGCCACACTCGACCTCTATGGCATCAAGGATCCGAAGGAGCGCAGCTTTGCGCGGAACTGCCTGTTGGCTAGACGCCTCGTGGAACGTGGTGTGCGCTTCGTGCAGTTGTATGACACCAACTGGGACCACCACGGCGGTCCCACGGAGAACCTCGAGAAACATATGCCGGAAAAATGTCGGGATGTGGACCAGGCCAGTGCGGCTTTGGTGAAGGACCTCAAGCAGCGAGGCCTGCTAGATGACACGATCGTGATCTGGGGCGGTGAGTTTGGCCGTACGCCGATGGGCGAGGTGCGTGAGTCCACCGGCCGAAATCACCACATCGATGCATTCAGCATGTGGTTCGCCGGCGGTGGCTTCAAAGGCGGTGTCGTTCACGGCCAGACGGACGAGTTCGGTTTCGGGGCCGTCGAAAATCCGGCCCACGTTCATGACATTCACGCGACGATCCTTCACCAGCTCGGCTTGGATCATGAAAAACTCACCTTCCGCTCTCAAGGCCTCGACTTCCGCCTCACTGGCGTAGATCCTGCGAAGGTGATCAAACCGATTTTGGTGTGATGAGTGATGCGGGTACTCCTGCCCGCACTGTTATCGACAAGCTCATTCTCGAACTCATGCATTCGCTTTCAGCCAAGTGAAGCTGCGTTCGCACTCGGCTTTTTGGTAAGCAATCTCGGCGTCTTTTTTGCCCGGACCGTCGGGGGCTTTGAAGCTTTCGATCTTTTTGCCTTTCTTCGCGAGGTCGAGCCAGGCTTTGTACATTTCGCTGTCGCGGTGGCCGGGGAAGATGGTCCAGAAGTCGTCCTTGGTGACCTCAAACGGGCGCGCGAAGCCAGAGATGGTTTCGACTTGAAGCGGCACGCCGGGCGCGAGCTCGGTGAAGCGTTTGGCGTAGGCTTTGAAGTCGATGAGTCCTTCGCCGATGGCAGTCCACTGGACATTGATGACACCATTTTCGCTTTCCCATAGCATGCTGTCACGTACGCTTGAACAGATTGTGACAGGGCCGAGCACTTCGAGATGCTTCATCGGCTCCTCGAGCGCCCACACAGCATTGCCGGGGTCGATATTTGCTCCAACGTAGCCTTTGCCTGCGGTCTCGATGAGTTCGCGCAGTTCGCTGGATTGCATGTCACCTGCATGATTCTCGATGGCAATCTTGATGCCCTCGGCCTCGGCGCGGCTCTGATTGGCCTTGATGGATTCGATCGTTTTTTCAATGTGCTTGGCAATGCCGCCATCACTGTGCCGATCTTTCTGATTGCCGAGGTAGCAGCGAGCCACTGGTGATCCGAGTGTCTTGGCGATTTGGATGGTAAGCGCGAGGTGATCGGCACCGGTGCCATTCGCAGGTTTCCATGTGTTCGAACTTTCACACACGCTGCCAGTGCCGACATAAATCTTGATACCGAGGCGGTCCGCCTGCTCTTTAAGCCCCTTTAAGTAGGCATCTTCAAAGCTGTCGAACACGACCAATTCCGAAAGGAAGATGGTGTCGAGCTTCAACGAGGCGGCGTAGTCGATGTACTGCGCGGCTTTCCAGCCGGTGGCGCGAACGGAGAAGTGATCGAGACCCATGCGAAGTTTTCCGCCTTGGGTGGCGGCTTTGGAAAGAGAGCAGGCTGCAGCTGTGGCCAAGGTAGAGGCGAGGAAGGAGCGGCGTTTCATGAGAGGCGAATGCTAGAGAAGGGGAAAAGGACGAAAAGCAGAAAATGAAAAGGACCGCTTTGAGGCGGTCCTTTCCTAAAAGGTTCTTATTTATCACCAGATCAGCGTATGATGATCTTCACAGCTCCCTGACCCTGTCGGTTGTCATCAGAGGATACGATGATCTGGGCGAGGTGGTGACCGCTGCGCCAAGGGGCATTGTTGATGGGCTTGACTTGAATGAGGTAGGCTCCGGTGCCGACATTGCGGAAGGAGGTTATGTTATTGCTGAAAGGAGCCTGCTGACCTGGCACCTCAAAGTATTCCATCAGGCTGAAGTTGTCCTTGGAGAGGTCGGTCACTGGCCAGCCACCACTGCTCACTAGCACTAGGATATTCGCAGGATGTGTGTTGCCATTGGTTGCGGCGCCGGCGGCGGCCTGAGTGGAAACGGTCAGCGCGGTGCCTACGGGAGCGGAGCCTTTGGTTTGGGGCAGTTTCAGATCAGGGGTGTGCGTGGGTGCCGTGATGGAGGCAGGCGTTTCGAAAACGGGTTTGAAAACTGGAGTGGGCTCAGGTTTTTTTGCCGGGGTTGGGACGGTGGTTGGCTTTGCAGCGGGTTTGGAGACCGTTTTTGTGGCAGGCTTGGCGGATGGCTTTTTGTTAAAAGCGGTTTTTTTGGCCGGAGGTTTCTTCGAAGGCGCTGCTTTTTTGGCGGCAGGTTTCGCAGTGGTTTTTTTCGCTGGTGCCTTCTTGGGTGCTGGTTTCTTGGCCATGGTCGGTGGTAGTATGGATGGTTAAATTCTACATTTTTCGAAAAACTAACAAGATTTCATCTAGCCTGTCGAGATTCCTCTTCGAAGAAAAATGAGGATAACCCAGCTTGAAGCTCCGAAAATCAAGCTTTTCCGGGTGTTGGCGAGTCAGTCTGGGAGAACAGGATGGGCTTATTTCGGTTTCGACTGATGTTCGATCTACCTAAGTCACCTGGTGATCGGTTCAGAAATCTTAGGTCCAAATACAATGCCTCAAATATGTTCAAATGAACTCATTTGCGATCTTGGTGGCTACGAAAATTCTCAAAACGAACATTGCAAAGACTCAAGAAAGTAGATTATAAGCATTAATTAAATTTTAAGCTCATTCGTGTGGTTTCCAAGCATCAGGCTTTGTCGCCTAACTAGCCACATTTTTTGTTCCTTTCATGCACTCTGCTGTTTTTGCCTCGCCATATTCTTTCACCGCTGATTTCCGAGTGGTGAAAGAGAGTGCTCTGGAGGTCATCAAAAAAGCGATGTTAGGTGGGGTGAGTGAACTTTTTCAAGTCGGTGGCTGGCCTTGGTTCGGTGCCGACGCAGATGCGATGGATGGGTGTGCTCCAAGCCGCCTTGGTCTCGGAGAGGTTCGTTTCTCCGGGAGTGGTTCTGGAGGTCCTTTGTTGCCTGACGGTGCGGATGGAGTTGGGCTCGGGCAGAGGAATCTTCCTTTCTATCATCTGCCTGTGTTGCTAGCCGAGACCTTGGAGGCTCTCCAGCCAGCTCCTGGTAAACTTTTTTTCGATGGCACTCTTGGTGGTGGAGGTCACACCGAGGCATTGTTGCAAAGAGGAGCCCGTGTGGTGGCCATGGATCAGGACCAGCAGGCACTCGCCTATGCCAAGGAGCGATTGAAAAGCTACTCTGACCGTTTTTGTGCCCTTCGCGGTAATTTTCGATACTTTCCGCAGATCGTTGAAGAAGCTGGACTCTCTGGCTTTGATGGAATGCTTGTCGATATTGGCGTTTCGAGTCATCAACTCGATGACGCAACCCGCGGTTTCTCTTTCAACAAGGAGGCCCCACTCGACATGCGGATGAACACGGATGCGGATCAAAGGGCCTCTGATTTGATCAACACTGCCGCTGAACAGGAACTTGCTCGTATCTTTTTTGAATATGGTGAGGAGCCGAACGCCCGCCGAATCGCCCGCGCGATCGTGAAAGCCCGCGCTTCCCGCCTGATTCAAACGACCACGCAGCTCGCGGATATCGTCGCTGCTGTCTCACCAAAGCGTGGCAAACGCCACCCAGCTACGCTTGTGTTTCAAGCGCTGCGCATCGCCATCAATGATGAGCTTGCTGCGTTGCGCGACTTTCTGGCCGCCGCGCCTCAGTGGCTGAAACCCGGTGGACGGCTCGTCGTGATTACCTTCCACTCGCTGGAGGATCGCATCGTCAAGCAGGGGTTTGCCCATCTTTCCATGCCGGAACTCGACCGCCCTGAGTGGCCCGCGCCGCGTCCGAATCCGGATTGCGTGCTCAAAGTGATCACGCGCAAGCCTATAGAGGCTTCTCAGGGTGAGATTGAAATCAATCCCCGTGCCCGCAGTGCCCGGCTGCGTGTCGCTGAACGTCTCCTGTCATGAAGGCCCGCCGCTCCACCCGCTATCGAAATCAGCTCAGCCTGACCGCGATTGTCGTGATCATGGTGGTTGTGGTTTCGCTCGCCCTCGCGGGGCTTGGCATCGTGGTGGGCAAGAACCGCGTTAGAGCCCTAGGTGAAGAGCAGCGAAGAATGGAAGATGAAATTCGTCTGCTGCGCACGGAGATCGACAAACTCTCACAGTTCAAGGAGAAGGTTTTCGCCTCACAGCGAGTGCAGCCACGTCTGACAAAAATCGCCACGATGCTCCGCCCTCTCGATGAAGGCCGAATTCTTGTTGTTCCTGCCGGCGCGCCTCTGCGTGCAGATCTCGATTTGAGCACAGATGAACCCCTGGTCCCCGCCGCGATCCCGGTCGCAAGCGCCCTTGCACAAAATACGAAAGAACCTTGAGCCAGCCCTTGCCAAACCACATTCAGCTCCGTCGCGACCGCCCGTTGTGCCGCCGCATGATAGTGTTGTTGTTTGTGCTTCTGGCGGGCTATTCCATCGTCACTTGGAAGCTCTCTCTCATTCAAATCAAAGAGTCCCCGCGCCTCGCCGCCCTTGCTGCACAGAAATATCAGCGCCACATCATCCTCCCAGCTCATCGCGGCACAATCCGTGACTGCAATGACGAATTTCTCGCCTTTGACGAGTCGTTCAGTGAGCTCTACACAGACCGCGCTCATCTGCGGGAGATTGTCACCGTGCGTCATCGTCTCGCCAAGCTGCGCGGCGTAAAGGCGATCGAGATCCGTGAGAGCATGACGGATGCCGAAACGCTCTCCGCTTACCACGATCACATCGCCACTGCGCTTGCTCCGGCGCTCTCAATATCCAAGGATGAGATTCTTGCCAAGATCACCGCCGACAAAGGCGAGGTGGTCCTTGAAAAACTCATTGATGACGAGCGTGCGGATCGAATCACCGATGTGCTGCAAAAAGAGCGTCTGTTTGGGGTTTACCTGCGCCCTGTGGTTGAGCGCACCTTTCCAGCCAAGGATCGTTTCTCGTTGTTTATTGGTGATACAGATACCAAGGACAACCATGGGCTCTGGGGAGTCGAAAAACTCATGGATCGAGTGCTCTCCGGCGTGCCGGGTGAGCAGTTTGTTGAACGGGATCGTGCTGGAAACGAGCTGCCTGCGTATCGCGGCAAGTTCATCGAACCACGCAACGGACACGACATTCATCTCACCATCGACATGCAGCTCCAAGACATCGTTGAGGGTGTTTGTGAGCGCGAATGGAAATCTCATCAGGCTAAGCGCGTCGTGATTGTTGTGACAGATCCTTTTACCGGATCTATCTTAGCAGCTGTAGCACGTCCGCATCGCGACAGTGAAAAGCCCGACGAGTCGACTTGGACCAACCACGTCTACGGCGGTCTCTACGAGCCCGGATCCACCTTCAAGATTGTCACCTTGGCCGCGGCTCTTGATTTAAGGAAAGTTACACCTACTGAGATCATCGACTGCGAGGATTGGCATTGGTTTGAGCCAAAGCTCAAGGTGTGGATCAATGATGACGAGTCGAATGGTCGCCAGACCGTCAAGGGTGTGCTCGTCCACTCCAGCAACATCGGCACCTACAAGATCTTCAAGCGCATTGGTCGTGACTCGCTGTTGGACTATGCGCAACGGTTTGGTTTTGGCCGGCGAACTGGCGTTGGTCTAAGCGGGGAGCAGCCCGGGCTGCTACCCATGGGCAAATGGAGCAATCCTACGCAGAAAAATGTCTGTGTTGGCTACAATCTCAACACCACACCACTGCATGTGGCGCTGGCATATGGCGCTGTCGCAAATGGTGGCACCCTCATGCAGGCACGCATTGTGGATCGCATCACCACGCCTGAGGGTAGGGTAGAGCATGTGCCGCCGAAGCCTGTCGGCCAAGCCTGCAGCGCAGCCACCGCAGCGCATCTGCGTGACTTCTTGGAAGGTGTCGTGCTCGAAGGCACAGGGAAGCGTGCCTCACTCGCGCCGGAGATCCGCGTGGCGGGTAAGACAGGCACCTCGGTGCGTTATGACGACAAGCTCAATCGATACATTCCAAACCACTACGTCACCTCCTTTGCCGGCTTTGCTCCGGTCGAGAAACCACGTGTGACGTGCGTCGTCATGCTGGATGACCCGGTGGCCAAAGACCACCACGACATCCGCGGCGGGAAGGTTGCGAGCCCCATCTTCGCAGAGGTTGTGCGTGAGACGCTTCATCATCTCGCCACTCGCCACCAGAAAAGTATGAGCCTCGCGCAGAAAGGAGGGCAGCAATAACATGACCCTTCGTGATCTTGTTCCGCATCTCGATAATCCCATGATCAGCGGGTCGCTTGACACGGAGGTTGCCGGTCTAGCTTATGATTCACGAAAGATTAGCCCGGGTATCGCTTTTGTGGCGATTCGTGGCACCACTTTCGACGGTCACTCCTTCATTGCAAAGGCTATCGAGGCTGGTTGTGCTGCCATTATTGCTGAACAGGCTCCGCCGGATGACTGTACCACACCTTGGATTCATGTGCGTCATTCACGCGTCGCACTTGCGGATGCTGCGGCCGCCTTGAATGGCCATCCGGGAAAAAGCATGGCGCTGATCGGTGTCACTGGCACAAACGGCAAAACGACCACCACCTTCCTCACACATCATTTGATGAATCTCGGTCAGGTGCGCTGTGGATTGCTCGGCACTCTCGTTTACGATCTGGGCGGCCAGCAATTGCCCGCCACGCACACCACGCCGGAGTCGCTGGAGATTCAGAGCCTGCTCGCTCAGATGCGTGGCCAAGGATGCCGCGCCTGTGCGATGGAGGTGTCTTCGCACGCACTCGATCAGCATCGTGTGCATGGTCTGCCATTTTCCTCCGCCGTTTTCACGAACCTCACGCAGGACCACCTCGACTACCATGGTACGATGGAAAACTACTTTGAAGCGAAGGCAAAGCTCTTCGAAGCTGCCGCTGCTACACTGCGTGCATCACTCGTTATCAATTCCGACGATCTATGGGGGCGCAAGCTGATCGAACGCTTCGCTAGCACTGGTCGCGTCATCAAGTATGGCTTCGGAGCCGGCTGTGACTTTCGCGCAAACAATGTGCGCTATGACATGACTGGCACAAGGTTTGAACTCGATGCGAAAGGTCGCAGCTTTCTGGTGCGCTCGCCGCTTATAGGAGATTTCAATGTCTACAATACGCTTGCCGCACTCGCTGCCGTCAACAGCTGCGGCCTCAATCTGCGAGAAGCCATAGCCAACATGCAGAAAGCGCCGCAGGTGCCTGGACGTCTCGAACGCGTGACCGACACCACCACGCGCTTCCAGATCTTCGTGGACTATGCGCACACGCCTGATGGCATCGTGAATGCTTTGAAGACTGTGCGCGCCCTTCGCCCGAACCGTCTTATAACTGTCTTCGGCTGTGGCGGTGATCGTGACCGTTCCAAGCGTCCGAAAATGGCTTCCGCAGCCGAGCAGGGCAGTGACATCTGCGTCTTAACGTCCGATAACCCGCGAACCGAGGATCCACAGGCCATACTAAACGATGCGAAGGCTGGTTTTGCTCGTCCGAATAGCCACGCTGTGATTGCGGATCGTCGCCAAGCCATCCAGATCGCCATCGAGAATGCTCGTCCGGGCGACATCATTGTCATCGCAGGCAAAGGCCACGAGGACTACCAAGATATTCAAGGTAAAAAGCACCCATTCGACGACCGCAAAGTCGCTCGCCAGCTCCTGCTGCAAACTAAAACTGCGCGCGCTCTGGAGCGCGAGGAGCGTGAAGCCGAGCGCGAAGCCATGCAGAGCCAGCGCGGCGCCTTCGGGCCGCCATCGGACTCTCGATTTTAAACGTTTCATGTCTCCCACAACCCTCAGTACTCTCGCTTCCTACGCGCACGCCACCGTGCATGGAGATGCCTCGCGACGGATTGAGAGAGTGAGCACGGATACTCGCCAAGTGACCGTAGGAGATTTGTTTGTGGCCTTGGTCGGCAAAAAATTTGACGCACACAACTTCGTTCCACAAGCCGCCTCCGCTGGAGCCTCCGCGGTGATGGTCAGCAAAATCGATCCGGGTTGGGGAACTCTGCCATGTCCTCTTTTGGTGGTTGATGACACTTTGGTGGCGCTTCAGTTGATGGCCCGCGGTTACCGGCAACAGCACAATCCTATTATCATTGGTCTTACCGGTTCTAACGGCAAAACATCCACAAAGGACCTCACGGCGGTCGTGATGGCAAAGAAGTTCGTGACCCGAGCCACATGCGGCAATCTGAACAACCACATCGGCGTGCCCTTGACACTGCTTTCACTCCAAGCAGGTGAGCAATGTTGCGTCACTGAGATGGGCATGAACCATCCCGGCGAAATCGAGGTGCTGACCGACATAGCCGATCCAGACGCAGGGATTGTCACTAACATTGGACTCGCTCACATTGAGAATCTCGGCACGCAAGATGCCATCGCCTGGGAGAAAGCCACGCTGCCGGCACAAGTGAAGCGCAATGGCATTGTGGTGCTGAATGCCAATGACAAGTACACCCCCTTGATCGCTCGTCATTGTCAGGCCGTTGTCTCAACTGCTGGTGTGAATGCAGGCGATGTGAGTGCCTCCAATCTTCGCGCGGATGGAGTCGGCACCAGCTTTACGCTCGACTTTAGCGGCGAGCAGGTTGAAGCGCGTCTCCCGATCCTAGGTGAGCACATGGTCGCCAACGCCGCGTTGGCTGCATGCATGGGATGGCGTCATGGCATCTCGCCAAGCGATATCGCCGAGGCCCTCAGTCATGCCGTGCTTACCGGGGGGCGCTTGGAGCCAAAAATCATTCAAGGTATTCGCTTCATTGACGACAGCTACAATGCGAATCCGGACAGCATGATTGCCGGATTGCGCACCTTGGCCACGTTAGTGGGCAAAGGTCGTCGCATTGCCGTTTTGGGGCGCATGGGTGAGCTTGGATCCATCGCCGAGGCCGAGCACAAGCGTGTGGGCAAATTTGCCGCTGATTTGGGGATCGACGCGCTCTTCACTCTTGGCGGACACGAGGCTGAATGGATTTCCTCAGCCACCACGGGCCTTTCAGTTCGTCATTTCCCGGATCATGCCGCCTGTGCGGCGCATTTGCGTGAGCTGCTGCGTGAAGGCGATTTCGTACTGCTGAAGGGTAGTCGCAGTGCGGCAATGGAAAAAGTCATCACTCACTTTCAAGCGTCATGATGTACTGGCTTTACGAACTGCGTGAATGGATGCTCGCCCATGATTGGATGAGCGGTGACGCGGCACTCTACAAAATCTTAAACCTCTTCAAGTATCACACCTTCCGGGCCGGTGGAGCTGCTATTACATCTTTTGCGCTCTCGCTTATGTATGGAGACAAGCTGATCTGTAAGCTCATATCGCTGAAGATCGGCCAGCCCATTCGCACCGCTGAGGAAGTGCATAGGCTTGCTGAATTGCACGGCAAGAAAGCAGGCACGCCGACCATGGGTGGTATTCTACTCCTCGGTGCCATTGTGCTCTCAACGTTGCTATGGGCAAAGTGGGACAACATCATGGTGTGGATCGTTCTCTTCACCACCGTTGGCCTTGGTGCCCTAGGCTTTCGCGATGATTACCTCAAAATCAGCAAGAAAAATTCCAAAGGTGTCTCCGCGCGCACGAAACTCGTTTGGCAGACCAGTGTCGCTGTCATGGCAGGTTTTGCTTTCGCCTACCTCGTGCCATCGGACAATAACCACACACTCCGCGCTCTTTACATTCCCTTCGTAAAGGATGCAGTCATCACCGATATGGGTATCTTCGCCGTGGCGATGTTTTCGCTTATCATCGTGGGTGCCTCCAATGCCGTGAACCTCACCGACGGACTCGACGGGCTCGCCACTGGCTGTTCGTTGACCACTGCACTTGCCTACACCGGCTTCGGTTACATCTGCGGCAACGCCAAGTATTCCGACTACCTTGGTGTCGCGCATCACAGCCTTGCCAATGAGCTGCCAATCATCGCCATGGCGCTCGCGGGAGCTTGTTTGGGATTCCTTTGGTTCAACGCGCATCCCGCAAGGATGTTCATGGGCGACACCGGTTCGCTTGCTCTAGGCGGTTGCATCGCCGCGATCGCCATTGGTTGCAAGCAGGAGATCGTCCTCGCACTCGTCGGAGGCGTCTTCGTCATGGAGGCCATGAGTGTCATCATCCAAGTCGTGAGCTTCAAGAAACGTGGCAAACGCGTCTTCCGCATGGCTCCCATCCATCATCACTTCGAACTCGGCGGTTGGCACGAGAACCAAGTCATCGTGCGCTTCTGGATCATGAGCCTCCTTTTTGCCTTGCTCGGTCTCGCCACACTCAAACTTCGCTGATGAAATACGCCTCCCAACATTTCGCCATTCTCGGTGCTGGACGCAGTGGCCTTGGTGCCGCGCGTCTTGCGCGTTTGCATGGGGCGAAAGTGACGGTTTTCGATGAAGATGAAAAGGCAAAGCCGGTGGAAGACTTCAAATATGTGCTGGGACAAGCTGCGCGTGACTTAGTCGTCAAACCGGGTGACTTCGACCTCGTTATCATCAGCCCTGGCCTTGATGAACATTGGCCGCTGCCGACCAGATTCACGGCTGCAGGTGTTCCCCTCGTCGGTGAGACCGAGTTTGGCTTCAATTTGACCGACATGCCGATGGTAGCCATCACGGGCACAAACGGCAAGAGCACCTGCACCGAGCTCGTCGCGGCCCTCTTCAACGGCTGTGGCATGAAGTCGATCCCTTGCGGCAATCATGGTACGTCATTGAGCGAAGTTGTTGCTAGCGGGGAAAGATACGATGTGCTGGCAGTCGAGATCAGCAGCTTCCAACTGGAGACGATCCGCAAATTTCGAGCGAAAGCCAGCCTGTGGCTCAATTTTGCCCCCGATCATCTCGACCGTTATCCTGGAATGGCGGAATATTTCGCCGCCAAGTCCCGCATCTTCGAAAATTGCACTGAAAGCGATGTAGCCATCGTGAGGGCTGGAGAGAGCGTTTCCAGTGGCAAAGCAAAGCGCTGGACCTTTTCCGCTTACGGAGCGGAAGCGGATTGCCGCTACGCGAATGGCAGATTCTATCATGCAAGCCAAGAGATCGGCTCGGCCGCGAATCTCAGCATACGCGGTAAGCATAATATGGAGAATGTATTGGCCGCATTGATGGCTGGAAAGGTCTATGGCCTTGAATTCGGAGCCATGCTGAGGGCATTGGCTGGCTACCAAGTGCCGCGCCATCGTTGCGAGCTCATCCGCACCCTTGAGGATCGCGAGTACATCAATGATTCCAAGGCCACGAACTTACATGCGCTTGAGGCTTGTCTGCGCTCGCAGGAACGCCCCATCGTGCTCATTGCCGGTGGAAAGGATAAGCAGCTCGACTACACGCCGTTGCGTGCCGAACTGAAGGGTCAGGTGCGCGCAATGGTCTTCATCGGTGAGATCGCGCCGCAGCTCGAAAAGACCTTTGGTGATCTTCTGCCGTGTAGGCGTGGCAAGGGCATGGCCGAGGCTGTTTCACTGGCCAAGCAGCTCTCCCAACCGGGCGATGCCATCATCCTAAGCCCGGGAACCTCCTCTTTTGACATGTTCAACGGCTACGGACAGCGCGGCGATGCCTTCCGCGAGGCTGTGCTCTCCCTGAGCTGATCTCTTTCCTGATAACCAACCCGAAACCAACCCAGCGCACACTATGAAATCAAAACGGAGCAAAAAAGACTCGCTGATCATCAAGCTGATGGACGCCGATCATCACAGGCATCGTGTGGCCCTCGTAACTGACGAAGGCGAGTGGAACCAGCATGAGCCAAACACTGGTATGGCCCGCATGTTTTTGGTCATGTTGATCATCCACATTGCCCTCATCGGTGGCATTATAGTGTATGACTTCATGGGGGAGGAAGAGGTTCCGGTCCAGACGATCACGCAGTCCGTGCGCGCACAGGCTCCTACCTCAGACCTGCCGCAAGCGAGCCAAGAGGTTATCAATGCGCAGGCTAACGCTGTTGCGAATCCAGATCATAACACGGAGCAATATACGGTGAGCTCAGGTGATAGCATCCGCAGCATTGCGGAAAAACATGGCACCACGGAAGACATCATCATTCAGATGAACCGTTTGGACAAAGGCATCCAGATTGAGCCCGGCACGCTGCTCAATGTGCCCAAGCAAGCTGTTGTGTCTGCTGTGCCACTGGATCGTGAAAAAGCACTCGCCATGGCTCGTCAATTCCCCTCTCAAACACAAGCACAGATCGTAAGGCCCGAAAATGCCCCAGCCAGCCTTGCGGCTGTCACCTCGCCAATATCCCTTTTAGCTCCAGGTGAGGCAGCTCCACTAGGAGACAGTCTCGGCGCTGCTGCTGAGGCTCTCGCCATCGCCGCACCTGCCTCAGATGCGGTTCCCGCGCAGCAGATCATCGGCCGTGTGAACCCGGAGGCCATGGCTGCGCTTGCCAAGGCCACGGCCGAAACTGAAAAAGCTATTGCTGTCGTTGATGAAGCACTATCCACCAACAAGACTGAATCTAAGTCTTCAGCGGCACCGAAGGCCGAATCCAAAACCGAACCGAAGGTGCAACTGAAGAAGCTCGTTGCCGAGTCCGAAACTGAGCATCCTTTGAAAGCCATACCGGTTTCGATGACGAGCCAGAAGCCTCAGCGGATCACGGATACGCCTTCTGTATCCAAAGTTTTGCTGAAAAAAACGGTCAAAGAAAACCCTCCAAAGACCGCCACCACCAAGGCAACATCAAAGACTCACACCGTCGCATCTGGTGAGACCCTTTATCGGCTTTCCTCCAAATATGGCGTCTCAATCGCGGCCATCCAAAAAGCTAACAACATTAAAAATCCAAATGCCATGCGCCAGGGCATGAAGCTGATCATTCCGACCAAATAGCATGGAATATTGGGTATAGAGTCTACAGGCTCCAAGCTGAACGACTTCAGGCCCGGTGCTTCAAGCTTATCTTTTCCGCATGTCCCGAAACTCGATCATTCTTCTTCTGACCTCAGTCGTTGGACTCCTCGCGCTTGGGATCACGATGCTCGCCAGCACCACCTTTGAAGTGGCTCAGGAGGGTGCGGAAGACTATGTTACGGTTTGGAAGCAGTTAAGTTGGCTGGGTATTTCAGTGTTGGCGTGCGGTGCGGCTGCGTTGATCGATTATAACGCTTGGCAGCGCTGGTGTTGGTTCATTCTTATGGGTTCTGCTGTGTTGCTGGTGCTTTGCTATGTGCCTGGCGTCGGCGTGAAGATCAATGGTTCGAGTCGGTGGATCGGTATGGGCTCGTTTCGCATTCAGCCTTCCGAATTCGCTAAGATTGCTTTGCTCATGGCTTTGTCGGGTTGGTTTGCCAAACATGAAATGATGGTTCGCACCTTCCGTCGCGGTTTCCTGATGCCCGGATTGGTTCTCATGGGCATCGTGGCGCTCATTGGCTGCGAGTTTGATCTTGGAAGCGCCTTGCTGGCCTCAGTAGTGGGGCTTGGTGTGATGTTTGTGGCTGGAACGAAGATGCGCTACTTGGCTGTCATCATCACACTTGTGATGGGGGCATTGGCAGCAGGTATTCAATTTCTCCCAAATCGCTTCGAACGCGTCATGGTGCTTTTGGATCTCGAAGGTAACAAAGACAAACTCGGCCTTCAGCAGTGGGTGTCGAAGCTCGCCTTTGGCTCTGGCGGTCTTGAAGGCCGTGGGCTTGGAGAGGGGCGTATGAAGCTCTCCTATCTGCCTGAAGCTCACACCGATTTTATCTTTCCGATGGTGGGCGAGGAGCTCGGTCTACGTGGCACTGCGGGAACCGTGCTGGGCTTTGCGGTGCTTGTGATGAGTGGTTTCATGGTGGCGGCGTACGCTCCGAATCGGTTTGGCAAACTCCTCGGCAGCGGTTTGACGTTTCTTCTTGGAATGGAAGCGCTTTTAAACATGGGTGTCACGACAGCCCTGTTGCCCAACAAAGGCCTTCCGATGCCATTCGTGAGCTATGGTGGCTCCAGCTTGCTCGCGGCGATGATTGCCATCGGTATCCTGATCAATATCCATAGGCAAGGTGTGCATTTGCGCCGCGAAGACCTTCCAGTCATCCGCCGCACATACCGCTGGACCCCACAGTTGTGATTCTTGGCATCAATTGATCCCGACAAGCGTTGATGAGTAGTTCGCGCGCATTTCGAATGGCTTCAGAAACGGTCATGCTTTCGGGTTTCACCTGAATGAGATGATCAAAGTGAGGTGTCAAGGAGTCCCTAGATTCGATAAGGCCGGCGATAGCAGCGACCGGTTTTCCAAACGCACGAGCAATCCTTGCGACACCCATAGGGCCCTTGCCGTGAAGAGTTTGGGCATCGATCCGACCTTCACCCGTGATAACAAGGTCTGCGGCCTGTATGCGGCGTTCTAGATCGATGAGTTCAGCAATCAAATCAAAGCCACTGGTGATTTTGGCGCCGCAGAAGGCCATGAGTCCAAAGCCCAGTCCTCCTGCGGCTCCAGATCCAGGAATCTCAGCAGGATTCACGCCCAAGTCTCGCTCCACGACTTGGGTGAGGCGTTCGAGCCGCGTTTCGAAAAAAGCGAAATTCGTCACTCCTTTTTGTGGTCCGTAAACGCGTGTGCAGCCCTCAGGTCCAAGCAGCGGATTCGTTACATCACAGGCAACAAGAACTTCAGTGTTCCAACTGGTGGGCGCTTGAATGTGATGAAGCCTGTTAAGATCTTGGGGCAAACTGCATAACGGCAAGCCGTGTTCGTCGAGAAATCGAAAACCCAGTGCATGGGCCATCCCTGTACCTGCATCGTTAGTGGCACTGCCACCGAGACCGATGATGATCTTCTCAGCACCTTGGCGGATCGCATCGAGCATCATTAAACCGGTGCCATAAGTGTTGGCGGAGGCTGGTTGAAGCGGTAGATCGCTTATGATAGCGAGACCGCTAGCGGCACTCATCTCAAGCACGGCCTCGGAAGCCAACTGTCCGTATTGAGCTGTCATCAGCCGGTTTTGAGCATCGACGGTCTGACAGCCGCGCCATGAGCCTTTTTTGGCGGATATGATGGCCTCTGCGGTGCCTTCGCCACCATCGGCGATCGGGCAGAGATCAATTTCGTCTCCTACAGACGCCATCTTGAGCGCCTCAGCGATGGTCTGCGCCACAATCGTGGCGGAAAGGCTACCTTTAAATTTATCCGGGGCGATAAGGATGCGCATGCGGAAACAATGAAGCAGTGGGGGTTGGAGACAAGGGCAGGTGTGTTGTGAATCGCCGCTGGTGCGCCCCCCGACCTGCCTTAAACATAAAGTGGCAGTTCCACCTGCTAGATGCTTCCGCGCTTTTCTACATTTTTCCGCCTAGAAAAAGCTGTGAACAAAAGACAAAATCCGGTCCAAGAAGATGGGGATGGCAAAGCTCCATGAACTTCAGAAGGAAAGTAAATCTCTCGATCTGGCTCCATGCCTTGTCCGCGTTTCGTAAACCTATCTCAACACGACGCCGTGCGATACAGTTCTGAAAGCATGGAAGCAGACTTTTCAACCTGCCATGTGTCGTGAATGAAGGGTGGTTGTGGGTCTATCCGGCTTTGACCGCGCTCACAATTTTCTGCGCAGCGTCCGTAAGGCCGTCTGCGCTGGTGATCTTGAGGCCGCTGGCGGCCAGTGTGGCCTTGCCTGCCTCGACATTGTTGCCTTCAAGGCGGACGACGAGCGGGATATTCAAGGACACTTCCTGTGCGGCGGCGATGATACCAGTGGCGATGATGTTGCAGTCCATGATGCCGCCGAAGATGTTCACCAAGATGCCCTTCACATTCGGATCACCGAGGATGATTTTGAAAGCTGCGGTAACCTGTTCCTTCGTGGCGCCGCCACCAACATCGAGAAAGTTCGCGGGTTCGCCGCCGTGGAATTTGATGATGTCCATCGTGCTCATCGCGAGGCCGGCGCCGTTCACGAGGCAGGCGATGTTGCCGTCGAGGCCGATGTAGTTCAGGCCAAACTCGCTCGCAGCGACTTCTCGCGGATCTTCCTCGGTCTTGTCCCGCATCTCGACGACGTCCTTTTGACGATAGAGGGCATTGTCATCGAAATTGAACTTCGCATCCAGTGCCACGACCTGATTGTCGGTTGTCACAGCGAGCGGGTTGATCTCCACCAAAGAACAATCGCTCTTCAGATAGAGGTTCCACATAGCGGTGAATAGCTTCACGGCCTGGTTGGCGAGCGCTCCGCGGAGGCCGAGCGACGCTGCGATCTTGCGACACTGATAGGCTTGGAGACCTAGTGTAGGATGAACGAACTCCTTGAAGATCTTTTCAGGGGTCTTTTCGGCCACTTCTTCGATGTTCATACCACCTTCCGTGGAGGCGATGATGGCGTGACCACTGCTGCCGCGGTCGAATAGGATGGCAAAGTAGTATTCCTTGGTGATATCAACCGCCTTGGCGATGAGCACCTTGCTCACCAGTTTGCCCTCTGGGCCGGTTTGATGCGTCACAAGCGTCTGGCCGAGCATTTTGCCTGCAATCTCCTGCGCTTGCTCAGGGGTATCGACAACATGGACACCGCCTTTGAAGCCATTTTTGAAGGTGCCCTTGCCACGTCCGCCGGCATGAATCTGCGATTTCACCACCAAGCCCGGGCCGCCAATTTCTCGAGCGGCTTTTCCCGCTTCCTCCGCTGTGCTGGCGACGATGCCTTTGGGGGTGGCGACGCCGAATTTTTCAAACAACTGCTTGGCCTGGTATTCGTGGATGTTCATCTTGGGGGACGGGGGAAGGAGTGGCGATAGTAGGAGCGGCATTCGGTGCGTCAAGGCGCATTCCCGCCGCATCACAAAAGCATCATTGTTGGCGCCATTTCGTGACCGATGGGGCAAGCTGCTTTCGTATTCTTCGTATTCCAGCCATGCGCCCGCTCATCCTTTCCGCACTCTTGGTCTCGCCGCTCGCCTCCGCCCAGCCGGTGACGAAAAAAATCGATCTCCTCGAGGTCATCAAATCCGGACAGGTGGAGCATCATGTGAATCCCAAAATGGATTTCCATGATGATCCGAAGGATATCTGGACCTTTGCCAAGGACGGCACCTTCAACATTTCAGGCCGCGGCTACGGCTACGTCGCTACCAAGGAAAATTACAGCGACTACCATCTGGTGATTGAATTCAAATGGGGAACGAAAACCTGGGGCGCTCGCGAAAAGAAAGCGAAGGACAACGGCATTCTCCTCCACGCCTACGGCCCGCATGGGGCCTACAGCGACACGTGGATGGCCAGTATTGAGGCGCAGATCATCGAGGGCGGCGTGGGCGACATCCTCGTGCTCTCGCCGAAGCTCGCCGATGGAACGGAGCTCACGACTTCGCTCTCCGCTGAGTTCACGCTCGATCGCGACAAGGAAAAAATCTGGAAAGCAGGCTCTCCGCGCCAAACGGTGACGAAAGGCCGCATCAATTGGAAAAGTCGCGATGAGGACTGGAGCGACACGGTCGGCTTTCGTGGCAAAAACGATGTCGAAAGCCCCAGTGGCGAGTGGAACCGCCTCGAAGTCATCGCCAAGGGCGATACGCTGCAATACTTCGTCAATGGCGCGATGGTGAACGAGGCCTTCGATTGCAAACCGAGCGAAGGCAAAATCCTCCTCCAGACCGAGGGTGCTGAGATGATCGTGCGCCGTTACGAGCTATATCCTCTCGGCGAGTTTAAAGAGAAATGGGCCGCCATACAAGCTAGCGGTGGCAGCGACATCGGCGCGGTGCGCGATGGTCAAAGCGAGGCTCTTTCGCCCGAAGAAAGCCAGAAGCGCATCCAGCTCGATGGCCCATATGAAGTGCAACTCGTCGCCGCTGAACCGCTCGTGCTCGATCCCGTCGAGGCCACGTGGGATGAAAAAGGCCGGATGTTCGTCGCTGACATGCGCGACTACCCGCTCGGTCCGCCGAATTCCGGCGATCCTTGGCTGTCCCGCATCCAGCTCCTCACCGATGAGAACGGCGACGGTCGCATGGACAAGGCGATCACATTTGCCGACCACATGGACAATGTGCAAGGGCTACTGCCTTATGACGGCGGCCTCATTGCCACCACGCGCAGCCAGATTCTCTTTCTCAAAGACACCGACGGCGATAACAAGGCCGATCTCATCAAGCCACTTATCCGCGGCTTCAATCCGAAGCACAGTCAACTTCAGGTCAGTGCCCCGCGCTGGGGGCCGGATGGCTGCGTGCATTTCAACAACGGCCTCGACGCGAAGGAAATCTATCCCGCCGATGCCCCCACGAAGGTCGTCGGCATTCCAGGTTCCAACTTCAAATGGAACCCCAAGACTGGCGAGATCACACCCACCGGCGGTCGCGGCCAATACGGTGGTGCTTTCGACGACTACGGCCATCATTTCTACTGCTCGAACCGCAACCCGCTCATGTTCACCGTCATGCCCTACGAGGCCATGCTGCGGAATCCACACGCCGGCATCACGCAGGTGCATGAAGACATCGCCACGCCCGGCGCGGAGACTCGCGTCTATCCGCTGCAAATCACCCACACCACCGCCGATGCGCACGCCGGCACCAACACCGCCTGCAGCGGCCTCGGCGTTTATCGTGGCCACTTGATGCCCGAGCTTAAAAACAACGTCTTTGTGCCCGATCCCACCGGCCAGCTCGTCACCCGCTATCAGATCGAGCCTAACGGTGCCTCGCTGAAAGCCACGCGTATCGGCGACCGCACGGAGTTCTTCCGCAGCAGCGACGAATGGTGTCGCCCCGTGAACTTCACCAGCGGCCCCGACGGCGCGATCTACATCTGCGACATCTACCGCCGCTGGATCGACCACGCCCGCTTCTTCCCCGAAGAGTTCGTCAAAACCCACGACATGCGCCAAGGCGAAAACCATGGGCGTATCTGGCGTGTGGTGCCGAAGGGCACCAAGAAGCTCGTCACTAAGACTCCCGGCAAATACCATGCTGTTCCTGAAGTCGGCTGGGGCGACAAGCCAAAGGAGCACGCTGGCCGCCTCGTCTTTAACAAGCTGCTCCTCAAGGTTGACGCCGATGAGCATCCTGATGGTCAGCAGCTCGGCATCCGCACCGAAGCCATTTGCCAATATCCAGACGATCCTTGGATGGCCAAAGCCGCTCTTTCATCCAGCACCTACACCGCAGGTCATGTTTTAACCCAGTTGCTCGCTGACGAGCGATTTGCGAAAACCTACTCAGCCAATCGCAATGACACGATTCGCAGTTTCGCCAGTGCAGCGATTGCCACGAATCATGCTTCTGATGTCGATAAACTGCTCAGTGTGCTGAAAATCGCTCCCGGCGAACTCCTCTGGTGGAAACCCGCGTTGCTCCAAGGTCTCGCCAAGCTCCCGAAAGGCCACGAAGACGCCGCCAAAGAGATCGCCGCGCTTCAAACGAAGATCGACACCATCATCGCCGATGCCAAGGCACCGCTCGATCAACGCCTCGCCGTGCTGCCGTTGCTCGCTTCGCGGAAATGGACCGCTGTCGAGCCGGTGGTGAAAAACCTGCTCACCACCACGCAGCCGCTGGAGCTCACCGCGGCCACCGTGGCCTTGTTGAAGAAATTCAGCGCAACCAGCACCTCGCTGCTCATTTACGAACTCCTGCCCAAAGCCGGCCCCGGCCTCAAACGCGACCTCGTGACCATCCTCACCGCGAATGCCACCACCGCGCTCGAACTCTTCAAGCGCATGGAAAAAGGCGAGTTCCCGCCCGCGTGGGTCGATGTCGAAAAACGCTGGGCTTACCAGCGCGGCAAAGGCGAAATGGCCGAACTCGCCAAAAAGCTCTTCGGCGAGGCCAACAGCGACCGCGCCAAAGTCGTCACCAGCTACCTCGACGCCGCCAAAAAGCCCGGCGACGCCAAAAAAGGCCAGCAAGTCTTCGCCACCATCTGCATCACCTGCCACAAACACGGCCAGCTCGGCGTCGATGTCGGCCCGCCGCTCTCCGACGTCAAAGTGAAGCCTCCCGAAGCCCTTCTTAGCGACATTTTGGACCCCAACCGCATGTTCGAAGCCCGCTGGAGCGGCTACCAGATCGAAACCAAAGACGGCCGCACCCTCGCCGGCCTCATCCAAAGCGAAACCACCGACGCCATCGTCCTCGCCATGCCCGGCGGCGCGAAAGAGACGCTATCCCGTTCTGCCATCAAAGGCATGAAGAGCTTAGATCGCACGCTCATGCCGGATGGCCTCGAAGCGGCGATCACCAAAGAGCAGATGAGTGATTTGATCGCGTTTTTGCTCGGGAAGTAGCATCGGCTTTCTAGCCGTTGCCATGTGACGCTCCGCAAATCGCAGAGACTAGAAAGGCTATGCTACGGGCCAGTCTCTTGGCTGCGAATCGCCACGCATCGCGATTCTCCGACAAATACCCCCTTGGCGGCCGTTGTTGAGACGGTCATTGTCTTTTGTGAGCCTTTCCGCGTCATCTTCCCGCCCTCCGGCCGCCTCGTTTCTCGATCCGGCGGCGCTCATGCGCATCAAATCGCTCGAGCTGCGGGCCAAGGTGGTGGTCGAGGGGCTTTGGAAAGGAATGCATCGCAGTCCATACCACGGTTTCTCGGTCGAGTTCAGCGAGTATCGGGCCTATGTGCAGGGCGATGATCCGCGATACATCGACTGGAAGGTGCTGGCTCGTAGTGACCGCACTTACATCAAGAAGTTTGAGGACGAGACGAACCTGCGCTGCCAGCTCGTGATCGATCACAGCAAGTCGATGAAGTTTGGCTCGCAGGGCTTCACGAAGGCGGAGTATGCCGCCACGCTCGCGGCGACGATGGCCTCTTTCTTGATGAAGCAGGGCGACGCAGCTGGCTTGACCACCTTTGCGGATGGCATCGAGGAGCATCTGCCCGCGCGGAATCGACCCGGGCATCTGCGGCGACTGCTCACCGAGCTGGAACGGCCCGCGAAAGCGGCCGGGACATCGCTCGATCTGTCAGTCGGTCAGCTCGCGGACGTGCTGCGGAAGCGTGGCATGATCTGCCTGATCACCGATTTGCTCGCGCCCATTGACCATCTGGAGAAGCAACTCGCCCTGCTCGGTGCAATGGGGCACGACCTCGTGCTCTTTCACCTGATGGACCGGGCGGAGATCGACTTCACCTTCGAGAAGTCCGCGCACTTCCGCGATCTCGAAAGCGGCATGGAGCGTTTCATCGATCCGCAAATCGCCCGCGAGACCTACCTGTCGCGGCTTCGTGCCCATCGCGATGGCATCCAGGCCGCCTGCGACCGCAACAACGTCGAATACCATTTTTGCCCGACGGACCGCCCACTTGAAGAAATCCTCTTCGATTTTCTCAGTGCCAGGCAACGCAAGAAAATCTCTCAACGTGCCGCCGCATGAGCTGGCTTTTCCCCATTTATCTCGCCGGTGCTGCCGCGATCCTCGCGCCGATCCTGTTGCACCTGCGTCGTCGTCCGCCGCAGGACCATCTGGCATTCAGCTCGCTACTGTTTCTCGATGCACAGACGCCGATGCCCGTCTCGAAGCGTCGGCTAGAAAACTGGCTGTTACTCCTGTTGCGTTGCCTGGCGCTGCTGTTGCTCGCGTTGATGTTCTCGCGACCGTTTTGGCCCTCGGAGCAGACGGCGTCAGCCTCGGCCAGCCGGGCCTTGCTTATTTTGATTGATCGCAGTGCCTCGATGCGTCGCGAGGATCTGTGGAAGAAGGCGGTCACGGAAGCCGAGAAACTCGTGCGCGAGGCGAAGATCACCGACCGCGTTGCGTTGGCGGTATTTGATCGCGAGCTGACACCGCTTTGGAACTTTGATGAGGACCGCCAGTCGTCCGTGAGCCGTTTCACGGCTATTCAAAGCCGATTGCAGGCCATTTTCCCCACTTGGGCAGGCACGCACTTGGACCGTGCACTCATCGCCGCGTTGCCGAGTTTTGATTCGAGTGCCTCCACCCTCCAAAAACGCATTCACCTCATCTCCGACCTTCAAGAAGGTGCGCAGCTCGATGCGCTGCGCACCATTGCTTGGCCTGCGGAGATCACCTTGCAGATCCACCGGCTAGATGCGGCCGTGAACGATAATCTGTCACTCGCTCTCGCTGCCGTGGAGGCGGATGACACAAAGATCCGCTTGCGCTTGGCGAATACCCGCGACTCCGCGCTGCGTGATTTCGCACTTGCCTGGGAAGGCGGCATGAAAGCAGAGACGATCATCGCGCAGCTCCCGCCGGGTGCCTCGCGCATCCTTCCCGCACCGCCGAACAGCACGAACGCCACCACGCTCACGCTCAGCGGCGACAAGCACGACTTCGACAACCGCGTCTTCATCACGCCACCGCAGCCGCAGGCCGTGCGCATCCATTTCCTCGGCAAAGAAGCCAGCCGTGATGAGGCCTCCGCGCCGCTCTACTACCTCGCCCGTGCGCTGCAGCCCACCGCCACACTCGCTCCGCAACTCACCGCGGATGAAAAGTTCCCCGCGCAGGCTCCTGACATCGTGTTCGCAGTCGGCAGTGCGGCGGCGGATGGCTTGCGCGATCACCTTCAGCGCGGCGGATTCCTCGTTGTCGCACCGAGTGATGGCACCTTGCTCAAAGCGCTCGGTTTCGACCTCACGATCACGCCGGACACCAGCGACGACTACCGCATGCTGGCCGAGGTGAAGACCGAGCATCCGCTGCTCAAACCCTTCGCCGATCCAAAGCTGCGTGATTTCACCAAGCTGCGCTTTTGGAAGCATCGCGTCATCGCGGGCGCAGGCCTCGAAACGCTCGCCAGCTTTGACAACGGCCATCCCGCCATCCACAGCGCCCGCGTGGGCAAGGGCACGCTCATCGTGCTGGCCTCCGGCTGGCATCCGGCGGACAGCCAGCTCGCACTGA
>JAFMIR010000053.1 GCA_017853885.1 Prosthecobacter sp.
TAGAGCAGCGGATTTCTAATCCGTCGGTCGCAGGTTCGATCCCTGCCGGGTGCGCCACGCTGCAGGTAAGTCAAATAGAGATTTCCAGTGCTATGATGTAAAATCAAAGTGTCCCCCAGTTTCCTTGTTCGGACATTTTGGGACACTTTGAAGGCGATTAGGTAAGCAGACGCTCGTGGATTTGACGTGCTAAGAGCACAGAAATCGCTCTCACATTAGGATCCCACCGACAATGATGCCAGCCCGGCATAGAGAGTGGGCAAAACGCGGGCAAATGACACAAGTTGGAGCACGCATGACCGCACTCTTTTGTGCCGCTTGATGAAGACCCCTGCTAACCTGCCCAGTTTAGCGAACAGGCTAACCTCAAAAGCACTTTTCTAGCAGTCATCGGATTGCTTTTGGTAAATGCTGAAAATGGTGCTAGCGGAACAGCCTGATTGTCTATCTATAACCTAAATTGTTTATCTCATGAGAAGACTGCTATTGGCACTTGTTGTACCTTTTTTCGCTGCCTCGGCAATGGCCGAGAGCGCATTCAATGGCCTAGATTTAGGTGTGGGCTTTGCTTTACAAAATGTGGCAACTGGAAGTGGCACGCATACCAACGCTGGAGGGGCTCCCGCAACATTTGACACAACCTCCAAGACCTCTGGTAATGTGAATTTTAATGTCGGCTATAACTTTGAAATAACCGATCGCTTTCTATTAGGCGTACAAGCTTCTTTACAGCCTTTTTCTTCTGAAAGCGTTGAAGTCCAAAAGGTTCCTGGCTCTGCAACGGAGTTTCAAAATAACTCACGCTATGATTTCAGCATCCTTCCGGGAGTTTTGCTTAATCCCAACAATCTTTTGTATGGCAAGGTTGGATACAGCTACAACCAAGAAAATGTGCGCAATGCGAATGGTGCTTGGGCTACGAGGCTAGATTACAGCGGATATGTTTTGGGTATGGGAATCAAGAGCTTCTCTTGGGGGCATTTTCTAGGCATCAACAATCTTTACTTTTTTGCTGAATACAACTACGCCGGGTATGGGAGCAAGGGATACTCAACCGTAAACACCACTGGAAATACAGTTTTTTCCTCGGGGATTAGTCTTCACTCTAGCACAGGTCTTGTTGGGTTTGTTACGTTTTTTGAGTTGGCATCAAGCCAATCGTCCACTGAACGGACCACGCATAACTTACTGTGATTCATCCATTTGATCCAAGCCTGCAGATGCGCATGCCTAATGAAATTGCATGGGCTAAGTTGAAGAACGTGATTTCTTCTGCATTCGCTCCAAATCAGAATGCCTAGTGAAACCTCGTTTCAATCGATCATTAGAAGCTTCCTACACTGAATGCGATTTACTCGAGGGACACCGATTCAAATCCGATGCGAGGGAGTAAAGGAACTCATCCAATGATCGAGTTCGCAATCCCGAAGCTAACGAGGCTAAGGTGTTTACGCGTTCAGCGTGAGATCTTCACGTCCGGCCGCGCTTTTTTAAAGGCGGCTTCATCGAACTTGGGGCAGGTATCGCGAGGCAATTCCAAGTTGTCGATTTGCTTGAGAGCAATGACGCCCTCGCCTGTGACCTCGCCCATTTTCTCCAGACGCAGGGTTTTCAGCGAGCGCAGTTTGGCAAGCTTTGCGATTCCCTCGTCCGTGACTTTCCTCCCCATTTCCGCAGCACCACCATTATTAAGGACGAGCTTATTGAGCTTGGGGAAATCCAGCAACTCGGCAAGAGTAGCGTTGTCGAGGTTGATGCAGGAGATGATGAGTTCTTCCAAGCCGCCGAAGGCTTTGAGTGCAGCAATCTCCCCAGCCGGAAAGCCTTGGCCATGCCAAGCATAGTGGTTTTTGATGGTGGGAAACAACGATGCAATTTCCCGGCACCATTCGGCAAACTGCCCTGAAGGATTAGAAAAGCCGCAGGATTTCAAGGGCAGTTCTTTCAACTCCCTCCAGCCAGCAAGCGTGACACCTGTCTCGGAAAGATTGAGGCCGTCGAGCTTTTTAAGCTGACGCAGGGGTGGAAGATCACTGTCCTTTAATTTGCAATTACTCAGGTTTAGGGATGTCAGATGGGTGAGTTGCGCGACTTGGGCCACACCCTCAGCCGACAATTTTCCAGCGTTTCTGAGGTTGATTTTTTCGAGCTTTTCCAAGGGTTTAAGGAGAGAAAGTTTTTTTCCACCAAATGCCCAACTGTCAATGATGTTCAGCTCCTGCAAATCGGGCAAAGTCGCCAAGTAATCCATGTCATCGTCTTTCACGGGATAGCCGCCGATTTGCACACGGGATAACTTCCGCAGGCCAACAAGGGCGCTAAGGTTGGTGTATTCGTTGGGCGGCCTTGTCTTGTCTCCCTTGTGGAGGTAAATAGAAACCAAATCGAAGGAACGCTTGGGCAATTCGGCTTTGCCGTAGATGCGTTGACCTTCCCTGACTTCGTGGATGTCCACAAAGCCTCCCATGTCCAGCACCCACTCCGCTGCCTTGCGATCGTCGCCAGGCGGCAGGTTCTTGAGGAAAGCAGCGCCAGTCTTGGCGGCTTCCGGCATCGTGGAAGCTGCGCCGGCAGTGCTGTCATTGCGCGTGGATGCTGAGGCAACTTCTATGCTCTTTTCCTTACCCAAGCCCTCGCGGTATTCGCGCACGGTCTTAGCATGCTCGATGCGGTTCTGCTGGGTAAGCGCACTTTCGATCTGCTTGAGGTGTGTGTCGAGCGGGTCGGTAAGCAGCTTGAGCTCTGCATCGCGCATGGCTACGATTTCGGCATGAGCACCCCAGTAAATCTGGCGTAGGTCTTTAACGACAGGAAGGGTTTTTTCATCATTTGCGGGCAGGGACTGCTTGCTGACCACATGGTTTTTTTCCGCCTCCAAGGCTAGGACGCTGTCGAGATCGCCCTGCTGCTTCATTTCGGCAATCTTGCGGTCAATGCCGCTGAGGTAACTGGTATTGAGCTTGGCCACTTTGGCCTCAAAGGGTGCGGTGGCGCGCTCGGCTTGAAGCTTCACGAACTGCTCGTGCAGTTTCTGAAGCTCCGGGATGGCGGCCATGGCATCATTCTTTGCTAGAACTGCTGCCGGCACCGCTTGCGCCTTCGGCATCTCCTCCTGCTTTGCGGCAAGGACAGGCAGGTCGTTACCCTTTTCATCCATGCCCAAAAGCTTGAAGGCTTCTACTTCAGAGAGGCCGTCGAGGTTGATGATTTCGATATCGCGGATTCTACCCTTGAATTGAGAGAGTATGATCTCTCCAGCCTGAGGTTTCTCGTCATTGGCACGGGCAACTGTTTTGCCATTGATGCGCAGGAACAGGTGAGAGCCAACGGCGCAGAACTCCAATGTGCGCGCCTGACCGTCACCGACGTCAACCGTGCTTTTGGACAGCGCCTGAAGGGATTGAGTGCCATTGACCGAGGTCTGGATGGCCATTTCCACAGGGTTGCCCAGCACATTAGGCACTTGCACAGCTCTGAAGCCCTCCTTACCGCCGTTGCCTCGTTGACGAAGGGCAAGGATGCCCCTAGCACCAGTGGGATCTTTTTTGATCGTCGCACGAAACGCGGTGTTAGTGAACGAGGTCTTGGAGTGGTGCAACACGACGGGCAGAATGGCGCCGTTGGTCACGAGCCACTTGCTGTCCCACTGGGCTCCATCAGGCAACGCTGAGCCAGGTGTCAGCAGCTGCACCCACTGTCCTGCTGGAAAGAGAGTGCCATTCGAGTCAGGTGTTTTGGCTGAGGAGGGTTGAGCGGCCATTGTGGCTGCAGTTTTTGAAGACGAATCAGATGCATTGGATAGGCCGACGGCAGGTTGGCGCAGGTCCCTGCCTTGTTCATCCACCCCAAGAATTTTAAGGGCTACGGCCTCAGGCTGGCCATCGAGGTTGATGACCTCGCAGCTCTTAAAACGCGTGTCTGCACCAGTGATGTTGGGCAGGCCTGCTTGCGACTGCGACTCATGATCCAAGGAACCCAAATGGCGACCATTGGCCCAGAAGATCAACTTCTTGCCCACGGCAGCAATGGTGATGCTGACTTCCTGTTTGGCCTTGAGCGGTGGCTCGATGGGAAACTTGGTGAGCACGCGATCCGGTTGTCCTAGTTTGCGAAACACAACCTCAAGTTCTTTGTTGGAGGGGCGTGCGGAGTAGTGGCCCTTGGCGTTGCCGCCACGAATATTGAGTTGTGTGCCGACAGTCTTGTTTTGTCCTTCCCAAAGAAGGGTGCCGCGGATGGCTCCGTTGTACCATTGTGCATCGGGTCCATCCGGGCTCCAACCGGTCCTAGTCAAATGGAGAAGTCCGTTCTCTAGGCGCTTTTCACCTGAGCCAAGATTGGCGAACTCTGTCTTTTTCCACTGTGGCGGGGCGTTGGATGCGGTGCCGCTTTTGTTGATCGATGTCACAGTAGGCTTATTGGCTGCGGGACTTGCAGATGACATCCGCCGCTCGGGCACCTCCGAGGTAGGTTTCGATTGTGGTGCATCCATGCTAGCTGTCGTTTCAGCCAATCCAGAGGGTTGCGCCACATTGGCTACGCTTGACGAAGCGGGCAGGCCTTTTGGCTTCGTTTTTTCACCACCACTGAGCATGATAAAGGCGATAATGCCGATGGCCGCGGCAGAGGCTAAACCGATGAAGAGAGAGCTCTTACTCTTGGCGGCTGGCATAGGAGCGCGGGAGGCTTGACCCACTTTAGCAGAGGCGGGCTGGCGCTCGGGTATCTGCGCACTCCGCGGCTGGGGCGGTTTGCCAACAGGCTTCTGCATCACGCTACGGTGGCCGGGGGCCTGAGCCACATGGGAGATGGGAATGGCCGCACTCACCGGCGCATCAATCCTCACAAACGGCACGGTCAGGATCAAATCGAGCTCACGCCGCAGTTCCGCCGCGCTCTGGTGGCGCTCGGCGCGATCGTGCTGCATGGCTTTCATAATGATGGGGTCAAAGCGTGGATCGAGCCCCTGCACGAGCGCGGAGGCCGGCTTGAATGCGCCACGTGGAATGATGCCGGTAAGCATCTGGTAGAGCATCACACCAACCGCGTAGAGATCGGCGCGTCCATCAATAGCGATGCCAAGCATGAGAGCCTCCGGAGCCACAAAATCCGGCGTGCCCATGGCGTAGCCCGCCTTAGTCAAGCCGTGGTTGCCATGTTCCTCTACCTTTGCCAGGCCGAAGTCAGCCACCTTGACCTGCCCCTTCATGTTAAGCAGGACGTTCGCGGGTTTGATATCGCGGTGGACGATGCCCAGCTCGTGCGCGGCCTGTAACGCGTCGCAGACATGCGCCGTGATAGCTAGCGCATGCTCCGGCGACAGTTTCCCCTGCGCGGCGATCATCTGGGCGACATCGCTACCATCGACATACTCCATAGCGAAGTAGAGCTGGCCGCCGGCTGTGGTGCCGAAGTCATAGACGGCAACGACAGCGGGATGATTCAGTTTGGCCATGAGCTTCGCCTCGCTCTTGAAGCGTTCAGCAAAACTAGGATCCTCCTCTTCGACACCGGGTGGAAGGATCTTGATGGCGACAGGTCGGTCGAGATTCGTCTGAACGCCGCGATAGACCGCACCCATGCCGCCGCGGCCAAGAATCTTTTCAATGGTGTAACCCGGCATCAGCTTTTGCAGTTCCTCGGCAGAAGGCGGTTCCCAGCGCCAGTTGCCGCCTGTGGTGCACGGTGGTGGAGTGGAACCCGGGGTGTTGGCTGAAGGCGTGGAGTGGGATGCTTCGAGATCTGGCATGACAGTATTGCGGCAATTAACGAACTGTTTGTAGGGATCTGACAATTGGCTGTCAAGATTCGCACGCAGCGCGTGGCGCGTGACATTCGCGAGGAGTTCTCCAAATCCTGCTGGGCAGTAGCCGATGAGTGGCCAAAAAGGCCATCGAGGTGACAGGATTTTTCGACTTCCCTTTCACCCTGCCATCCGAGGAAGCTTTTAATCCGCTCCCATCCACCGCACCGCATTCTCGATCACGCGCAGCGTCTCGGCTTGTTGGAAGATGGGATAGGTTTCGTGGCCGGGGCGGAAGTAGAAGACGCGGCCTTGGCCGACGCTCCACACGCAGCCGCTGCGGAAGTGCTCGCCTTTGTCCCACTTTTCCTCGAACACGACTTCATCCGGCTGCGGCACGTGGAAGGGCTCGCCATACATCTCCGTGCGCGGGATGTCCCAATGCGCGGGCAAGCCGGCAGCGATGGGATGCTGCGGCAGCAGCGTAGTGACGTGTGAGGGCATCCCGTCATTGCGATACGCGGGAAACACGCACTGCGGCAGCGTGAGCCGCCACACCGCGCCCTCGCCCTTCTCGACATACGGCGTGATGCGCGAGGCACGGCCAATGAGCTTGTAATACGGCGCGTCATTGACGAACTCCCACTTCACCGTCGCACGCTCCGCCTCTGGCACCTGCTTCAGTGCATCGGCCTTCGCCCGCTCCTGCATGAGCCGCACAAACGGTTTCGCCCAATGAGCCGAGTGCAGGCCGATGAAGCCCAGCTTGCCTTCCTTCACCCGTTTCACCACCGCCTCGGCCCGTGCATCGTTTTGCTCCTTCGCACGGCGATGACTCCAAAAGATGAGCACGTCCGAGGCATCGAGCAAAGCATCGCTCAGCCCTTGGTCGGCTTCGTCGAGCTTCGCCGTCTTCACAGCGAGCCCCGGCAGCTTCGCCAGATGCGTCGCGAGCGTCTCCCCAAGGAACTTTTCGCCGTAGCCCTGCTTTTGCTCCGGCTGCTGCTCATCCCACACGAGCACGCGGATGGGCTCGGCGGCAGCGCAAAAGCCGACCGCGATGAAAAACGATGCGAAGAGGAAGATGAAGGTGTGTTTGACGATTTTCATGGCTTGGGTTGGCGTGCGGAAAGGGCGTTCTTTATCCTCTCCGCTACTTGCTGCGCCATCACGGACGAGCCTTTGGCCTGGAAGTGGACGTTGCGCGGGATTTGCAACTCGGCCTGCCGTGGCTTCACGAGGGACCAGAGGTCGTTCCAGGTCACGCCTTCGTCGGTCATGACCTTTTCCGCGATCTCGTTATAGGGTAGTTCGGAGTCCTTCACATACTTCGCGGCATCGCTCTCCGGCACGGGCGTGGTGCTGGCAAAGATGAGCTTGGCCCCGGTTTGCTTCAGCCGTGCAATGATCTGTCGCAGGTTCTTCTCATACTCGACCGGCGGCACGTTTTGGTGCCCACCGTTCGTCGGCGAGGCGTATTCGCCCCTGGCATTCTTGTCGCGATCATCGGGAAAGCGATACGAGAGGTCATGCAGACCGTGATTGAAGTGAATGACGTCCCATGTTTCGTTCGCGTCAGGCAGCCAGCGTTGGAGCCCATAGTAACCGACCGCCACTTTCGTCGAGCCACAGTTCGCCGGCACGCGATGCACGTTCGCCACGCCCGCGAGCAGCTTCCGCACCTCCAGGGCATACGCGATGGACACCGAGTCACCCATCAGCAGCACGCGAGGCAGCTTGGGATCATCGGTGATGGCGACAAACTCGGGCGGTGTGGCGGATTTGGGTTGCTGGGCGCTGGTCCAAAGTGGCACCACACAGATGACGGAGACGAGGATGAGTGCGAAACGACTAGTCATGGTTTTTGAATGGGCACGGTAGCCTCTCTCAAGCGCCTCTGCAGCTCTTCCACCTTCACACGCTGCACCGTTGCCTTTTTCTGCTGCGCGAGCGCTGCGGCGGTGCCGGCGGCTTGGCCGAGCATCATCCAGGTCGGCTCGACGCGGAGGGAGTTGAAGGCAACACGGGTGCTGCTGAGGGCGCAGGTGACGAGGAGATTCTCGCACTCGACGGCCTTTGGCGTGAGGGCGCGATAGGGGATCTCATACACCGGCGGGATGACGAGATAGCCGCCTTCATTGATGACTTCCTTCCCATCCGGTGTGGCAAGGCGGCGCACGACGTGCGAATCCACGGGAAAGCAACCGAGCGCGATGGAGTCCGGCTTCGTCAGGTCTTCAAAGAGGTCGCGCTGGGTGATGACGAAGTCGGCGATCATGCGGCGGCCCTCGCGGGCGTAGAGGTCGTAGGGCCAGTGGGCGTTGTCGGTGAACTCATCCTTCGGCAGGCCCCACTGCTGGAGATTCTGCCGGATGGACTCGGGCACAGAGGCATCGCTGCGCAGAAACCACAGCATGCGATGCGTGTAGCCGCGATGCGTTTCCCAGATCTGCCGACGCTCCTTCGCTGTGGCGGCGGGATAGGCATCCGCACCACCGGCGAGTCCCCAGTGCAGCAGGTAGTTCACGCCGTCATTGATCTTCGTCTTATCGCCGGGCACACCGCCGCCGAAGCCAAACTTCGCGTCTTTGCCGAGGCGGACGATTTCTCGCCGCAGCAGCTCGAACTCGGCGGGATCGTAGTTTGGCGGCACGGTGAGTTCGATGCGCCTAGTGGGATCTTTGGTGAGGCAGGAGTAAAGATTGGCGCATTGCAGATGCGTGTCGCCATCGCCCTCGCGCACGTCGGTGGTGAGGCCCTGCACATGGGGCAGCAGCGTTTTGCCATCTGCCGCGAAGCCGCTGATGGGACTGCGCATCACGGGCAAATCAATGGGGCCCGGCGGATTCACGAGCTTGAAAAGCACACCAGCAAGGGATTCGCCATGCTGCGCCCGTGATTCGCGGCCGATGGTGAAACCGACACCCGCCACCGGCAGCAGGTCACCGTAGTATGTGGCATCAATAAAGACTTCAGCCTCGATGCGGCCACGCCAGTCCGAAAACAACCGCACGAGCCGCGCACCTTGTTTGTCCGCACGCACTGCCTGAAAGCGATCCGCAAAGACCACACCCTCCGCTTTCAGCCAGTCGCGCAGGATCTGTTCCATCACATGCGGCTCGGGCGTTGCGGTTTTTTTGCCGTAGTGCGCATCCACCTTTGCCCGCAGCTCATTCCAGAGGCCGCCGACGCTCTCTGGCTTCATGCGATCGATCTCGCCAAAACCGATCGTCTCGGCAAAACGCCCGCCGACATGCGCAGAAGGGTCAGCGAGCGTCACATGTTTGATGCCCGCGCGTTTCGCGGCAATCGCCGCCGCGATGCCAGCGGGAGTGGCTCCGATCACGGCCACGTCATACGGCTGAGTGACAGGGTTCCGCCCGGTAGCCTGATTCACGATCATGCGATGCCGCGCCCGTTCATCGAAGCTGCCACGCTGCACATCTGACTCGTGAAAGACCGCCATGAGCACATGCTTCTCGGCCGTCTTGCGATTGTAGTCATAGATAAGGCGGATCTCGCCAGGAGGTCCCTCGATGGCATCGGGATAGGACACGCCACCGCGTTCATCGATTAGCAATCCTTTGCCCCAGGTGCGGCCATCGTCCTCCGAGAGATACGCCGTGAGGTGCGAACGCACCTTGCCTGCATGACGCACCATCAGCAGCCGCCCGCTCGCCAACCTGCGGATGAAAAAACGCGACTCCGCATGTTCGATGCTCGAAGGCGCGACATCCGTCCATGTCCTGCCGCGATCTTTGGAAAACGACTCACCCAGGCCGTAGCCCGTGCGCACGAGAAGCCAGAGCGAGCCGTCCTTGCGCTCGACGATCATGTTCTCGTCGCCATTCCGGTCCTCGTATTTCGGGATCGTCGCACTGCCGAACTCCGTAAAAGTCACACCCTGATCCGTGGAGCGCAGGATGCGGGAACTGCGTTCATCCCGCCAGATACACGTCGGCATCAGCCACTCGCCGGAACTGAGCACCATAGGCTTGTTCAGCATTACGCCCGCACTGAGGTGCCGCACGGGTGACCACACGGGATTCTCCACGGTCGCATCCTCCGTCACGATGGCGAAGTTGTGCATGGTGGCGTTGTTCTTCTGGCTCCAGAAGAACCACAGCCGCCCCTGCGGGTCGTGCCAGAGGCAAGGATCAAAGGCCCGCACCGGCCCAGGGCCGTCAGGGTCAATCACCGCCTTCAGCATCGACCACGACCGCCCGTCATCCGCGCTCGTGGCGAGCATAACAAAATTGTGCTGATCCTCGCCGAGTCCGCCGCCATACCACGCCGCCCACAGTCGCCCGTTCCGTGCTCTTTCGATGCTCGGAATGCCCTGGTGCATGCGCTGGTCGTCCGCGTAATCCGCTGCTGGGGAGAAATCCGGCTGCGTGGCCTTCCGTGCGCCTGTTTCCTCCGCGGCGTGCAGCGAAGCGATTGACGTGAGGATGGCGAGGCTGGCAAGGAGTGGTTTCATGTGATGTGGCTTGAGTGAGTCAACGCCGCATGATTGCCAGCTTCATCATTACAAGTGGTCTGGGCATGGTTAACGGCCATTCTCACTTCTTCGGCACCGGCCAGTCATCCGTGCGGAAAGGCGAGGCAGGCAGGTCCGCGCCATTCGCAAGGCTGTAGTCGGGCCAGTCTTTCCAGGCGTAACGAACGGCCACGGGATGCGCGACCTCGGCGCTGCGGATGACGACAGTCTCGCCGACGATCTTGGCCTCGGCGGGCTTCCATTGTTGATCGGCTCCGGCCATCTGGAAGCCGGTGAGCGGACCGCCGGTGATGGATTTGAGGCCGCCATTCGTGTGATGGAAGGAAACGGTGATCGCATCGCCGCTGATGGTGGAGCCTGCGGACAGCGGACCGCTGATGGCGGGGACGGTTTTGCCATAGACGGTGCCGAGCGCCCAGTAGGAGAGGCGTTTGCCGACATCCTGCTTGTTCTTCGGATGGATGTCCTTCGCATCGCCGAGGTCGATGGTGATGGCCATGCCGGTCTTGGGCAGGGCGAGCGTTTTGAGCATGGATTCACGCACGCGGGGCCAGCCTTCGCCGGGCGCGGTGTAGTTTGGCAGTTGCACCCACGCGAAGGGCACTTCGTCATTCCAAAGCGTGCGCCAGCTCGTGACGAGCTGCGTGAGCTGCTTGTGGTAGAGGCCGGGGTTGCTGCTGGCATTGCCTTCGCCTTGATACCAAAGCATGCCGCGCAGGGTGTAGGGCACGAGATTGACGACTTTGCCATTGAAGAGGCCGGAGGGGCCGCCTTTGAGCTTCCACATCGCGAGCGGGTCCTTCGGCGGCGGGGTGACGAACGGGGTGCCGTTGGCTTTCGCCTTCTCGGACGCGGCTTTCCAGATGGCGAGCTGCTTTTGATGCAAAGCGGGAGCCTGCGCGGGATCGAACTTCCGGTGGGCCCCCAGGCGCGTGTCGTAGTTCGCCTTGGTCTCCGGATCGGAGGACTGCACCTCGGCGGCGACCCAGGATTCAATGGGCGTGCCGCCCACGGAAGTGTTGATAAGGCCGACAGGCACACCGACCTCCTTGTGAATCTCGCGTCCAAAGAAATACAGCGCTGCCGAGAAGCCGCCGACGGTATCTGGCGTGCATGTTTGCCATGCACCTTTGCCCTCGGCCTGTGGCAGCTCAGCAGGGCCGGAGCTTTCGCGGTAATGACGGATCAGCGGGAACTTCGCCGCCGCTTTCTCCTCATCGAAGTGGTAGCAACCCGCGACTGTCATCGCCATGTTTGACTGGCCGGAGCCGAGCCACACCTCTCCCACGAGCACGTCTTTCACCTCGATCTTGCGCCCGTCTTTGCCTGTCACGGTCAGCGACCGCGATTCTTCACTCGCAGCGAGCGCATCGAGCTTCAGCGACCATTTGCCATCCGCCGCGGCGATGGCCGACTTCGATTGGCCGGCGAAGGAGACGGTCACCGATTCCCCCGCATCCGCCCAGCCCCAAACGGCGACGGGCTTGTCGCGCTGAAGCACCATGTGATCGGCCAACACAGAAGCCAATTTCAATTCGGCGGCGTGGAGTGCGGCTAGCGGCGCAAGCCGCAGGACGATGAGCAGGGTGAGAATGCGTTTCATATTTGACGGATTGTTTTCAACGCCGATTCGCTTCACTTCTTCGATCCGGACGGCACTTGTTTGAGCCGTGCGAGATTGGAGAGATTTTGTCTTTAGGGGACGCAGCGATAGGACCTGACGCGATCGGCGGTTTAGGACTGACAGTATGCGATCACGACTAATCCTCATGATGTTTTTCCTCGGTTGGTGCTCGCCGCTTTGTGCCGAGTTTCTCGCAGGCGCGGCCATCACCGATGTCACCCCGAAACAGCTTCCCGTTCTTGTAAACGGATTCTTCACGAGCCGCTCGATCAGCACGGTCAGGAAGCCCGTGAGCGCCCGCTCGCTCGCTTTTTCCGATGGCACGGAAAAGCTCGTCATCGTGGTGGTTGATAGTTGCATGATGGGTCGCGAGCTGCTCGATGCCGCCAAGCAGAGAGCAAGTGAGAAGACGGGGATTCCCCATGATCGGATCCTGATTTCGGCAACGCACAACCACAACGCTCCGTCCTGCATGGGGTGCCTGGGCACCGACGCCGATCCCGTCTATTCGCAGTTTCTCGCAGAAAGGCTCGTTGAAGCCATCGCCGCCCCGTTGCAGAACATGCGCCCGGCCCGGATCGGCTGGGCGGAGATCGACGCCGGAGATTACACTTCAGTGCGTCAATGGACGATTCACCCACGTCATGTGGAGGAGGATCCGTTCGGCAATCCCACGGTGCGAGCCAACATGTATGCTGCGGCAAAGTGGGATCACGTCACCGGGCCGTGCGGCCCGGAGGATCCCATGCTCACGATGATCTCGGTGCAGACCGTGAAGGGCGAGCCCATCGGCCTGCTGGCCAACTTCTCGATGCATTGCTTCGTCGATGTGGATATCAGCGCGGATTATTTCGGGCTCTTCTCCGATGGTTTGCAGGTCAGGCTTGATCCGGGCAGGACTGGCTTTGTGGCGATGATGTCGCAAGGCTGCAGTGGCGACACCTGGAGGCATGACTACCAGAAATCGCCCGACAAAAACAAGGACGGCGTGACCATCGAAGGCTACTCGAACGGACTGTTGGCCCTTGCTCTGAAAGCTCTGGAAGGCATCCAATACTCGTCGCCCAAATCCATCGCGATGAAGGAGACGCGAATGACCCTGGCCTACCGGACCCCTGACAAACAGCGGCTCGAGTGGGCGCGGAAGGTCATGGCCGAGGTCGGCGACCGGCAGGTGAAGTCGCTGCCCGAGGTGTATGCACGCGAGCAGCTTTTTCTCCACGACAAGCAGAAGACTGAGATCATCGTGCAAGGGGTGCAGCTTGGCGACCAGATCGGTATCGCCACAACGCCGACGGAGACCTACGCTCTGACGGGTTTGAAAATCAAGGCTGCCAGCCCCTTCACCCATACGATGGTCGTGGAACTCGCCAACGGCGGTGACGGCTACATCCCGCCTCCTGAGCACTTTCCCCTCGGCGGCTACAACACGTGGCCGGCACGCACTGCCGGACTGGAGACCGAGGCCGAACCGAAGGTCACCGAAGCCGCGCTGCGTATGCTCGAGGCCGTGGCGGGAAGGTCGCGAACGCAACGGCGCGCTGGTCCGGGACCCGCAGTGGCCTATACCCTCTGCCTCAAGCCGCGTGGCTACTGGCGTCTCGACGAGTGGAGCGGTCCGCGGGCTGTCGATGTGTCACCCCACGGCAGCGATGCCATCTATGAGCCGCGCGTTCTCTACTTCCTGCCGGGACCGCATGATGCCGCCTTCGCCACGGGTGGTATCAATCGCAGCGTGCATTGCGCAGGAGGACGAGTGACCGCGCAGATTCCAGGCATGACAGGAAACGACTTCAGCATCTCCCTGTGGTTCTGGAGCGGCACTGCGGTAGGTCTTATGGAAAAGCCCGAGTGGATCGTGTCACGTGGCGCTCCGTTCACTGGTCTCGACATCGGCGATCACATCGGCCTGCGGGACAACCCAGACGGAACCCGCGGCCTCGTCACTGCCGCATCGGCGGCCCGTGGGGCATCGGGCATCGGCAGCATCAAGCGGTGGTCTTGGCATCACCTCGTTGTTGTTCGCTGCAGAAATGTCGTTCGCCTGTATCTCGACGGCGCGGAAGTCGCCTCGTTATCGAGCGACGACGCAGCCGAAGGCAACCCAGACAGCTTCTTCTTCGGCGGCAGTTGCACCAATGAAAGCAACTTCGAAGGCCGCCTCGATGAGATCGCAGTGTTTGATCGCGTTATCGAAGCTGACGAAGTAGCCATTCTCTCACAAAGAAGAAGCGTTCCGACCCGCTGACATCCGCTTCGCGATGACATGCGTCTTATGCATCCAGAAGCCCGCGACGCTCACGCGGTGATCGTCCTTGCCCGCGCCGCTGCCTTTTCGATCATCAGAGCGCGTGAGTGAGAATGGGTTCTCCTGCGCTTCACGGAATCGAGCGTGCCGAGCGATTGCCGCAAGCTGGCATCCGCCCAGCCCCACACGGCGACGGGTTTGTCGCGTTGCAAAACCATGTGATCCGCCAGAACAGAGATGAGCCTCAACTCCGCTGCGGTGAGCGGCAGCAGGGTGAGCGTGGGTTTCATGGAATCAATGATGGGGACATGCAGGCTGAAATTACGGCTTCAACAGAATCGCTGCTTCACCCTTTCGAAGAGTGATGGACGACATAGTTACCTCCATGCACCCGTCAGCGCGGAGCAGCTTCAGCGGTGTTGGAAGCTGAATCGCCATGCTATCACCCAAATCCGAGCCCTCCGGAGGACGGACGAAGACGATGCCTTTCGTGAACGACCGGATAAATACTTGGGGCGATGGAGCAGATGCGCCCTCGTTCAGGCGCACATCGTCGAATCAGGCCGCGCCAAGCGCGTCGCGCAGTTCCAGCTTTTCTTTTTGCGGAACGCCGTTGTAACGTTCGCACATTTCGGGCAGCACAATCACGTCCGGCTTGTCCGGCAAAACCGCGTTGATTTGCCGCTCCCAAAACGCGATCATGTTGTCCATCAGCGCGTTATAGTCCGGGAACTTTTCCTAGCTGGGATAGCGCGGCGGCGCTTGTCCCAGAGAACTGATCGTCACTTTTCTTGCCATGATGCTTTCCTTGAAAATTGAAATGAAAGCTAAACCGCGAGCCTGCATCGGCTATTTCGCGTGCAGTAAAACATATTCGCCGGGCGCGATGTCGAGGCGCAACTGTTTTTCCGCTTTCAGCAAATCACCCGTCGCCACGTTCTTCACCTGCCGGACGCCGGATAGCGGAACGCTGACCGTGGTTTTTCCGTCGCGGCTATTTTTGTAATTGCCGACTAAAAGAAGCGCTTCTTTTTCGTCACCAAACGCGGTGTAATTCAGGTTCGCATTGCTGCCCGTCCAAGCGCGCGGCTTTCCGGTTTTGAGGAGTTGCGGATATTTCATCAGCAGCGAAAGCGCCTTCGCGTGATAATAAAAATCCATCGGGTCGAAGTCATAGAAAGAGTAATACGTCACGCCGCGCGCACCGCCCAAAATGCTTTCCAGCACCATCGGCTCCATGTGCTGCGGATCGAACTCGCCGTAGGTGCCGGCGGTCAGCCAAGGAATGATGTCGCGGTTGCCGAGCTTCGCGTAATCGGCGCGGACTTTTACGATCACATCGAGCGTGCGACCCTGCACGTAAAGGCTGGGCGTGGAGTACTGGATGGTCTCTGGATACAGTTTGGAAAACTCGAAGAAATTTTGCACCTGCGGGCCGGAGGCGTGCGCGCCATACAATCCCATTTTCGGCAGCGCTACACCTGCTTTCTTCGCCGCGTCGTCTATGACTTTGCGCACTTCGCGCAAGACCTGCGCGCCGATGTCGCTGCGGAACTCTTCCCATTTTTTGCCGGATGCTTTCCACGCGGCAATCATGCGCTCATCTTTTTGCGATTCGTTGACCGATTCATACCACCATTCGATATCGAGAGACACCTCGTCGGGCTTGGTGATTTCGACGGCGCTTTTGAGGCGCAACAGCTCGTTTTGAAAAAAGCGGCCACGATACAGCGGGCTGACGTGTTGGCCGATCTTGGCGTCTACAACATTGAAAATTTCACGTTTTTCCTCCTCCGAGACTTTGCCGCTTTTCAGCGCCTCATCCAAGGTTTTTTCCATGACGTGAAACGGCGAATCGTTGGTAATAATGCGAAAGTTTGCTTTGCGCGCCGCGTCCAATAATTGGAGTTGCGTCGCCGAGCCTTCGCGCATCGAACGCAGCACAGCTTCGTAGCGACCATCGCCGACGAGTCCGGCATCGTAGGACGATTCCAACTCCATTTTGCCGCTGGCGTTGCGATACCAACGCGGAAAAGCCGCCACATAATCGAAGCCCAGCTTGCGAAAGTTAGCGAGGAAATCCGGCCAGTCGGTGGCGTTGCTTTCGTTCATCCACGTCAGGCTGACATCGAGTACTCCGCGCGTATTGACTTCCGGGATCGTCACCAGGCGCAGCGGCACGTCAATGCTGTTGGAATCGGCGCCGCCCGTGCGCGCCGTGAGGCGGCAAGTGGCGTCAGCCGGAACTTTGGCGGCGTTCGTCACTTTGAAATACAACGGATCGAGACGCCCGCGCACGAGCCGGCCCATGTTCACGCGATAGCGATTCCAACCGACGCGACTCGCCGTCTGCGATTCAAACTTCATGGTGCCGCCGATCAGCTCGATGCCGTCGGGAACTTCGATGATAAAATCGGCCACGGCTTTTTTGTCGCCGGTGTTATCCTGCACCACAAAAAAGTTCGGCGTGAGAACATTTTGCGTGACGACCATCGGCTCCTTGCGCGGGAACACCACCACTCCTTCAGTGAAAAATCGCGCCGGGCGAAAGTCGCTTAATGGCCTGACCGCTTCGGGTTGCGTTGCGCGCCGGATCGAAATTTCGTCCATGAAGATGGCCGAATCTCGCATCATGCGGAGCACGATGTAGCGCGCTTTCACATTGGCGTCCAAGGCGAACGGATAAACGTATGCCTTGCGTTCTTCGGGCAAATAAAAAGCCGTTTTGAAATCGGAGAGTTCTCTTTCGGCGGGCTGCAATTTTTGCATCGCGCTCACACTGTAAAAATGCTGCCCGTCGTTGCCGGCGAGAATTTCAAAGCCTTTGGGAAAAGTGAGCGAGCCTTGCTCGCGCCCGCCGAGTACTCGGATGGCGATGCGCCCGACTTCTTCTTCCTTTCCCAAATCAACCATCAGGCTGATTTCTTCGCTCGCCGGCAAATACCAGCCAACCGCTGCTTTGTGATACCAGATGCTTTCCTTGTTTTTGCTAGCGAGTTTGCCGTCGGTTAAATCGAATTTGTCGTTTTCGTCCGTGGTGAGGCGATAATCGGGCGCTGGAAAAAACTGCACTTCCTTGCCGGCGCTCAATTCATCGCCGACGAGAATTTTGTTCCAGTGCGCGATGCATTCGGCGACCGTGGGCACGCCCTGCGGCTGCGCGCCGATTTCGTTGGCATCGGGTTCGGCCCTGAGCGAAGCACACGAAAGCAACGGCAGAGCGAGCGCGATTCCTGTGGCGAAAGCGGCTCGGTTACGAGGATGGAAATTTGTCATAAGTTTTTCTCCGAAGTCCGCGTGAAGTGAAATCAATATCGGCGGTTTGCGCCGGAGCTGCGTCGTAGCGGACGTGTTATTGCACTGAAAGGGTTTTCCTTTTCGAGCCCGCCCGCCCACGAGTCAGCGGTCGGCGTTGGTTGGTGGGGGTTCAGGGGGCGGAAGGGAGTTTTTCCTTCCGCCTTGGGGTGATGTGAAGGCCTGTTGATGGTCTCGTCAAGCGTTTCACCGTTATTGCTAGTAATTTCCTTTTTCATCCCCTCAGCTCCCTTCCCGCCGAAGGCCCGGGGTCGGTTGGGGTTCGGCTTTTGATGCAAAGCGGGAGCCTGCGCGGGATCGAACTTCCGGTGGGCCCCCAGGCGCGTGTCGTAGTTCGCCTTGGTCTCCGGATCGGAGGACTGCACCTCGGCGGCGACCCAGGATTCAATGGGCGTGCCGCCCACGGAAGTGTTGATAAGGCCGACAGGCACACCGACCTCCTTGTGAATCTCGCGTCCAAAGAAATACAGCGCTGCCGAGAAGCCGCCGACGGTATCTGGCGTGCATGTTTGCCATGCACCTTTGCCCTCGGCCTGTGGCAGCTCAGCAGGGCCGGAGCTTTCGCGATAATGGCGGATCAGCGGGAACTTCGCCGCCGCCTTCTCCGCATCGAAGTGGTAACACCCCGCGACCGTCATCGCCATGTTTGACTGGCCGGAGCCGAGCCATACCTCGCCCACGAGAACGTCTGTGCATTTATGACTGATGATTTGTGATTGATGATTTGAAGAGATGAGGAGATCGCGTGGCTGGTCACTCGCGGGCATGGGATCAAGCTTCACGAGCCATTTGCCATGGGCGTTGGCTTTCGATGTTTTCTTCTGTGCGGCGAACTCGACCGTGACCTCTGCGTCCGCATCCGCCCAGCCCCAAACCGCGACGGGTTTGTCTCGCTGCAAAACCATGTGATCCGCCAGCACGGAGGCGAGCTTCAACTCCGCTGCGGAGAGCGGCAGGAGCGAGGTGAGAAAAAGAGCGGATAGCAGGGTGAGCGTTGTTTTCATGGAATCAGGGCAGCCAGCGGGCTTTGTAAGGACGGGCGTCGTGGAAGGAGATTTTCCCTTCCGGCGCAAAAAGGCGCAAAGTCGCGCCCCAGGTGCTGAGCACGATGCGTTGAGTCACCGGATGCACGTCCACGGACTTCACCTTCGCGAGATCCTTCAGCACAGGATGCGGACGAAAGGTCGCCTGATCGCGATCAAAGAGATGCACGCCATGCTCGGTGGTGAGCAGCAGGTCCGCGCTAGCGGGTACGGGGCGCAGATCATGGCCATCGGCATCCGGCAGCTTGTGCGAACTGTTGAGTTTCAGTGACGGCGTGGCCGTGTCCCAGTCCGCCAGCGTGTAGCCGCGCAGTTCGTCGAACCCCAAAGCCCACAGGCACTGCCGCGCCTCATCCCACAGCACGCCATGCGCGGAACGCAGCGGTGTTTTGAAAACTGGCACGGCCGCGCCTTTCAAATCAAAGACCTCCAGATGATCTCCGCTCAGCGAACTGGCCACCACCACGCGATCATGCGGCAGCACATCGAGCGAGTGCGCATTTCGCGACTTCGCCCGCCACAGCACGCGTTTCGTCGCCCGCTCGATCAACGCACAGCCGCCGTTCGAGGCGCACACCAGCAGCTTCGCGCCCTGCTCCACCGCCTTGCACTCATCCATGTGATGAAAATCCCGCCGCGCCGCCTCCGGCACATCCGGCGCTTCCTGCGCATTCCAGTGCCAAAGTTTGTTCGCCTTGCCCGCGGCTGCCTCCGCCGCGTCCACGATGAAAACCTCATCACCACCAGCGAGGATGATCTCATCGGCATGCACCATGGCCGAACATGCGAGTTGCAAGACAGCGAGTGACACCAACGACAGGGTAGCAGCAAGATGGCGTTTCATTTTCAAGCTGGGGCTACGGTTTGAGGTCTTCACTTCAGCTCCGGCCGCAGGTGGGCCTTGATGTAATCGCTGTCGGTGGCGTGCTTCACATTCGGAGCACCGGGATAGACCAGATCGCAGGGGACTTGATGAGCATCGCAGTGCTCCTTGAGCTTCACGCCGAAGTTGGCGGTGTGGGTGGGGTCTTTTTCGTCGTGCCCGAGGTTGGGCGGGCTGCTGTAAAAGAGGCCCACGGGCGGATCGCCGCGGCTGA
>JAFMIR010000054.1 GCA_017853885.1 Prosthecobacter sp.
ACCAGTTCCCCAGCATCTCGAAGAGCGTGTGGTGGTAGGTGTCGAGGCCGACGTCTTCGAGGTCGTTGTGCTTGCCGCCGGCGCGAATGCATTTCTGCGTGTCCGCCGCGCGGGTGGGCAGGCCTTTGTGCAGGACACCAGGCCAGGTGTCCACATCCGCGCTGCGCTCACCAAGGAAGATGGGCACGAACTGGTTCATGCCAGCATTGGTGAAGATGCGCGCGCCGTCACGGCTGGTGTAACCGACGTTGTCACTGGGCACGATGGTATGCTGTTTCTCCTTAAAGAAATCGAGGAAGGTGGCGCGGATTTCGGCGGCAGTGGGGATCTTGGCGGACATGGGAAAGAGGCCGCGGATGCTAGCGGGGCAGGGAGCCACGTCAAAGGTCAAGAGGGCCTAGGCTGCGCTGTCCGGACTTCTAGGATCGACCCTAGAGACGCTCCTTTGCATGGACAATGCCAGCAGGTCTCAAGAATCTGTCTTCGCAGACGTATTGTCGTATGTGATTCGCCCCCTTGTCACTTTTACTCTCCTATCGTCCGCCCTCGCGGAGCCCATTGATTTTTCCAAACAGATCCGCCCGATCCTAAGCGAGAACTGTTTTTTTTGCCACGGTCCTGATGACAAAAAACGTGAGGCGGACCTCCGTCTCGATGACGAGGCCACCGCGAAGAAGAACAACGACGGCATCATCGCCGTGGTGCCGGGAGATCCGGAGAAAAGCGCTCTTATCCAGCGCATCGTGAGCACTGACCCGGATGAGGTCATGCCGCCGCCGAAGCAGCACAAAACCATCTCCCCCGCGCAGGTCGCGCTGCTTAAAGAATGGATCAAGCAGGGCGCGAAGTGGGGGAAGCATTGGAGCTATGAGAAAGTCGTGAAGCCAGCGGTGCCAGCAGGCGCGAAGAACCCGGTGGATGCGTTTTTGGCGGCGCGTCTGAAGAAGGAAGGACTGTCGTTTTCACCAGCGGCGGATCGTGCGACGCTGATCCGCCGTGTGGCGCTCGATTTGACCGGACTGCCGCCAACGTTGGAGGAACTGGCACGCTTTTCGTCCGACAAGTCAGACGCATCTGACCTGTCCGACGTCGTGGAGCATTACCTCGCCAAACCGAGCTACGGCGAGCACTGGGCACGCCAGTGGCTGGATCTTGCCCGTTATGCGGACTCATCCGGCTATCCGAGTGACCAGCCGCGGGAGATTTGGGCGTATCGGGACTGGGTGATCCGGGCGCTGAATGCGAACATGCCGTTTGATCAATTCACCATCGAGCAGCTCGCGGGGGATTTGCTGCCGAATCCGACGGACGACCAGCTCATCGCGACGGCGTTTCATCGGAACACGATGACGCAAAACGAAGGCGGCACGGACGACGAGGAGTTCCGCAACGCGGCGATCATCGACCGCGTGAACACGACCTTTGCCGTGTGGATGGGCACCACGATGGCCTGTGCGCAGTGCCACACGCACAAATACGATCCGCTCACGATCAATGAGTACTTCCAGTTCTACGCTTTCCTGAATCAGAGCGCTGATAGTGACAAAAAAGACGAAGTGCCGCTGCACAGCTTCGACACGCCAGAGCTTAAAAAGCAGCGCGAGGCCCTCAAAGCCGAGATCGCGGCGCTGGAGTCGAAATTCACGAAACCGGACGCGAAATGGCTCGCGGGGCTGGAGGCATGGGATCGCGGTTTTGCTCGCGATTTGGGCTGGCAGAACCCGAAGCCGTCGAAAGTGAGCGAAAGCGACGCGAAGATCGAAAACGACGGCCGCGTGATCCTCGCGAAGAACAAGGACACGGCGAGCTACACGGTCGAGTTGCCGCTCGCGGGAGACAAACTGAGCGCGTTGAGGCTCGAAACGGCTCCGCAGGCCGGTTTCGGCAATTTTGTGCTCACGAGCCTCAAGGCCGAGGTGGTGCCGCCGGATGCCAAAGCGGCTCCGCAGGCTCGCTTTGTGCGCGTGGAGCTGCCGGGTGCCAAAAAGATGCTCCAACTCGCCGAGGTGCAGGTTTTCAGCGGCGCGGAAAACATCGCGCCGAAGGGTGTGGCGAGTCACAGCAGCCAGTATCAGGATGCCGCGGCGAAACGCGCCAACGATGGCAACACGGACGGCAACTACAACAAAGGCAGCGTGTCGCACACGAGCGGCGCTGACAACGATCCGTGGTGGGAAGTCGATCTGAAGGCTGCGAAGCCGGTGGATCGCGTGGTGGTGTGGAACCGGCTCGATGGCGTGAGCAAGCGTCTCGATGGCTTCCGCGTCGTGCTGCTCGATGAGAAGCGTCAAATCCTGTGGAAGAGCGATCCGACACCTGCGCCGGAGAAGGAAAAGGCCTTCGCGGTGAGCGGTCCGGTGCCGCTGAGCTTCACGACGGCGCTGGCGGATTTCTCGCAGAGCGGATTTGAGGCCACGAAGTTTCTCGAAGCCAAAAGCAAAGGCTGGGCGGTCGGTGGCGCGGCCGAAAAGCCACACACGCTCACGCTTTTGACGAACTCGCCCGTTGTGGTGCCTGCGGGTGCGAAGCTGCGTGTGACTTTGGAGCAGAAGAGTGAGTTCAAGCAGCACACGCTCGGCAATTTCCGCCTGAGTTTCACCGGCGATGCCCGCGTGCAGCAGGCGGCGAAGATTCCCGCGAATGTGATCGCCGCGCTGGCGCAGCCGAAACGCTCGCCGGAGCAGCAGCAGGTCGTGGCGGATTATTATGTGCGAAACATCGCCAAGGAATCGGCCGCGGAGCGTACGCGTTTTGCGGCAGCGAACAAGGAGCTCGCGGCGATCAAGCCGGTGACGGTGCCGATCATGCACGATCTCGATCCGAAGCAGCGGCGCGTGACGAAAGTGCAGCTCCGCGGCAACTGGCAGTCGCTCGGCGATGAAGTGAGCGAGGGCACGCCGGCGGTGTTTCATCCGTTGCCGGCCAAGGAGCCGAAGAATCGCCTCACGATGGCGAAATGGCTCGTGAGCCGCGATAACCCGCTTACCGCCCGCGTGACGGTGAATCGCCTGTGGGAAAGCCTCTTCGGCACAGGCATCGTGCGCAGCAGCGAGGAATTCGGTAGCCAGGGCGATCTGCCATTTCATCCGGAGTTGCTCGACTGGCTGGCCGCGGAGCTGATGGACAGCGGTTGGGATATCAAGCACATGCTCAAGCTGATGCTTACCAGCCAAGCCTATCAACAGAACTCCAAATCAACGCCGGAACTCAACGAGCGTGATCCGGACAATCGTCTTCTCGCCCGCGGGCCACGTTTCCGCCCGACGGGCGAATTGCTGCGCGATCAAGCACTTGCCGTGAGCGGGTTGCTTTCGGAGAAAATGTATGGTCAGCCAGTGCGGCCGATGACTCCGAATCTGGGCCTGAGCACGGCGTTTGGTCGCAGCAATGACTGGGAGGTCAGCAAGGGTGAGGATGCTCATCGTCGTAGCCTCTACACGGAAGTGCGCCGTAATTCACCGTATGCGAGCTTCATGACGTTCGATGCTGGCAATCGTGAGGTCTGCATGATCCGCCGCAGCCGCACCAACACGCCGCTGCAGGCTTTCGTGACGTTGAACGACCCTGTCTTCCTCGAAACGCATCAGGCGATGGCACGCCGCATCGTTTTGAAGGACGGAAAGCACCTAAAAGATGTGATCAGCAGGCTTTCGCTCATGTTCCGCCTGTGTGTCGCTCGCGAACCACGCGAGGATGAATGGGCCGCGCTGACCAAACTGCATGACGAGAGCCTTACCATGTATCGCTCCGATGCTTCTGCTGCTACTAAAATGGCCACAGATCCGCTCGGACCAGCAGAGGCTGGCTCGGACATCGCTGAACTTGCCGCTTGGACGGCGGTGGCGAATGTGGTCATGAATCTGGATGAGTTTTTGATGCGCCGTTAATTGACTGATTTTTCCATGAACCCCATCCTCCACGACCAACTCCAGCTCACGACACGCCGCACCTTTCTGGGCAATGCAGGCCAGTTCAGCCTTGGTGCGATCGCCTTACATGCCATGCGGCAGGACGCCGCGGCTATGCCGCAGGCGGTCAATCCGATGCTGCCGCGCAAGTCGCACCATCGGGCAAAGGCCAAGCGGGTGATCTACCTGCACATGTCAGGCGCGCCCCCGCATCTCGACATCTTTGACTACAAGCCTGAACTGGTGAAACGGAGCGGAGAGAATTGCCCGGACTCGATTCTGAAGGGCAGGCGATTCGCTTTCACGTCCGGTGTGCCTAAGCTGATGGGCACGCCACGCAGCTTTGCGCGACACGGCAAGGCTGGCATATGGATGAGCGACGCGTGCCCGAACTTTCACCAGATCGCCGACGAGATGTGCCTGATCCGGTCGATGAACACGGACCAGTTCAATCACGCGCCGGCGGAGCTGCTGCTTTTCACGGGCCATGCGCGCCAAGGCCGGCCTTCGCTGGGCTCGTGGGCGACGTATGGCCTCGGCACGGACAATCAGGACCTACCCGGCTTTGTGACGCTGATCTCTAGCGGCACGCAGCCGAGTGGGGGTCAGGGCTTGTGGGGCAGCGGATTCATCCCGAGTGTTTATCAAGGTGTGCAATGCCGCAGCAAGGGCGATCCGGTGCTTTTTGTGAGTGATCCTGCTGGGATGAACCGCGAGATGCGGCGTAAGACGCTCGATGTGCTCAACCAGCTCAATCAACAACAGGTGGCGGAGCTCGGGCATCCCGAGACAGTGACACGCATCGCACAATACGAGTTGGCGTATCGCATGCAGGCGAGCGTGCCGGAGGTGATGGACATCTCCAAGGAGAACTCCGCCACGCTGGAGGCCTACGGCGCGAAGCCGGGCGAGGCGAGCTTTGCGAACAACTGCCTGCTCGCACGTCGGCTCGTGGAGCAAGGCGTGCGTTTTGTTCAGTTGTTTGACTGGGGCTGGGACTTTCACGGGACCGGCGAAGGCACCGGGATCACGAGTGGGTTGACCAACAAAATGGCCGCGACCGACAAACCGGTGGCTGCTCTTATCAAGGATCTGAAGCAGCGCGGCCTCTTGGATGATACGCTGGTCATCTGGGGTGGCGAATTTGGCCGCACGCCCTTCCGTGAGGGGCGCACGGCCGCAAGCAAGGTGTTGGGTCGCGATCATTATCCAGACTGCTTCACGCTCTTCATGGCTGGCGGTGGGGCGAAAGCCGGTTTTGACTATGGCAGCACCGATGAGCTCGGCTTCAGTGTTGCGGAGAATAAAGTCCATGTGCACGACTTCCAAGCCACGGTGATGCATCTGCTCGGTTTCGATCATGAGCGGCTTACTTATCGCTTCCAAGGCCGTGATTACCGCCTCACCGACATCCACGGCCATGTGGTGAAGGATTTGTGCACGTGAAAACCGTTGTGGACACGCCATGAACTCATCCGCGCGAGGGATCTTTCTGCTTATCGCTGCCACGTGCACGATCTCCGCTGCTGATCCTGTGGTGACAAGGACGTTTTACGTGTCGGGTGTCGAGTGCGGAAGCTGTGTCTACATGGTGCAGCAATCCATCGGTGAGACGAAAGGCGTGGAGGATGTGCAGGTGGTGCAGATCATTGATAACTATGCCCAAGTGACTTTCGATCCATCGAGGGTGAGCGATCATCAAATCGCCCAAGCGGTGCGTGAAGCGATACCGCTGCATGGCACGCCTTACTTGGCGACGCTACGCGTGAAAATACCCGACTATGCGAAGCAAAAAGAGGCGGTGGGCAAACTCTTCGCCAGTTGGAAGGGTTCAGTGACGCTCGTGCCTTCATCGGAAGTCAAAGACGAGTTTGCGATTCACTTTGAAGCGTTGAAGGGCATTTCCCAAGGAACCGAGCTGCAAGGATGGAGCTTCGCCGCATTCCGTGAGGCCATGAAGGCCCTTGGCGTGAGCTTTTCATTGATGCAAGAGAGGCAGTAAACAGGCAGGAAAGTGTTTGGGGCAGCGAATATTTGTGGAGCTTCGACTGGCAAAAAGGTATTTAACACCTATTAAATAATCGGAAAAGGTTCTCCCTGCCGTATTTCCCATCATGTCTTTGTCCAAGAAAGGTTCTAAATCCGCCGCACAGCGCCCTGCGCGTGTGCGCAAGGATTTGGCGCCGCATGTGATTGACTACGAGCCCGAATCCCCTGTTATCCGTCAGCAGGAGGCGGAGATGGCGCGGCGGAAGGGTTATCGCAACGCAGTGTGGCTGATTATTGCCATTGTCGTGGCCGCCTTGGGAAAACTGGCTTGGGAAGAAGCTTTTGAGAAAAATTCACGCTTCCTGCTCAAGGCAATCGACATTCAGACCCGCGGGCCACTTTCGAAGCAAAAACTCCTGAGTGCCACAGCCCTCACCCTCGACACAAACTTGCTTACCCTGAGCCTCGGTGAGGTGCGCAGCCGTCTCGAACGTCTGCCTCATGTGAAGAGCGCTCACATTCGCCGTGACTACAATGGCAGCCTCACGATCAAGGTAGCGCAGCGTTTGCCTGTAGCTTGGCTGGAGTGCTCCAAACAGAAGTATCATGCGCCGCTCAGCGGCACCGGCTGTCTGATCGATGCCGAGGGTGTGCCGATGCCCTGTGAGGTGGTCACGAAGGAGTTTCTGGCCTTGCCGGTGATCAGCTTCGATGCGGTGAGCCGCATCGATCCTGGCAAAAGGCTCGCTGACCCGCTGCTGCAGACCGCGCTGCAGCTTGCCAAGGAGCTGAACGCAAGGGCGCAAACTCCGGCGGAGATCGCTCGGCGCCTCGTCATTCCAAATTCATGGTCCATCGAGGCGCACTACGCCACTGCCGCCTCCGAACCCAAAGTCATCACCTTTGGCGTCGATGACTTGGAGATGCAGCTCGAGCGCTACGATCGCGTCATGAAACAGGCACGTGCGCGCCAGTGGAAGTTTGCCACGCTGAATTTCATTCCCCAGGGCAACACGCCTGCCACTTTTCATGGCGCGCCGGATATTGGTGGCCTCACCCTAGCGGAAAACCGCCCTGCATCTCCGGTTCCCACCCCTCCCCTTACCCGTCGTTAACCCACCCCTCCCTCTGTCCCATGGCTAAAAGCACCATTTATGCAGGTCTGGAAATTGGAACGCACAAAATCTGCGTCGTTGTTGGCGAAGCAAAGCGTGACGGTGCCATCAAAATCCTTGGAGTGGGTCAAGCTCCCGCCCGCGGTGTACGCAAAGGCGAAATTGTCGATTTTGAAACCGTGCAAACTTGCCTCAATGACGCCCTTGTGCGCGCTGAGGACCGCAGCGATGTGATGATCCGCAATGTCTTCCTTGGAGTCAGCGGTGCCCACATTCAATCCCTAAACAACCGCGGTTGCCATCGCCTGCCCGAGGACCAAGTGGAGATCACCGAAGACGATGTCGAGGAGGCAAAGGAGATCGCCCGCAACGTGAGCATTCCGCAGCAAAACGTTTTCCTGCACAGCGTCACGCGGCAATACATTGTCGATGGGGTTGAAGGTGTTCGCCAGCCCATTGGCCGGGAGGGACGTGTGCTTGAGGCGGACTATCATATCATCCACGGCGTTCGCGGCCGCATTCAAAACGCCATCCGTTGTGTGCGTGAGATTCCGTTGGAGGTCGAAGATGTTGTCTTCAACCCTGTCGCCGCTGCACAGGTGGTGCTCACACGGGAAGCCAAAACGCAGGGAGCCCTCATGCTCGATTTCGGCGCTGGCACCTGTGACTATGTTTTGTATGACGATGGAATGATCACCGCCTCCGGCTGCGTGCCGCTAGGTGGTGATCATATCACAAATGATGTTGCCATGGCACTCGAGATCCCAAACGGTCGCGCGGAAAAGCTCAAAGTCGAGGAGGGCAGCACTGACTACCAAGATGTGCCAGAGGATGAGATGCTCAACATCGAGGATGAGACTGGGCTCGTTCTCGGTGAAGTGCCCCGCGCCTTCCTGAACGAGGTCATGTATCTGCGCACGAAGGAGATCCTGGAGACGGTGAAAGCCGCTGTCGAGCCGCATTTGCACCGCATCGGCGCGGGCGTCTTTTTGACCGGTGGAGTGAGTCTGATGAATGGCATCGAAAATGTCGCTCACGAGGTCTTTGGCCGCAAAGTCACCCGGGCAGGTTCCGCCCCGGTCAGCGGCATCGCATCCACATTCGAGAACCCACAGTTTTCCGCGCCCATCGGTCTCATTCGTTACGCCCAGATTCTCGACGCGGAAAAACCTTACCTGTCACCGCTGAAAAGGCTTGGCAGACGCATGCAGGAGCTGCTTTCATCCTTGGCGCTTTGATTGGAGAAAAGCACGGCGCCAACCGCATTCGCCCGAACATCCGCAATAACACTTATGGTCGAATACCAACGCACCCAAGCCGTCGGCGTTGCCGCTGAGGCTGCACCACGCATCTGCATCGTCGGCATTGGAGGGGCAGGCTCCAATGTCATCGACCGTATCACGCTCGATCGAATCGTGGATGCCACGCTAGTCTGCATGCACACCGATTTACGAGTGCTCAACCACGCCATGGCGCCGATGAAGGTGCAGCTGGGTGTCGAGCTGATGAAGGGCATCGGCGCCGGTGGAGATCCTGATCTGGGAAGAGAGGCGGCTCTTTACTCCCGCGAGCAGATTCGCCAGTCGCTCGAAGGACACGATATCATCTTCATCAGCGCGGGACTGGGTGGTGGCACCGGAAGCGGGGCGGCCCCCGTTGTGGCAGAGATTGCAAAGAATACTGGTGCTCTCGTTATTGTTGTGGCCACCATGCCCTTCAGCTTTGAGGGACGCCGACGGATCGGCCAAGCCGAAGAGTCGCTCGAGTTGCTGCAAAAACGCTGTGATGCCCTGATTCTGTTTGAGAACAACCGCATGGGTGAGCTCATTCTACCCAAGGAGGGTATTCAAAAAGCCTTTACCCAAGCCGATCAGCTCATTGCGCAGTCTCTTCGTGCGGTTTCCACCATCACGGCCACACCAAGCCTTGTGAAGCTTGGTCTTGACGATCTGACCGCCGCGCTGCGCAGCGCAAACGGTCGGTGTCTCTTTGGCTACGGTGATGCTCGCGGCCAGAACCGTGGCATGGAAGCGGTCAAGAAGGCACTCAAGAGCCCCCTTATTGATCAAGGTCGGCTCCTTTATCACACACAGACTCTCCTTGTTCATATCGCAGGTGGTGAATCGCTTACGCTTTTGGAGGTTGAGGGCATCATGAAGCAGCTCGGCAAGAGTGTGCCGGACCAGACCCATATTCTTTTCGGCTTAGCCATTGATCCGAAGCTTGGCGACTCCGTTGCCGTCACGCTCATCAGCTCGCTGTCCCTTGCGCAACTGAACGCTCACGCCACCGCTGCGCCGCCATCCGAGATGATGGCTCCGCGTGCCGAAACGGCCACCGCCGCCCCGGTGGCCAGTGCGATGCCGTCGTCTGCTCCTGCTGTGAAAGAAGAAGTACAGGCACGCTTTTCGCCACCTCTTCCCCAAAATCCGCCGCTACAGGAAGATTTTCTGTTCAAAACGGAGGACATCATCCGTGATGCTGCCGCATCCGTTCCGGATCGTGCATCCGAGCCTTCAGCTGTCATGAAACCGGCGGCTCAGGCTGAGGAAGCTGTTAGCCCGGACGCCAGGCCGACTTTCGAAACCGAGCAAGCCTGCTACACTTCGGTTGAGCAGCCTGAACCTGATGCGGACCTTGTGTTGAAAGAGGTCCAGGAGACCCAAGACGTGGATGTGGCTGAGCCCGTCCACGAGCCAAAAACATTCGCTGAGGCACCTCATCGAGGGATCACTCTACAGACTGAATCGCTGCGGGTCATCGAAGACGACGAACTCGTCTTCGAAAAAAATGAGACAGAGAAATCCGCCATTTCTGCACCCGGCACGGTTGCAGCGGCTGTGACGTCCAGCATGCCACGCCGCACCATTGCCATCGAGCAGCCGTCCCTCGGACTCGCTGGTGAGGAGGACCGGGGCCGGTTCAAGGACACTGAGCCCTCCATCGTCGAAGGCGAGGACCTCGATGTTCCCACATGGAAACGCCTCAAGATGAAGCTGCGCCGTTGAGCCTCAGACTTGGCATTCCCTCAAAGGAGGCAATCCATGAGCTGCACGGGCCTTGAGGCATTTCTCATCGCCCACCTCGAGTTCCCTGCAGGGATGAGGTCTTTGTTCATAGATGCGGCAGGTGGTTTTCGCGCCCACGGTGCCCTCGAGATGAATGCACCGTGGCGGTTGACGCTCGGTGCCGAGAAAACAGACACGCCAAGGGGTGACTTGGACAAGCTTTGACTCCTCGAGTCCACGCTGCTTCGCCTCCTGCCAGTAAAACGAAACACGGAAGTAGTTGCAGCAGGCACCGCAGGTGAGGCAGGCAGAAGGATCGGCAGGCATTGGGGCTAACTGATGAGCACAAGGCGTTTTTCACCCGGCACGGGATCCGGTGCTCGATGAATGCATGGGGGCACTGGCGAATCTGGATACCTCAAGGCGATACGCCATAGATTGCCCGTGCCAAACTGGAATGGCATGGCCGCTGGCAGGGGGCTGTAGTGCAGTGTGTGAAAGTGATCCTCTAGCCATTCCGTGAATCCTTCATCGTCCCTGTCCCCATACAAACGAAGCAGTTCCTGCCGCGTCTCCGGCACATCGACGCGACAGATGACCTCCTCGTTGCGCAGACCTTCGGAGGACGACCCATGGTAGGTGCACAGCCAAGTATCCGCCTCTGCGGTGGCGCTGTCAGCGTGAAAGGAGCACACATCCGTGCGTAGTGGCGATTGGGTCTCATGCGTGTAGCCGTTCACGCAATCAAGTGTTGGCAGCAAATGCCGCTCATGCAGCCTATCCAGATCGTCCACCATGACCTTGACAGCCTTTTGGCCCGCCGGCGTCAGGTCGAGCTCATGCAAACGCTTGGGGGTGAGATGCGTGATTCCCTGTGGCACGTCCAAAGAGTGCACCACCTCGGCGAAATCACCTTGGAGCTCGCGTGGCCAGCAGACGGCGTTGATGCCGTATTCAAAGCGAAAGCCCACGAGTGCCTCAAAAGAATCCACCAAATGGATTTGAGGGTTTTGCAACACACGAAGATCTATGACCATGAACGCCTTACGCCTATGAATAGGTCGATTGAGTGCAAGAAAAAGCCCGGACATTTCTGCCCGGGCTTTCGTGAATCAAATCTATTTCGGATATCAGGCAATCACCTCGGTGAGGATACGGCCACCATTGACGATGTCGATAGGACGGGACCCATCGGACATGATGCGTTTTTCTGCATTGATACCGAGGAGACGATACATGGTTTTGGCGAGGTCCTCTGGACCCACGGCATCACGATCGGGTTCGCCACCGAGGGCATCGGAGGCACCGTGAATGTAGCCTTCTTTAACCCCGCCACCGGCTAGCGCCACAGAGAAGACGCGAGGCCAGTGGTCACGACCATTGGTGCCGTTGATTTTCGGCGTGCGACCGAATTCGGAACTGACCATGACAAGTGTGCGCTTTAGCATGCCACGCTCTTCGAGATCACTGATGAGGCGAGCAAAGGCTTGGTCAAAGCTTGGAGCCTGTCCTTCGAACGCACCCTTGATGTTGCTGTGATGATCCCAGCCACCGTAAGTGACGGAAACCATACGAACTCCGGCTTCCACAAGGCGACGTGCCAGCAAGAAGCGCTGACCGGCTGAGTTGCGACCATACTCATCACGAAGCTTGTCAGATTCCTTTGTCAGATCGAAAGCTTCGCGAGCCTTGGCGCTGCTAATCAAGCCGTAAGCAGCTTGGTAGAAACTGTCCATGGAAGCGATGGCATCCGATTTTTCAGCGGCTTTGAAGTGCTCGTCGACAGCTCCAAGAAGATTGCGGCGGCGGTCGAAGCGTTTTTCATCAATTTCTTTCGGGGAGAGAAGATCGCGGACGGTAAAGCCCCTGTCAGCAGGGTCACTTCCGAGAGCGAAAGGGCCATAGGCGCTGCTCATGTATCCAGTGCCCTGCTCGGGAGCAAAGACGTTTGGCACGACGACATAGGGCGGCAGATTATTCCGGCTGCCTTGCTCATGCGAGATGATGGAACCAAAGCTTGGGAATTTAATCGCCGGGCTGGGGCGATAGCCCGTAAACATGTTGTGTGTGCCGCGCTCATGAGCCGCTTCGCCGTGGGTCATGCTGCGGATCACACTAAGCTTATTCATGATCTTCGAGATCTTTTCAAATTTCGCACCCACATATTCGCCTGGGATGCTGGTTTTGATCGGATTGAAGGGGCCACGATATTCGGGGGCTGCAAACGGCTTGGGATCCCAAGATTCATGCTGGGCCATGCCGCCGGGCAGGTAGATATGGATCACCGCGTCCGCGATGGGCTTAAATGTTTCGACTTCCGGCATCACGGGAGCAGCCTGAAGGCGCAAGAGATCAGGCAGCGTCAGGCCAAGGCTACCAGCCATGCCAACGTAGAGAAAGTCGCGGCGGCTCACGCCAGCGCGGAGATCAAGGTGATTGCCTTGGCAATTGGGGTGCATTTTCATGAGTAACAGTGGGGTGAATCGATGGAGAAAAGAAGACTCTAGGCATAGAACTTACGCCACAACTATGCACATATTGCATATTATTCTCATTTTTTCCACACGACACCTCATCCCCCCACCGGATCTGGGTCAGGCATCCTGCCACCCTTGGCGGACGATTCCCGTCACCCATACCTGATTGGACGAGGTAGAGTTGAGAGGGTATTTCAGCGTCAGAGTGAGGGGCAGGGCAACTCCTTGGGACTGCTTCAGCCAGAATTCCAGTTGGATGGCGGCGTTGCTGTCGCGCTCAATGTATCCATGAATCACCGGAGCTCCGGGTTCTGAGATGCAGCGCAGGTCCAAGCATTTGAGCAATCGAGGACTGCCAAACTGGTTCTCGTAGTGGAAACCATCTGTTACCATCACACGCATGGTGACCGGTTGGATGGGCCGCTTTTCCATAAACTGCGCCCAGCCTAGGTCGCCTGCGCCGACAAAGGCGGCCCAGTCCACGCGTGGGCCCTCGGAGGTTTTTTCCACAAGGGCGGTTCGTCGGCCGCCGCCCTCCATCACCACAATGTGCTCGGATAGGCCCCTATGGATCTCCTTGGACTCCACGATGCTGGAGTGCATGACGGGCCCATCGGCATACTGAGCATAAAAGGCCGCCATTCGTTCCTCAAGGCCTTTCACCGGACGTGACCACGCGATGCGCTGCTTCCAATTGGGTGCGGCTAGGAATTTTCTCAAGGTCTCTAGGGAAAGCGTCAGATCCATCGAGGTCTGGTTGGAAACAGGTCCTTGGGATGATTCGATCCTCTGCGCCTTGGCATAATCTTGTTTGCCGGTGGCTTTAAAAACCAAATGCCCGTTTGGAACGATGGCCGCCTTAGGTTCTTCCTCAATCATGGCTAGCAAGGGGGCCGTTTGAGGTGGCTTGGTGGCCATTTGCTGCAATTTGTTGCCATTCCACGAGGTCAGTGCCCGGATCACAAATGCCAGCACGATGCAGCCCATAACCCCTCCTGCGCCAATGATGAGGCGCTTGCGGAATGCTTGGATCTCGGGGTCCATCCGCATGCGCTCAAAGGCCGCGCCGGGTAATGCATGAGGTTCGTGGGAGGGGGCAAAGTTCGGCATGCGGACTTCGCAACCTGTCGGAGGATCCGGCTCCGCGGCCATGTCTTCTGCTGCCTTCCCGGCTGCCACAGGAGCCTCTGGGGCGCTGGTGGGTGAGGGCATTCTTGCGGAGGCAGTGTCTGGTTTGGGGTCAGCCGGCAGGGGTTGCCGGGAAGGAATCTGCAAAGTGCTTTCCGCAGGTGGTTGAGGCACCGCGCCACCCATCAGCAGAGCACGACGTTTGGCCTTTTTGGTTTTCTCCGCCACTTGCAGCATGAGCATTTCCCCGCACTCCGGGCAGGGACGCGAACGCGTCACGCTCGTGACCTGCACTTCGACAGGCCTTTCGCAATGAGGGCAGACGAGCGAAAGAGCGGGCATGGGGTTTGCCTACGATGCTTCGCGCCAGACCCATCGCAACTACTGCATCGACAAATTCCATATGGCAGCCAACGCTACCAACGCGCCGCCAAACCGAAGCGTCCTTGGGCGCGCTGCAGCCCCCAGTTCATCATCACGCGGGCGTCATCCCAGATGTATTTCGTCTTGGTGCCGAGTTGCACGAGGATCACATCTTTACCTCCACTCGCGGCGGTGGAGATGAGGCAGCGGCCGCTCGCCACGGTGTAACCGGTCTTCATGCCGTTGCACTCTGGCATGCGCCCGAGAAGATCATTGGTGTTTTGCAAAGTGACGGTGCGGCCGTCAGCGCGGCGGAAGGCGTAGTATTTCCGCCGCACGATGTCGCGGATCGTTGGGTCGCGATAGGCCACCATGGCCATGCGGGCCATGTCTCGGGCAGTGGAGCGCTGCAACGGTGCGGTCAGGCCATGCGGATTCACGAAATAGGAGTTCGTGCATCCCAGCGAGCGCGCCTTGGCGTTCATTTTTGCTGCAAAGGCAGGAATGCTGCCCGCATTGTCACGGGCGAGCACGTTGGCGACATCGTTGGCACTCTTCACGAGAAAGGCATAGAGCAGCGTCCGACGGGTGTATACTTCTCCGGGTCTCAGGCCAAGCCGTGTGGGTTCCACATTCACATCGCTAGCTGTCACGCGGACAGGTTTGTCGAGATTCCCAGCATCCAACACAACAAGTGCGGTGACGAGTTTTTGTGTGCTGGCCACAGCACGCGGAGTTTCCGCGTTGCGTGAGGCCAGATGCTGGCCGGTGCGGGCATCGAGCAAAAGATAGGCCGCTGCGCGGATAGGAGGTCCGGGACTGACGGCGAACATCGGATCGACATCGAGCGCGCTGCCAAAGGCCTGCTGATGGATTGGAGCCTCACGAGCGGGCAGCGGAATGGCACGCGGCACGTGAGTCTCGCAGGAGCACAGCAGCAGCGCGGCGGTGAAGGTCGTGAAAATCGGCTTCAGCATGGCATGTGGCGCGGCAAGTAGGCCACCCGTTCTCTCTTGTCAAACCTTGCTCCCGCGACCCGTGATTCCGCATTCGACATTCGCCATTCCCACTGCACTCTCCGGCTCTATGTCACTCATCATCAATGGCGAGAAAATCGACGACGAAATCATCGAGGCAGAGTTCCGCGAGATCAAAGGCTTCCACGAGCGGACGCTGCAGGTGGCCTGCTGCGAGCGTGACCCGGAGTTCCGCGCGTTGGCGAAGGACAACATCACCTCCCGCGCCCTGCTGGGACAAGAAAGCCGACGCCGACATCCCGAGGTGCCTGAGGAGGACATCGATGCCCGCCTAGCCAAGCTCATCGAAGAGGCCGGCGGCGAGGCGCAGTTCTACTTCAAGATCGGCGTCCCTGTGGCGGACAAGGCGGTGATACGTGACAACCTCGCGAACGGTGTCCGCCTCGACAAAACACTCCAAGCTGTATACGCGCCCGAGCCTGACCCCACGGAGGTCGAGCTTCGCGCCGCCTATGAGGCGTCCACCGAGCTTTATTTGACGCCCGAGGAGATCCATGCCGCGCACATCACTAAAAGCCTCCAAGGTGCCAAAAGCCGTGATGAGGTTTATCAGGCCATGCGTGACATCCGCCGCCAGCTTCTCGATGGCGCGGATTTCATGAAACTGGCCGAGGAGCATCGTGCCGACGAGCAGCAGCAGATCGATCTCGGTTGGTTCAAGCGCGGCGAGTTCATGGAGGAGTTCGAGGCCATCGCCTTCAGCATGAACGAGGAAGAGATCAGTCCGGTGTTCACCACGCAGCTAGGCTTCCACGTCTGCAAGTTGCTCGGTCGCAAACCACCTGCTCCGCGTCCATTTGAGGAAGTCAAAGAAGCTGTCCGCACTCGGCTCATCGAGCAGCATCGAGATGCGAAGTTCAACGAGCTGCTGGATCAGCTCAAAGGCACGGCTCAGATCGAAGACACCGATCCGCCCGAAGAGGGTGCGAACGCCGGGCATTGATCGCTGCTCATGACACCCGTGGTGTTACGCAAACACTTCCAGCACCGGCTTGCCCTTGTCGCCCACAGTGAAGGGTCGGTTGGAGGGTGACATGACGACTTCATCGACAGGCAGACCGAGGCTCCATCCGATGGTGGTGAGGAAGTCCTGCGGGCTCACCTGCTTATCGGCGACTGAGTTGCCTTCCTTGTCGCTGGAGCCGTGAATGAAGCCGCCTTTCACGCCACCACCGGCAAGCAGGGTGGAAAAGACCCGGGGATGATGATCGCGGCCAGCATTGCCATTGATGCGGGGGCCTCGGCCAAACTCAGAGCAGAGGACAACAAGCGTTGAGGCAAGTAGGCCGCGCTGTGACAGATCTTCTAGCAGAGCAGAAAGAGCCACATCGAGCTCGGCCCCGTGCTCTTCGAGCCCTTCCTCGATGTTGTTGTGCATGTCCCAGCCACCTTTGGCTACCTCGATGTAGCGAATGCCTTTCTCCACGAGGCGACGGGCTAGCAGGCAGCCTTGGCCGAATTTGTTGCGACCGTATTTTTCCCGCAGTGCTTCCGGCTCATCATCAAGGCGGAAGGCCTCGAGATCGGTACTGGACATGATGGCCACGGTCTTATCGTAAAATTCGGTGTAGCTCTTCACCCCGGCGGTTTGAAAACGCTCACGGAAGCCCGCATCAAGCCTGTCGAGCATGGCAAGGCGCTTTTGCATCACATCTGCGCCTGCATCGCTGCGGGAGTATTGCAATCCGGCGTCGGGATCGAGGATGGGCAGCGGAGAGTAGCTGGCGGGGAAGAAGCCATTGCCCGCATTCGGCTGTCGGTTCACGCACACGCTGGAGGGAAGGGTCTTATGGCTGGCACCGAGGAAGTTCTGCGCCCAGGCGCCAATGTTCGGATGCTGAATCGTTCCACGCTGCTCGTAGCCACTGCGAATCAAGTACTGGCCGCTGGCATGCACACCGGTCTTGGAGGTCATGCTGCGGATGATCGAGATCTTGTCCGCCTGTTTGGCGAGGTTTTGCATCGTGCCGCCAAGTTGAAAGCCCGCCTTCGTTGAAACGGGTTTCACCGGGCCCTGTGTGTCTCCCTCCTTTGGATCGAGTGTATCAATGTGCGACATGCCACCGATCATCTGGAGGAAAATGACATTCTTGGCTTTTCCGAACCCCGGACCATCTGCTGCCAATGCACTGCCACCGAGACCATGAAGCACTGTGACACCTAGGGAGGTTTTAGCCCATTTTTCACAGAAGGAGCGGCGGGTGAGCGGATCGAGCTGGTTTTGGATTTTCATAAGGAAGTCAATGGCTGGGATGCTTAAGGCGCGCGAAAAATGACATGGCATTATTCCACAAACACAAACTCCCGTGTGTTGAAAAGCACCCAGCTTAGATCACGCAAGGTGAGTCCGTTGCCGAGAGCAGCAACGGTATCAGCAAGTTCTTCGGGCTTGGGTTTGCGGCTGAAGAAGCTGAGGTAGAGGCTTTCAACCTGCTGCTCGGGCGATTGCTGGGCAGCAGCGGTCTCGATGACGAGAGAGTCGTCTTGGCCGATGACCTTTTGGGCCTCGCCATTCATGAGCATGAGCACCTGCGGGATGCTGCCTTCATCACTGCCGCTATCGGCGATCTGGCGGTCACTCTGGCCGAACATGCGGAGGAAGTGTTGGTCCTTCTCTGGTTGCGGCAACTCGGAGGCGCGGGCGAGCACGAGGCCATTTCGCACTGGAGGGGCAACCTCGACGCTATCGTCGCTCTCCGGCATGATCTGACGCTTCTTGCGGTTCTTTGGATTTGCTTTGGCCTTGGCGCCATATTTTCGCATGCCTTGGGCTGCTTTTTCGATGTCAGCCTTTAGTGATTCAGGCGTCATATCTTCACCGAGATTCACCTTCATGACTTCGGCATACATGGCGCCGCGATGGGCGTGAAATTTATCCACATCCGCACCCACAACGAGCGTGGCGCAGGAGTCCCAAGCCTGCTCCGCGCTCATGCGGCGGAGCACTGGGCCGGGAAAAAGGTAGGGGCCTCCTTCAGCCATTTCATGGCTGGTGGCCTCGCGTTGATAAGCCTGTGTGTTGCACAGGAGGCGAGTGAACTGCTTTAGGTCGAACTTCAGCCGGACCATCTCGGAGGCCAAGTGATGCAGCAGTGCCGGGTTCACGCTGGCCTCGGGATCGTCGAGATCGGTGACAGGCTCCTTGATGCCGACCCCAAAAATGCGCTTCCACATGCGGTTGGCGATGGTCATGGCAAAACGCGGATTGTCCGGCGAAGTCATCCATTTGGCGAATTGCGCGCGAAGGTCCTCCTCATGTTTCGTCTGAATGCTTTGGTAAGCTTTCTTGGACTTATCGTCTGCCCAGGTCACGAGTTTGGGCTTCACGGGATCGCCAGGCTTGCCATCGCTGTACTTGTAATCATCCGGAAGCTTGAGATCGTTTTCCGTGCCATCTTCGATCGCCATCGCATTGACGCGGAGGATGTTTTTGGCCTGTTGCTGGAGGCGTTTATCATCGAGGCTGGCCAAGGTGCGGCGCATGTCTTTCATGCTGTAGCCAGCATTGCCACGCGTGCCGTAGGTCTCGGTGGCGCCAAAGAAGGCCGCCATTTCGTAGAACTGGCGTTGAGTCCAATCCGCAAAGGGATGGTCGTGGCACTGAGCGCAGGAGACATTCGCGCCGAGGAAGGTGCTGAGCGTGAGCGAGAGATTATCGAGCCGCATGCCGGCATCCCGCAGGAGGTAACCGGTCGCGCCATTGTCGAGCAGTTTGCCATCCGCGGTCATCATGGTGAAGACCATCTTGTCCCACGGCATATTATCGGCGATTTGGCTCTTCAACCAGTCTTGGTAGGTGTAGAAGCGGGCTTTTTGAGCCACATCCGCCACACGTAGCATGTCGGCGAAGTAATTGAAGAGATGGCTGCGGTAACCATCCGAGTTGAGCAACTTGTCGATGACTTTCGCCCGCTTTGAGACGCTGGTGTCATTGATGAATTCGAGAGCTTCCTCCCGCGTGGGGATGCGCCCGGCGATGTCAAGATACACCCGACGCACAAATTGTTCGTCGGAGGCCAGCGGGTTCGGCTTCTGTCCGGCCTTGGCCAAACCGCCATCGACGAGCAGGTCGATGCGGGCGGCGGCCTGCGCGAGATTGGGATCGGCCGGGATGCCGAGACCCTCGGGCTTCAGGGTCTTCGCGGCTTGTTGGTCCGCGGGGCTGAGCTTGTCGATCGGCAGGCGGTAAACGTAGCCATTGCGCACCTGGAGGAAGAC
>JAFMIR010000055.1 GCA_017853885.1 Prosthecobacter sp.
AAGACTGTCCAAGAAACCCACAAGGTGTGGTCAGAAACGGTCTAATCACATTGTTGCCACTTTTTCACGCCTGATACCCAAGCTGTCGCGAAAGCTGATCGGCGAACTGCTTCACTTTGAGCCCCAACTTGTCGAGACTGCCCGGCGTGACTCGATCCGAGGGGCCGCTGATCCAGATGGAGGCGACAGGGTGGCTGCGATGATCAAAAACAGGCGCGGCGACGCAGGCGAAAGTCTCGCTCTCTTCGCCGCGATCGAGGGCATAGCCGGTTTGGCGGGCTTGCTTCAGCTCGGCGAGGAAGGCGGTGGCGCTGGTGATGGTGTGGCGGGTGTGTTTGGGGAACTTCATCTGCTGCACAAAGGCTTTTTGGGCCTCGGGGCTCCAGTGGGCGAGCATGGCTTTCGCGGGTGCGGCGGTGTGCAGGGTGAAGGCGTGGCCGATCTCGACGACGACCTTCACCGGATGGGATGAGGCGACTTGATCGAGTACGACGCCGTGATTGCCAGCGAGGGTGCCGAGCAGCGCGGTCTCGCCCGTGGCATCGCGCAAGGCGGTGAGGATGGGCGCGGCGGCCTGGATGAGTCGCTCGCCACCCACGGCAGCATGACCGAGACTGAGGAGCTTGCGGCTGGCGCGGTAGGCCTTCGTGCCTTCATCGCGCTCGGCATAGCCACGAAGGGTGAGCGTGGTGGCGATGCGGAAGACAGAGTTCTTTGGCATTGCAAGCGCCTCGGTCATCGCGGTGAGCGTCAGGCCCTCGGGATGCCGCGAAAGCAGCTCCAGCAGATCCAGGGTGCGGTCGAGGATGGGCACCTTATAGCGGCTGAGAGGGTTGGCGGCAGATTTTCGGGGCTTCGGCATGTGTTTGATATACAAAACAAGATTTGCCATTGCAAACGCGTAGTTCGTGACCTTCAATCAGTTCTTCATTTCAACTCATCGCCCAAATGACAAACCTGACCTCCTCCACTGTCATCGTCACCGGCGGCTCGCGCGGCTACGGCGCGGGCATTGCGGATGCCTTTGTGAAGGCGGGGGCGCGTGTGTGGATCACGGGACGAAATCAGGACAAACTCCAAGAGACCGCAATCCGCATCGGAGCCTCGCCTTTCGTGGCCGATGTGGCAGACGGAGCGGCTTGGGACCGTTTGATGGCGGAAGTGATCGCGCAAACCGGTCGGCTCGATGTCCTGATCAACAACGCAGGCGAGGGCGTCAAAATCGGCCCTGCCAGCGAGCAGACCGATGAGGCCATCACTCAAAGCCTCGCCAGCAATCTCACCGGGTCGATGCTTGGATGCCGTCGTGCCGCCGCGATCATGCAAAAGCAGGGCAGTGGCCTCATCGTGAACATCGGCAGTGCCTGTTCCACGCATGCATGGCCTGGTTGGAGCGTGTATTCGGCTGCGAAGGCCGGATTGCTCATGTTCACGCGCTGCCTGCTGACTGAATTGCGACCTCACGGCGTGCGCGTGACCTCCATTTTGCCTTCTTGGGGCCAAACCGACTTCACCGAGGCTGCGAACCTCCCGCCACGTGATCCCGCTGTGCTCGCACAATGCATCTCGCCTGCCGACCTCGGCCAACTCCTCGTTCAAACCGCCCAACTGCCCGCGCGCCTCGTCGCCGAGGAGATCAAGCTCTGGCCGATGGTGCAGCCGATGGCTCAACTATGATCTCACGACGGCCAGTGCCAGACGATCAGGTCGATGGGGTAGATCAACCCATCCGCCGCCGCTTTGATGAAGTTCGTCTCGTTGGCATCAAAGGCTCCGATGTCACCTCGGCGCCAGGCATGATGCGCCAGCGTGGGCGAAACCCCGCGGTTGTCGCGCTGCCATTCCCAGCCGTGGGCGGTCATGTAAGCGTGGATCTCTTTCTCCGTCGGCGCACTGCCTTCGATGAAGTCCTGCGCCAGCAGCAGCCCGGCTTCGTCTTCGACGAGGTCCATCAATCGGCACGAAAAGCCAAAAGACTCCCAGCTCAGTTTTTCGCGCTCCAGAGCTTGGTCGAGCGTTCCAGGCGCATAGACCACACGCCCATGCGAATCGCGGGCGAGGATGCAGCCAAAACCCGCCGAGCCGTAGCCGTTTTCCTCGCGACCGCGAAGTTTGACGATGATGGAGGCATCTTCCGCATCATCGAACAAGACAGCCTCGCCCCGACTGCCCACGACGCGAAAACGCGAGCCCGCAGGACCGAGATCAGCCCAATTGACCGTCCAGTTGATGCGTCGGCTGAGAACGGTGGCCGCATTGACCCATCCGCCGCCCATTTTGCCCAATCGCTCAATCTCGCGGTCCAAGGCCGGGCCATCAATGAGACGTGCCAACTCGGATCGGCTCAGCATGGACGGCTTGCACTTGGGATTTCATCTGAACGGACATCGCCGCCTGAGCGCCATCGTCCTTCAGGTGACGGCGGATCTGCGCATACTTTTCCTCATAGCTCAGCTTTCGTCCCGTCTGGGGCGGAAGGCGGAGTGGCACTCCCGGAGGTGGGAGTTGGGGAAGGCTGTCGTTCGCTGACATGTCGCCAGAGTAACCGCCTGCCGCGCCCCGCGCAACCCTTGACTCCACCATGAAAAACGACCTCTGCTCTCACCAAAGTGGTTTCGGCTTCAGCCGAACGATCGAAACTCAGCTGATGCGGCTAAAGCCGCAGCCACTTTTCTTCCTCATCCTCGCCCTCGCGCCGCTGCTTCATGCTGCGGAGCATTCCATCAAGCTCGGCGATAACCCTCAGGCCGTGATGGAGCGTGCGGCTCCGGGCGACAAACTCGTCTTCCTGCCCGGCTTGCATCAGCACGGCCTCACGAAGCACCGCTCCATCCTCTATGTGGACAAAGCGATCCACATTGAGCTAAGCAAAGGGGCCACGCTGAAGCTCGCGGACGACACGACGAAGCTCGCGGACGAGCCCGAGATCACCACGGATCAGGACGCGGGCAAGAAGCTCGACGATTTGGAAATGGGAGGACACTTTGACCTGATCAAGCCGTGCATCTTCACCCTCAGGATCGACTCTGAAGGCAGCGAGGGCGGCGCTGACACCTTTGCGTGGGGCGTGTTTGAAAGTGCGGACAATCCGCAGGGCACCGCCAAGTTGCCGCCTTCGGCCAGCAAGTTCGCCGAGACGCCACATCAGCGTGTGGCGATCACGGGCGACTGGCAGACGCTTGCCCATGGCGTGCAGGTGCGCTTTGGCAGCAAGACGGGTCACAACAAGGGAAGCACCTGGTTCAGCACCTACGATGGACCCGTCGCGTATGGCATCCGGGTCGGTCATGGCCGCCAGCCGGACACCATCGAAAACGTGCGCATCACGGGAAAGGGCACCATCGACATGAATGCCACGCACAACGTGCAGCCCGGCTTCCTCGTGAAGGACATCAACGCCTGCGTGCTCGTCCATGGCCGCGTGCGTGGCGTGCTCGTGGAGGGCATCACCATGATGGACACCAACCGCTCCGTGATGTGCTACGGCGAGCACACCGGGAAGTTCCTGCCCGGCGGCAAAACCGGCCCGGGCGAGTCCTTTGACGCCGAGGACATCACCATCCAGCGCACGCGCACGATCAATCCGAATGGCGCCGCCTACCTGCTCGGTCATCCGTCGTTTCGCGGCCATCTGCGGAACGTGAAGTGCAACTACAACTACATGGAGACCGGCGTCACCAGCATCGAGCCGAACTTCAATCTCGATGGCTACGAGGTCATCGGCAATGTCATCAACTGTGGGGGACTCTACGGCGCCATCCATTGCTGGCGTTGCTCGCGCAATGGTTTCGTGATGGACAACCTGCGCATCGATGACATCAACGGTCGCGAAGTCGTCGGCATCGGTGCCCCGCGCGGCTGGGAAAGCCCCGAGCCGCCGTTGCAGCGCAACAACCGCAACCTCCTCAGCGATCCCGTACCCGTCGCCTTGCCTCATGTCTCGCCGTTTGGTCGTCGGATGCTCGTCAGCGACTACGGCGGCAACAAGGTCGCCATCATCGCCGCCGATGGCCGCGTGGAGTGGGAGCATCCCGCCGAGAAACCGCAGGACGTGTGGATGCTGGCGAATGGCAACATCCTCTTCAGCCATCTGCGCGGCGCTCGCGAGGTCACGCTCAAGCATGAGGTCGTCTGGAGCTACCGTGCTCCTGAGAAGACCGAAGTCCACGGCTGCCAGCCTTTGCCCGATGGCAAGGTCATGGTCGTCGAGTGCGGCACGAAGCGACTCATCGAAGTCGGCCGTGATGGTCAGATCGTCCGTGAGATCCCCGTGCCGGTGAAAACGAAAAACACGCACGATCAAATGCGCGGCTGCCGTCGCACGAAAGATGGTCGTTACCTCATCAGCGCCAAAGGCGACCGCGCCATCCTCGAACTCAGCGCCGAAGGCAAGCTCCTCCGCACCATCCCCACGCCCGGCGATCCCCACGAAGTCCGCGAACTGCCCAACGGCCACCTCCTCATCGCCTGCGGCGAAGGTGAGGCCATGCTCGAACTCGACCGCCAAGGCAAATCCGTTTGGAAACTGGGCACCCAGGACGTGCCGAACAACCCTCTGCGCCTCATCAGCGGCTTCCAGCGCCTGCCCGACGGCCACACGCTCGTCATCAACTGGCTCGGCCACGGCTACCTCGCCACCACCGCCCAGTTCTTCGAGCTCGACGAGCAAAAGCGCATCGTCCGCCAGTTCACCGACCACGCCCGCTTTGTGAGCATCAACAAAGTCCAGCTCCTCGACGTGCCCGGCGATCCCGCGAAGGACGAAGTCTGGCGCTGAGAAAGTGGCTGCGGCTTTAGCCGCAGTTCATGGATGATTCGGCTAAAGCCGAAGCCACTTTTTTCGCCATCATGCGCATAAACACCTTGGATCGTGCGACCTTCATGAAAAGCGATGCCGTCCGATCTCCAGCACCTCCAACGCTACGCCTCCACGGGCGATGCTCACGCGTTTCGTGAGCTGGTGCAGGCGCATGGGGCCATGGTGCATGCCACGGCGTTTCGGGTGACTCGCGATGCGGCGGCAGCGCAGGATGTGGCGCAGGAAACCTTTCTGGAGCTGGCGCGAAAAGCAGGCGGCATCACGCAATCGGTCGCCGCGTGGCTGCATCGTGTGGCGTGGAATCGGGCCTGCGATGTCGTGCGTCGTGAGAGCACGCGAAAACGGGTCGAGGAGGCCATGGCGGAGACGTGGCACACGGATCGCGAGGCGACGTGGCTGGACATCGAGCCGCATGTCGATGCCTCGCTCAACGAATTGCCGAATGAACTGTGCGAGGTGCTCGTGCTCTACTTTCTCGAAGGTCGCACGCAGGCCGAAGTCGCGCGACATCTTGGCAAAAACCAAGCCACGGTCTCACGAGCCATCGAGCGCGGCATTTCGGACATGCGGGAGGCCTTGCGCTCACGTGGTGTGATCGCGGGCGCAGGTCTCACGGCCTTGTTCACAGCCCAAAACGTCCAGGCCATGCCCGTCGCGTTGCAGGCTTCTTTGGGGAAGCTTTCTCTTACCGGCATCGGCACCTCATCGGCGATCCCCGCCGCATCCGTCACCACCACGCTCATCACCATGACCGCCACCACCAAAGCCCTCCTCGTCACCGGCACTCTTGCTGCTGTGTCGTTACCGTTTGTGCTTCATCGCCAAGAAGCCAAACCAACTTCGGCTAGTCCGCCAAGCGTGGCGAAAAACAGTCCGGCCAAGCCCAAAGCCAAACCCAAGGGGCCGGAGATCAGCGACGAGGAGGCTTTCAATCTCATGTTCGGTGGAGATCTTGACAAAGGTCGTCAGGCACATGCCTTGGTGGAAGAGTATCGTGCCCAGCATCGCGGCAGCACCTTGGTGGAAGCCCTGAAACATGATGCGGACATCGGCGCGAAGACCGCTGAACTCATGCAGGTGATGGCGAAGAATCCAAAGCAGTTCAAAGTGTTCATGGAGGCGGCGCAGTTCGCCATGCAGATGAAGGGCATTCAGCCCTCGCCTCAGACGCAGGTGAATCTCCAACTCGACGACGCCTTCATGCGGACGGAGGCTGAAGCTGAGCGCTTTCTGGGCGCGGTTCTTTCCAAAGATGCCGACGCCCTGGCCGAGGTGTTCGCGAACGTGATGAACTCCGCCGCCGTCGAGATGGCGATTGATCCCGGTGCCGAAAAAACATCCACCGGGGTATCCATTAGCAAGAAGCCTCAGCCGCCCGGCACGAAGATCTTTCAGCTGGAGCCAGAGGATTGACGCAGGCAGGAGCGTGGCAGCATTTCAACAAAGTTTGGCAGATCCTCACCATACCGGAGTGCGCTTGCTGGGATATGTTTGGAGGTCAATCCAGATCTTTGATCATGAAAATCCTCATCGTCTTTTTCGCACTATCTCTGATCAGCGCCAATGCCGCCACCGTCACCACCTTTGCCGGAACGGGAACCAAGGGCTTCTCCGGCGATGGCGGTCCGGCGGACAAGGCGGAACTCAACAACGTCTTCGGTGTCGCTCGCGGGCCGGATGGCTTTCTTTACATTTGCGACATGGACAATGCCCGCGTCCGGCGTGTCGGGCCGGATGGCAAGATCGAGACTTATGCGGGCAATGGCGTGCGTGGCCTTAAAGGCGATGGCGGGCCGGCGGACAAGGCCTCGCTGAACATGCCTTATGAGCTGGCCTGGGATCAGGCGGGCCATTTGTTCATCGTCGAGCTCGCCAACCACGGCGTGCGCCGCGTGGATGCGAAGACCCGCATCATCACCACGATCGCGGGCACGGGCAAAGCGGGTTTCAGCGGTGATGGCGGACCCGCGACGGAGGCGCAGTTCAATCAACCGCACAGCCTCGCCTTCGATCCGGCGGGCGATCTCTACGTCTGCGACATCATGAACCACCGCGTGCGCAAGATCGACATGAAGACCGGCCTCATCTCGACCTGGAGCGGCATGGGCGAGGCGAAAACGTCACCTGACGGCTCGCCGATCACCGGAGCATCGCTGAATGGCCCGCGGGCGCTGGCCTTTGGTGCGGATGGCAAGTGCTACCTCGCCCTGCGTGAGGGCAATGCGCTGCTCCTGCTGGACCCGAAGGCGAACACGCTCAAACGCGTCGCTGGCACGGGCAAATCGGGCTTCACCGGCAACGGCGGCCCCGCACTGGATGCGAGACTCGCGGGTCCGAAAGCCGTAGGTCTCGATGCGGAGGGCAATGTCTATCTCGCCGACACCGAATCGCACTCGATCCGCTATCTCGATGTGAAAAAGGGCACGCTCGAAGTGCTCGTTGGCAATGGGAAGAAAGGCGACGGCCCCGATGGCAACGACTCGCTGAACTGCCAGCTCGCCCGGCCGCATGGTGTGTTCGTCGATAAGGACGGCAGCATTTTCATCGGCGACAGCGAGACGCATCGTGTGCGGGTGTGGCGCAAGTAACCCTCTCTTTCTCTTTCAATCACCCATGCAAAATCACCTTCTCGTGATCTCATCGCTGGTAATAGCTGTCACTCCTCGAGCCGCTGAACCTAGCGCAACGGTTACATCCACCCCAGGCCTCGTCGCCTTCTGGGATTTCGTGAGACGTGAGTCAGCAGGTCTGCAGCGCTTTACCGCTCATGTGCCTGTTGGCGCTCCAACAGACTACCCGCTCGATGCCGCCAACTACATCAAGGACTACTGGGGCGCCGGACGTGAGGCAACGTATGCCGACTTCTCCCAACTCGGTCGCGGACCCTTTGGCAATGCGATCCGCATCGCTAAAGAGACGGATGAGAACTTTCGCCCGTTTCTCTTCGTGCCGCGCTCGCGGCTGCACGACACGCCGCTCGACATCAAAGGTGCGGGCAAGTCAGTCACGGTGGTCGTGTGGGCGATTCGTGAGAGCGGCAATCATGCACTCGCGGGCATCTGGCATGAAGGAACCGATTTGAAGGAAAAGAGCACCGCTAGCATCGCGAAAGTCGAACGTGGACAGCGTCAATACGCGCTCTTTGCCGGGTTGAACAAGCAAGGCAGCGCCTGCGGCCATGTGTCGGAGAACGGCGCGAGTTCGTTCCTGAACAAGTATGCGCTGCACAAGTGCAACTCGGCGGATCTCTCGCCCGAAGTGCCTGCCGATTCGCCTGCGGAGGTGCTCGATGCGTCGTGGCAGTGCTTTGCGATGACCTTTGATCATGAGAAGGACGAACTCACCGGCTGGTTGAACGGCGTCTCCGGCGATCGCTGGCTCGATCAGCCCAAGAAGGACAAGCTGATCTCCTTTGCCTACAACGCCTACATGCAGAGCCATTACGCGAAGCTGCCCGGCAAACAGGACGGCGAAGACGAGGCCTTCCCGAAGGATCAATACTACAACCCGCCCGAAGGCGAGCCGCTGAGCGTGAAAGTGCTGCGCGAGGCCGCCGACGAACGCGTCGAGCTGCGCGAGCATCGCTTCACGAAGATCGAGGTCACGCTGCGCGGCGGCAAAGAAGTCTCGCGTGATCTCGTGGCGCTGCGTCTGAACCCCTGGTGGTATCCGCACGACCTCTACAAGCCGAAGGACGCCCAAAGCGGCGGCCCTTTCACCATCGGTCGCGTCATCCACAGCAGTCGTGGTATCGGCTTTACCGGCTGGATCGGCGGTGTGGCGGTCTTTGATAGGGCGCTGACTGTGGAGGAATTGAAGCAGTTGTCTGACCTACGTAATCCCGGGAAAAACTCAGTATCGCGCTAGAGATACTGGCTGCGGCTTTAGCCGAAGTGAACAAGCTATCCAGCTAAAGCCGAATCCACCTCTTCTATGCGCCGCTCCATCATCCTTCTCTGCTTCGTCCTGTGCTTGATCGCCTTCTGGCTCATGCGGACGGCTTGGGAGCCGAAAGAAGCGAAAAAGCCTTCTTCGACGCCTCAAGTCCCCTCCACGGCTACCGCGAGCATTTCGACTTCAACGCCGCCGAAAGTCGAAAAGGCTTCCGCAGTTCGAAAACCTCTGAAAATCTCATCGAAGGGCCAAGTGCGGCTTAAACCGGGTGAATCAGCCGTGCTCGGCTATTGGGAGATCGCGCCGGGCATGAACGGCATGGCCATCGTGACGCCGGAGACGACACCGGAAGGTCATGTGAAGATGATGGCCAAGCTCCTGCACCTCTCCGATGCCGCGGTGGCCGATGCGGAGGCTCACGACCTGTTCCCCGACATCTTCGACTTCGAAAACTACAGCGCCATCGGCCCAGAGCGGTTGCGTGAACTGCAAACGGCTCTGCAAAGCAAGCGTGGAGTCGATATGCTCTCCATGCCCTCCGTGGTTTCGGCTGCCGGGCAACAAGCCCGCATCTCCATCGGCAACTCGAACGACAATCAGCTCTCCCTCGGCCTGCGGGCCGATCCTGTTGCCGAAAATCGCGGCTACGACCTCAGCCTCGACTTCCAGAGGCTGGAGTAACCGGACGGCTGCGGTTTTGGCCGAAGTGATGAACTAAATGCGGCTGAAGCCGCAGCTACTTTCTAAACCATGAACTCAATCACCCAACACATTCGCCCAGCCAAAAGCGCTGATACCGAGACGCTGCTCGCTCTCGTTCGCGATTGTGTCGCCACGATGCTTGCGGCGGGTATTGAGTAATGTGACGAGGTGTGGAGGTAGCGCTTTATACGAAAGGTCCTTCGGACAACCGCGACACTCGCGAATGCGTCGAGTGCCTAGCAGAGTGGTGCTGAGGGAGTTTCTATTTGCTTCAAATAGTTGCGTCAGAAACCCCGCCAAAACGACAAAGAGCTCGAATCGGTTCTCGCTCACTTTCTTCCGGAGTCATCCATTTACTGATTGCCCGGTGGAGGCCGGGTCAGATAAAACTTAAAAACCAACCAATTCAATCGATCCCATGAGAACGAGACATCGAATTCTTTTGGTCATCCTTTTCGTTGCTGTTGCCGCCGCATGGCTTGGATGGCCAGTGAGGGAGGCTCATCGCGACAACCTATCGGCGAACAAGGCCGCAGCGCAGAAACCGGTGGGTCAGCCGTCAGCAGAAAAAGCCCATGCGGGCGCTGCGCCGATGGAAAAAGAAGTGGCCCGGCCTTTGTCGAATGTGGATCGTCGGGCGGGATCATCGCGAGTGGAGGCGGGGGCGGAATGGGCGGCTTTGCAGCAAGAGGTGCCTGGGGTGACGATGGAGCGGCATCGGGTGACGGGGACGCCGAAGTGGGTGGCGGCTCCTGGGGCGTTTTTGACGAAGGAAACGGCGGGAAAGGATGGCGAGGCGGTGGTGCGGGAGTTTGTGAACGGGCGTCGGGAGTTGTTCGGGCATGATGCGACGGTGCTCGATGCGGCGGCGAAGACGCGGGATGATGTGACAAAGCACAACGGGATGCGCACACTGGTGTGGCAGCAGCGGCACGAAGGGCTGGCGGTGTTTGAAGGCATCCTGAAGGCCACCGTCACGCGTGCTGGCGAGCTGGTGAACATCGGCAGTCAGGTGGTGCCTGATACGGCGGGGGCGGCGGCGAAGGGCACACCAGATCATCGGGAACTGCTGGCGGCTCCGACCGTGAACGCGGCGAAGGCGGTCGCGGTGGCGGGGCAGGACATTGGAGATCGCGTGACGGAGAATTCGGTGCGTGCGCTGGGGCCGCCTGCGGAGGGGCCGGAGAAGAAGCAGGCCTTCAAGGCGGCGCTGCTGACAGAGGCCTCGGCGCGGCTGCTATGGGTGCCACTGAGTGCGGAGGCGATGCGTCCGGCCTGGGAGGTGGTGACGGTGAGCAAGGCGCGCGGCGAAATGTATCGCGTGCTGGTGGATGCGGGCACATCGGAGGTGCTGGTGCGGCAATCGCTCACGGAATACATCAGCGATGCGAGCTACCGCGTGTTCACGGCGGAAAGTCCGACGCCGATGCTGCCGACGCCTAACAGCGTCTCCACGCTGCAACCGGCGGCGGGCACTCGCTCGTTGATTGTGACACCGGCGTTCAATACCACCGCCTCACCGAATGGCTGGATCGACGACGGGGTGAACGAGACTCGCGGCAACAACGTGGAGGCGCACACCGACCGCGATGGCGACAACACGCCTGATCTGCCAAGGCCGCAGGGCTCGCCCTCGCGGGTCTTTGATCTGCCGCTCAACCTTTCGCAAGATCCCTCGAACTACAAGGACGCGGCGGTGGTGCAGCTTTTCTATTACTCCAACATGATCCACGATCGCTTTTACGAGCTGGGATTCACGGAGTCGGCGGGTAATTTCCAAACCAACAACTTCGGGCGCGGCGGTCTTGGCAATGACCCAGTCATCGCCGATGCGCAGGACAACGCGCAGAACGGCTCGCGCAACAACGCGAACTTCCAGACGCCCGACGACGGCTCGCCGGGGCGCATGCAGATGTATCTGTGGACCTCGCCGAACCCGGACCGCGATGGGGATTTCGACGGCCTCATCGTGGTCCACGAATACGCTCACGGCTTGACCAACCGCCTCGTGGGTGGCGGCGCAGGCATCACCGACTTTCACAGCCGCGGGATGGGCGAGGGCTGGTCGGACTTCTACGGTCTGGCGCTGCTGACACCCGCCTCGGCGGATCCGCAGGCGGCTTACGCGAAGGCCGGCTACTCGACCTACCAGCTCAGCCGGCTGGGCGATGCGAACTTTTACTTCGGCATCCGCCGCTACCCCTACTCGGTCGATACGACGATGAATCCGCTGCGCTTTGGCGACATCGATCTCTCCATCGACCGCGCCTATCCCGAGGTGCCGCTGAACCCGAACACCACCAACATCAACACCCCGAGCGTTCACCGCGAGGGCGAGGTGTGGTGCGGCATGCTCTGGGAGATGCGGGCCAGCCTCATCGCCCGCTACGGCGCGGCGGCGGGCAATGATCTGGCGCTACGATTGGTGACGGATGCGCTCAAACTCTCCCCGGCCAATCCCACCTTCGTGCAGGGGCGGGATGCAATCCTGCAGGCCGACCTCGTCAACAGCGGCGGGTTGCACCGCGGCGAGATCTGGACGGCATTTGCCAAGCGCAAGATGGGCTCCGGCGCGGTGGCGCCTCCAGGCGGGAATATCTACGCCATCGGCGCGATCGAATCCGGCACCGTGCCGGACGCGCTCGAAGTCTCCAACCTCGATGGCTGGAATTTCAACCTCGATCCCGGTGGCACCACCTCCACGACGCTGACCCTGCGCAACACGGGCACGAGTTCGATCAACTGGAGCGCCACGCCCGGCGCGGCTTGGCTGCAGGCCAGTCCCGCCAGCGGCTCGCTCGCGGCGGGTGCCAGCGTGACGCTGACGGTGCAGGCGAGCGCGGCGGGTCTCGCTCCGGGACGCCGCAGCACGATGCTGGTGCTGCGCAATGAAGGCACCGCCTTCAACCAACCCGTGGGGGCACGGCTCAATCTCGCGCCGCCGGCGGTGGTGCGCTTCAATCTGGAAACCGATCCAGGCTGGGCCCGCAGCGGCGAGTGGGCCTACGGCACTCCGCAAGGTGGCGGCGGTGCGGCCGCGGGCGGCGCGGGCTATCCCGACCCGACGGTGGCCGCCACAGGCGCGAAGGTGCTGGGCGTGAACCTTTCCGGAAATCACTCGGTGGCCGTGACGGGGCCGGATTACGTGACGCTTGGCCCGGTCAACCTCTCCACCGTTCGCAACACGCGGCTGCGCTTCCGCCAGTGGCTGAACATGCAGCCACTGACCTTTGCCAACGCCACCATCGAGGTCTCGACGGATGGCAGCACCTGGCGCTCGCTCTTTGCCAGTGGTTACAGCGGCGCGGCGGACGATGCCTGGCGGCGCATGGAGTATGAAATCGGCACCGTGGCGGACCAGCAGGCCACGGTTTACGTCCGCTGGGGCCATCAGACGCTCGCCTCGCCCACGGCCTACTCCGGCTGGAACCTCGACGACATCGAGATCCTCGGCGAACCGGTCGGCGCGGCCTTGTCGCTGACCTTCGCGGACTCGGTGAATGAAAACGCCGGGACGCTGACGGCGACGCTCGGCATCAGCGCGGCCCAGGCCTCGCCGCTCGTGGTTTCGCTCGCCTCGGGCGATCCCTCCGCCGCCACCGTGCCAGTGACCGTGACGATCCCGGCCAATCAGACGAGTGTGAGCTTCGCCATCACGCCGGTGAATGACGCCGTCGCTGATGGGCATCAGACCGCCACCATCACGGCCACGGCCACGGGCATCGCTCCGGTGGTGAAAGACCTCGCGGTGTTGGATGACGAGTCGTCCACGCTGCTGCTCACCGCGCCAACGGTCGTCACCGAGGGCTCCAGCAACGCGCAAGCCAGCGTTCGCCTCACCGCGGCCTCGACCCGCGACCAGGTGGTAACGCTGCAGAGCGACAACGCCGCGCTCACCGTGACCGCAAGCGTGCTGATCCCGGCGAACTCCACCGCGCCGGTGACGGTGCTGCTGAATGCGCCGGACAACACGCTCTTTGAAGGTCCGAAAACCGTGCAGCTCACCGCCGCCATCGCCGGCTGGGCCTCCGCGAGTGCCACCGTGACCGTGGCGGATGATGAGAGTCCGCGCCTCACCCTCACCGGGCCCGCCACCGCGGCGGAGGGCGACACGTCGCGCACGCTCACCGTGGCCATCAATGCCTCGCTGGGCACGGACCTCACCGTGAACCTCGCCAGCAGCAACACTGGCAAGGTCACCGTGCCGGCCACCGTGGTCATCCCGTCAGGCCAGCAGAGTGCCACCTTCAGCGCCACCATCGTGAACAATACCCTGCGCGATGGCTCGCAGCCCGCCACCTTGAACGCCAGCGCGGCGGGCTATCAAAGCGGGGCGCTGGATCTGACCATCCGCGACAACGACGCCGACTCCTACACCTTCGCCCCCATCGCCTCTCCGCAGCGGCGCAACAATCCCTTCGTGATCACCCTGACCGCTCGGGATGTGAACGGCGAGATCATCGCCACGCCAGCCGGTTCGGTCACGCTGAGCGGCACCGCCACATCGGGCACGGTGGCGTTTTCGCCAACGGCCTTCGGCACCTTCAGCAATGGCGTGTCCACGGCCACCCTCACCTTCACCGCCGCGGCCACGGGCATCGTCCTCACCGCCACGGACAGCTTTGGCCGCACAGGGCAAAGCAATGCCTTCGATGTGGTGGTGGTGCCGCTGGATCACTTCGATTGGTCCGGCCTGCCACCATCTGGCGCGGTCAATGCGAGACTGAACGCCACGGTGACAGCCAAGGACGACAGCGATGCCGTTTCGACCGGCTTCAACGGCAGCGCCAGCCTCCGCGCCCATGTGCTCTACTACGACCGCACCATCGGCAGTCCGGTCAATGGCTCGCCGCAGACCTCGCAGGTCTTCAACACCACCGCGCAGGATTCGCGCGCCACGCTGCTCTACACCGCGGAAGAACTTGGCGGCGCCCCCGGCTGGCTCGGGGCCATCTCCTTCACCATGGCCGCCAGCGGCAGCCAGCCCATGAGCAATTTCAACATCCGCCTAAAGCTCAGCCCGCGCACGACGATGGAGGGCGCGGCCTGGGAAACGGACGGTTGGACCACCGTTTTCAGCGCGCCGACCCAAAACGGCAGCACGCCGAACTTCGCCTTCACGACACCGTTTTGGTTCGATGGCACCAGCAGCGTGCTGGTGGACATCAGTTTTGACAACAGCACCACCGGCACCGCCACCACGCTGCGCTACACGGCTGCGTCAAACAATCGCGTGCTGTATGGCACCAGCGCCAGTGCCCACGGCAATCCTTTGAACTGGTCCGCCACGACCGGCCCTGCGACGCAGACCTCCACGGAACTGCCCGCGATGGACATCTACTTCGCCCGCGATCTCGGCCAGGTGCCGGGCTCGCCGGCGGGCTTCAGCAGCGGCGTCTGGTCCGGTCAGGTCGCGATCCCGACGGCTGGAAGCACCCGGCGCAGCCTCGGCAACAGCCCCGTGGGAGCTTCCGCGTGGATGCTCGCCAGCGAGACCTCGGGCGCGATGGGCTTCAGCCCACGCCTTTCCGTGACGACAGTCACCAGCCTGCCGCCGAGCAGTTCCGAGACGATCTTCAGCGATAACTTCGAGAGTGGCAGCACGCTTGGGGCAAGTTGGAGCACGGCGGGCAGCTTCCCGGTCAATGGAGCACCGGCCAACGCACCGCGCGCGGCCATCACCACGGTGGGCACGCCTCGTGGCACGCAGCACCTCATGCTCGATAGCAGCGTCGTCGTCTCCGGCTTTCAGTCGGTTCTCTCCGCCGCCGAGATGTCTTTGAACCTGACGGGCCGCAGCAACGTGACGCTCGAATACTGGGCCAAGTTCATGACCGGCGAGGTGGCCAACAACGCCCCCGGCACGCAGCCCTTCACCACCAGCGCCGGCATCTTCGATGGCATTGCCATCAGCGCGGACGGCACCAACTGGTATCTCGCCGCACCGACCATCTACGCCGAGCCGCTCACGTCCGGTGCCCCGAATTTCGCTCTGCCCACCACCTACACGGCGATGCGCCGCGTGGTGCTCGATCCCATCGTCCAGCGCTACGGGCTGAGCTACAACAGCACCTTCCGCATCAAATTCCTCTGCGTCACGGGTCGTCCGGCCCCGGACGCGGGCATCGCCATCGATGATGTCGTGGTGAAGGCCAATGCCACCACCGCGCCGGCACTCGAACTGCCCGCCCAGTTTGCCGAGGGAGGCACGCAAAACATCACCGTGCGCCTGCCCTCCGCGCCTGCGAGCGATGTCACCGTGAGTCTGAGTTCCAACGCGCCCGCACGCCTCACCGTGCCCGCGAGTGTCACCGTCCTCGCGGGTCAGACCACGGCCACCGCGAGCATCAGCGCGCCGGACAATGGCTTCCTCGACTCTGGCGGCGGCTATGGCACCATCGTCACGGTCACGGCCTCTGGCTATCCCACGAGCTACGCCAACACCTTCATCACCGACAACGAGACCGGCACGCTCAGCCTCAGGCTGCCCGCCGAGATCACGGAGGACTTTGACCCTCCCTCCAATGTGGGCACCGTCTCCATCTCCCCCGCACCCACGGAGGACTTGGTCGTCTCCTTCACCATCAGCAATCCGGCCGAAGCCAGCGCGACCGGGACTGTGAACGGCATGACCACGAGCGGAGCCGCCACGATCTTGGCCGGCACCGGCAGTGGCAGGGTCCGCATCACCCCCATCGACGACACGCGTATCGACGGCCAGCAAAGCATCACCGTCACCGCCAGCGCTCCCGGTGCCACCAGCGGCAGCACCACCGTGCTCGTGAATGACAACGAGAAGCGCACCCTCTCGCTCAACCTGCCCAGCCTCATCACCGAGGGCGGCACCGGCGGCGCCAGCGTCATCATCCCTGGCTCGATGACCACCTCGCTCGTCGTCAACCTCGCCTCCAGCAACCCCTCCAAACTCACTGTCCCCGCCAGCGTCACGATCAACGCGGGCCTCACCGCCAGCGGCTTCACCATCACTACCCTCAACGACACCACCGATGATGGCGATCTTGCCGTCTTCATCACCGCCAGCGCCGATACCTTCACCAGCGCCAGCGGTCCGGTCACGGTGCGTGACAACGATCCGAGCTACTTCGAGTTCGCGAACATCGGCACCCAGGCCCCGGGCGTGGCCTTCCCGGTCACGATCAACGCCCGCAGCAGCGGCAATGACCTCGTCACCGCCTACACCAGCACCGCTGCCCTCAGCGCCAGCACCGGCGGAAAATCCCTCACCATCACGCCCACGGCCACCACTGCCTTCAGCAGCGGTGCCTGGACCGGCAATGTCACCGTCAACGGCATCGGCGACGCCGTCCGTCTCACCGCCACGCGCACCGGCACCGGAGCCTTTGGTAGCTCCAATCCCTTCGCCCTCACCATCGGCCCCATCAGCATGGCTTCCTCCGTGCAGAGTTCCGGCGGTCAGCCCCATCTCACCCTCGACTATCACCGCCGCCTCGTCCGCCCCGGCTACAACTACGTCATCGAAACCAGCGAAGACCTCCTCACCTGGACCTCCACCGCCGGCGATGTGCAGGAAGTCTCCACCACCCCCGCCGGCGATGCCATCCACGAAATCGTCCGCATTCGCATCACTCCTGCCATCGGCAGCGTGGCAAGGAAATTCGTGCGCATCAGGCTGATCAATCCGTAAGGCCTTGCGCTGAGAAAGGTTGGCGATCCCGCGAAAAACAAGGTTTATTCCTGAGGCGGATTCTTTCTGTCCTCCGAGCTGCGTCACAGGACACTTAATCTCGACTTGCAAAGGCAGGAATGAATTTTGTGGACGCATTTCGCACACACTTTGTCGTGGTGAAAGCAGCGTGCGGCTCGTTATGCTCCGCACCTCCATGAACCGACTCGACAACCAAGTCATTCTCATCACCGGCAGCGTCACTGGCATCGGCAAGGCCATCGCGAAGCGTTGCGTCGCCGAGGGCGCACGCGTGCTCATTCACGGCCTGGAGGCCGATTTGGGCCAGGAAACGCTCGCGGAGCTCGGCGCGGACAAGGCGGTGCTCGTGCTCAAAGACCTCGCGGAGGACGATGCACCGCAAATGCTCGTTGAGAAAGCCGTGAGCGCCTTTGGTAAGCTCGATGCCGTGGTGAACAACGCCGCGCAGGTCGGTCTCGGCAACATTCACGACACCGATGCGAAATGGTTTCGCCGCATGCTCGAGATCAACTGCGTGGTGCCTTATCTCCTCATCCGTGCCGCCTTGCCGCATCTGCGTGAAGCACGCGGCAGCGTCATCAACATCGGCAGCGTCAACGCGTGGAGTGGCGAGCCCAATTTGATGCCCTACAGCGTCTCCAAAGGCGCTCTCATGACCCTCACGCGGAATCTCGGCGACACGCTCATGCGCGAGGACGGCGTGCGCGTGAATCAAATCAACCCCGGCTGGGTCCTCACCGAAAACGAAGCCAAACGCAAACGCTCCCACGGCCTCAAAGACGACTGGTATGCCGACTTGCCGAAGGTCTATGCGCCTGCGGGTCGCATCCTCTGGCCCGACGAAATCGCCGCCTGCGCCGCCTGGCTCCTCGCCGACGAATGCGGCCCCATCAGCGGCCAGGTCTTCGATTTGGAACAACACCCCTTCATCGGTCGCAATCCACCGAAGGACGCGAGTACCATTCCGACGAAGTGATTTCAATACTCCAGTACTCCACCACTCCAAACTCATGCCTCGTCTCGCCGCCTTCCCGAAAGCTTTCATGGTCGCCCTTTGCAAAGAAGGGACGATGACCGTCTCCGAATGGATCAAGCTCGCCTCCACGCTCGATGTGCAGGGCCTGGAATGGTATGCGGGCTTTCTGGAGATGGCCGATGAGAAAAACTGGCCGCGCTTTCGCCAAGAAGTCGAGGACACCGGCAAGGTCATCCCGATGATGTGCTGCTCGCCCGACTTCACCCATCCCGACGCGGCGTTCCGCGAAAAGGAGATCGCAAAGCAGAAACGCTGGATCGACATGACGCACACGCTTGGCGGCAGCTACTGCCGCGTGCTCAGCGGCCAAAGAAGGCCCGAGCTGAGCATCGACGAAGGCGTGAAGCTCGCTGCCGACTCCATCCATGCCTGCCTGCCGTATGCGCAGGAGCGCGGCATCACGCTCATCATTGAAAACCACTACAAGGACGACTTCTGGGAGTATCCCGAGTTCGCGCAGAAGATGGATGTCTTCTGCAAACTCGTCGATGCGGTGAAGCATCCGAACTTCGGCGTGAACTACGACCCCTCAAACACCTACCTCGCTGGTGAGGACCCCATCGAGTTGCTGAAGCGCGTCTCGCATCGCGTCGTCACGATGCATGCCAGCGATCGCTACCTGGCCGAAGGCACCATCGAAGACCTCCGCAAAGAAGAAGGCGGCGCGCAAGGCTACGCCAAACGCCTCCGCCACGGCGAGATCGGCAAAGGTCTCAACGACTACGACGCCATCTTCACCGAGCTGAAAAGCAAGGGCTTCAACGGCTGGATCAGCATCGAAGATGGCGTCGATGGCATGGAGCAGCTCGCGCGCAGCGTCGATTTCCTAAAGCGGAAGATCGCGCAGCATTGGCCATGAAAACGATGACGCTCATCACTCATTCTTGCCGCCAACGTCTTATCCAACAAGCCCGCCACCCTCGTGCT
>JAFMIR010000097.1 GCA_017853885.1 Prosthecobacter sp.
CATCACCAACGACCTGAAACGCCGCTCTTTTCTACGCGCCGCCTTTTCCGGTGCCATCGTCACGCCTGGCGTCATGAATGCCCAGCAGGTCGAAAAGGCCATCGCGGGCCAATTTCATGAGGAAGCACGCGATTTGCCGCTCGTGGAGGACGCGGACGTGATCGTGTGTGGCGCGGGGCCTGCGGGCATCACCGCGGCGATCACGGCAGCACGTGCAGGAGCGAAGGTGCGCGTGTTTGAATGGCGCGGCTGCCTCGGCGGCGTGTGGACGGCCGGCTTGCTCGGCTACTTGCTCGATTTTGACAAACCGGGGTTCAATCAAGAACTACTGAAGCGTCTCGACGAACGCGACATGCGCCGCGGAACGAGCCAGAAGAGCATCTGCTACGAACCGGAAGGCATGAAGCTGCTGCTGGAGGAGATGTTTGTGGAGGCGGGCGTGAAATTTCAGCTCCACACGCGAGTCAGCGCCGCGTATCGCGAAGGCAACCGCCTCACCACGATCGTCACCGAGTCCAAAAGCGGCCGCCAAGCTTGGCGGGCACCTGTTTTCATCGACACCACCGGCGATGGCGATCTCGGCGCGCTTGCCGGATGCAGCTTTGAATATGGCGAGTCCGATTCGTGCCCCTGCCAGCCGATGTCGCTCAATGCGCTGCTCGTTTGCGAAGATGCGGCCGCTTTGGCTCCCTACATTCACAAGTCCGATCCTAGCAAGGCCGACGGCATCGCCAAGGATGCGCTGCTGAAGGAAATCGAGCGCACGGGGCACTTCCCGTCCTACTCAAAGCCGACCATGTTTCAGGTGCGGGATGATTTGCTGCTCGTAATGATGAATCACCAATACGGCGTGCCGTGCTTTGACGCCGAAAAGGTTACCGAGGCCACCGTGCAGGCCCGCGCGGAGATGCACAAGATCGTGAATGGCCTGCGCAAGCTCGGCGGGCCATGGGAAGGCCTGCAAATCGCCGCCACGGCTGAGCAGATCGGCGTGCGCGACGGCCGCCGCATCAAGGGCCGCTACGTGGTGAATAAGAACGATGTCATCGCCGGTGCCCGCTACGACGACGCCGTCGTGCGTGCAACATTCAGTGTGGACATTCACGCGCTGAGTGCGGAGAACAACAAGAAGGCCGCCTACCACAACGCTGGGATCAAAACGAAACCCTACGACATCCCGCTGCGCGCCCTCATCGCCAAAGACGTCGATGGTCTCATGATGGCCGGCCGCAATATCAGCGGCGACTTCATCGCCCACGCCAGCTACCGCGTCACCGGCAACTCCGTGGCGATGGGTGAAGCGGCGGGCGTGACAGCTGCGATTGCTGCAACGACGAAGCGGATGCCACATGAGGTCGAGTGGAAGGAAAGTGCGGCAAAGCTGGAAAAGATCCGTTCGTAGTTTGGCTCGGAATTTGATCCGCCTCGAGCAGTCCAAACATGGGCTGGAGTCCAAACGAGTTAATTTTTACGGGCTCGCTTGGCTTCCTGCTTCACAAACAGCGGCTCCAGCGTGTCGCGAATCCACGTGAAGGCGGCTTCGAGGCCGTCTTTTTGGTAAATGACCCCAATCTGGGCCTCGACCTCCGTCGGATTGCCGTGGCAGGAGAGGAACTGGTTGCAGGTGAAGCGCGTCTTCATCTCCGCGTCCACCCTGCCGTGCGCCCGCAGGATGTGGGAGCGCACATACAGCTCCAGCACGGCATCACCAATCCACGCGTTTTCGCGAAGGCGCTGGGTGAGTTCGGGGGTGGTCATGACGCGGCTGCTTTGGATCAAGAGCAAGCGTCACGCAATCAACGGCTCATTTTACCGGTTCGATTACCATCACTTTGCCATCGATCACGAGCCTGCATCCAGCAAGTTCGGCCGTGTAGCGAAGGGCTTCATATGCTGGCACATTTTTGAGCTCCAGGGTGATCCTTGCCTGTGCATTGGCACCCGGTTTGACCAGAATGTTCAGTCCCTGCTTGGCAGGATCCAGCTGTTGGCTCTTGATCCTCACATACTCGACGGCCTCCTCCAACGTGGCATCTTGAAACTGCACGCTCGGGAGGAGAATCTCCGCCGCCGCCGGCTTTTTCTCCACCATCACCTTGCCGGGAGAACTCAAGATGGCCGATGGCGTTTGTGCCTGCTCATCTTCGAGAAGCTGGGGAGAGGTCAGCAGCACACTTGTTTTCTCGACTTGGAGATGCATGCCTTGAAGCTCTGCAATAGACTTCAGGGCATTACCCAGCGTAGTATGGCTCAAGTCGACGGATAGTGTCGTTCCATTTGTTCCGCTTGGTGATTTGAGCATGATGTTCACACCCCTTTGTGCAGGATCCTTGGTGGTGATGTCGAGTTCGACGCTCTTCTTTACAAGGTATTGCACCGCCTGCTTCAGTGTCGCATTCTCGAATTTCACGCGCGGGATCACGATTGAGTCCAGCTTGGCTTGGAGCTGGCTTTTCTTAGTGGGCTGACTGGAAGATGCGGATGCTGGTGCGCCAGCATCCGCCAGCTTAGCGGTGATGAAGACGAGTATTTGCCGGCTGAGTTTTTCAGTCTTCGAGGTCACGTTTCCATCTTGCTCCTCCTTGATCCTTTGCTCTGTCGACACAGCAGGTAATCCCAAGATGAAGGTCTGTCCTGAAAGGATGCTTACGGACGAGCTGGTCTTTCGTTCGGTGAAGACGGGTTGCTCCAGGCCGCTCTTGGCATCCTTCGCCATGCGGTCCAACTGCATGATTTGAGGCGTCGCATTGAGATCGATCTCGTTGTTGTCGCCAACCTTGGCAATCAGTTCGAGAAATGTTCCGGTCTTCGCGGTAACAGGCTTCCCATCGAGCCCTTTGTAGATGAATTCACGACTGATCTCGACTTTGGCTCGTTGACCCTCCAAGGTGGTCACACTCGGCATGGCCAGCACATCCACTCCCGGTCCTGTCTTCACTTTTTCCAGCAGTGTTTTGAACTCTTGCTCCGAGAAGACGCCTGCGGCGGACGCAGATTCGTAGGGTAGAAGCGATGGATTGGAGCCCTTGGTAAATTCGATGAACGCCGCATTGATGACGATCTGGCGTCGCTTTGGATCTGGTGTCGGCTCCACGGCACGTGTGATGCCGAGGAAGGTGAGCAGGCCGATGCTGGCGAGGGTGATAAGTTTCATAGTGGGATGGGATGTCGGGGGGGTGAATAATAGATTGGATGCGGGAACGAAGCGCGGCGCCTGGCTGGAAGAGGCCGACGAAGCCGAGACTGAACTGGAGCGGCGTGAAGGCGGTCTCAGCCTTGAGCAGGGCATGGCCGTATTCGGCACGGCGCTGCGGTGAGGCGTTTTCGAGCACCTGCGCATCGCACGCGGCCTCGCGGTCGAGACGCACTTTGTAGAAGGCCAGCCAAAGAAGCGGATTGAACCAATGCAGTGTCATAACCAGGCAGAGCAAGGCGTTGAGCGGCAGATCGCCACGTTTCACATGCGTGAGCTCGTGCCGCAGGATGAGCCGCGCTTCATGGGCCGTGAAGGCCTGCTCAAAATCCGCCGGGAGTAGCAGCACCGGCCGCAACAATCCGGTGATTGCCGGACTGGTGATGGCACTGCTGCGCCACACACGCGGTGGGTGTTTCAACCCGACTTCGCGGGCTGTTTGCTCGATCCAAGCCGCCGATTCATTGCTCAACACGCAGCGCGTGCGCTGAAAACGCCGCAGCGTGCGAATGAACGAAAAGGCGCCGAAGAGCAGCAAAGCGGCTGAGACACTCATCCAGGCAAAAAGGCCGATTTGATGCCAATCGAGAGCTTGGGGCGGCGGAGCAGAGATTTCGACCAACGGCCCCGGAGCGGCGATGGGGCCCGCTGGACCTGCTTGAAGTATCGCCGGGGTCTTCGGCACGCGGACGAAAAGATTTTCGACACTCCAGCGGCTCTGCGGCAGCACCGGCGTGAGCAACACAAGGAGCACTGGCAACCACATTACGTAGCGGGCACGGGCACCGAGTTGCTTGCGGAAGACAAGCTGAATGCCGAGCACGAACAGTGCGATGACAGTGGCCCGAAAGCTTGAGGTCACAAGCCAGTCAAAGAAGGCAGCCAGTGAATTCATGAGTTTTGGATTAGGATTTCAATTGCTGGTCTAGAAGCTTCTTAAGCTCCTTGATCTCCTCGGCGGTGAGCTTGGAGTTTTGAGCGAAGTGGACGAGCAGCGGCTTGGCCGCGCCACCGAAAATGCGGTCGAGGAAAGACTGGCTTTCCGCGCGCACACAAGCCTCGCGCTTCACCGCAGGGATGAAGGTGCGGGTGCCAGAAGCATTCTCTCCGGCCTTCAGCGCACCTTTTTCGACGAGGCGAGTGAGGAGCGTGCGGACCGTATTCTCCGCCCAATTCATGGAGGAGCGGAGTGTCTTGGTGACTTCGGACGCAGTTTGCGGAGAAGATTCCCACAAGGCTTCCATGATGACCCATTCGGATTCGGAGATGTCAGGGGCGGCAGGCATGATT
>JAFMIR010000005.1 GCA_017853885.1 Prosthecobacter sp.
CTCCGTCATCGCTTGCAGCAGACCTTCCGGCATCAGCGAGAGAGGTTGGAGCTTCTGCGAGATGATTTGATCATTCGGAATCGACAGTGGCTGGCCGGTGGCCAGCTTCAGTGTCAGCTCCTTGCCACTGCGATGAACGAGAAAGCCGGTCTGCTGTGTGCCGTCCATCAAGGTCACCGTCCATGTCTCGTACCCTTTCGCGATGCTTTTGGAGGGCGTGTGAATGCTTTCGAGCAGTTGCTCGCGCGTCAGGCGTGCTCCCACGTAGCTCAAATCGGGCCCAAAGTCACGACCCGTACCGTTCACAAGATGACACGCCAAGCAGGTGGCCATTTTGCCAGTCATGCTCATGAGTTCAGATCCGCGTTTCGCATCGCCTTGGACAGTGAGAAGTTTCTTCGCGTCAAAATGCATGCCCAGCGTCTTCACTCGCTGATCGAAAGGTAGAAAACGCTCGAAGTAGCAGGCGATTTCTGGATCCGGGTGCCGGGCAAACGCAGCATCAAAAGCTTGCTGGCCGCGTGAAATGGCATTCACCGTCAAAAGTGCTTCCGACGATGTTTGGATCTCTTGGAGTTTCGGCGAGGCTTGAGAGCCCGCGATCCAGTCCCATAGTAGCTTGAAGCCTTTCGGATCCACTTCGCGTGCTCCGATCATCGGCATGTGGCCGTTTCCGCTGCGGGCGATGCGCGCGATCAGCACGCTCTGCTCCGGCTTTCCAGGTGCTATCACACGGGCATCCGTGAGCCCGAGTTCTCCGCGCACGGGCTTTTCATCGAACATCATTGTCTCTGCTGTGGGCAGGTCTGCATTTACCATGAGTTGAACGCTGCCGCCGCCATGGCGGCGATGGCAGTGGGCGCAGTTCGCATGCAGCCAAGCACGCGCTTGCGATTCGAGGTCGTCTTTTTCGTGAAGCCGGTTCGTCAACCGTGCCATGAAGTGGGCATCAAGAACCTCTTCAGGTTTTTTGCCGTCGATCTTCACCAGTTGATCCGGTTGGAAGCCGAGCGTGAAACCACTCCAACTCGTGTGGCAGCGTGCGCACTCTCCACGGCCGTGGATGCGCCAAGGTTGCTTGTCGATGCGGAACTCATCACCATCCGGGCCGACAAGTTCCGCGTCTGTGCCACTGGCATTCCAGCGGTAGGAGTAGCCATTCCAGGACTCGCCGTCGAAATGCAGAATCTGTGTCTCCAGTTTCTTCTTCAGGCTGATGGTGCGTGCCAGCACGGATTCGGCGGGCCATTCGACCTTGTAGTTCAGCTTGCCCGGCTTGCCGCTGACGGTCGTCTTGATGCTCTCGCCATTCGGTAGTGCCAAAAAGCGCTGCGCGGTGGCTCCATCCTGCCACATCGGCTCAGCGATCTCGAAGGGCAACACACCCACGGCGGGTTGTTGTGAGGCGGTCTCGGCGAAGAGGCCGGTTTCGCTCAGCTTTCGCGGAAACGGGCTCGGCTTGCCAACGGCGGGGTTTGGAGTGAGGCGGTAGAGGCGTGTGTCCTTCTCCCAGTTCATCCAGTAGAGCTCCCCATCCTCGCTTTGGCTGAAGCTGACAATCTTGTGCGGTGTGTCGGCGATCTCTTCGCGACGCGTGACTTGTTTGCCATCATGCCACAAAGCCCAGATCTTCCCGGTCTCATAGTCGCCGTAAATATAGGCATCGCGCAACTGGGGGAAGCGGCTGCCGTAATACACATAACCTCCGGTGATGCTCGCTGCCTCCGTGTGCGGATGCGCGGCGACGGGTGGGATGATTTCGCCGGGGCCTTTCGTATGCGGTTTGATCGGCTGTGAAGCCTCCATGGCGCTCCAGCCATGGTTGCCGCCTTTCTGCACGAGATGAATCATCTCCCAAAGCTCCCAGCCCACATCGCCGCACCACAGCCGCCCATGGGAGTCGAAGCTCATTTTCCATGGGTTGCGGAAGCCAAAGGCCCATATCTCGGGTCTTGCGCCTGACGTGGTGATGAAGGGATTGTCCTTTGGAATCACGTAGGCCTTGCCATCTGCCTCGTGATCCACATCGATTCGCAAAACACAGGAGAGGAGGTCATTTAAACCTTGGCCGGTGTTGAGCAGATCGGGTGGTGAAGGTGCCTCAGCATCGCCGGTGGAACAATACAGCATGCCATCCGGCCCAAACTGCAGCGACGCACCGTTATGCCCCCCGCAAAGCCATGTGAGCAGCACGACCTCTGAGTCCGGATCGAGCACGAGCGGATCCTTCTGACTCAGTTGGAAGCGTGAGAGCCTTGTGCCGTCTTCGAGCTTATCACCCATGGTGTAGGTGATGAAGACCCGGCCGTTCTCCCGCCACTTCGGGTGAAATGCGATGCCGTAGGCGTGCGATAGCTTCTCGTGCTTCGCCTTTAAATCGATCAGCAGATGCTGTGAAGCCGCGTCCGGTGTATCGGCAAACGTGAAGACCTTGCCAGTGTTCTCCACCGCTGCGAAACGATGCACTCCCGGCACTGCGACCATCTCAAGTCCATCATGAAGCGCGATCTGCGTGAAGGTTTGCTCCGCGATGAATGGCTTCGGTGCTTCTGGCGTGCCATGGATCCGCGAGGTGGTCCACTGAGCGAACGCGGACGCGGTGAGCAGGCAGAAAAAAAGAGTGCGCATGGCAAAACCGTACATCGTCAGGTCGAGGCAGATCAATCAAGATGTTTGCCCTTTGGAGAAGCGGCTCTTCTAGGTCGAATCCGCGTCATTCCACTCTTCACCGATGCTGCTGAAATTTTTCGCAGGGCCTCTCAACCCTCACCTCTTGCTTGCACCACGGCGCAATCCGTTGTTTCTGCCTAGCGCATGTCCTCCACCGTTCCCACGCATCTTGATTTGAGTCATCTGGGTGAGCCCGTCTATCGCGGCTCCGTGCAAAATCTCCACACGATTCCCAACCATCCCGGCTTTGTGGCCTGCGAGACGACCGAGGCGGGTTCGGTCTTTGATGTGGGATCGATTTTCAAAATCGAAGGGAACGATCTCAATCGCGCGATTTTCCGTCATGCGATGTATTCCCGCTTGGCACAGCCTGAGACATGGAGACGTGTGAAGGCAGCCATTCAAGCCTCTTCGATTTCCGCAGAACTGCGTGAGGAACTGCTCATGGGGCCCTTGGAGCGCATGCTGGAGCAGGGTGCCGTCACCCATCACATCGGCATGGTGGATGCGCGCAGCGGAGCCGTAGTGCGTGAGGGCATGCCGGAGCATCCGAGCTGCTTCAATGTCGTGCGCCGTTTCCCCGTGATGCATCCCCCGCAGCGTAAGCTGCTCGGCACCTTTGTGTTTGATTACGCTCAGTTTCATCAGAGCGCGAGTTATGTGGTGCCGCTGGAGTACATCGTGCGCTTCGGTGTCACCAGCGGCTCATCTATCTTCAAGAAGTATCAAAGCCTCGGCGAGGCTGCGAGGCGTTCCTACGAGCAGGAGATGGGTCTTACGAAACCCATGAAGGTTTGGGAGATGCTAGAGCGCCCTGTGTATGACCTGACCAGCAAATACGAGCCGGAAGACCGCGCCGTGAGCAAGCAAGAGGCGCTCATGATGAGCGGCCTGAGCAGCCAAGACTTCCTCGATACAATCAAGATGTCCATCCTCGGTGGCTGGGCCGTTCGTGAGCTGCTGGAGAGTGCTGGGCTGCTGTTATGGGATCTGAAGTGGGAATTCGCCGTCCATGGCGAGGACCTGCTGTTTGTTGATACGATCGATGCAGACTCCTTCCGCGGCACTTCTTTCCTCGATGTGGAGGGTCGCAAACTGGTGGTTCATTTCAACAAGCAAGCGATGCGTGATTATTACCGCCTCGCGCATCCCGAATGGTTTGCCGGCATCAATGATGCGAAGCAGCATGCCCAAAAAAGCGGCCAACCTTTCAAGCAGGTGCTGCGTGAAGGCCAAGCTGCCGGTAAGTGGCCTGCCACGCCCATCGTCGATCCAGTTTTTCTCGATCTCCAAGCCCGTAAGACAGCGCTCATCCGTGAGCATGTGCAGGCAGCGCGTTCTGCTGCCGCCATCAAGTCCGATCTCCAAACGGTAGGTGAAGCTGAGGTGGATTTTTACCGCTCAAAAGGCCTTCTCAAGGCCCTGCTGGAAATGAATGCGGTTGCCTGAAATGACAGATGAGGTGGCTTATCAGAGGCGTGTGGTCTTCCAACGCCGCAGCCATTCGCGTCTCGAAAGATCCCGTTAAGGATGGCTGCGTCGCCTTGCTGAACTCGAATGTGTTTGCATTCGTGGGTGCAGCGTTGGTCTTACTCCGCCCATGCCTCACGCAGCAGGCGCAGGTAGTTCCCGTGCATGATGTTGGCGATGTCCTCGGGCTTGTAGCCGCGTTTTTCGAGCATCGCCGGGATACGGGCGAGGTCGGCGATGGTATCAAGATCCTCCGGCGTCTGCTCGGTGCCGTAGCCGCCGTCGAGATCCGTGCCAATGCCGCTGTGAAGCGTGTTCCCGGCCAACTGGCAGACATGATCGATGTGGTCGCAGATCACTTCAAGCTTCAAGCCGGCCTCCTGCGGCGTGGTTTGTCCACGCGTCCAGCCGGGAATCATCATCCAGGCATCCAACGCCGCGCCGATGACAGCACCACGCTCAATCAGCGCCTTGATTTGATCATCACCGAACTGCCGCGGGTCAGGCACGAGCGCTCGGCAGTTGCTGTGGGACGCCCAAACAGGACCATGGTAGATGTCGAGTGCCTCCCAGAAGCTGGCATCGCTGAGGTGAGTAACATCAAGGATGATACCAAGGCGATCCATCTCCTGAATCAATTCCTTCCCGCCGGGCCGCAGCGGACCTGTCTGATCATGCCCATGGGCATAGCGGCACACGCCGTAATGTGCTGGGCCGAGGGCTCGGAGACCCTGCGCATAGGCATCCTCTAGATGGCCGACGGTGCGGATGCTGTCCGCTCCTTCGAGGCTGAGGATGTAGCAAATGGGCTTGGTGTCGTCCGGGATGCTCTCGTCCGTCCATAGCGCCACTGCTTCATTGAGCTCTCGCAGATTGGTGATTTGCGACATTTGACCGATCTCTTCCATGGCGCGATACCAAGCGAGCTGGCCCTGCGTCTCTGCCCAAGCTTGCTCTGGGGACATCCAGTTCGCGATGGGTGAGACGCCGGGCATGCAGCCTGCGAGCTGGGTGGCCACGCAGATACCCACTTTGCCCTGACGCATTTCAGGAAACGCCGTGGTTCCGCAAGCACGACCTTTGCCAGTCATCCCCACCTCGCGGCGGCGAATTTCATGCACTGGGAGGCGCAGATCACGATTAAAGCCGCCGAGGGCGTTCAGAGAGAGGTCGAGATGAGCATCGAAGGTCAGCATGACGGGGGCTTGGAACAGAGTGAAACAAAGGCAGTTGAATCAGAAGCGCAAATCGTGCATCCGGAGTATGCCCGCCTCGGGTTGTTTGCACCAGCGTTGCAGGGAACGGATGGACGGGTTAAGATTTCCAGTCCAGCACACCTTTTTTCCAAGCGTATCCAAAGGCTGCCAAGAGGATGGCGGCGAATACGAAAGCAAAGGCGAGGATGGATGGTCCAAACGCAGCGAGGTAGTCCTTGTAAACGATCGACCAAGGATAGAGAAAGACGACCTCTATATCGAAAAGCACAAACAACATCGCCACGATGTAGAACTTCACGCTAAAACGTGGCTGCGCCTCACCCACTGGGAGCATGCCGCATTCGTAGGCACTGTCCTTGATCTGGTTCCGCTTGGAGGATTTTCCGAGCAGGGCAGAGGCGATCAGCGTGACAATCGCGAAACCAGCGGCGATAACCAATTGGATCAGTATGGGAAGATAGTTTTCCAGCATGAGCAGATGAAAGAATGACCAGTGCAGGGGTAGCGAGCCGGGAAGCGGGCGTCAAATCTTGTTCACAAACAAACAGGCCGTCCAGTCATGGACGGCCTGTTCGAGAGTCATGTGAATGAAAAATCAGCGACGGGCAGCAATGGCGGCGGCATTGCGGGCAGCAATAGCAGCCTGATGTGCCTCGCGGAGGCCTTCCAAGCCACGGTAAGTCTTGCCAACCTTGGCACAGAGACCGCGGCTGACGAGATTCTGAAGCTTTTCATAGCTGCGCAAGCGAAGCATCTCCTCACCGCCGCTGACGGCGTTCTTGACCTTCAAATTGTCATAAACAAGACGAAACAGCTGATTGAACTCATAAGTTTCTTGGCTGGAAAGGACATTGACCAGTTCATCGGTAACATGGTCAGGGACTCGGCGTGAGAAACGTGTCTTGCGTGCAGGAGCAGTAGTAGTCGTAGTAGCCATAGGAGCTTATATACTATCATCACTCAGTCACCTTTGCGATGGATTTGTGAGAATATTAACCTGAGACCCCATCGGGAATGTACAGAAAGGGTAAATCGGATCTTGACTTATCCACAAATCGCCAACGCACGGAATTGACTAGCCGATTCCGGGTCGATGCACCGTAACTCACATGAACACCCTTTTGTCTGTTCGGCCTTTCACCTCAGGCATCTTATTTAAGAGAACAAGCTTGGTTCGCAGCGAAACAATCGCAAAACAGCTATGCTGACGGTCGAGCGCTTCTACGTTTGAGATCAAGCTGTCCAAGCCTTATTTTATCGCATCGAGGGCCATGGGTTCATCTTCCATCTGCCAATCCGCATCGATGCGAGCTGTGATCTAGCAGCGGCTAGGGGCTTTTTGGGCTGGGTTAACCATGAAGCACAGAACAATCCTCACGGCTTCGCGATTTTATACAGGGCACCGGCGGAGCGAATAAAGAGGGCTCCATCGGCCACGACGGGTGAGGAGGTGATCAACTCGGGCAGGGCATGGGTGGCCAGCAGCTCAAACTTTTCCGGGCTGGCTCTGACGAGGTAACACTGGCCCGGGTCGTTGCAGATGAGCAGCTTGTCACCGAGCGCGATCGGGCTGGGTAGGAATCGGCCTTGGAGACGGTCTTCCCAGAGGTCTTTGCCCGTTTTGGCATCTATGGCGGAAAGGATGCCGCCGCGGGTGATCTGGTAGTAGGTGCTGCCAATGAGCACGGGGCAGGCCTCGCTGGCATTGCGTTTGTCTTTATCCCACACGGTATGACTCTCGGTGATGTCACCGGACATTTTGGCATCGATGCGGATGCCCACGGTGTGGGCACGTTCAGAGCCGGTATTAAGAATGAGGAGATCGCCGAGGCGCACCGGCGGAATGGCAGCATTGAAGCCGCCGTGACGTACCGTCCAGAGTTCCTTGCCCGTTTTGACGTCGTAGCCGAAGGCTGCACGCGAGCCGATGGAGACGAGGACCTCGGAGCCGTTCAACTCGAAGACCGTAGGTGTGTGATAGGCTTTGCGCATGTCGCCATCGCGGGTGGGTTTGCCCTCCTTGTCGAGGTCGCCGTAGTTGGTGGAGCGGGGCGTGGTCCAGAGGGTCTCGCCAGTCTTCTTGTTGAGGGCGGTCACGAACTGCTTGTCGATTCCGTCGAAGGTCAAAACGAGCAAATCACCATATACGATGGGCGAGGAACCAGGACCACGGAAGTGGCGGGCATTGATGTCGCGACGCTGCCACACGGTTTTTCCCGTGGCCGGGTCAAGGCGTGCAGTGCCGTAAGTGCCGAAGTGGACGTAAAGAGCATCTTCCTCCAGCACGGGCGAGGGTGCGGCGTAGTTGTTCAGCGGGTTGCCGAGTTCTTCGGGCGTGGCGTTCTCGAACTGGAGGATGTGATGCAGGATCTTCCCGCTGTGGCGGTCGATGCCATAGACATACATCTGCTTGCCGTCTGTCGTCGCCGCGGTGAACCAGATCACATCGCCGCCGATCACTGGCGTGCTGTGGCCGCTGCCTTCCAGCGGCGTGCGCCAGGCGATGTTTTTGCCGGAAACACCATCCCATTCGTGCGGAAGTTTCGCGACATCTGCTGCGGGCACGATGCCGTCACGGGTGGGTCCTGCCTTCACCGGCCAGAACAGCGGCTTGGTGGCCGGCTGGGCGGCAGCATTCAAAGCGAGGGCAAAAACAGCGGTGAGAGTGATACGGAGAGACATGCAGGCAAAGGGGACGAAGACGCGGCGCGCATTCTTTCGATGTGAAACACCGCCGCAAGCCTCGAAACGACCTTTTGCGATCAATTTGAAGCTAGAGCCGAGTGCGCCACGAGTTCGCGGTAGTAGCCGTTTTGCGCTTGAAGCTGCTCGTGCGTGCCGCTGGCCACGATGCGTCCATGCTGCATCACATGAATGACATCGGCGCCAGTGATCGTGGCCAAGCGATGAGCGATCACAAAGCACGTCCGGTCCTTTCGCAGCGTGTCGAGAGCCTGCTGGATGAGGTGCTCCGACTTCGCATCAACTGCTGAGGTGGCCTCATCGAGCAGCAAAACGGGTGCATCCTTCAAAAAGGCCCGCGCCATGGCCAGGCGCTGCTTTTCACCACCGCTGAGCAGCACACCACGCTCACCCACCTCCGCGTCGAGACCACCCGGCATCGCCTGCACAAAGTCCTCTGCACAGGCCAGCCGCAGCGCCTGCCACAACGCCTCATCAGAAGCTTCCTCGCGGGAGATGCGCAGATTCTCCCGCACTGTACCTGCGAACAAAAACGCCTCTTGGGTCACATAGCTCACGGCCCGGCGAAGGGACGCCTTGCTTACCTCACCTAAAGGCATGCCATCGAGTTTGATAACGCCTTTTTGTGGATCATAAAACCGTGTGAGAAGCTGGAACAGCGTGCTCTTCCCGCTGCCCGTGGCTCCCACAAACGCCACCGTCTGCCGCGGAAGCACATGAAACGAGATAGCATGCAGGATCTCGCGATCCTCGCGGTAGCCAAAGCTCACCTCGCGGAACTCCACCTCGCCATGCACCTCTCGCAGTTCATGCCCGCTCGCCAAATCCTCGACATCTTCATGGTCGAGGATCGCAAACACACGCTTTGCCGCTGCGAGGCCGTTCATGAGCGTTTGGTTCACCCCATGCAGACGGGCGATCGGTTCATACAAAAAGCCCACGAGCAGGATGAACTGCATCAACTGCCCCGGTGACATCTCCCCTCGGATGCACCACGCCGCGCCGCCCATCAGTAGCAAAATGAGCCCCGCATTGCCCAGCAGCGTCATTGACGGTGCGTAAAAGGCCCAAGCCGCCATCAGATGCGTTTGCCGCCTCTTCAAATCCTCGCTCGCTAACGTGAACTGCGCCTGCCGCAGCTCCTCCGCCGTGAAACTCTTCACCTGTCGTATGCCGGTGATCGTGTCGTGCAACGTATCATTCAGCCGGCTGGTCGCTTCCCGTGCCGCTGTGCTGCGTGGCGATACCCAGCGACTGTAAATCCAGCCTCCCGCCGCGATCAGCGGCGTCGGTGCCAGCACGATCCAAGCCAGTCGCATGTCCACCACGAGCATCACGATGGCCGTCAGCACGATTTGCAACACGGCCGTGGCCCCCTGCTCGATGCCTTCGAGGATCACACGTTGTGTTGTCGGCACATCATCGGCCAGTTGCGTCATCACATCGCCCGTCGTTTGATGATCAAACCATCGCAGCGGTAGATGGGCGATCTTGCGATGAAGCTGGCCGCGCAGGTCAGTGATCATCGCCTGCTCGAAAGCGCAGTTCAGCCGAGTCCGCGCATAGAACAACGCCTCCCGCACCGTGAAGGCTCCCAAAGCCAGCAGCCCAGCCTGCCAGATATGCTCCATCTTTTTCGACGGAATGATGTCATCGATGAACCAGCGCACCACGCCCGGAAACACCAAGATGAGGAGCGTTCCCACCAGCGCCAGTGCCAGTTGTCCTGCCGCCATCCGCCAGTGCCCACGCGCAAACGCCAGCAGTCGACGCAGCGCTTCGCTAGATGTCATGGGAGCTATGTCGGAATTCACCCTGTCAGTTTGCACGGCTCCTAGATGATTGGGAGCCGATTTTATTCAGCTAAAAGAAGCGGCGCATGCGTCTCGCTTCGGCGTCTCAATGGGTGTTTGGCTTCGGTCTAAATCACCCGGTCATTTCCGCCATCCACCGGGATCTGCGCGCCGGTGACCTTGGCGAACAACGGTGACGCCATCGCCGCGACCATGTTGCCGATGTCTTTGGAGCGGATCTCGACCTTCATGAGATTCTTGGTCTTGTATTCCTCGACGGTCATGTTGTAGCGGGCGGCGCTCTTGGCGAGGGCTTCCGGGGTCCAGAGCTTCGTGTCGAAGACGGCGTCGGGGTGCACGATGTTGACGCGGATCTTCCACGGGGCGAGTTCGAGGGCGGCCACGCGGCAGAGCTGCGTGAGGGCGGCCTTGGAACAGGAGTAGGCGGAGGCACCTGGGCCGGGGGCTTTGAAGTTACGGCTACCGACAAAAATGATGCTGCCATCGACACTTTGCTTCACAAACGGGATGACCTTGTTCATCAGCTTTTGATGGCTGGTGAGATTGATCATGATCGTGCGGTCCCAATCGGTCTGCGCCATGACATCGAGCGCATCGTTCTTCGGGAAGATGCCGGCGTTACTGACGACGATGTCAATGCCGCCGAACTCGCGGACGGTGAAGTCGATGGCGTCCTGCACGGGCTGGTCCTCGGTGAGGTTCACGACGATGCCGATGGCTCCGATCTTCGCCATGATGTCGGGGATTTCCCTGTCGATGTCGAGACCCACGACCTGAGCGCCCTGCTCGGCGAGCGATTCGGCGATGGCGAAGCCAATGCCGGCGGCGCAACCGGTAACGAGGGCAACTTTGCCCTGATGCACTTTTCGCGCGGGGCCTTTGCGGAGCTTGGCCTGCTCGAGGTCCCAGTATTCGATGTCGAAGATGTCCTTCTCGCTGAGCGGAACCCAGCCGCCGTTGCGCTCGCCGAGCGCAACGGTGGCGGCGGTGCTTTCAGCGATGTCGGCGACGATTTGGGCGTCCTTCAAGGTGTCGCCAAAGCTGACGATGCCGTTTCCAGGCCACACGGCGAAGCGCGGGGCCGCATCGAGCATCGTCTGACCGTTCGCGTGCTTCGTGAAGTAGGCGGCGTAGTCGTCGGCGAACTTCTGCACGCTAGCAGCGTGGTCGTCACCGAGCACGACGGGGATGCGCTTGGTGCGGATGCTGTGATCCGGCGTCAGAGGCCCACGTGTGCCGCAGTCGGCGATGTTTGACACTGCGCCATAGCTCAAAGCGGCATCGCTGGTGCTGAGGCGGGCGATTTGCGGGAAGCCGCGGCTCTTCGAGACAAGCTGGCGGAGCTTGGCGAGGGCGAGGAGGTCGGTTTTGACCTCATTGCGGGCAGGAGTGCCTACATCACTTTTTTTGGCAAGATACGCTTCGGCCTTGGTGACCAGCTCGATGTGCTTTTCGTAGCTCGCCTTGGCATCGTCGGCAAAGGTGAAGAGGCCATGTTTGAGCAGCACGATGCCTTCAATGCCTTCTTTTCTCAGGTCGGTCTTTTGAAGGACTTCGAAAACTTGTTTGGCCAGCACGAAGCCTGGCATCACGTAGGGCAGTACGAGCACTTTGGAGCCGAAAAGAGCTTTCGTGCGAGCTTCACCATCCTTCGCGCAGGTGAGAGCAGAGATGGCGTTAGCGTGGCTGTGATCGACGAATTTGAACGGCAGGATGGCGTGCAAGATGGCCTCGATGCTCGCGGCGGGCGCGTTGGGGTAGGTCATCGCGGCGCGCTGCTGTAGGACCATGTCCTCATCGGTCATAGTGGGCAGTTTGGCCATCTTGAGCAGCGCCTCCATGCGCACGGGGGCGAATCCAGCCCGCTCGATGGTGGCCAGATCCCAGCCGCTGCCCTTCACGTAGCAAACGTCCACGGAATCGCCAAAGTAGTCCTTCTCCGTGACTTTGACGGAGGTGTTACCCCCACCATGGAGCACGAGCTCCGGATTGCGGCCGAGGAGGCGGCTGGTGTAGACGCGCTGACCAAGGGCATCGGTTCCAAAAGTGTTGGCTTCATTATCGTTCCAAAGAGACTGCATGGTGAACAGAGGAAAACGTGAGAGTTGAAAGGTAAGAAGGGGTTCAGATCATGCCGAGCTTCATTTTGCCCTCGATGCTGATCATGCCTTGGTTCCACGGCGGGTCCCAGACGAGTTCGACGGCGGCATCGTCCATCTCCTCGAGAGTCATGATGCGGCTTTGGGCATCGGCGGCGATGGTGGGGCCCATGCCACAACCGGGGGCAGTGAGGGTCATTTTGACGGTGGCCTTGCTCCTGCCTTCCGCATCGGTTTCGACCTTGCAATCATACACGAGGCCGAGATCGACGATGTTGACCGGGATCTCGGGATCATAGACATTCTTGAGCTGGTTCCAAACCTGACCCTCGAGGTCTGACACATCTGCAGGGACATTCGATGAGGTGCTTGATTCAGCTTTTTTATCGGCCTCCGCGTCGATGCCGAGTGCATCGGCGTCCTTGGCTTGAATACGGGCAAGCCCGAAGTCCGTTGCGACCGTGTAGGTGCCTCCGAGAGACTGGGTGATGATGACCTTCATCCCGAGTGGCAGCTTGATGCTGTCCCCACTGGGAATCTGGATGGCATCGACTTCACGTTTGAGTTCGAGAGAGGAATGCATGGCGGCGATGAGGCGAGTTTTTGAGGGGAGGGCCGGGCAGTTACAATGGTTTGTGCCGGTCTGCCTCAAAAAAATGCCCCCACCCTAACGCTGCTTGCCTCCAGTGGGCCGCTTGGACACGAAGGGCTCCAGCCGGAGGGTGGTCACGATGGGTCGGTGGTCGCTGGCTTTGTCAAAATCTCGTGACGAGTAGATGAAGCTGCGGCGGTAGTCGAGGTGCGGTCGCAGCAGGCGGCTGGCGAAGAAGTAATCGAGCCGCGAATACGCGTCAGCCGCGTCCCAAAAATGTGTCCAGACTTCTCCCTGGCGGTCCCGGAGTTGCACATCAAGCATGGCGGACTCGCTTTGTCGGTCACCCATGATCGTGTCGATGGCAGGCTCATTGCGGTGCTCGTTGAAGTCGCCATAAGCCAAGAGGCGCACCTTAGGGTTGGCGGCAAAGATGCCGTCCATGTGCTTGCGCAGGAGGCGGGCTTCATGCCGCCGCATCAATGCCTGGTCTGCTTCCTCTACCTCGCGCTTGGATTTGAGGTGCAGGCCTAGGAAACGAACCTCAAAAGCTGGGGTGATACGCACGGTGGCATCGAGGATGCCCCGCTGGAAGGCTATTGTCTTGCCATCAAGCTGGTAGGTGAGGCTCGTTTGTGAGTTCCTTGCCGTGATGGGAAAAGAAGAGAGCAAGGCTAAGCGACGCTGCTCGTCACCTCCGTGAGCCATCTCAGTGTGAGGCAGGTCGAGTCCGAGTTTTTTCAGGTGGGTTTGCAGATGGGCGAGGTCTTCCGCAGTGCCAATCTCACATACGCCAAGGATTTGCGGCTTGATGGCAGCGATGATCTCCGCGACTCGGCGCTTTTCATCCTCCGGCTTGGGTGATGCGATGAGCGTTTTCTTGGTTGCCAGATCAAACCGGTCCATCGTGAGCCAGTTTTTCAGGTTGTAGGAGCAGAAAACAACACTCTCTGGCTCGACAGAGCCAGCAGAGAGGCTGGCAATGCCAAGAAAAACGGCGGGCCAAAGAGCCCGCCGCGTGATGAAAAAGCGATTCATGCGGCGCCGATGGCGATCAGACATCCACATTGGCCACCGGTTGGCGTTTTTCTTGGGGTTGGGCAGGTGGCGCGGGGCGTTCAGCCTCGATCTGGGCTTGATCCAGCTCTCGCTGAAACTCGTCCTTGGCCTTTTTAAATTCCCCCATGCTCTTGCCGAGGCTGCGGGCAAAGGTGGGGAGCTTCTTTGCACCAAAAAGCACGAGGACTAGGATCGCGATGATGATGAGCTCGGGAGTGCCGAGCGGACCGAAAGCAGCAAGGATGATGGAGGTATTCATGGATGGAGTGGAGTTTGGGTGTGGAACGGCCTGTGTGCAACGCGGACTTTCAGTCGTTCCCAGTGGGGCTCATCGTCCGATGCGGAGGGCTTGGTGGACATGCAAGTGGCATGCACACAGGATCATCAAACGTGCCCAAGCCAGACTTCTTAACAGCGAAGTCTTACAAAAAAAGGAGCCGCTCTTCAGCGGCTCCCATCTCACAAGGCATGTCTGCGAAAATCACTTCGTGGCAGTGACACTGCCGCCGGTCGCCATGCTGTAATTGTTCACAACAGGTACCGATGGTTGGCGCCCTTTCCAGCTGGAACCGGGGAGGTCGTGCCTCCTTGGATATTGGTCATTCACACTACCGACCATCCAAGATTTAGGCTCAGCAGGCTTGATGGGCTTCCATACGCCGAAAAGGGGAATCTCAGTGCCTTCTGCGTAAGTTGCGAGCGTGCTTTGGCTGACTTTCCGGGTGGAGTCTGCGCCGCGGTGGAAGATGCGGTAGATCCAGCTCGAGTGACGCTCAATGGAGGATGAGGCGACCTCAGCACCGCCATCCACCGTATCCATGGCTAGATCACTGTAGCGACTCGCTTCGCGGGCAACCAGTTGGTCTCCACGGCTGACGGCATTATAGCCAATGCCGGTGTAATCGCGAACTTGGCGCACACCGAGTTGGCCGCCTGCATCAATCGAATCCTCTCCAAGATCCACACTGCTCGTAGCAGCCTGACCAACACCCCTGCTCAGGTGAGCGAGGCCTTTGTTAGTCTCAGGTGCAGTGTAGTCGGAGAGTTCGGCGGACGGACGGGGGTCTTTCGGATCACGCCGTTCCAAGCTCTTGCAGGAGACGAGGGCGCAGGCAATGAAGGCGGGCAGGAAAATGTTTTTCATGGGAAATTCATTGTGACTGGAGACCCTCTGGTTTGTCAAAGTTTTTTCAGTTCAATTGCCTCTCTCCGCATGCGTTGCCGAAGCAGCCGTCGCATCAAAAAACGAGGCAACATACGAAAGAGGCAGCCGGCCACTTTGACGCCTGTGCCGGGAAAGACACAGGGGCGTCCGGAACGCAATGCATCGAGCGCTTCGCTTACGACTTGGGCGGGGGGAATGCGCAGCAGGGCTTGGCCATCACGATTGGTATCGCTACCGTTCTGGCGTTTCGCGGTTTGACTGAAGTTCGTGGGCGTGGGGCCGGGGCATACGCAGGTGACAGTGATGCCGCGTGGTGCTAGCTCGATGGAGAGCGCTTCAGAAAAACTTGTCACGTAGCTCTTGGAGGCTGCATACACCGCCAGCTCCGGCATCGGCAGCGTGCTGGCCAGCGAACTGATGTTCAAAATACCGCCGCGGCCCTTCATCTTGGGCAGCAAGCCATGCGTGAGCAAGGTGAGTGCGGTGATGTTGAGGTCGATTTGCAGCCGCGTCTTTTCTATAGGCGAGGTGGCAAAGGGGCCGTAGTCACCAAGGCCGGCGTTGTTGATGAGCAAATTGGGGCTCAGATGGTTTTCATCGAGAAAAGCCATCAGCGAAGCTCTGCCAATATCACTGCTGAGGTCCGCCGCGAAGCAGGTCACGCGGGCTTTTTGACCTGAAATCTGCGCCTGAACCTCTTTAAGCACGTCACCACGACGAGCCACAAGGATGAGCTCGGTGGCGTGGGGTGCGAGTTGACGTGCAAACTCGGCTCCGAGGCCGGAAGAGGCGCCAGTGATCAGGGCGCTGCAGTTTTCGAGAGGAAAGCCGTGGGTCATGAAGGCCACTGCATAGCACCTCCGTTAAAATTCGCCATATCTCCCGTCTTGCGCGGAGCGCCTAGGCTCGGGATGATCGCATCACCCCCATGCATGAAGCTAAAAACACCCAACGCGCGCTGGTCCGCATTGGCTATGACGGACGTGTCCACAAGCATTTCCGAGGACCCAACGCCGCGGAGCGTTTTGCCAATGAGGTGAAGGTGCTTCGCGTGCTTGAGGAACGCGGTTGCGACCATGTGCCTCGAATCTTGGAGGCCAATGAGTCCGAGCTTTATCTTATCACCACCAACTGTGGTTCACGCGTGGAAAAGTTGAGCGAGGGGAAGGTGAAGCAGCTTTTTGGCGACTTGGAACGCGAGTATGGCGTGCGCCACGATGATCCGTTTGATCGCAACGTGACCTACCGTGCCAGCGACGGACGCTTCTGCTTGATCGATTTTGAGCTGGCGACGATTCTCGATGCCCCCTTGAAACCTGTCTCATGAGCGACCTCAACCCGCCCGAAACTCCCCACTTGTTGCGATGGTCCGGCATGACCCACCCCGGCCGTGTGCGCAGCAATAATGAAGACACCTTCCTCGCACTCAATTTTGACGCCAAGGAGGTGCGTTACTTGGGCAAGGTCGGCGAGAGCACCCTCGACACCGGGGATTTCGTGTTTGCAGTGAGCGATGGCATGGGAGGTGCGAAATCGGGTGAATTTGCCAGCAAGATCACAGCGGAAAAAATCACGCGGCTGCTGCCCCAAAGCTTCAAGCAGTCAGCGCAGCACATCGCCGCTGGGCAGGGGGATGTTCTCTTAGAGTTGGCGCACCGCATCCATGAAGAACTGGGAAAGCTGGGCAGCTACTATGAGGAATGTCGTGGGATGGGAGCCACGTTGAGCTTGGGTTGGTTTATGCCCGGCTGGATGCATTTCATGCATGTGGGGGATAGCCGCATTTACTGGCTGCCCAAGAGTGGCAGACTGAAGCAGATCACCGAAGATCACACGCATGTCGGCTGGCTGCGCCGAAAAGGCCAGATCAATGAGCGTGAGGCTCGCAATCATCCGCGCAAGAGCATCTTGAGCCAAGTTCTTGGTGCCGGGCATCAATATTTGGAGCCGCAGGTTGGTGCCGTGGGCTGCGAAAGTGGCGATCGGTTTCTCTTTTGCACAGATGGTATCATGGATGGCATTTGGGATCATGCCTTGGAGGATATGATGGTTGCCGGCCATGACGCGCGGACCATTGTTGAGCATGCGGTAGCTGAGTCGGGTCGTGACAACGCGAGCGCTGTTGTGGTGGAAGTGATGTGAAGCGGAGTGGTTTGAGGAAACAAATGGGTGCCTGCGTCTGGGGTTCGGTTGCGAACATTGGACATTGAGCCCGGTCAGGCTGCCGCTGCGCATGAGGATGATGAAATTAGAAGGTGCGCAAATCAGCGAACCTACCTGATCCGAGTGTTTTTGAGGACAGCTTTATTCGTGGATTCTCCTTCACTCAATCCATCAAAACAGGACCGACGAGTCCTTTCCAAAGTTCGTAGCCTTTGGTGTTCATATGGAGTTGGTCTTCAACAAAAATGTCCGGCTTAGGTTCGCCATTCGGGGCAAGCATCGCTGGATGTACGTCCAAGTATTGAAGCCGATCGTCCTCGGCGCAGAAACTTCGGATCAGCGCGTTGAGTGATCGCACCTGCTTAATCTGCGACCAACGCTTCGGGTTCGGAGCACTGGAGATGTAGCAAATTTTCGTTTGAGGTAGTTCGGCATGAACCTTGGCCACGAAAACCTGGAAATCGGCAAAAACTCTCTCTGGTGACTTTCCAGCGTTTAAGTCATTGCCGCCCGCATACATCACAATTTGCTTTGGCTGGAAGGGTAAGATGAGGCGGTGTGCGAAGTTCACCGAGTCGAAGACCTCGGATCCGCCAAAGCCATGGTTCAGCACGGGTTTATTCGGAAAATCGGCCGTCAGCGTTTCCCAGCGGCGAATGCTCGAACTGCCGACGAAGACAATGGGAGCTTTAGGTGGCGCTTTTTGCATGTAGCGCTTTTCGATGGCTGCGATCTCTTTTTGCCACTTGATGGCCGAGGTGACCACATCGTAGCCCGCTTCGCTGAAATGGAGTTGGTCTTCGACATACAACTCCTTCCGCGGCTGGCCGTCCGCTCCGAGGAGCATCGGGAAGTAGTCGACGAACTCGATCTTGTCTCCGCCGGCATGGATGAAGTCGGCGATCATCTGGTTCGTCTTCCTTACCGTCTCCACCTCCTCCCAGCGCGAGGGCGAGGTGGGGATGCAAAGAAAGGCCAGCTTCGTTTTTGGCAGCTTTTCCGCTACCAGCGCCGCGAAGGCTTTGAAGGACGCCAGCACCTCCTCCGGCGAGCGACCCGAGTGCAGATCATTGCCACCGGCATTCAGGTAGATCTGCTTCGGCTGGTAAGGTAGCACGATGCGATCGGCGAAATGCACCACCTCGCTCAAAAACGCCCCGCCAAAGCCGCGATTGATGACCTTGTCCTTCTTGAAACGGTCCGGCAGCGACTTCCAAAGCCGGATATTCGATGCGCCGACAAACAGCGTGGCATCCTTCGGAGCTTTCTTCGCCTTGTCCTCCGACTCAAAGGCCGCAATGGCCTTTTCAAATCGCTCCGGCTTCGGTAGGTCCTTGGCGAAAACAGCGGCATTGAGCAAAAGAAGAAACAGCAGTTTCATATTTGTGCATGCTCCCCAGTCATCGGGGGCTTGCAACCGCAATCAGCGCCGCACCCAAGCCGCCATCTCTCTCGCCGCCTTTGGAGTGATGCTCATCTCTGTGAGGCACTCCGCGGCGCTGAAATCCGTCCTTTTCGCGATGCGTCCCGCCTTCCACACATCTGCTGTCGCCGGATACGGCCCCACCTTGCGAGGATCACTCCAAGTATGAACCCCCAACGTGCGGGGATTCACTGCCGCGCCGATGTGCATCGGTCCGGAATCCACACTGATCACCCAGCCTGCCTGTCGCATGATCCAGACGAGTTCAGCGAGACTCGTGCGATTGCTCAAATCCGTCACATGCGATGCCTGGGGTGCCTTCGTGCCATCATGCATGCCCACGAGGATCACACCGCGCGGTGCCAGTGCCTCGCAAAGTGCCGCGAGCGAATCTTCCGAGAGTGATTTACCTTCTCCACGCGACCACGGATGCAGCACGACGCTCTCGCGCCAGTTTAAATCCGCACCCGTAGGCTTGTTGCCCTCCGCTAGATCAAAGTTGACGTCCTCCGCATTCACCTGGATGCCTAACGCTCGCGGTATTTCGAGGTAACGATCCACCGCATGTCCGCCGGCATTCACCGGCACAATGTGCGAATAAAAATACCGCGCACCTTCCCGTGCATCCGAAAGCCCGATGACCGGCCGCGAACCCCGCCACCGGCTCACGATGCCGCTGCGGAGCAACCCTTGAAAATCGAACACGATCTCTGGTTCTTCACGCGGCATCCGCATCCACTTCCGCCGCCAGTTCCAGAACTGCAGCAGCCCCGCCAGTCCGCGAAACCGCTTCCGTGGAAACGGAATGACTTCATCAATCAACGTCGATTCTTGGATCAGCGGCGTCCACTCCGTGTTTGCCAGCCATCTCAATTTCAGGTGCGGGTGAGCTTCCCGCAATAGCCTCACTGCTGGCAATGTATGCACGATGTCTCCCAGCGAACTCGGTTTGACGATCAGGGCACTTCTGAAATTTTGAAGACTGGGGAGCTGGGGCATGCGTTTGAGTCCGGCCTGCCGGACGAATTCGGTCCGTCCGAGTGGTTGCCTCATTTCCCCAGCGCCAAGCGGTCCGCCAGCAGCGGGGGTAAGCCTGCTTCAAGGATCTTCCGTTGGGCGGTCTCGATGTCATACTCGAGTCGGCGGATCGAAATCGTGTGTGCTTGAATGTCGTAGATCGCGTAAGAGGCGCGCCAGTCCCCATCACGCGGTTGTCCCACGCTGCCCACATTCACAAAATACTTTATGCCGCGGCTGAGGCTGATCTCGGTGCCGCGAGAGGCTCTCACGGCGTCGTCCTTTTCAAAAATGCGCGGCACATGAGTGTGCCCGTAAAAGCAAACCTGAGTGAACTGGTAGCTGAAGCTCGCCATGGCATCGAACCGGTTTGTAACATAGCCCCAGTTTCCTGGTGAATCGAGCGTGGCATGCACAATGGTGAAGTCTCTCACTTGGCGCACCAGTTTCAAATCCCGCAGCCACTGCTGCTGCTCGTCACTGAGCTGATTGCGTGTCCACATCAGCGCCGCATAGGCTAAGGGATTGAGCTCCTCGAGGCTGCTGTTGCCGCTAGCGCCTTCATCGTGGTTGCCGCGCACAGTTGGGCAATTCAGATCACGAACAGTCTCCAAGCATTCCGCCGGATTTGCCGCGTAGCCGACAATGTCACCTAGGCACACATGGCTCGCGCAGCCCTGTTCCTGCGCGTCATAAAGGACGGCTTGGAGGGCTTCGAGGTTTGCATGGATGTCTCCGAAGATCGCAAATTTCATCGGTTGGTCACTTTTACCTTCGAGACTCACGCTCGGAAATCAAGTGATAGAAGCATCAGTCATCACCAATGGAAGATTCGGATCCACCTCGGCCTCCAGAGATGAGCTTTGCCCGAGCTTGAATCGCTGTGCAGCAGCGAAGGCGATCATGCCGGCATTGTCGGTGCAGAGAGATGGTTCGGCCAGAAGCAGTTCCAAGCCTGCTCGGTCACAGCGAGTCTTCAAAGTGACACGCAGGCCACGGTTGCAACTCACGCCGCCACTTACCGCAACGGTGCGGCAGGAGGTGATTTTGGCCGCCAGCATCAGTTTTTCGACCAAGACCTCCACAATGGCCGCCTGCACGCTTGCGCAAACATCCGCCAAGGTTTGTTCATTCTTCAAATCGAGCCGTGGCAGCTCATAAAGCACCGCGGTTTTCAGCCCACTGAAGCTGAATTCAAGGCTGCGGCCATTGAGAAAGCTGCGCGGAAATGCCAGCGCGGCCGGATCTCCTTTTGCAGCGAGCTTGTCGATTTCGGGCCCGCCAGGATAGGGCAGTCCAATCATCTTCGCCACCTTGTCAAACGCCTCACCCGCAGCGTCGTCACGAGTTCGCCCCAAGAGCTCATAATGGCCCAGTTGATGAACATTCACAAGCAGGGTGTGTCCGCCGCTGACGATGAGTCCGACGCAGGGTCTCACGGGTCCATTTGAGCCCATGAAAGGAGAAAGGAGATGCCCTTCCATGTGGTTCACGGCCAAGAAGGGCTTTCCCTCCGCCACCGCAAGCCCTTTGGCCATCGAGGTACCAATCAGCAGCGAGCTTACCAACCCCGGGCCGCTGGTGGCCGCGAAGGCCGCCACGTCGTTCAGCGTGATGCCGGCATCCGCGAGCACTCGTTCCACAAGTGGGCGAACATTTAGAATGTGGTTTCGTGAGGCCACTTCAGGCACCACGCCGCCATAAAGTCGATGGATCTCGATTTGCGAGGCGATGCGGCTGGCCTTGAGAACGCCGTCCAAGTCACACACGGCTGCTGCCGTCTCGTCGCAGGAGCTTTCGAGGGCCAGCAAATACTTCTCGGTTCTCATTTCTCGTTTCAACATGACTCCCATGCCCAACATGATTGCTCACGCGAGTCCTTTCTATCTCTAGGCTAAGCACGCTATGGTGTACGCCAAAAGAAAACCGCCATCATCCTACAAAGAGGGTGATGGCGGTGCGGCAATCAGCAACAGGTGCTTAATGCTTGTGACCGGACTTGCAGCAAGCTTTGCTGTCTTTCGAGCAGCAGGCAGCTTTTGCTTTAGAGTCGCAGGATGAGCATTCTTTCTTCGAGGCGCAGGACGCCAAAAAGATTGAAGCGACAGCCATGAGAACGGTTGTGGAACGGATCATAATTTGGATGAATGAAGGGTGTCAGATCGCTGCTTCACGCAGCGGCTGAATCACTTGCCGCTGACAGCAGGAGGAGGGGGAGGGGGAGCCTTCTGCGAGCAGGCGCTGAGAAGGGCGGAGGCCGCCACGAGGGTAAGGATAGCGATTTTCATGTGTTTTGCGTGGGTGTTAACCGTGTTGTTGTGGTTCCCATCCACCAGACTCCTGGTAGCGGGATTTATTGAGATTAACGACAAGTTCTATCTTTGCAAACAGCCAAATCACTTTGTCGCAAAAATGACAGTAAAAACACAGGCGATGTTCAGCCCCACGGACCACTTTCGCCAAGGCCGTAAGCATTGCCCACCACTTCACCGTCTTCCAGATCAAAAGCGATGCGCATGGGCCTGCAGCACACCTCGCAATCGTAGTCCACATCACATGGCACCTCACCCGGATGCGGTGCGGGCACCTCAAAGTCCTCAAAGCAACTCGGGCAGATGACGCTTACGCCGGACATGCACGAGTTCCTTTCCAGCGAACTAGGAGGGTGAGTAGGCAGATGCTGAGCAGAGAAATGGCGAAGAGGTCACCGTGCTTGGCGTAAAAGGTGAGATGGGAAAAGTGAGCACTCACCTCTCCTGGCAGTACGCCTTCGATGAAGGTGTTTTTTGTGTCGGGATCCTGCAGGCGGGAGGTTTCACGGCCACAATCGTCGATGAGGCAAGTCACGCCGATGTTCGAGCAGCGCACCATCGGACGACGAAGCTCCACGGCGCGGAATTTGGCGTTCGCGAGGTGCATCTCTGTCTCGATACTATCGATAAACCAGCCGTCATTGCTGATGGCGGTGATGATTTGCGGCTCCTCCCGCACGAAGCGCCTTGCCACGCGCCCCACGGTGTCTTCGAAGCAGATCAACGGAATCAGGCTCACCTCATCGTTCAGTCGCATGGGCTCAGTCTTTGTTCCAAAGCTGAAATCTGCTGGGAAAATCGGCCGCAGCATCGAAAACGGCCACACCTCACGCAGTGGAAGATACTCTCCAAAAGGCACGAGATGCACCTTGTGATGTTCTTGGCGATTCGAGAACTGATGATCAAGCAAAATGGCAGAGACATAAGCTTCATTATCATTCAGATGGATCTCCGTGCCGGTGAGTAGCTTCGCTTTGCCAGGCTCCATAAAGCTCTCGAAGTATCTGCCATGCCAGCTTGGCGGCAGTTGATGATATTTGTCATTCAGATTCACCGGCAGGGCGCTTTCCGGCCAGATCACCAGATCGCGATCCTTTGCAAAAATCCGGGTGAACTCGCGCAAGCGCTCGTAGCTCTGCTCTGCCACCGCGCCAGTCATTGCATCCACCTGTGCCACATTCGGCTGCACCATGGCGATGCGCACTTTTTTACCTAACGACGGCTTGCCGCTTACTTTGAGCATGCCGTAACCACCCGTCATGAGCACCAACACCATCGCCACGGTGAAATCGACGCGGGTTTTGCAAGTGCCATTCCCGTGATAAGCCGCATGAAAACGTGTGAGCACATTCCACGCGGTGCAGGCCACGAAGACTGGCAGAAAGGACAGGCCCATCACGCCCACCGTGTCCGCTCCTTGCATGAGCACAACATTCCGGTGAAAGGCCACGCCAAGGCCATTCCAGCCAAAGCCGGTGAACACCGTCGTGCTGCGTAGCCATTCACAGGCTACCCAGGCACTCGCGGCAAGAAACGAGCACACCACCGAGTGCTGCGTGCTGGCCCACCACGCATCCCGCGTGAGCGTCGCGTGGTTTGGCCTCGCAAACCGAGCCACAAACCATGCCCACAGGCCAAAATACAGCGCGCAATAACCCGCTAGCCCAATCACCGCTCCCAATCCCAACAACTCTGGTGCCCAGCCTGACCATGAATCATCCCTCGCGCCGCCGAGCATCACACGTGAGGAATGCCGGATCCACCACAGATTCGGCAGAAAGAATGCGAGTCCAGCGACATAGCCCAACTTGAAACCTGAAACCTTCGACTTGGAACTCTTCAGTGGCCACAGCAGTGAGAGGAGCGGAAACAGCCAGAACCATACAGCGAGCTGCGAGTTCCATCCCGGAAACGCAAATAGTAACAGGCCGCCGCTGAGCAGCGGCAAGGTCCATTTTAATCGGCAGGCCATGCGTTCATCCATCAATAAGGTCATGATGGCCACGATTCACCAAATGCAAAGTGACCGATTTCGCCCAAAAGTTGTCCGCACAGCTTTCCTGCTGATCCCGTAACATGATCGCAATCATGAAACCGATCCTGTTCCTGCTTTTGGCCATCAGCGCCGCCGCCAATCCCATTCGCGTGCTCTACCTCGACACGTCCGGCGCCGAAACCGCCGCGCTGCATCATGCGATGCGCGATCTCGGCCGTGATGCGATCTACTTTGATTACGCGAAAGACAAAGTGGACGCCGGTTACGACCTCGTGGTCAAAGCGGGTGATGATCTGAGCCGCGAAGCGATCCTTTCGAAGCTATCCGCCGAGCGCAAAGCGGCCTACGAGGCCTTTTTGGCCCAAAGAGAGCCCGAGCAGCGCGAAAAGCATCCGCAGGTCGCAAACTACGAGAAGCGTTCGGAGCCGCTGACCTTCCAAAAGCCGTTTTCACCCAAGGGCAGCATGGAGCGCACGCAGGTGCCGGCGGATTGCGAGTTGAAGCTCTTCGCGTCGGAGCCGGACATCGCGAAGCCCATTGCGTTCGCCTGGGATGAACGCGGTCGCTGCTGGGTCGTCGAGACCCGCGACTATCCGCACGGGGTTCAGGAGAGCGGTGAGGGCCAAGACAGCGTGAAAATCTGCGAGGACACCGATGGCGATGGCAAAGCGGACAAATTCACCGTCTTTGCCGACAAGTTGAATCTGCCCACCGGCATCGTTTTCGCTCGAAAAGGAATCATCGTCGCCGCGCCGCCGAAGTTCATCTACCTCGAGGACACGAACGGCGACGACAAAGCCGACAAACGCGAGGTCATCATGGACTGCTGGGGCATCCGCGACACGCACGCGCAGGCCAGTAACCTGCACTACGGCTTTGACAACTGGATCTATGGTTGCGTCGGCTACAGCGGCATCGAGGGCTACGTCGGCGGCAAGCAGCATCAGTTCGCCATGGGAACCTATCGTTTCAAGCCGGACGGCAGCGCGCTTGAGTTTCTGCATCAGTTCACGAATAATTCGTGGGGCCACAGCACCAACGACGCGGGCGATCAATTCGGCGGCACCGCCAATGGCGCGCCCATCTTCTTCGGCGGCATACCCGCCACCGCCTACGCCGAAGGCAGCCGCGGCATGACCGCGAAGAAGATTAACGCCGTCGATACCGCTCACACCATCACGCCGAACTTTCGCCAAGTGGATGTCTTCGGCGGCTACACAGCCGCCGCGGGCTCCAACTTCATCTACAGCAACGCGTTGCCAAAGCGCTTCCAAGGCATGGCCATGGTCTGCGAGCCCACGATGAAAATCGTCGCCCTCATGGATGTGCAGCCCGACGGCGCAGGCTACAAGGCGCTCGATGCTTTCAACATCTACGCCAGCAGCGACGAATGGAACAGCCCTGTGCATGCCGAGGTCGGCCCGGATGGGGCGGTTTGGGTGGCGGATTTCCAAAACTTCATCATTCAGCACAACCCCACGCCCAGCAAAGAACGCGGCGGCTTCGTGGCCACGACGGGTGTCGGCGGCGCGCATGAGAATGATCTGCGGGATCACAGCCGCGGGCGCATTTACCGGATTGTGGCCAAAGGTGCCGCGAAGGATACGAACACGCTCTACAACCGTCTGTTGAAGCAGTGGCGTCTCGCTTCAGACACATCAGACTTATCTGAGTTGTCGGACATTCATGCCCTCTGGGTCAAACAAGCGCGTGGCACGCTCGACGCCAAAACCCACCAAGCCGCCCTCATCTCCAAAGACGCCAAACTCCGCCGCAACGCCATCCGTGCCCTTGGAGCCGACAAAGCCGCTCAGGACCTCTTCTTCGGCTCCGGCGTCATCTCCGACCCCGATTTGAACACGCGCCTCGCCGCGTTCGTGAAGCTCTCCGACTTCCCCACCACGCCGGAGATCCAGACGCTCGTCAAAAAGCTCGCCGCTGATCCCGTCGTCAAAAGCGACGAATGGCTCGCTGAGGCCGCGAAGATGCTCGGCAAGAAGCACAAGGCCCTGAACTACAAAGAAGGCCCCAACCTGCTCCCCAACCCCGGCTTTGAAGAACCGATCGGCACCACTTGGACGCGTCGCGACTACGGCGGCGAATCGAAGAAGAAAGGCAACGACGGCGCGCAGTGGGGCTTCGTCACCGATCCGAAGATGGTCCACAGCGGCAAACGCGCCATGCGCAGCATCACTCGCGACGACGCCGATACCAGCCACTTCGCCGATGTGCCGCTCAAACCGAACACCGAATACCGACTCAGCGCGTGGATCAAAACGCACGCCTTCCGCGGTAAAGCCAGCCTCAACGACCACATCGGTCGCGCCGAGACTTCGCCCAAAATCAGCCGCAACCAAGACTGGACCGAAGTCGAGGTCATCTTCAACAGCAAGGACCGCAAGAAGGCCAGCATCAACCTTCTCCACGTTGGCAAAGGCGATATCTACTTCGACGACGTAAAGCTTTGCGAGCTCGTCCTCGAAAACGAAGACGACGCCTCCAAGCTCGTCGGCGATATCCAACGCGGTGAAAAAATCTTCTGGGAGCACCCCGTGGCCGCCTGCAAAAACTGCCATATACTCAAAGGTCAGGGCAGCGCTGTCGGCCCCGCGCTGGATGGCATCGCCAGCCGCAAAGACGAAGCCTACATCCTCGAAAGCCTCGTGAATCCCAACGCTAAACTTGCCGAAGGCTACACAGCCACCCCGATCAGCCCCATGCCACCGATGAACCTGATCCTGAAACCTCAGGAGTTCGCGGACGTGAAAGCGTTCATTTTGAGTTTGAAGTAGCTTGGGCTGTGACGGGTGTTTGGCTTGTTGACCCTTTGCGCGGAGAAGCAAACAGGCATTCGTCTCAGACTCTTGTGACAAAACGGGGCAGGCTTGCATGCCCGGATAGGTGCGGCTAGGTCCCGCTATGCGCATTTTGATCACTGCAGGACCGACACGAGAGGCTCTCGATCCAGTTCGGTATCTATCAAACCGGTCTTCGGGGCGGATGGGATACGCGCTTGCGGAGGCGGCGGTGGAGGTGGGGCATGAGGTGGTGCTGGTTTCGGGGCCGGTGAGCTTGGCGAAGCCCGCGGGCGTGGAATTCATCGCGGTGGAATCGGCAAGGCAGATGTTTGAGGTGGTTCAAAAGAGCCTAGCGGCATGTGATGCGGCCATTTTCGCGGCTGCGGTGGCAGATTACCGGCCGATGAGTGTTTCGGAGCAGAAGATCAAGAAGACCGGCAAGAGACTGGTTTTGGAACTGGAGCGCACGGAGGACATTTTGGGCTCAGCAAGGTCGGTATTTGGGTTTCGCGGTGTTTTAGCGGGTTTTGCGGCGGAGTCGGAAAATCTCGTCGAGCACGCCCGCGAGAAACTGGAGCGCAAGGGCTGTGATGTGATCATCGCAAACGACATCACGCAGCAGGGCATCGGGTTTGACAGTGTGGAAAACGCCGTCACCCTTTGCCTTCCCGGTGGCCGAACGAAAAGTCTGCTCCGGCAGCCCAAAACCCAGCTCGCGCGTGCTTTGCTCGCCGAGATTTTGCACCTGAAGAAATCGTGAACGACCTCCAAGCCCTCCTTGCCACCGCCACTGAAGCCGCGCATGCCGCGGGTGAACTTATCCAGACGAACTTTGGCTCCGAACTCACGGTGAATGAGATGCAACGGCATGATATCAAGCTGGAGCTGGATGTGCGCAGCCAGAAGTTGATCACGGAGATGATCCTAGCGAAGTTCCCTGAGCATGCGATCCTCGGTGAGGAAGGTGGCGACACAGGAGGCGATGGTCCCATCGAGTGGATCGTGGACCCGATCGATGGCACGGTGAATTTCTTCTTCGGCATCCCTCACTTCTGCGTGTCCATCGCCGCCCGCGAGCGGGACTCGAAGAAGCTACTCATTGGCGTAATCTTTGACCCAATGCAGAAAGAGACTTTCAGCGTGATGGCCGGCAGTACGACGCTGCTCAATGGCAAGCCGGTGAAGTGCAGCGACCGCGCGGAGATGCGCGAGGCCGTGGTGACGGTCGGCTTTTCGAAGAGCAAGGAGGCGCTCGATCTGGGTTTTGAGCGCTACAAACGCATCGCCTACGAAGTGCGTAAAACGCGCATGCTGGGCAGTGCCGCGCTAGCAATGGCCTACATCGCCTGCGGTCGCCTCGACGCTTACATTGAGGAGCAGATCAGCCTTTGGGATATTGCTGCAGGCCAGTTGATGGTGGAAAGCGGCGGCGGCAAGGTGATGACGAAACCGAGCACGACGAAACCTGGCACAATGTTCATCTGCGCGACCAACGGTAAGCTCGGCATCGAGAGCTACCTGTAGCCTCTGCTTCAACGTATCTCGATGGGCCTGACGAGTGCAAGGTGTTTTTGGACCCATACAAGGCCGAAGAAAAACTTTAGCCGCCACCAAGTGGCGAAGCTCATCTCAGGCCGACCGGCGAGTACGCAATTGATGGCGCAGACCATACGGAACATGTTGTTCGGCTGGAAGAAGAGCTGAGCGAAGTGATTTGTGTAAAACTTTTCGATGAACTGCCAGAAGCGCCCTACGTGTTTTCGCGTGCTCCATTCGTAGCGCTTCATGGCAAAGGTCATCGTGCGGCCGGCCTTGAGTGCTTCGTCCACCACGCGGGCACCCTTTTGAGCGCTGTGCATCGCCAGCATCACACCGCTAGAGAAGATGGGATCGATGAAACCCGCCGCATCTCCCACGCGAACGACGCGGTTAGAGACGAGCTTCCGGTTCGTGTAAGAGAAATCGCTCAGCACGTGACCCTGCGTGATCGCTTTGGCGTTCATCATGCGGTCACGCACGGCGGCGGTGGTGGTCACAGCATCATCAAACACGGCCTGCGGATCCTGCTGGAGCTCTTTGAAGTCATTCAAATCGAGTACGAGGCCGACGCTGACCTTGTCATTCTCCAGCGGTATCATCCAGAACCACGAGTTCTTCCGCCGCACGATGAGGATGTCGCCCTTTTCCTCGCCCTCGGTCATGACCACGCCGCTGTAATGGCCGAAGATGGCGATCTTTTTATGGCCGGGGTAGTATTCGCGCAGCTTCTCGCGATTCGCGGTGAAGTTGTTTAAGCCGCTGGCATCGACGAGGAAGGCCGCGCTGACCTCCTGCTCGCAGCCATCTTTGGCCTTCACACGGATGGTGACGCGGTCTTGGGTGACGTGATGGCTCGTGACGAGGGTTTCCTCACGCACCTCGGCACCAAGATGCTCGGCATGGCGAAGCAGAATGTTGTCAAATCTGGCTCGTTCGACCTGGATGGCTTCAGGAAACTCGGTGAAGGAGCCTCGGGAAAAGTTCAACCGCGTGTGCATCGAGCCATCCCCCATCCAGAATTGAGCCCCGCTTTTTTTCATGAAACCTGCGGCTTGGATCTGATGCCACACACCGAGCTCATCGAAGATGGGGCGGTTGTAGGGCAGGAGGGACTCGCCAATGTGAAAGCGCGGAAACTTCTCCTTTTCGAGCACGAGCACCTTCCGGCCGGCCTGGCGCAGCGTCATGGCCGCCGTGGCTCCAGCGGGGCCGCCGCCAATGATGATGGCATCGTAATCGGTTTGCATGGGCATGATGGATGAAGTGCCCTTTTTAGCCGCCGCGGCAAGGGCGGAAATGCGAAGTGCTGCGCATGGCTTGCGAGTCGTGACGTGCAGGGCTACGTCCGCTGCATGGCCCCGGATTTCTCCTCTCGCGTCGCAGGTATGCTGCATGGCAGTTTCATCGCCGAAGCTCTCTCGCTCGGTGTGCATTGGATTTATGATCCCGAGGTCATCGTGCGGCGTCACGGGCGGGTGACCGGCTACCACGCTCCCGGCGCGGACTCGTATCATCCTCGCAAACAAGCCGGCGAGCAGGGCCATGCCGGAGATCAAGCGCTGCGCCTGCTAGCGTTTCTTCAGCGCGAGCGTCGGTGGGATGCCGCGGCGTTCCTCGCGGACTGGCAGGCGATGTGGCCGACCTACGATGACTACGTGGACAAGGCCACGAAGGGCACGCTGGCGAATCTGCAAGCCGGTGCCGCGCCTGCGACGAGCGGTGCGGTCTCGGACGAGCTCGCGGGGCCGGCCCGCATCGCTCCGCTGATGGCGTTTTTTGCCGAGAAGCCCGAATCAGAGGCCGTGGCGGCTGCGATCGAGCAAACGATCCTCACACATCGCTCGCCGGAGACCATCGAGTGTGCCGAATTCCTCGCCCGGGCCACGCACCGGCTTTTGCATGGCGCGGAGCTTCCGGAGGTGATCGCTCAAACGGCTCCGAAATGGGCTCTCGATGCCGCGGCGGCCGCTCAAGGCCCCGATGCCATCGGCAAGCTCGGACGTGCCTGTCCCATTCCGCAGGCTCTTCCGGCTGTTTTGTGGCTGGTGAAGCATCACGGGCATGACTTCGAGCTCGCCAGCATCGAAAACGCCATGGCCGGCGGCGACAACTGCGCTCGTGCGCTCGTCCTCGGCATGCTGCTCGGCGCTGCGCACGGCCTGGAAGCGATTCCGAGGCCGTGGTGTGAGGCGTTGAAGGCCCGCAAGGCCTTGCAGCGCTTCATCGAGGCTTGATCAAGCCCACCACTTGATTACCGCCCACACGATCAGCAGCACGAGGATGATACAGGAAACGACGATCGTGAGGTGTCGCAACCATCGCCGGCCCTCCCGGTCCATCCTCGACTCACCGAGGCGTGATCCCTGTGTCATGTACTCCTGCGCACTGTGAACGAGCCCGCACAGCTCCAGCAAGGCCGCGCCGAGGCGGATGAAAAATTCGACGATGCTGGAGTCGATGGGCATGAGGCGGTCACTTCTTGATCCGATACAGATTCCCCTCCGTGCGGATGAGGAGATCGGACCCAATGACCGCATACGAGGCCAAGCTGCGCTCGGCGAGATCATTTTGCGCCAGGATTTGGAATTGCTTGCCGGGCTTCACGACGACGCCGAGGCCCTTTTCATCCTGCAGATACAGTTTGCCATCGGCGGCCAGCAGCGAGGCGGAGATGGGGCCAGTGCAGCGTTCGGAGTAATGCACCTGCCCGCTTTTCGCATCGACGCAGCTCAGGATGCCGTTGTCTGCCACGAAGTAGAGTTCATCACCGATGACGGCCATGCTCGGATTGTGTGGCGCGGCCTTCTCGATCTTCCATGCGATGTGCGTGGTGGTGACATCGCCTTTGCCGTCCACCTTGAGGGCATAGAGCACGGGCTTGTCATAGCCGCTGGATAGGAAGATCATGCCGTGGGCATAAACCGGGCGCGGCACCACGCTGTAACCTTGGTCATAGTAGCAGCGCCAGATTTCCTCGCCGGTCTTTGGATTGAGGGCGTTGACCACGCCGCTGCCGGGTGTGATGAGCTGCTTCTGGCCGCTCACGTCGATGATCAATGGCGTGCAGAAGGAGAATTTCTTCTTCGCATCGGACTGGCGGGCGAAGGCCCAGCGCTGCTGGCCGGTGGCTTTGTCGAGCGCGATGACCTTGGGCTCCGTCTCGGCATCGGCGGAGAAGATGAGCAGGTCCTCAAAGAGCACCGGGCTGCCGCCATTCCCATGCACGGGCGAGTAGGCGAAGGCTTGCGTGGCCCATGCGGCCTGGCCATTTGCGGCATTCAGGCATGCGGTGCCTAGGTGTCCGAAGTGGATGTAGAGCTTACCATCTTCATAAACTGGCGTGGGGCTGGCGTGACTGTTCTTGCGATGGGCTCGCGGGGTCTTGGCCTGAAAAAGCTCCACGTCCCACACGGTCTTGCCGGTGGTCGCATCGAGTGCGAGGGCTCGCAGCGAGCGGTCGGCGGTGGCTTCCTCTTTGCCGCTGAGAGAAACGGCGCTTGTCAAAAAGATGCGGTCGCCAACGACCACCGGTGAGGACCAGCCCACGCCTGCAACGGCTGTTTTCCACGCGATGTGCGAGGTGGGACTCCATGTCAGGGGCAGGTTCGTGGCATCCGAGTGGCCTTGGGCATCAGGGCCTCGAAATTCGGGCCAGTCAGCGGCAGGCAAGGTGGCGGACGTGAGAGAGAGTGAGAGGAAAAGAAGGCGGTTGACCATAGATGCCACATAGAACGAACATCGTGGGCTGGATTTCTCCGGCTTCCGTGCCGGGAAAAAGCCGTTTGACCCCTTGGGGGCCATGAACCACTATCGCCGCCCTCTTAAACTAGACCACACATTAATGCCCGCCAAAATCTACACTGAAAAAGACGCGAGCCTCGCTCCCCTCAAAGGCAAGACTTGCGCTGTCATCGGCTTCGGCTCCCAAGGCCACGCCCACGCCCTGAACCTCAAGGAGAGCGGCGTCAAAGTCGTCATCGGCCTTTATCCTGGCTCCAAAAGCCGTGCCGTGGCTGAAGAAAAGGGCCTCAAGGTCATGGATACCGCTGACGCGGTGAAAGTGGCGGACGTCATCTTTGTTGCCGTGCCCGACACCAAAATCGGCGGCGTTTACAAGAAGGACATCGCCCCGCATCTTGCGAAGGGCAAGACGCTCCTCTTTTCTCACGGCTTCGCTATTCTCTACAAGACTGTCGTCCCGCCGAAGAACGTGAATGTCATCATGGTGGCACCGAAAGGTCCTGGGCACATCGTCCGTCGCCAGTACACCGAAGGCAAGGGCGTCCCCTCTTTGATCGCCATTCACCAGAATGCCGACAAGCAAGCCAAGAAGATCGCTCTCGCCTGGGCGCATGGCATCGGCGGCACCCGCGGCGGTGTCATCGAGACCACCTTCAAGGAAGAAACCGAAACCGACCTCTTCGGCGAGCAGACCGTCCTTTGCGGTGGTGCCAGCGCTCTTGTCCAGGCCGGCTTTGAAGTGCTCACCGAGGCTGGCTACAGCCCTGAGATGGCCTACTTCGAGTGCTTGCACGAATTGAAGCTCATCGTCGATCTCATGAACGAGTCCGGCATCGCTGGCATGCGCTTCTCCATTTCGGAGACCGCCAAGTGGGGCGACGTCAAAGTCGGTCCGAAGATCATCGACAAGTCTGTCAAGAAGCGCATGAAAGCCGCGCTGAAGGACATCCAGACCGGCAAGTTCGCCAAGGAATGGATCAAGGAGACCGAAACCGGCTACAAGACCTTCAACAAGCTGCTCAAAGCTGGCGAGAAGCACTCGATCGAAAAGACCGGCGCCCGCCTCCGCAGCCTCATGCCCTGGATCAAGAAGCGCGACATCAAAGGCGCGCAGGCCAGCTACGCGTGATTTGATTCATAGCGAGCCTCACCCAAACGCGGGCCGGAAACGGCCCGCGTTTTTTGTTTCGACCCATGTTGTGGGCTTTTGACCAGCGCATGTCCCGTTGACGAATCCTTGACCTCGCCATCGCATCCCGCGTAAACTTCATCTCTTCCATGCCGTTAATCCCCGCCCATGAACTCACCTATTGTCGAAAATACCTCCCGTCGTGACTTTTTGAAAAACGCCACCAAGGCTACTGCCGGCCTTTCGGTGCTCTCTGGCGTCAGCATCCCGTATGTGCACGCTGCCGGCAGCGATGAAATCCGCGCGGCGCTGATCGGCTGTGGTGGGCGCGGCACAGGCGCGGCCAGTAACGCGATGACGGTGAAGCAGCGCATGCCGCGCCTCGTGGCGATGGCCGATGTGATGAAGGACCGCCTTGATGCGAGCTTTGAAAACCTCACCAAGAAGCATCCGGACCGCATGTCTGTGTCCGAGGATAGCAAGTTCATCGGCTTCGATGCCTACAAGAACGCCATCGATACGCTGCGCAAAGGTGATGTGGCCATCTTCACTACGCCGGTGGCCTTTCGCTGGGTGCACTACAAGTATGCCATCGAGAAAGGCGTGAACGTTTTCATGGAAAAACCCATCTGCACGGATGGCCCCACTGCTCGCCGCCTGCTCGCGTTGAATGAAGAAGCGAAAAAGAAGAACTTGAAGGTCGGTGTCGGCCTGATGTGCCGTCACTGCCGCGTGCGTGGCGAACTCTTCAACCGCATCCAAGACGGTGAGATTGGTGATCTGCTCCTCATGCGTGCTTACCGCATGCAGGGCATCATCGGCAGCGTGTTCACGCCGCGTCGTGACCCGAAGGCGCACCCGAACGAACTGCTCTGGCAGATCAAAAACTTCCACAGCTTCCTCTGGGCATCCGGCGGCGGCTTCAGCGACTTCAACATCCACAATATCGACGAAGCCTGCTGGATGAAGAACGACTGGCCGGTCGAAGTGCAGGCCAGTGGCGGCCGCAGCGACCGTGGAGACAATGTAGACCAGAACTTCGACCACTACTCCTGCGAGTACACCTTCAAGGACGGAGCGAAGCTGTACCTCGAAGGCCGCACAGCTCTCAATGTGCACACGCAATTCGCCACGCAGGTGCATGGCACGAAGGGCTGCGCTATCGTTTCCACCGCAGGCCACTTCCCATCAAAGGCGATGAGCTTCAAAGGCCAGGACTTCACCAACCGCGCTAACCTACTCTGGCGTGGCAAGCAGCCTGAGCCGAACCCCTACGACCTTGAGTGGGAAGATCTCGTGAAGGCCATCAGCGACGACACCGAGTACAACGAAGTCGAGCGCGGCATCAAATCGAGTGTCACCACCGCCATGGGCCGCTGGGCCGCCCACACTGGTCAGAAGATCACATATGAGGATTACATCAACAGCCCCTTCGAATTCTCTCCTGGAGTAGATCAACTCACGCTCGAAAGCGTTCCGCCACTCGTCGCGGACAAGGATGGCAATTACCCGTTCCCGAAGGCGGGCCAGTTTAAGGATCGCGAATACTCGATGGAGCCTCAGGCGAATCCGTTCCCGCTGATCAAGTTCGGCGCTTAATGTGCTCATTCAGAAACCCGCCGGGCCTGCTGGGTCCGGCGGGTTTGTGTTTTGAGAAGCGGAGAATCCTTCGTGGTAGATTTATCAACTCGCTGATTTGCTGGGCGAACTCTGCACCAAGCATCAAATTCATCAGCAGGCCCTCAATTAGGGTCTTCATCCATGGCTAGAAGATGCGCTCGTCGTCGACTGGATTGGCAATCAGCTCGTTTGGCCTGTTCAGTGACTGAGCACAGAAAAAAGAATTGTTTGGCCTGACGAAATGAACGTGCGCTATGTCTCCCAATTGAGTCTCAAACCATCAAAAGCCAGATGAACTCCGGGAGGCAGTTTCGAGTCTTCGACGGCATGCATGATTTCGCATTGAAGGTGGGTGAACCAGGTCTGGCGAGGTTGCAGCTTGCGAACGATGGCGAGGGATTCTTGGAAGTTCATGTGGGTGGGATGCGGTGTATGGCGGAGGGCGTCGAGAATGAGTGTATCCACACCATGCATCGCCTCCATGGCTGCTTGACTGATGGTTTTAGCATCAGGAATGTACGCACAGAGTTTCTTGCTGCCGCGGGTGAAGAGATAGCCGATGGTGACGACTTTGCCGTGCTGAACCGGCAGAGGTATGACGGTGGTTTCACCGAGGTGAAAAGGACCGTGGATGGGCTTAGGAAAGGGCTTCAAGTAGCCACGGTAGTGGTTTTCACGATTGAAGGCATACTCGAACATCCGTTCCAGCACAGCGAGGCATTCTGGGGTGCCATAGATAGGCATGAACTGGTCTACATCGACGGTGAATCGCCGCAGATCGTCGAAGCCGGTGAGATGATCCATGTGCGGATGCGTGAAGATCGCCGCGTCGAGATGGCGGATGTTTTCACGCAGGCATTGCGCTCGAAAATCCGGCCCTGTATCCACTACCCAGGCAAATTCGGGTGTTTGGATGTAGACAGAGCTGCGCAGTCGTTTGTCCCTCGGGTCACTGCTTCGACAAACTGCGCAATCACAGCCAATCACGGGGATGCCGACGGAGGTGCCGGTGCCGAGAAACGTGAGCTGCATGGAAGACATGCGGCATGAAGTCGAAAGCACGTCCGAGCGCCAAGGTTTTTTGGAGTGCAGCTCAAGTTGGCTCCGAATGCAAAAAACGCAGAGTCAAGAATTCGGCTTCTTGACTCTGCGACCCGATTGGAAGGTTCTGCCCTGCTGCTACGCAAACAGCTTCGTGACCGGCTTCGCTTTTACGAGCTCACGTGGCTGATTGAGATGATTGTAAACAATGGTCTCAGGGTCGATGCCGACGCTGTGATAAATGGTGGCGAGGAGTTCCATCGGATGGACCGCATCTTCGGTCGGCGCGGAGCCTGTTTTGTCCGATTTGCCGTGGATGTAGCCGCGCTTGATGCCAGCGCCGCCGATGACTGCGGTGTAGCAGTAAGGCCAGTGATCGCGGCCATCGGCACTATTGCCATTGCCGGAGGTGGAAACGCCTTTTTCGGGGCTGCGGCCGAATTCGCCGAGGGCGACGACAAGCGTCTCGTCGAGTAGGCCGGAGGCGTCGAGGTCTTCAAAGAGGGCGCTGAGGCCTTGGTCGAGCATGGGGCCGGACTTGCCCTTCATGCGCTCGGTGAGGCCGACGTGGTGGTCCCAGCTGTGATTGTCGGAGTTGGCGACTTTCGGCCAGATGACTTCGACAACACGGGTGCCCGCTTCAAGCAGGCGACGGGCGAGCAGGCAGCTTTGTCCGAAGGTGTTGCGGCCGTAGCGATCACGCAGCTTTGTGGGTTCGCGGTCAAGTGCAAAGGCATCCCTAGCGCGGCCGCTAGAGATGAGGTTCAGAGCCTGATTGTAATAGCTGTCTAGGCTCATGTCCTTGGTGGCGGCCTCGATCGTGGGCATCTGGTCATTGATGGCATCGCGGAGCTTCGCGCGTCGTTCGAGGCGCACGCTGAAGAGATCGGGGCGCAGTTGCAGGTCGTCGATCTTGATGCGGTCCATCTTGCCCATGTCGAGGTCGTCGCCATCGGGGAAGAGAGTATAGGGATCGAAAGCCTTGCCGAGGAATCCTGCGCCGCCACCTTTGCCGACGACGTTGGATTCCTGCAGCGGACGCGGAAGCTGCACAAAGGGCAGCATGGGCTCCTGCGGCGGCTTGAGACGGATGATGTTGGAGCCGAAGTTCGGAAAGTCCTTGGCATTTGGAGGCTCGAGCTGCCCGGAGGGGCTGACCTTGTCCGTCGTGTAGCCAGTCATGATCTGGTAGATCGCGGCGGTATGGTTGAACAGCCCGTTCGGTGTGTAACTCATGGAGTTAATCATGGTGAACTTGTCGTTCACCTTGGCGAGCATGGGCAGAATCTCGGTGAAGTGTTTACCGGGGACTTTGGTCGGAATCGTTTTGAAGGCGGAGCGCACTTTATCCGGCACATTTTCCTTCGGGTCCCAAAGATCAAGATGGCTCGGGCCACCCTGCAGGTAGATCATGAGCACATGCTTGGCCTTGCCCCAGCCGGCGCGGCCTGCGTTGGGCGAATTGGCTGCCATGGCTTGGCCGCGCAGCACATTGTTGAGGGTGAGGCCCATGATGCCTGCACCTCCAACGCGCAAAATATCGCGGCGTGTGCTGCCGAGGTGATTGTCACATAGATCTTTGCCGGGGACTCCAGGAATGCGGAACATGATGCGCGAGGGGTGAGGTTTGTATTGTAATCAATCGCAATTACGGCTTGCGATAGGTGTTCTTGCCTGTCCGGGGAAATTTGACGACACGTAGCGGGAAAGTCCATGCCGAAGGCTGTCCGCCCCAGAAAGCCTGCTTAGTCAGCCGCGCACGCGTTCGATGTTGGCACCAAGTCCGGCGAGCTTGTCGTCAAGATGCTCGTACCCGCGGTCGATGTGATAAAGACGATTGATCTCGGTTTTGCCTTCAGCGACGAGCCCAGCCAGAACGAGCGCGGCAGACGCCCGAAGATCGGAGGCCATCACGGGAGCACCCTTCATGGAGGTGCCGCCGCGAATGCGGGCTGTGGCACCTTGAAGATCGATGTTGGCCCCCATGCGCTTCATCTCAGCGCAGTGCATGAAGCGCTGCGGAAAGATGGTCTCCGTGATAGTGCTGGTGTCCGGGATAACGCAGGCAAGGGCACAGAACTGCGCCTGCATGTCGGTCGGGAAACCGGGGTAGCATAGCGTGGTGAGGTCGAAGCCCTTGGCATTCGGGTTTGGACGGACAGTGATGCTTTCCTTGGTGATTTCGAGAGGGAAGCCGCATTTCACCATGGCGTCGGTGATGGTCTTCATGTGCTCGGGCACAACACGCTTAAGCGTGACACCACTGCCTAGCATGGCTCCGGCTACGAGAAAAGTGCCTGCCTCAATGCGGTCGGGAATGACGATGTGCTCGGCGCCGTGAAGTTCCTTTACGCCTTCGATGACGATGCGATGGGTGCCTGCACCTTCGATTCTAGCACCCATTTTGGTAAGAAAGTTGGCCAAGTCTTCAACCTCGGGTTCCGCGGCAGCGCCTTCGATGATAGTGGTGCCTTTGGCGAGCACGGCGGCCATCATGACGTTGTCGGTGCCGAGGACGGTGGAGCCGTGTTTGCCCATCAAGTTCATCGGGCCGCCTTTGAAACCTTTTTTGGCGTTCACATGGATGTCGCCGCCATCAACTTGAATTTGAGCTCCGAGGGCTTCGAGGCCTTTGAGATGGAGGTCCACGGGGCGATCGCCGATGACGCAGCCGCCGGGGAGGGAAACGGTGCATTTCTTCAAGCGGCCGGTGAGGGGACCGAGGACACAAATAGAGGCCCGCATTTTTCGCACGAGATCGTAAGGGGCGATGGATTTGATCTTTTCGGCCTTTACGATGACGACGCCGGAAGCTCGCTCGACCTCGGCTCCGAGTTCGCCGAGGATTTGCAGCATGTAATTGGTGTCCGAGAGGTCAGGGACGCGGCGAATGGTACAGGTGTCTTTTGTGAGAAGGGTGGCGGCGAGGATGGGCAAAGAGCTGTTTTTTGAGCCGCTGATGTTAACGCGGCCTTTGAGCGGCGTGCCGCCGTGGACGATAAGCTTTTCCATGATGCTTTAGGCTTTCTGTCGTGATTTGAGGTGCGGGCAAGGGAATGTTTGGAAAGACGATTGGAGGCTACCTGCGGCGGAATGACGAATTTCCAAATGGCAAATGAGGAAGCGAACGGCTTAGCGCTTGGAGCGGTCGTTGAAGGCGGCGACGACGCGGGCGGCCTCGCGGTTTTCGGCCTTCTCTTTGAGATCATGGCGCTGATCGGCCTTGTTTTTTCCTTTGCCGATGGCGACTTGGATTTTGATCCGGGAACCTTTCCAATAGGCTTTGAGCACGGGCAGGGCAAGACCCTTCTGGTGCGCGGCGGCGTCGAGCTTCATGATCTCGCGCTTGTGCAGTAGGAGTCGCCGGGAACGACGTGGCTCGTGGGTCTCGTGGCTGGCCTTGTCGTAGGGCTTGATGTCGCAGCCGTAGAGCCAGACCTGGCCACGCTCGACGCGGGCAAACGCATCGGAGAGGTTCATGTGGCCTTGGCGGATGGATTTGACCTCGGTGCCACGCAGTTCGAGGCCTGCCTCGTAGGTCTCGAGGATGTGATAGTCTCGCGGGGCTTTGCGGTTGGAGGCGATCTCGGACATGCGAGGGATAAAAAATGGGTCCTATGCGGCGCACGGGACCCATTTGAGAAACGATGATCTAGCCGGCATGCCGGAAGGGATCAGTTGTCGTCGATGTTAAGCGGGGTGATTTTACCTTGAATGATTTCGAGGAGGGCTAGGTCTGCATCACGCAGGCCGGGGCGGCGATCGACGAGGGGAGAACGACCGGAGGCGATCTGACGCACCCGCTTGGAGACGAGATTGATCAGGATCGGATATTCTTTGATGTGCTTGGCGGCTTCTTCGACGAGGTCAGCTCTCATAAGATACGGGGGGCTGGGGTTACAGGGGTGGCCAAAGTAGTAGTCTCCGGTTCTGTGGCAAACGAAATGTGGCCGGATTTGCGGTTGATGCTGGAAGAGGGCTGATGTCTCGTGGCGCTTCGGCCTACATGTGTCGTTAACATTTATTCAACCAGATTAGCATGAAGAAAGTCGGGATCGGAATCATTGGTGGTGGCCTCATGGGCCGGGAAATGGCGAGCGCTTTTGCACGTTGGTGCGCTTTGGCGGAGGTGGAAGTGATGCCAGAGCTGGTGGCGGTGGCTGACCTTGTTGAAGATGTGCGAAATTGGTTTCGCCGGCTGCCTTCATGCACTCAAATGACGGGTGACTATCATGATCTCTTGGCGAATCCGGCGGTGGATGTGGTGTATGTGGCGGTTCCACACAATTTGCACGAGAAGATTTATCTGGATGTGCTGGCGGCCGGGAAGGATCTTTTTGCCGAGAAGCCTTTTGGCATCGATCTGGCCTCGGCGCAGCGGATCTACGAAGCAGCGGAGACATCGAAGTGCTTTGTGCGCTGCAGTTCAGAGTTTCCTTTCCTGCCAGGTGCTCAGCGAATGCTTCAAGTGGCCCAGTCTGGTAAGCTGGGACGAGTGCTGGAGGTGGTAAGCGGCTTCCACCACAGCAGCGATCTCGATTCGACGAAGTCGGCCAATTGGAAGCGCAAGTCAGCGACGTGTGGGGAGATCGGTGTGTTGGGTGATCTGGGCATGCACGCCTGTCACATCCCGCTTCGCCTTGGCTGGAAGCCGTTGCGACTTTTTGCCCAGCTCCAAAAAGGCTACCCACAGCGACCGGATGGCACCGGCGGCATGGTGGCGTGCGACACTTGGGATAATGCTTTGCTCCACTGCTGGACGTGCATTGACGGCCATGAGGTGCCACTGCGCCTCGAAATGAAACGCATGGCGCCGGGGGAGACGAACTCGTGGTTCGTGGAGGTGCTAGGCACGGAGGGCGGCGTGCGATACAGCACGAAGGAGCCTAAAACACTCTGGTTGTTCGAGAACGGCAAAGAGCAGTTTTGGAAGAAGACCGATCTCGGTTTTGGGATGCCTTTCAAGACGGTAACGGGTGGCATCTTTGAGCCCGGGTTTCCTGACATCATTCAGCAAATGTGGGCGGCCTTCCTGATGGAGCGTGCCGGCTTGCTCGGAGATCGGTTTGGGTGTGCCACACCTTCTGAAGCTGTGGCGACACAGAAGATTTTTGCTGCGGCGCTGGCCTCGCAAGCATCTGGAACTGCCGTGATGGTGTAGCTCAACGCGCTACAGGAGTGTTGTCGAGCTCAGCAATGACCGATGGGTAGTCGGAAAGCTGTACGAGCTGGATATTGTAGCGGATCGCTATCGCATCCGCCTCGGACTCCGGGTAATCGTCACGATAGTAGACTTCTTTTACGCCGTAGGCGCAGAGCATCTGCATGCAGCTTGTGCATGGTTTCGTCGTGCAGGCGACGAGTTTGACATTTCCACGAGTGAAAAGACTGCAGAGATTCACTTCGGCGTGAAGCATGTATTTGCGCCGAGCATCACGGTCGCTCCAAAATGAAGGGTCGGGATCGTACCCAGGGGCGAGGCCATTATAAGCTGTACCAATAACACGGTTCGCAAAATCGAAGGCTACGGCGCCTACCTTCCGGAACGGGTCTTCCGAGCGCAAGCTGGCCACGTGAGCCAAGGCCATGGCATATTCTGGAATGCTAAGTCGTGAGCGGGGTTCAGAGAAAATGTCCGAGTGGGGCATGTGAGGCGAAACAGGCAGCGCCGAGGCTTTCGTCAACATCACAGATTCAGCAGAATCTTAAAAATGTTTGTTTGAACACTTGCATTGAGTGTTCAAACGAACTTAATCAGATGTTTCTATGATGATTATACCCGCCTCACAAACTCTCAGTTTTATCGACCAAATCCGCAGGGTGATTATGCCCCGAGCACTCAAATACGATGGTTTGGTGAGGCCTTTTGGGCCCGGGGTACACCGTGAGATTCAGTTGGAATTGGATCTTAGACCGAGGCCAAGAGCTCAGGTGCGCTGAGATGATCTCGAAAGCTACGCAAGAAGGCTGTTCATATACCCAGGAGGAGCCCGAAATGGACTTGAATATGAAACAACATTGTTGAATTCGGCAGTTTTTTAAAGATGGACAAACTCAGGTCGAGTTGCTTTTATTTAGGGTTCACGCTTGTTCCAATTACCGACCTATGCTGTTTTCGAGCCGCCTTTCTCTTGCATGCGCCATTCGCGTGATATTGCCTGCGGCTCTATTATGGAATAGTGGCCAAGTGTTTGCACAATTTGGAGTATCTCCTTCCCAATCGAGCGGTTTCTTTGACGATTTTCGTTCTCGTTCAAAGCAAATGCAGCAAGGCAGTTCAGGTTATAAAAGTGGTGATGTTGTCTACGATTACGAGAGTGGAACCTACAAGGGTAAGGGAGAAGGTCAGATGCGTCCCGATGACCTGTTGCGAGAGGCTAGGGAAGTGGCAAAGCCTGCTGTTCTTAGTGGTAGCGCGGCCTCCGCTGCAAGAGCTGTCGCTGATTACACCAACTACGCAGGCCAATACAACAGCCCAACGGGTTATTTTGTGCCGACTTATGTATCAGATCCATTTTTGACAGGAAAACGCAATTTGGCTCTTGGGCCAGTCAATATCGGGTTGGGTCTTTATTCAGGGCTTGAACACAATTCAAACGTCAATCGCTCCAACACCGCACCCGTATCGGATGTTATCGGGTCATTGATGATCAATTTGACTGCCAACTATCGCGTCACGCAAAACAACGTTCTCAGTCTGACAACGGCTTTTGGGGTCGATCATTATTTTCAGCACCCTGAATTGGCTCCATATGGCAACGGCAATTACATTTTGAACGTATTGCCCGGGAGCACGTTGGCGTTCGACCTTAAAGTCGGCCCCATTTACATGACTTTTTACGACCGGGTATCGGTGCGTCCTGCGAGCAACAATGCGTTCGCTCTTAACGCGATGTCCACTTTCGGTGTTTTTCAAAATGATGCCGGTGTAGCCATGAATTGGGCAATCAACTCCAAATGGTCGCTATCTGTTAACTACAACAATTCCATCTCTACTGCTCTACAGGAAAACTCCAAGCAGTTTAATCGCCAGTTAGATACTTTCCAAGGTGCGCTAACCTACAGCCCTCATGGCACTTGGTCTGCTGGCTACGAGGGAATAATGACCCTTCTTACCTACGAGCAGCCACTACTCAATGACGGTATTTTGGTCAACTCGGGGGTGTTTTTGCGCACGCCACTAGGCACCTCAACATTTGTTCGCGTTGCAGGTGGTATTCAAAATTTTGACTTTGAAGAACCCACCGTGTTTGCGCCACTCGGCCCAGGAGATAATACTGACCTTTCGGATTATTACTTTAATTTCAGCATCAATCATCAAATTAACAATCGCATCAGTCATGTCCTAAGTTTTGGGCGTGAGTCCGCGCTCAATCTCAGCTCAAACTTCATCACGGCAAACTACCTGAATTACGGCGTATCCATCATCACCTCGAAAGGTGGGCGGTTGTCAATCACGGGCTATCATGAGCAAGCGGAGCCATCCCTCTTCAATCCTGGATATGCACAAACGCAGGCTGCAGTGACCCAGTATGGCTTAGATACATATTACAATCATCAGATCACCTCTAAAATTTCTATGGGAGTAGGCTACCATTTTGGGAGGACCGACTCTGAGGCGGCTAATGCCGATTTCGATCAGCATGCCTTCAATGCGAATTTTGTGATGGCATTGACCGAGAAAGCGATGCTGAATATGGGGTATCGGTATCTCACCACGAAGACCTATGGAAGCAATCTCGACTTCAATCAGCATCGAATGATTCTCGGCTTGAGCTATAATTTTTAACACATATTGACCCAAATGGTCGGAATGAGGGTGGCTTGCGGTGTCGCAAGCCACCGTTTTATTCTAAAGTGACGGGTGTCTGTTTTTTTACTTATGAAACCTTACTTGTTGTTCTTCGTCGCGTTGCTGGCCGGTATTGCCAAGGCTCAGGATCCAGGTTTTCGTCTACCGGAACAAACCAAGGGCACGGCCTCTCGTGCAGATGCAAACCAATCCGTGCAGTCTAGTGGTGGCATCACTGGCGCTGCGGTTCTCACATCGATGGAGGTTCTTGACAATTCCCGGCAGATCATGCCGGGCTACGTGGTGAGTATCCGTATTTTGGAAGACCGCAAAGATGCTGTTCAGCAGCGTGTTGCTGTCACTGGAGAAGTCCAAGTGCCATATATCGGCTTGGTTAAAGCTGCTGGGCGCACCTGCCGGGAACTGGCTTATTCTATCAAGCGTGATCTTGAAAAAAGTTTTTTCATCAGTGCCACGGTGGTGATCGCCATCGACCAGATTCCGGAGACCGACAGCATTTACAGCAAGGAGATCGAGACTTATACGGTTTTTGGTTTCGTCCTTAAACAAGGCAAATATGACCTCCCCGACACCGAGGATGTCACCATAAGCCAAGCGATCTTGCGCGCAGGTGGTTTTGCCCAGTTTGCGGACAAAAAAAACGTTCGTATTGTGCGCACGACCCCCCAGGGCGAAAAAAGCATCTTGGTCGATGTTGAAAGCATTATGATCAGGGGGCAGATGCAAAAAGACATTTATCTGCGCAAGAATGATGTTCTGATCATACCAGAGAAGACTGTGAACTTTTAGTCGGTCTGCTTCGCGTGCTTTCGTCACCGGACTGCCTTAAATTCCCTCCAACATCCAAACCGAAACGTATGGAACAGAATCTCACGCTTCCCGGCGGTCAGGTGCAGTCCAGCACACTGAATCGCATTCACGAGGCTTCCGCCAAGTTCCAAAGATACAAGATTCTGTTGCGGAGGCGCTGGTGGTTCCTGCTTTTGACGGCGAGCATCGGAGTGTGTGTGCAAGCGCTCACCATCACGGGCAAACCGCAGATTTTTAGGTCTCTCGCCAAATTGGTGGCCGGTGGGCGCATGGTGGCGAATGGCGACCTCCAATGGCAGGAACAGCTCCAAGACTTCTACGGGACAATCATTGAAACAATCGAGAGCGCTGAAATGATTCGTAAAGCACGTGAGAGGTTGCACGCCCTTTATCCTGATCTCAAAGACTCGGATGTGGATATCCGTGTGGCGCAGACCAAAGGCTCTGCAATTTTCAATATCCTTGCGACAGGGGCGGAGCCGAAATACACACAGATTTTTCTCAATGCTTTGCTAGATGAATTCATCTCATTTCGTCAAAGCATCCGTGAGCAGGCTCAGGGCAAGGTGTTGAGCACGTTTTTGCAAGAGGTCGTGAACAAGCAAAAGGTCATGGAGGAAAAAGCCGATTTGCTGGCCAAGTTCTGTTCCGCCAACAACATACTGACTATCACCAACGGCCAGAATGAGTCGGCCTATTTCCTGACGCAACTTAAGGCACAGCGAGAGACGCAGCGAACAGCTCTCGCAGAAATCGAATTGGCTCTGGACAATGTCAAGGGAGCCATGCAGGAGCGCGAGAGACAGGCCAATTCCGGTGGAGCCCCCAATGCCAGCAAGCCAACCAGCAGCAGTGAATCCGGCCAGTCGGCGGGAGAGGCTGCTGGTTCAGGCAACAAAGGGTTGACCATCGCGGAGCAGGATTATCTGCGCACCAAGGGCCAGATCACTATGCTGAAGACCAAGAAGCGCACATTGCTCGATACATTCAAGGAGAGTCATCCGCAGGTCATGGAGATTAGCCAAGAGATCAATGGCCATGAAGCCTTGTTGAAAGAGTATGAAACTCAGATTCAGGACGAGATGCGTGCCCAACGCGAGTCGATCAATCGTATGGTTGTCGTTCTGGACAAGCAGGTTGCTGAACGAGAGAAGGAGGCCATCGAACTAGGCGCCAAGCTGGCTGAGCATAAAAAACTTCAAGATGAGGCAACAGTGGCCAAAGATGCCTACCAAAAAATGTTTGAGCGTGCGGAAAACTTCCAAAACATGTTTAACACGCAAAGTGATTATGTGGCGGTTCAGGAGCGAGCTACGACAGCGTCTGAGCACACGGATGACTGGAAAATGCCCATCATCATCGGTTTGATTGTCGGTCTTGGAGCGGGCGTTATCATCTTGTTGCTGTTCGATCGTCTTGATGACCGTATGAACTCCTTTAGTGAGTTTCAGGCGCTCTTTCCCGGTGAGGCGGTACTGGGGCAAATTCCCGAGCAGAGGCAGCGTGGAGACGTCGCTCTTCTCCGCCCAAATGATGACCGCCATCTTTATGCTGAGGCCTTCCGCACCATTCGATCGTCTATCTTATTCAAGAATTGGAACGGCAAGGCCCCGAAGACCATTCTTTGCACCAGCGCCGTGCCCAATGAAGGCAAGACAACAGTCACTTCGAATCTAGCTGTGACCATGGCTCTTGCCGGTGCCCGTGTTCTCTTGGCAGACTGTGACCTTCGTCGTGGTGGGGTGAGTGAATTGTTCAAACTGCCTGCCACGCCTGGTCTTAGCGAAGCCCTTCGCGGCAAGCTCCACTGGCGTGATGCCGTGCAGGAAACCAGCATCCGCAATCTCGATCTTCTCGCGCGAGGTGATGTGTTTGACCAGACTTCCGAGATGCTGCTGTCCAAGACTGCCGAGGAAATGCTGAAGGAGATGGGAGATGAATATGATTATGTCATCTTTGACACCGCCCCGGTGCTTGTGGCGGACGACACAGCCAGTTTCGCACCGAAACTTGACACGGTGCTATTCATTGTTCGAATGTCCTCCACCATGGCGCGACTCACGGGCAAAGCTCTCGATCTTCTTTATGAACGTCAAGTGAATGTGGGTGGTGTTATCTTGAACCGTTCGAGCTCAAATCTCAAAGAATACACCTACTACAACTACGCTAGCTACTATTACGCCCCCTCAAAAACGAGTTCTCAAAGCACTGCCACGGCTCCCGTGGCGAAGTCTTAGAGATTTGATGCCTTCCTGAATCGAAAAACGAGCCTGATGATTGCTTTGTCAGGCTCGTTTGTTTTTGCCTGAGTGTAGGCAGGGGTATGGCCAAAAAGATGTGTTTTTGCAACCAGTCCTCAGCTTGAGGGTTATTAGTTTGCCAAGTACAAACTTCTTATCCTCCATTACCATGAAGAAATATGCATCCTTTATTATCGGCCTAGGCTTTATCTGCTTAGGTGTTTCTATTTCGATTGCCCAAGAAAATGGACCAGCCAAGGGGCCTCCTCCCGGCGGAGACGCTGCCGGCCGCATGGCAGACTTCATGAAGCGTGCTGACGCCGATGGCGACGGCAAGATCAGCAAGGAAGAGTTCGTCGGCATGTCTCGCAAAGAGACTGATGAGCGTTTTACCCGCGCGGATGGCAACGGTGACGGTTTCATCGACCAGACGGAGTTCGCACAGGTTGCCCAGCGCATGCGTGATGCTGGAGGCGGAACGCGCCGTCCTAGTAGCGAAGGTGAACCAAGACCTGTTGGTGAAGGTAACTTCCGTCGCCCCTCCGGGGCGCCAGAAGGTGGTAATCCTCCTCCCGAAGCCAGTCGTTCGCCTGGACGACCGGAAGGGGGGCGTCCTGGATTCGGTGGTGCCGGCGCACCCGAGGGCGGTCGCCCTGGATTTGGTGGTCGTGGCATGTTTGGTGATCCCAAAGAATCGTTCAAACGTATGGATGCTGATGGCAATGGAAGCGTGTCCGAGACTGAATACATGGCTGCCATGAGCAAACTGCGCGAAATGATGAGCCGTTCAGGGACTGCGGGGCAGGGAGTTCCTGCTGGTCCAAGTGGTGAAGGCGGCTTCCGTCGCCCCGGTCCACCCGAGGGTGGTCGAGCCCCCGGTGGCAGTGAGGGAGGCTTTCGTCGTCCTCCTGTTGAAGATGCCAAGCCAGAGGGTCAGAAGCCTGCGGAAGAAAAACCCAGGGGAGCAGCTTGAGAGAGGTGCCGCTGGCATCGTGACTTTATGGGACGGCCTATGGGCCGTCCTTTTGACTTCTCTGAGATTGCGGTGTCTTCCTCGTCTGAGCCATTTTCCAAGAGAGTCTTACGGTGAATGGCACCTTTTATGCGCATCATGAAATGATGAAGAAGGTTAGTGTGTCTTGCTAACTACAGGCGGAGCCTTGCGACGAACGCCGATGTAAACCGGCGAGAGTTGGCGTTCGAGCGGTTTGCGTTCGATGGGCAGCAGGGTGTTGAAAGCTGTGAAATGCCAAGGACCATCTGCTGTCCGGATGGAGTATTGAAGCGCGCGGCCGCCATCAAGAAGCGTGGCGTGTTGCACATCAAGTTTTCGTGCGATCTCGGACACTTCGGCCACGTTCATCACACCGCCGTCGCCGCTGAGAACGAAAACGATGGTGCCGTCTCTTCGCATGCCGCCAAGGGCACGATAGGTAATCTTGGAGCCGTCGAAGAACTCATCCGGCTTCAGCTCGACATAGGGGAAGATGGTGTGGTTCTTCATCACAGCTGGATAGACCTGTGATCCTTCCTGGATCGGCCCCGGGTTTTCCATTTCAAGCGATTTGGGGCCGAAGAAGGGCTTTCCACTCTTGACGAAAAAGCAACCGCTCCAGTCGCCAAAAGGATTATTGTGTCGCAAACCCTCGTGATAGACCCAGCCCATCGGTTTACCATTCGGGAAGCGGAAATTGGCGGTGATAGAGAACCACAGGTTTTCAGACTCCACGCGTTCGCGGGCCGTTGTCACAGCAAACTTTGGGCGGAAGCTTGTCATGAAGTCGAAACGTTCCGGCGAGATGGTGATGATATGCGCTTGGGCACCGAATATCTTCTGCAAGACGTTGGCGCGGAGACCAGCTTCACGCCGCACATGCAGCGTGGACCAGCGAAGGCCGGGCTCCGAATGTCGCTCGATGAGCGCGGAGGCTAGGTCGGCGGGAGTGACGTCTGTCGGAACCTTCCAAGCCCCTCTTTTGAGGCGGATTTTCAAAGGAATGCTTTCTGCGCGCCGCACGGCGATGAACACGAGGTTGCTGTTCAAGTTGTAAAATATTTCCGCCATCGCATATGAGAACCCGGCGACGGCTAGGACGACGAGCAGCAGGAGTTTAAGCCAGCGGCGCTTGGGAAACATGTGGGGCAGATCTGAAGGTGCTGAAAGGCTCAGTGTCTTCAAGGCGCAATGTTTTGCGGCAGCAGTTGATCGAGCAGCGCGGCAAGACCTGCGGTGCCATCGAGCGTGTGGGTGGCCTGCACATCTGGCTTCTGATGGCTGAGGATGCGGATGGTGGAGGGCACGCCAGCATTGATGCTCATCTGAATGTCGCGGTCATGATCCCCGACAAGCCAGCTCTGCTGAAGATCGATGTAGTGCTCTTTTTGCGCTCGCAGAATCATCTCTGGGCTTGGTTTGCGGCAGGAGCATGAGCCGGAGAGGTGGGTGCAGGCATAAATGCCGTCAAAGGCCGCACCTGCAGCGGCTAGCTTTTCCTGCATGATAGCGTGGATGGCATCAAGCGTTGCTTGGGTCATGAGCCCCTTGCCGACCCCCTGCTGGCTCGTGCAGAGGATAAGTAAAAAACCGCGTCGTCTGCAGACAATGAGTGCCTCGATGATGCCAGGGCTGAGGTGGAAATCTTCTTTTCTCAACACATAGCCCTCGCCGGGTGAGACATTGACCACGCCATCGCGGTCAAAAAAAACAGCAGGCCGGAGTCGGGAAGGCGATTCAATCATGCAGTGCCAACTCTAGCGAGCCTTTGCTCTCTGCAAAGACAGCAGCATCACTTCTCCAAGACAAAATCATCGGGCTTCAAACCCTGCTTGTTGCCCTTGAATCCATACATCGTGGGGTAGTAATCGCCGACGAACCTGGCATCCGCCTTGTCGGGCACCTCGAGGCCGAGGCCCCAATAAACGCCGTTGATCACAAGGCGACGTAGACCTTCATCCATGAGGTCGGTGGCCGCTCCCATTGTGGTGCAGAGAATCTTGTTTTGACCGCCTTTGTCGTTTTGGACGCTACGGGTCCAAGCAACGGGCATCATCGGTTTGTTGACATCCTGTTCGATCTTGGCTGCGTTGACTTTGCGATAAGTCGCGGGTGGCGTGTCCGCAGTCATACCCTGCAGCACCTGGCCACGGGCGAGGATGACGGCATCGGTGGGCGGGGCAGCTTCATACACATCCGTGTTGCCGAAAAGGCTATTTATACCGCGAAGCACGGGGTGGGAGGCATTGGAGGCCTCAATGATGCCTTTGGTGGCTTCGATCTTGTGTTTACCCCAATGGCTCACCCAAGTTTCGCCGAGCACTTTTTTGCCCCAGCCGCCGCCCGGATTGTTCCAGTTCCAAGCGGCAAATGGGCTATTCTTTGGATAGCCGCTGAAGGCGTGCGTGCTGGTGCGCAGCGCGATGACAGGCACGCCGCGGTTTATTGCAGCTTGAAACTTGCCGCTTGTAGCTGCGTCCCAGTGTCGGAAGCGCAGCAGCATTACGATCGCGTCGGCGGAGTCGAGAGACTCGGAATGGCTGAGACTGCTGCCAGCACCCGGATCGATTTCTCCGTTTTGATTGAGGCTGAAAAGCACTGTGCATTTGAAGCCATGACGCTGGCTTAGGAGCTTGCCGAGCATTGGCATCGCCTCCTCGCTTCGATACTCCTCATCACCGGCGAGGAGCACGACATGCTTTCCTTGGGGCTTTTCAGCAGGCTGATAGACCACATGGTCCAAAGCGGTCAGCATTGTGGCAAAAGCAAGAGTGGCGAGCAGGATGATAAAAGTCAGTTTCATGGAAAATGCGAATATCAAACGTCATAATGGAACTGGTTCTTATGCTCTGGTGCACAGAACACCGGCATTGCTTTGGCCCTTGTGCAAAAGAGTGTAGTTCGCTACTATAAAATTTCTTCAATCAAATGGAAACCGCTGTGTCTTTGCGCCGTTTGGGCGCCTGCCTGCTGCTTGGTGCGGGGCTGGCCGCTCAGGTGCGTGCGCAGGAGCTTGCGGCGCGAAGGTTGAACTTTGAGAGGGCTTGGATTGTGGCCACACTGCAGCCTGTGAAACGCCATGTCTCGGAGCTGTCCGTATTGGAAAAAAAGCTTGCCGCAGCGAGTGATTATAACGGTGCGATCCGAGCCCGCGAGGAACGGCTCAAGCTCCAGCATGAAATTGAACGTCTCGACAAAGAACTGCTGCTCCTGCAATCGCGCGAAGTGTCGATGAAAGCGGCGGAACTCGGTGATAAAATCATGCTCTCCATCGATTCGGCGGTGCTCAAAGATGTGAGGCGTGAGGCTGGTGCCATCACCGGATGGACGCGGCCAGGTGCCTCGGCCGAATGGAAGCTGCCTGCGCTTCCCCCCGGCGGCTATGATCTCGTGCTGCGCTATCGTTGTGGTCCGCTGGAAGGCGGCAGCATCACCGCCAAGGAGGCACGTTTCACACTGACAAGCCCCGTCGAGACCACGCTGCGAGGCCCAGAGGATCGAAACCTCGGCACGCTGAAACTCAGTGAGAGCAACACCACACTGACACTCACGGCGACCAGCGTTTTCAAGGACAACCTCATGCAACTTCTTGGCGTCACCCTAGTGCCTGCCGCACGTTGAATCCGTTTTTCATGTCTTTTCAGCTTTTGAGTTTTCCTTCCAGAGTATTGAATTTAAAACCCGATGGGGTTTCTCATGCCATGGCATTCTGGCGAGAAATCTTTTTTTTCTTTGTTCTCGTTAGCAGTCTAGCTGCTCAAGAGCCCACGGAGCTTTTGGCGGCACGTCAGGCTTTAATGAACATGGCATTGAATGATTCACAAAAAGTCACCGAGCAGTATGTGATGGCCCTTGCAGCGCGTGAGAGGGAGTTGGCTGCAGCCGGTGACTATGAGCAGGCGAAGCAATTTCGGCAGCGTCGTCAGAAGTTAGAGGCGATTTATGAAGGATCGGATAACGCTGGCGCGGTGCAGCTTTCACTTTCGGGCGCACGCTTGATGGGATCCGCACAGGCATTGGGCGATTCTCTGGGGAACTTTCGCTCCAGCGGCAGCGGTGTGGAGTGGTCGCTCTTCCGTCTCACACCAGGAAAGTATCGCTTAGAGTTGGAGGCTAACCTGCTGGACGCGCCGGTGGCTTTTGCCTCGGCGAAATTGCAACCTCAAGAGAAGGTGGTGTTGGAGTTTGGGGAGGTGACCGGGTTGGCAAGTCCTGTGAACAACCGAGTGAGTGTGGAGATCAAGCGAAGCGCCGATGAGACGATCTTCACCAAATTGAAAAGTGCCGAGATGACTTTCACGCGACCGCTTCTCACGCTGCGCCTCTTGGCCGCGAGTGGTTACCCCGCCAACATTGTCCGCTTGCGTGGGCTGAAGCTCGTGCCGGTGAGTGAGGTGGTGCAGGTGTCTCAAACGGATTCATTGGATGCAACAACAGAGCTGGAGGGCCATAAAAAGACATTGGCTCGTGAACTTGCCGAAGCTCAAAAAGCCGTCTTAAAGGCTTATCAGCAAGACTTGGAGCAAATCGACTCCACGAGGTCCAGCGAGGTGAAGGCCGAGTTGAAGCGCCTGGAGCGTTTGGCGGAGAATAAGGACGAAAAGTTGCGGTTTTCGCCGCCACGGTCTCTGGCGGATACGGCGGGGACTCTGGAAGGCTTTGACGAAGTTATTGAAACCACTTTGGCGGATGGTCTTCCGGAGGCTGGAGATCGATTCAAGGTGTTCCATGAAGGACGTGAGCTCAAAGTACGCCTACTATGGGTCATGTGCGCGCCGGTGAAGAGCGATGACAAGCTGCTGAGCACGATGGCAGCACGTTTCCACGTCGATGTGGAGGATGCGCTTGCAGTGGGTCGTGCGGCGCAGGAGTTTACGGCAGGCTATTTGCGCGGCAAAAAACTGCGCCTTGTAGCCCGGTCGATGCACGAAGAATCCGATGAGCTGGAAGCACTCGTTTTTCTGCCAGACGTGGGCCTTTTTCAGAATGTGCTACTTGATCAAGGTCTCGCTGCATTGTCTGCCCCAACCCATCGCAAGAGTGGCATGGGCATGAATGCGCTGCTGAATTCCCTCGTTGACCGCGAGCATGCGGCAAAGACGCGGATGCCACCGTCTGGCGCTTGGGCGCTTAGCCAAGATATCTCCTCGAAGAAATGATCCGATTGTTCTTCTTTCTTTTGCTGACTGTTGCCTCTTCGCAGGCGCAGACACCTGCCGCCTTGACCCTTGAGCAAATGGAGGCCATTTATCAGCAACAGCTCAGTCTGCGGCACATTCCGCTCATTAGCCGGTATTTGATTGGACTGCAAAAAGCCGCCCTGAGCGCTTCGGACCAAGCTCCTTATTTGGCTGAGATCGCACGCGTGCAGGAACTATTGAAGCGTGGTGGAGTCATTGATCTCGCTGTAGTTCGCAAATCGCAGCCTGCGAAAGGGGCTGCCATGCCGATGCCCATGCCGGAAGTTCAACCCATACCCAAGGAGGTTGCGCAGGCCGTCATCGTTCTCTCACCCGCACTTTCGAAAGGCATTGCGTCGCTTGAGCCTACCGCGAAGATTGGGGAGATGGAATGGCGTGTAGAATTCATGGCGGCTGGCAGTTACGATTTGCATCTGGAGTATGCCTGCCCGGTGCTTGCTACACCTCTGAAGCTCTTGGTGGATCTCGCAGGCCAGCGTATCGACGCTGAGCTATCGCTTGAAAAAGTCACCAAGGATGCGCAGACCTTCCGCATGTTGCGCGTGGGCAGATTGACACTGCCAAGCGATCTTCGTGCCAGTGATCTGCGCATCACGGCGGGTCTCAAATCGGGCTCCAGTCTCATCTTGCGTCATCTTTTCATCACACCTGCCAAACAGGTCCCATAAAACTTCTACCACCAATGCTCCGCATTACGTTGCCTATCTTTGCGCTGCTGTCCCTCGCGATGCTGCCTTCATGCAAGCGGCTTCAGGACAAGCTTGAGCGTCTTGCGGAGAAAAGTGGAGTTCCGTCTTCGAAATCTGCGATCGAGCCAGCCGAACCGCCGCTCACACCTGAGCAGGAACTCATTGAAAAGAAGCTGAAGGACTCCGCCATACCCGAGGCTGCCGCACCGGAGCCGGTTATACCCGCTAATCCTGCGTTCGAACTCAACAAGTCCGCCAACGTTGCCATTCTAGGCTACCATGATGTGCGTGATCGAGGCGGCAGCCCGATGCTTATCGCAGGATCAAAGTTCCGCCAGCAGATGCAAGTCATCAAGGACTCGCAAATTCCTGTTGTGCCGCTTGCCGATGTGATGGCTTGGAAGCGTGGTGAGAAAAACATTCCCCAAGAGGCCATCGTCATCACCTTCGATGATGGGTGGGAGGGTGTGCACACTTACGCCTATCCGGTCCTGAAGGAGTTTGGCTTTCCTTTTACGGTCTATTTGTATAAAAAGTATGTGAACATCGGTGGGCGCTCAATGAACTGGGACCAAATTAAGGAAATGATGCAGCACGGTTGTGAGATTGGTAGTCACAGCGTGTCGCATGAGAGCCTCAAAAAGAAGCCGAAAGCCAAAATGACCGATGTGGAGCATCAACAGTGGATTCTCACCGAGTTGAAGGACTCGCGCGATTTCTTGGAACAAAATCTCAAGGTGAAGATTCGCTCCTTTGCGTATCCTTACGGCATCTTTGACGATGCGATTATGGAAACAGGTCTTCAAATGGGTTACGAGAGCCTCGTTACTGTAAATGGTCAGAAGGTCGGCTGGGATGCACCAAATGGAAAACTTGGCCGCTATATCATTCACGGCGATAGTGACACGAACTTCAAGCTTGCCACAAGTTTCCGTGGTCGTGGAGATGTCGGCTCGGACAAGTTTGTTCTCGCTGATGCGAAGGACGATAGCGGTAGATTGATCGTCGAACTCAATCCGAAACCCGATGCTACCATCACGGATCGCCGCCCGATCATCGAGGCCAATCTCACCAATGCTGGGGCTGTGCTACCCGAAAGCGTCAAGCTGCGTATTGGTGGTCTTGGCACCGTGCCCGCTCTGTACGATGAAGCGTCGAAGACGGTGCGCTACCAATTCCCTTATCGCATTCGCCGCGAGGAGGTGGTCGCCTCGTTGACTTACCAACGTCAGGACGCCACGCAGGCCGAGGTGATCAACTGGCGCTTCAAGGTCGATCTCGCAGCCTCTTACATGCCTATGGCCGCTGAGAAGTGATAAGTCGAAGACTTCATTTTGTCACATCGTAGCCGATCTTCTCATTCAGCCAAGCACGAAGCTTGTCTAGGCCCTCGCCTGTCTGTGCAGAGATGGGATGAATTTTTACACGTTTGAAGCGCTCCTTGAGGTTGGCGAGGTGTTCCGCAGACTCATGGAGATCGGTCTTGTTTGCAATGATGCACCACGAGCGCTTCGAGAGTTCCTTTGAGTAGAGCGAAACCTCGGCACGAACGGTTTCGAGATCGGCCACTGGGTCTCGGCCCTCTGTGCCTGCGGTGTCGACCACAAAGAGAAGCACGCGACAGCGCATGATGTGTCGCAGAAAATCATGGCCGAGGCCGATGTTTTGATGCGCGCCCTCGATAAGGCCGGGAATGTCCGCCAGTGTGCCACGGCGGAAGGGATCGAACTCAATCACTCCCACCATGGGTTGGAGTGTGGTGAAGGGGTAGTTTGCGATTTTCGGCTTTGCGGCGCTCAGTTTGGAGAGCAGCGTGGACTTTCCCGCGTTCGGGAAGCCCACTAGCCCTGCTTCGGCTATGCTGCGTAGTTCAAAGTGGAAGCGACCTTCCTCGCCTGGAGTGCCGGGTGTGAACTCACGCGGAGCTTGGTGTGTGCTTGTCTTGAAATGGATGTTTCCCTTGCCGCCCTTGCCGCCTTTGCAAAGCACGAAGCGCGACCCCACTTCAGTCAGATCGGCTACGGGTTCGAAGCGCAGGTTGAGTTCGCCAGTTTCGGGATCTTCTTCCTCAATGATGCGGCTGACCAGAGTGCCTGGTGGCACTTTATAGACTTTGTCCTCGGCGCTGCGCCCGGTGCATTGCCTGCCCATACCCTTTTGGCCGTCTTCAGCGAGAAGACGGCCATTGAAAACATAATTGCGTAAGCTGTCTGTGCTTGGGTCTACCTCGAGCACCACATCTCCGCCGGCACCGCCATCACCGCCGTCGGGGCCTCCCTTGGGACGGAACTTGCCGCGGTGGAAATGTACAGAACCATCCCCGCCTTTGCCAGCACGGGCATAAACTTTGATCTGATCGACAAACATGAATGAGGCCAAGACGTAGCGCCGAAGCGGTGCTGAGCAATGGCGAGGTTTGACAAAGCGTCTTGGGCCGTGGAAGATTTAAAATTTGTGCCCGCCAACAAAGCACCAACTCCACCACGGAAGGCCATCTACCGTCTTTCGATTTACCTGCGCTGCTTGCAAAAGCTGCGCGACAATCATGTCGACACGGTGTCTTCGGCGGCACTGGCAAAGGTGGCTGGCGTGAAATCTACGCAGCTACGCAAGGATCTGACCTACTTCGGCCAGTTGGGCACTCGCGGACTAGGTTACAATGTGGACTCGCTGCGCCAAATGATTGCGGATGTGCTCGGGCAGAACCGGCTTCAGCCGGTGATCTTGGTAGGCGTGGGGAACCTAGGTTCTGCGCTGCTGCGTTACAGCGGCTTCCGTAAGGAAGGCTTCGAGATCACTGCGGCTTTTGACCTGCTGCCGAAGTCTGCCGGAACCTTCTCTGTTCCAGTGCTCCCGATGAGTGAGTTGGCCGATTACATCAAGAAAAACCATGTGAAAATGGCCATCCTTACCGTGCCGGCGATAAACGGGCAAACGGTTTGCAACGAACTCGTGGCATACGGTATTCAAGCGATCTTGAATTTCTCCCCCACCGTCCTTGAGACGCCAGAAAATGTGGTCGTCAACAGTGTTGATCTGGCGGTGGAACTGGAAAATCTCAGTTATTTCATCCGCTGAAACCTCGGATCACTTCTTGGGAACTTCTCCACCCTCTTTGGCGACTTCTTCTTTTTTCTTCTGCACATCCGCAGATGCCGGTTCGAGCAGTTTGGGTGGCTGACCGCCTTTGGCGACGAATTTCAAGGCAACGCCATTGATGCAAAAGCGGCGGTCCGTGGGTGTTTTAAAGCCCTCACCCTCGAAAACATGGCCCAAGTGGGCGCCACAGCGTTTGCACACCGTTTCCACTCGGCGCATGCCGTGGCTGTTATCCGTGCGTTCGAGCACGTTCTTGGCCTTCGAACTGTCATAAAAGGAGGGCCAGCCGCAGCCGGAGTGAAATTTTTCGGTGGAGGTAAAGAGCTCCGCACCGCAGCACACGCAGAAGTAGGTACCCTCCCCCTGCTTTTCGAACTCTTCATAGATGTGACCAAAGGGTCTTTCTGTGCCCTGTTGTCGCGTGACCTTGAATTGGTCGTCGGTGAGCAGCTTTTTCCATTCTTCTTCGGTTTTGACGATCACGGGAGAGTTGGCGGGTTTGAGGGCAGTTTTAGGTTTGTCCTCGGCATGAAGCACACTGAGGAAAATGAGGGCGAGCGTGGCGGTGCAGAGGGCTTTCATAGGCAAAGGCTAGAAACGTGGGATGCTGGGGCTTTTTGCGGAATCTGGCAATTCTTAAATCGGGCGGGACAGCTGCTTGCGGGTTGCGGTGGTCACGCCATACATGCAGCACCATGTCCTCTATTTTCGAACTTTTCTCTCTTCAAAATCAGACCGCTGTTATCATCGGTGGAACTGGCGAACTCTGTGGAGCAATTGCGGAAGGCTACGCCATGGCAGGTGCTGAGGTGGTGTTGGTTGGGCGCGATGCCGCCAAGGCCGAGAGGCGTCTGGAGACCATTCACGCGGCGGGGGGTAAGGCTTATTTCCTACCTGCGGATGCCGGGAGGAAGGCTGATTTGCAGATTTTGCTCGATCAGGTTCTTGAGCGCAGCGGAGGATGCCGAATCCTTGTAAATGGCGCAGGGGTGAACTCTCCCACGCCCTTCCTCGACATCCCGGAGGAGGAGTATGATCGAATCATGAATATCAACACAAAAGCGGTTTTTCTGGCCTGCCAGGTGTTTGGAAAGCATTTCGTGGAAAACAAAGTGGCGGCTTCGATCATTAACTTGGGGTCCATGTCCGGCCTAACTCCGCTGAGCCGCGTCTTCACCTATTCGATGTCGAAGGGGGCGGTGCACAATCTGAGCAAAAACCTCGCCCGTGAGTGGGCGCCACTCGGCATCCGTGTGAACACACTGGTGCCTGGTTTTTTTCCGGCGGAGCAGAACAAGAAGGTTCTTACGCCGGACCGCGTGTCCAAGATCATGGGGCATACGCCGATGAACCGTTTTGGTGAGGCGAATGAACTTGTTGGCGCAGCACTGCTGCTCGCAGCGTCGGCTGGATCCTTCATCACAGGCCATGAAATGGTCGTGGACGGCGGCTACTCATCCATGACGATCTGATTTCGGCAGAGTTGTTTCATACGATCTCCGGGACCACGAACGGATCGCGATACTTATCCTTCAGCATGGCATTGGCCAAGTCGTGGTCGATGAAGCGTTCTTCTTTCCCGTTCATCTTCAACATGGGACCGAGTGTCAGTTTGTCCTTGCCTAAATTGACATCGTTTTTTGCTAGGTGCTCCTTCATGCGTTCAAAGGTCTCCGTGGCGAATTTATCATCTCGGATGGCTTCGAGGATGGCATCGGGATTTTGCTTTGTGCCGAGGCGATGGCTAATGTTGCCAGTATGGCATAGGGCGCTGGATAGATGACCCTCGAGAATGTCTGCGTGCAAATCATCCACACGGCGGCTGCGGCAGGCGTTGATGAAGTTTTTGAAGTGGTCTTCTGAACCGGAGAATTTTCGGATCTCCTTGCCGTTCTTGTCGAGTGCCACAGCTCCACTGTAGCTGCTGACGACCACGGAGCCGCCCTCGCATTCGACAATGACACCCACACCTGCGCCTTTATATTTGTCCATGTCTTTGCTGTCTTTTGAAGAGGTCAAACCGCGCACTTCAAAGATGAGCGGTGCCTTCTCGTAGCCATGGTAGATAATCTGAGTGTTTGCCGTCTCGCCATCGTCCTCATAACCAAGGCGTCCACCCACGCTCCATACGGTGGGTGAGAGTTCCATTTCCCCGAGAAACCAGCGGGCAATGTCCATCTGGTGAATGCCTTGGTTGCCGAGATCGCCATTTCCATAGTCCCAAGTCCAGTGCCAGTCGTAGTGCAGTTTCTTGCGGGTGAGTGGCTTTTTGGGGCCTGGGCCACACCATAGGTCATACTCGACACTGTCAGGCACCGGTTGTTCGCCCTCGGCTTTGCCGATGCTACCACGGCGTTTGTAGCATAGGCCGCGCGCGAGAAGGATTTTGCCGAGATTGCCATCTTGGACGAATTTCACGGCATCAGCTAGCCCAGTGCGGCTGGAGCGTGCCTGTGTGCCAGTTTGCACGATCTTCGCATGTTTCCGTGCAGCCTTCACGATTTGACGGCCTTCCCACACGCAGTGGGAGACAGGCTTCTCGACATACACATCCTTACCCGCTTGGATGGCCCAGATGGAGGCGAGTGCATGCCAGTGGTTTGGTGTGGCGATACTGACGGCATCAATGGACTTGTCGTCAAACACACGGCGCATGTCGGTGTATTGCGTGACTTTAATTTTCTCCTTGTCGAGAGCCTGGGCATGCTTGCTCATCACCTTGCTATCCACATCACATAGGGCTGAGAGCCTCACGCCATCGTCTTTGAGGCTCTTGTAGCCGCTGATGTGGCCTGATCCACGTCCTCCAAAACCGATCACGGCCATGTGGATCGTATCGCCAGGGCTCTTTTGCGCCCAAGAAGTCTTGGCGATGTAAAAAACGCCTGTGGAGGCGGCGACGGATTGGGTGAGGAAACGGCGGCGGTGGATCATGGCACGATGTATACGGTCTGTCCTTGGGGCATTTGGCATATGCCGCAAAGATTTGCACTGGGCCGAACTGAGGAGCTGCCGAGCCCTTGGAAGAAGCTTTGCTTGGTGTGCATGTCCTGCTTGAAAGCCAGCTGGGAAACGGGACACTCGGAACCCGTTCAATGCCCATCCACTCACGCTTTTTCATTACCGGTGTCGAGGCCGTTTGCTGCCTCGGTGATGACTTGGAGTCGATCATGGCCCGCGTGAGGGCAGGGGAGTGCGGCTTGAAGGTGCTTACGGACTTTGGCCTGCCATCGAAGCGCGGAGGCTGGGCCTCGAATCGAAAGCGCATGCTGCACCAGCGTTATGGCCCGGCCAGCGCTCTCGCTGTTGATGTGGCCCGAAGAGCTGTCACCGAACGCGGATGGAGTCGCGAAGACCTTGCGGATGCCTGTGTGTTTGCGGGCAGTAGCCGCGGGAATACGGCCGGCTGGTTCGATGCCTGGCCGGGCCGCAAGCGCCGCAAGATCTATGCTGCTTCGAATAATCTCCACAGCGAGATCGCTGCCGCCGTGAGTATTGAGCTCGGCATTCGCGGCGCTTCGCATCTGCTTTCGAATGGCTGTGCTTCTGGTTTGGATGCCCTCGGTATGGCGATGCTGCACTTGCGGCATGGTTTGGCCAAACGTGCTGTCGTCGTCTCCGTCGATCTGCCACTGTCGCCATCTCTACTAGCCTCGTTTGCCGAATCGGGTCTGCTGAGTGCCAATGATGTGAATGATCCTTATTCACCCCGGACGAGCGGTTTCTTCCCCGCGGAGGCCGGTGTGGCACTGTTGATCGAATCAAGTCCCAAACGCCCTCTGCAGGCTTGGTGTGAGCTGGCTGGCTACTGGACCACCTCCGATGCCTATGACCCCATTGGAGCCGAGCCGAAGGGAGAAGGCCTGATACGCTGTTTGAGGTCTGTGATCCATGCTTTCCCCGAGCGCCGAATTGCGGCAATCTGTCCTCATGCCAATGGCACGCCAGCTCAGGCCACTGCAGAGGGCGCCGCATTGACGGCGGTCTTTCCCGGTATGATGCACCGCCCCTCGCTGCATCTGCTGAAGCCTTTCACTGGCCATTCGCTCGGCGCCAGCGGAGCACTCGAAACGGCCATCTTAGCCCATACGATGCGTGAAGGCCTACTACCGGCGAATCTGCCGAACCTCACCGAGCCTGCACAAGGTTTTGCTTTGCCCTCGACCGCCTTAAAGCTCAGCAAGAAAGAACTCGTGCTGAACCTCAGTGTCGCCATGGGAGGTCATAATGCCGTGCTGGCGATGATGCGTTGAAACATGAGCCTTCCCCACCGCTGTAACTTCAAGGCTGTGTCATGCGTTGTTGGGCCGCACCCTATGATTCGTTTTTTTGTCGTACTTTTTCTTTCGGTGGCAGCTGTCGCAGCTGACCGCCCGAACATTCTCTGGCTTACCAGTGAGGACAATGGCCCCAGCTATGGCTGCTATGGTGATCAATATGCGGTTACGCCGAACATCGACGCTCTCGCGGCGCGTGGCATGCGATTGAAGCGGGCTTGGTCGAACGCGCCCGTGTGCGCGCCGGCACGCACCTGCCTCATCAGCGGTCGCTGGGCGCCTTCTGATGGCGCCGAGCACATGCGCAGCCTCGTGCCAATGGCCGCAGGGCATAAAATGTATGCGCAGATCCTTCGCGAGGCCGGTTACTACTGCACCAACAACAGCAAGGAGGACTACAACCTCGATCGTGCCCAGGTGAACGGCTCAGATCCTGTGTGGCACGAGAGCAGCGGCAAGGCACACTACAAAAACCGCGTCTCAGGCCAGCCCTTCTTTGCCATTTTCAATGATCAAATCACCCACGAGAGCCAGATCCGCCGCCGCCCGCACACCCTCATCCACGATCCTGCGATGGCTCCTGTGCCACCTTTTCAGCCACAGACGTCAGAAGTGCGTCATGATTGGGCCCAGCATTATGACAACATTACCACCATGGATGTCGGTATTGGTAAAAAGCTCGCCGAACTTGAGGCTGCCGGACTTGCCCAAGACACCATCATCATGCTGTATGGTGATCACGGTGCCGGCATGCCTCGTTTCAAGCGCTGGCCCTACAACACCGGTCTTCAAATCGGTCTCATCATGTACTTCCCCGACAAGTGGAAGCACCTCGCGCCGAAAGGCTACGCCCCAGGTGCTGCCAGTGATGAGTTGGTGCAGTTCATCGATCTTGCGCCCACGGTGTTGAGCATTGCTGGCATCAAGCCTCCATCCTTCATGCAGGGTCGTGCCATTTGTGGCAGTCATGCCGCTGCTTATCCCAACAACTTCATCCATGGCTTCCGCGGTCGCATGGACGAGCGCTACGATTGCGTCCGCAGCACTACGGACGGGAGGTTTGTGTATGTGCGTCAGCTCATGCCACATTTGCCGTACGGTCAGTATCTGAATTACATGTTTCAACAGGCCACCACGCGTGTTTGGAAGGAGCTGTTTGCCGCAGGCAAACTCAATGAGCTGCAAGCTCGCTTCTGGAAGAAGAAATCGTATGAGGAGCTCTATGACCTGCAAAGCGATCCATGGGAGACGAAGAATCTGGCCGAATCTGCAGCACACGCGGGTGACCTCGAGCGCCTCCGTGCCGCACAGGATGCATGGCTTTTGGAGACGCGTGATCTTGGCCTCATCCCCGAGGCGGAGCGTCTTGCCGCTTCGAAAGGCGCAGCCTTGGCAGAGGCTCTCAAAGACTGGCCCTTTCACACCATCCTCGATGCCGCCAAACTCGCTGCAAACCGTGCCGAGGCAGTCGAAAAACTTTCACCGCTGCTCAAGCATGAAAATGCCGCTGTGCGCTACTGGGGTGTCATGGGACATCTCATTCGTGGTTCGTCTGATGTGACCGCGTTGGAACCCATGCTTCAAGACCCGAGCGCTAGCGTGCGTATCGCCGCTGCGGAGGCCCTGAGCGATATCGACATCCTGCTCGCCAGCGCAAATGTCGATCAAAGGCCATACATGGAAGCTCTCGAAGCCCTCAATGCTCTCGATCGCCTGAAGTCCCGCCTAGGTCCGAAAAAAGAAACCTTGCTCGCCCTGCCGGGAAAAGCCCCTCAAGGCGTCGAAAAGCGCCTCAAGGAATACGTCACTCGGCTGATGGAGCACATCCGCGAGTAGGCTGAGCCTTTCCTCACGAGCTTTTGCTGGCTTCCATGGTCTTGGTGGCTACCACTCGTGCCCCCATGCCACGCCTGCTGCTGTTCCTCACCCTTCCTCTCTTCATTGCCGACCAGGTCACGAAGAGTTGGATTGTCGCGAACTTTCCCTCGCCCTTCGATCCGGCGGGCTATGGTGTTGAGCGTGAGATCATTCCAGGCATCTTTTGGCTGCATCACGCCGCGAATACCGGTGTGGCTTTTGGCATGTTCAATGGAACCGCCTATGCGAATTACGCCTTCACCTGCGTGTCACTCGCCGCACTCGGCTTCATCATCTTCATGCATCGTAAAGGGGCCTTCCCCGGCTGGATGAGCCGCCTCGCGGTCGCTCTGCTAGTCAGTGGTATCTTTGGCAATCTGACCGACCGTCTCTTTCGGGAGCACGCCTCTGGCCGGCTGTTTCATGGGACTTTTTTCGATGGTTATGTGGTCGATTTTCTTCGTTTTGATTTCGGTTTCCCACCCTTCAATCCTTGGCCTTCTTTCAATGTCGCCGATTCCTGCGTTGTCTGTGCTGCCATCCTTTTGGCTCTGAGCACGTTTTTTGAGAAGCCAGTGGATTCGGCTGCTGATTGAGATCAGCCCATGCGAAGGGCTGAAAAGAAATCATCGAGACTCTGAACAGGAGAGTCTTGATGAAGATGTAGATTCAGTTTGATGTCTTTGGGCTAGCATCGAAGAGCTGGATGAGCGGGTGAATGCGTGCATTCAGCTCCCGCATGGCATGAAGTAGCGGGGCATAGGGTTCGTAGCGCACATTGAGGATGCCTTTGTTGCTGTCCTTGTTCGAGGCATCGGTCTGCGTGTCTGCAGGATCATTATCCATGTATTTGAACCAATGCCAGCCGACACAGGTTTTCGATTCAAGCAGAGCCATGGTAAAATGTTGGTAAAAGAGGCCACGGTCCCCCTGAGTCTTCACGAGCCAGCCCGCACCACTGGAGTTGATCATACCAGCATCAGCTCCTTTGACGTAGAACTCGGAGATGAGACAAGGCTTGCCGGACCATTCGTGCCACTGCTGCAAATGATCGCGCTGTGGACTCCAGTGGCCGTAGTAGTTCATGGAGACGGCGTCACACCATCGTCCGGCGGCCTTCCACGCGCCTCGGGCATTCGTAGCCGGCCCATGAAAGCGGGAACCGAGGCAGAGATGATGAGGCACAACCGCTCGGATGGCTTGGGTCGTGATGCGAAAATAAGTGTCAAACACGTGCTCCACAAATGCGCGCCGCATCTCGTCCGTGACGACACTTTTGTCCGCGATGAAGCTCCTCGCAGCCTGGCGCATGTAGGCAAAAGCTGGCTTAGAGTCATCTAGCCCGAGCATGCGGTCGAGCATATCCTTCTCGATGGGCAACTCATTGTCGGAGAAAATACCGATGAGCCATGGATCATCCCTCATTTGTGCCAACCGCTCACGGCATTGGTCCAGACAGTGTTGTTCAAAATCGGGATGGAAGACGGGAAGGCAACGCTCCGCGTAGCCCGTGTGCCCAGACTCTGCGTGTGTGAGATGAAGCTTTTTGCCGAAAGTGCTCATGAGGCTGAGGGTTACCGTGTAAGGCATGGGTGACGGTGCCTTCCGGATGGCTTCGTGATCGGAGAAGCCGCCGATGCCAGTGAAACGATGGATGCGAAGCAGGTCGAGCGTGTCTCGCGCCCAAGCCTCAATGGAGGCAAAGCGCTTCTGAAAAGGCTCTTGAGCCGTGAGCTTCGTTTGAGGCTTCACGCTGCACAGGCCGGCGAAGATGAAGCGACCGCCCTCCGGATCGATCATCCACCATCGCTCCCCGATTTTCTTGACGCGAAAGAAGCCGGTGGGCTCTTGCCGATCCATCTTCAGCCCGCCAAAGCGAGTGTAGGCGCTGGGTAGTGGCGGCTGGATGCCTGCGCTGTCTAACACGCGTGTCTCACGCGCTTTCCAATCGCTGCTGATACTTGCCTTGGCGTCAATGGAACGCGTTGGTTGGCCGCTGGCGGGTGTAACCCAGCACATCAGCAGGACCATGGAGATGCGTGCGTGGAACGTCATGACTGAGTGGCAGTGTTGTGTGGAGCGTGGCGGAGGGTCAAGAATCGATTTGTGATGGCAGGCGCAAGCATCGCACGTGGGCGGCGTAGGTTCCCTCGCATGATCTTCCGCATCCTACTCGCTCTTGCCGCCTTTACGCTCACCGCCGCCGCGCAAAACATCCGCGCTGGCATCATCGGCCTCGACACTTCGCACGCCATCGCCTTCACCAAGACTTGCAACACCCATCCGCAGAAGCCGGAGGTCATGGGTCTGCGCATTGTCGCGGCCTATGCGCAGGGTTCGAAGGACATCGAATCGAGCACCAAGCGAGTGCCGGAATACATCGAGCAGGTGAAAAAGCTCGGCGTCGAGATCGTGCCAAGCATCGACGTGCTGCTCGACAAGGTGGACGTGGTCTTCCTCGAATCGAATGATGGCCGCCCGCATTTGGAGCAGTTGCTTCCCTGCCTCGAAGCCCACAAACCGGTCTTCATCGACAAGCCGATCGCTGGCACGTTGGTCGATGCGATCAAGATTTTCGACGCCGCGAAGAAATCTGGCATCCCGGTCTTCTCGTCATCGTCGCTGCGTTTTGGCAAAGCCACGCAAGCGGTGCGCAATGGCAGCATTGGCAAGGTCAAAACCGCCGAGACCGGTAGCCCGGCGAGCCTTGAGGAGCATCACCCCGATCTCTTTTGGTATGGCATTCACGGCGTGGAGTCGCTTTACACGATCATGGGCACCGGTTGTCAGAGCGTGAAGCGTGGCAAAACGGCCGACGGAATGATCACCGTCACCGGAACCTGGGAAGGTGGACGCATCGGAACCTTCACCGAGCGCAAAGGCTACGGCGGCAAGGCTGTGGGAGAAAAAGGCGAAGACGTCGAGGTGGGCAAATACGAGGGCTATGATCCTTTGCTCTTCTCCATCGCGCATTTCTTCCGCACCGGTGTGATGCCCGTGACACCGGAGGAGACCCTTGAAATCTACGCTTTCATGGAAGCAGCCGACGAGAGCAAGCGTCGCAACGGTGCCGAGGTGAGTCTCAAAGAGGTCATGAATAAGGCTCTCGCCGAGGCGCGGAAGTGATCGAATGACAAACAAAACGCCGCCCTGGGATGACCAGAGCGGCGTCTTGAGCGAACGACCTCAACCAAAAGATCAGAACGAAATTTGCACGCCGGCCATGAAGGTGCGAGGGGCACCGGGGGCGACGATATGTTGATTCAAGGAGCCGGTGTAGAAGGTGCTGTCGAAGAGATTGTCCACGTCGAGGCTGAAGCGGACGTTCTTCGTGGCCTGCCAGTAGGCGAGGGCGCGCACGGTGGCATAGTCTGGTAAGTCAAAAGTGCCTGCGTCATTGCCTGTGCGCTCGCCAACATAGGACACGCCACCGCCGACACCGAGTCGGCCATATTTGCCGAGATCAAACTCTTGCACGGCGAGCATGTTGGCGGTGATGCTGGGAATGTTCAGCAGCGCTGAGCCGGTGGCGAAAGCCTCGCTCTCGTCGATCTTCGCATGCTGATAGGTGGCGCTGGCGGAGAGGCGGAAGCTGCTGGTGAGGTTGCCATTCAGATCGAACTCGACGCCGCGGCTGTTGACCTGACCGCCGTTGATCATGAAGTTGCCAAGCGGGTCGGCGGGATCAAAACGCAGCACGTTGCGCTTCTGAATGTCGAACAGCGAGAGGGACGCGCCCCAGCGGCCATCCTTCTGTTGGTAGCGTGCGCCGATTTCAACGGCGCGACCGACTTCCGGCGAGAAAGGGCTGAGCGAGGAGTCGCTGCCGAAGTTCGGGCGGAAGGATTGGCTGTAGCTGGCGAAGGCGCTCCACTCGTCGGTGGGCAGCCAGGTGAGGCCGACGCGTGGCGTCCATGCGCCCTGCTCCTGGGTGATGTTGCGGTTGTTGGCACGATCATAGAGAATCTGCTGGAAGCTGTCGTACCGGCCGCCGAGCAGCAGTTTCCAGTGCTTGCCGAAGGAGATCTGGTCCTGCAGGAAGAAAGCAAGCCCCTGACTTTTTTCGGTGCGGTTGAAAGTGGTGCCAAGGGCTGGTTTGGGTTGGCCGTAGATGGGATTGGCGATGAGCAGGTTCGTGGCGTAATTCCCACTGAGGAGGATCTGATCGAGCTCAAACCAATATGATTCGCTGCCTGCCAAGATGCTGTGTTCAAGAAAACCTGTGGTGAATTTTCCTGCCACTTCTGCTTGGATGGACCAATCGGTGCTGTCGTAGTCGCGAAAGCGGTAGCGGCGTCGCATTTCGGTGCCGCCGGCCACCACATCGCGTGTCTCGCTGGAAAAGCCGTTGAGTCGGTTAATTTTGTGCGAGACACCGAGCCGGAAGAACCAGTCGTCGTTGAACTCATGAGTAAGGCGAATCTGATTCGTGTAGTTCTTGATCTGGATTGGCGAATCTCCTGGTTCACCGTAGAAGCGTTCTATCGGCACGCTGCCGAGGCCAAGATTGATAGCCGGGATGCCGCGATCAAACATCACCTCGCTCACAAGAAACTCACCACTATAATCGAGTGTGGTGTCCTCGGTGAGTTTCCACGTAAAGGCGGGAGCATAGAGTTGGCGGCTGCTACCGACGAAGTCACGAAAGCTGTTCGCATCCTCGTAAGCGTAGTTGAAGCGGTAGGCGAAGTTATCCGTGAGCGGTCCGGTGCTGTCGAAAGTATGCCGGAAGGTGTCAAAACTGCCCGCGAGGCTCTGCAACGAGTGTTTTGATTCCCACTGGGGCTTTTTGGTTACGACATTGATCGTGCCGCCCGGATCGCCCGCGCCAAAAAGCGCCGCGGTGGGGCCTTTGAGAAACTCGATGGCTTCAATGTTCGCCGCGTCGCGCGGCGCATTGAAGCCGCGATTCGCAGCAAACCCGTTCAGCATGTAGCCGATGCCGGAATTGTTCGACTCGCCAGCAAAGCCACGGATGGCGTAGTTTTCCCACAAGCCGCCGAAGGGCTGCTGCTGGCTCACGCCACTGACATAATCGAAGCTGTCCTGCATGCGCACCGCAGTGATATCTTGAATTTGCTGACGGGACATGACGCGGATGTTTTGCGGTAGCTCGCGGTTCGGGATGTTCGTCCGGGAGCCGCCAAAACTCTGCGGAATGAAAAACGCCTTCTCAGCATCCGCGGTGATGACCACTTCACCGAGTTCCTCGACTTTTCTTTCAGCAGGCTTGGGAGCGGCAGGTTGCTGCGCCATTGTGGGCAGTGAGCTAGTGAGGAGAAGCAGGGCGGCGAGAAAAAATTGACGTGGTTTCATGGCAAATCGTGCCCACCTAAAAAGCAAACAACTTGTTTTTGCAATCTATTTGCATAAAATGCGAATGTGTCCGTCTGGACATTACAGTCAGATCGTCTCGTCGACCGCTTTGAAGTCGCCGGCCAAGAAGCCGCGCAACTCGCTCAACGCTACATGCAGGCGCGCTGAATCCCCCATGAACACGAATACCTCCAAACTTCCCGTCACCGTGCTCTCCGGCTTCCTCGGCGCTGGAAAGACCACGCTGCTCAATCACATCCTGCGCAATCGCGAAGGCCGCAAGGTCGCCGTGATCGTGAATGACATGAGCGAGGTCAATGTCGATGCCCAGCTTGTCAAAAGTGGTGATGCCAAGCTTTCACGCACGGAGGAAAAGATGGTCGAGATGAGCAACGGCTGCATCTGCTGCACGCTGCGCGAGGATTTGATGCAGGAAGTCGCCACGCTCGCGAAGGAAGGCCGCTTTGACTCGATCTTGATCGAATCCACCGGCGTGTCCGAGCCCATGCCCGTGGCGGAGACTTTCACCTTCACCGATGACTCCGGCCGCAGCCTGAACGACCTCGCGCAGCTCGACACCATGGTCACCGTCGTCGATGCGCGGAACTTCCTCGATGACTACCACAGCACCGATGACCTCCAGGACCGCGAGATGGGAGTCACCGGCGATGACGCTCGCACGATCGCGAATTTGCTTACCGATCAAATCGAGTTCGCCAACGTCATCCTCATCAACAAGACCGATGCCGTCAGCGCCGAGGAGTTGGATGAAATCCAGGGTATCGTGCGCGCTTTGAATCCGAAGGCGAAAGTTCACCTCACGCAGCGCAGCGAAGTGGCGCTCGATCGCGTGCTCGACACCGGTCTCTTCGCCATGGCCGAGGCCGAGCAGTCGAAAGGCTGGCTCGACAGCCTCGGCGGCCACACGCCGGAGACCGAGGAGTATGGCATCAGCAGCTTCGTGTATCGGGCGCGGCGTCCGTTTCATCCACAGCGCTTCCACGACCTGCTCGGCCTGCACTGGGATGGTGTCATCCGCGCCAAAGGCATGTTCTGGCTTGCCACACGGCATGAAATCGCCGGTTACCTCTCGCAAGCCGGTGTCTTGCGCGACACACGCGCCATGGGCTTCTTCTGGAGCGCTGTCAGCGAATCCGAATGGCCGCAGGACGAGCAAAGCCAGGCCGAAATCCGCTCCCACATCCAAGGCGAGCACGGCGACCGCCGCACCGAACTCGTCATCATCGGCCGCGACATGGACAAAGCCGCCCTCACCGCGAAATTTGACGAAGCCTTACTCACCGAAGCCGAATTCGCCGCCGGCCCCGAGGCGTGGCGCACGCTCCGCGATCCTTTCCCGCAATGGCTGCCGAATGAACCGCATGCGCCAGAGCCGCATGCAGCGTAAGAGAAGCTATCGAACACACGCTTCACAACTTCGCCGAGCACGACATCCTCACCTGCCCGCTGTGTGGTGAGAGCCATGTTTGTCTTTGCAATCGCGCCACCGAGTGCCCCTGCGCCCGGGTGAACCTCACGCGGGATGAGTCCGAGTGGATCGGCTGGCAGACAGGCAACGAGTGCGTGTGCATTCCCTGCCTCTTGAAGCTCCGCGAGCAGGCGCGGCTTGCTTTGCAGCCATCGGGCGGGAACCTGCCCTGAAACACAAAAGCCGCGCTGCATGGAGCAGACGCGGCTTTTGGGGAAAAGCGGATCAGCGGGGCGAGCCCGGAGATCAGCCGTGGCAGTGGCAGGAGTTCTGGCAGCAACCTTCGCCGGACTTGTGACCGTCGGCGCAGGCCTCGCTGCAGAAGTCTTGGCCGTTCTTTTGGACGTGGTGGCCTTCACGGACTTCGCATTGGCAGTCAGGGCAGGCGCATTTGGAGGAGGTGGTAGTGCTCATAGGCACCAATATATGAACATACGCTCAGATATTGGTCAATTGCTATTTCCTGCGCTTCATGAACCATCGCCTGCCTATGCCCGCCCGCGCCAAATCCGCCAAAAAAACTGCTCCAGACGTTTGCACGGAGCATCACGCCCCGGCGAGCCACCCCGACGCGAAAATCCCGCCGCTCACCCTCGTAGAATCCCAGCGTATGGGCGAGTTCTTCGCCGTGCTGGCCGATCCCACCCGCCTTCGTCTGGTTTCCCTGCTCGCCTCCGATGAATTCTGCGTGTGCGACCTCGCCAGCTCCCTGTCGATGACGGAATCCGCCATCTCCCATCAACTCCGCGCCCTGCGAGCCGCCCGCCTCGTCAGTTACCGCAAAGAAGGCCGCCAGGTCTTTTACCGCCTCCACGACCACCACGTGCTGGAGCTCTACCAGACCGTCCGGGAGCATTTGGAGGAGTAGGCCTCAGCTATCCTGAGCACGCCCGGTCGTGTGCTTCTTCATCCACCGCTTCGCGCACTCGCTCTGCTCGCGGGTTTCCAGGCAGCACTTCCGCCGTGCCCGAATCCACTGCACCGGATCCGCCTTCGCCGGGATGAAGCCCGCCTTTGCACACCACGCGACGATGAACTGCCCCGTCCGGCCGCAACCCGCCACGCAATGCACCACCACCGCCTCGCGGGCCGCGTGATGCAGGTCCATCAAGCTCACAAACTGCTCGATCTGTGCATCCGTCGGCACGCCGTAGTCCGGCACATGGATGTGATGATACACAAACTGCTCCGGCACATCGCGCCGGTTGTCGAACTCGCAGCAGTTCACCACCGCCCGGATGTTCTGCTCCTCATAAATCTCAAACACATACGGATCAGGCCACCACGACGCCGCAATGACACCCTCCACGATCCAGGTGAAGGGTTCGGTGCGTTCAGGCTGACCTCGTTCAGGCCAATACCAAGGGCGAATGGGTTGCGGCATGCGTTTGAGACTTCTCATGCACGTTGATCTCGGCGAGTTCAAGCCTGTGCAGGCTTTCACACCTTCGGCAGCGTGATGCGCTGCTTTTGGTCCTGATATTTTCCGGTGCGTTTGCGATACGAGGTGGCACAGGGCTCGCCGCGGAAGAAGAGCATCTGCACGATGCCTTCGTCGGCATAGATGCGGCAGTCGGCCGCGGAGGAATTGGAGAATTCGAGCGTGAGATGGCCGCTCCAGCCTGCCTCGGCCGGAGTGACATTCGCGATGATGCCGCAGCGGGCGTAGGTGCTCTTGCCGACACAGATGGCGGCGACATCGGCAGGCAGGCTGAGCTTTTCCACGGCGACGCCGAGGCCATAGCTGTTCGCCGGCAGGATGAAGTAGCGACCGTGCGCATCGCTTTCGAGCGGCACCTTTTCGAGATTGCGCGGCTGGAAGCGCTTCGGGTCCACGACGGTGCCGGGGATGTGTCGGAAGACTTTGAACTCGCGGGGTGAAAGCCGCAGATCGTAACCAAAACTGCTCAAGCCATAGGAGAGTACCTGCGGGCCATCTTTGAGCTGGCGCACGAGTTGCGGCTCAAACGGAAGGATCATGCCACGGCGGGCGAGTTCGGTGATTTGGCAGTCATTGAGAATCATGGCGTGACTCTTTTAATGCAACATACTTGCAATACAACCAAAGAGGCTCAACATGCCCCATGCCCACCTACCTCTATGAAACCCTGCCGCCGAGGCCTGACGTCCCCGTGCGACGTTTTGAGCTGAAGCAAAGCATGCGCGATGCCGCGCTGACGCATGATCCCGAGACCGGCCACCCGGTGCGCCGCGTGCCTCAGGCCAGCTTTTATCTCGGCGGCGTGCGCAGCCTCGCCGTCGCGCCGCTGGATGGCGGCGGCTGCTGCGGGCCGGGTGGAGGAGCCTGCCATCATTGAACGCACCCATGTCGAAAAACCACCACGCCATGCTCTTCCGCCTTTTTATCCTACTCTGCGCTTTCAGCCTCGCCGCCTGCAAAAAGGCACCGGAGGCGGCTCAGGCCGTCGTTTGGCCTGAATTGACCGCTTTTGATGAAATCGCCGCGAAAGCCGAAGGTCTCGCACAAGTCAATGATGTGGCGGCTTTGCGTCAAACGCTGCCCGATGTGGTGAAAACGGGCTCGACAGTCACTGCGGCCACGATTCCGGCCAACGCGAAAAATCCCGCAGGCCTCCGATCACCTCTCGCCGACCTCGCGGAGCTGATCACGAAGCTCTCCGCAGCTCCGTTGAATGACGACGACCTCAAGACCTACACTCTCGCGCTGCATCCGCTGGTGGCGGTGATGATGACGGAGGCTGGCATGCCGCACATTCATGCGAACGAAGGTCCGCACGGTGGCTTTTTCCATCCTGTCTTTGCCGCCGATGGCAAACAAGCCGCCACGCTGGAGATCAAGCTGCACGATGACGCGGGCGACCTCGAAGTCTGGCTGGTCAAAGGTGGTCGCGATGGCCCGCCGCTCGATCTGCCGCTCGACAGCGTGCTGAAGCTCGACTTCCCCGATTTGAAATGCCAGATCGAGCTACGGGTTCGTGATCGCGAGAAAAACGCAGGCGAAGATGGCCAAACCAACCTTCACAACGGCCAGACGAATTACTTCATCTTCCCCGGCGAAACCGGCGCAGATGCGAAATGGCTCATGGGCGTCGATTTTGCCGCCAAAGCCCGCCTCGCGATTCCGGGTGGTCTTTCGAGCGAGGTCTTCGTGTTGAAGCCGCATGTGCATCATGACTGACGCGGCGATCCATCTCCACAGCCTGCGGCATGTGCTGGCACCGGGCGTGCATTTTGCACTCGATGAGCTGCTCGTGAGCAAAGGTGAATGCCTCGCGCTCACCGGGCCGAGCGGTTGCGGCAAAAGCACGCTGCTGAGCCTTATCGCCGGATTGGCGCGAGTGCAAAGCGGCAGCGTGCGCGTGCTAGGCAGGGAGCTTGGCAGTCTCGGCACCGCCGCGCTGGATCGGCATCGCGGCCAGCACTGCGGCATGGTGTTTCAGAGTTTTCATCTGCTGCCCGCCTTCACCGCGCTGGAGAATGTGCGCATCGGCCAGCGCTTCTCCGGTCGCGAAGGCGATGCCGCGGAGATGCTGGAGCGTGTGGGCCTCTCGCATCGGCTGCACACGCGAGTAAGCAGGCTCTCTGTCGGCGAAAAGCAACGCGTCGCCATTGCGCGGGCGCTGCTTGGCCGCCCGGCCCTCTTGCTCGCCGATGAGCCCACCGGCTCGCTCGATCCGAAAACGGGCCGTCAGGTCTTTGACCTCATGCGCGAGCTCGTCCGAGAGCACGGCACCACTTGGTTGATGGTCACACACGATCTCGCGCTCGCCCGCGAGCTGCCACGCCAGTTTGACTGCACCCCACTCATCCGCAGCGAGGAGGTGGTGGCATGACCCTCCCGCGCATCGCCTGGCGTTATCTCACGGCGCGGCCGTTGGTCACGGGGCTCACCTTGGCGGGCATCGCACTGGGCGTGGCATTGATCGCGGCGGTGCTCACGTTGCGGCGGGAGACAGAGCGCACGTTTCAACGAGAAGCCGGGCTGTTTGACCTCGTCGTCGGGGCCAAGGGCAGCCCGCTGCAACTCACGCTCAGCAGCGTGTATCACCTCGACATGCCCACCGGCAATGTGCCGTGGTCGCTGTATGAAAAACTGCGTGAGAACCGCCGCATCGCCACCGCCATCCCGATCGGTCTGGGCGACAACTTCCGCGGCTTTCGCATCGTCGGCACCGAGCCGCATCTGTTTGATCTCCAGCATGAAGGCCGCGCTTTCTTCAGCTTCGCGCAAGGTGGCGTGTTCAAAGACGACTTCGAGGTCGTGCTCGGCTCGCAAGTGGCTGCCAGCACCGGCTTGCAGATCGGCGACACCTTCGCAGGCACGCACGGGCTCGTGCAGATGCCCGGCAGCGAGGAGCACGGCGAGTTCCCGTATCGCGTGTGCGGCATCCTCGCACCCACCGGCACGGCGCAGGATCGCGCCATCTTTGGCACCCTGCGCAGCGTGTGGATCATTCATGACAAGGAGCACAAGCTGCATGCCGCCATCCAAGGCACTGCGAGCCGCGCGGAGTCGCCGCTGGAAGTCACCGCCGTGCTCATCCGGCTGAAAGCACGCGGCCTGCGCCTGTGGGTGGCTGATGACATCCGCAACAACACCGAAGGCATGCCCGCCATCCCGGTGAATGAGATCCTGCGCCTGTATCAAAACGTGCTGGAGCCCGTGCAAAAAACGCTGCTCGCCGTCGCCGCGCTCGTCGTGGTCGTTTCATGCTTCACCGTGCTCGTCACGCTGCATCAGGCGGTGGAAAGAAGGCGGCGCGATCTCGCCATCCTCCGCTGTCTCGGTGGCAGGCGCTGGGAAGTGGCCGCGCTGGTCATGCTTGAGGCCGTGTTTCTTACGCTGGGCGGCCTCATCATGGGTTTGCTGCTCGGCCATGGCCTGCACGCAGCCGCAGCACCGCTGCTGCGTGAGCGCACCGGCCTGCTCATTGAACCTTGGAGCCTCGATCACGCGGAAATCACCGCGCTGCTCGTCATCGCCGCCGCAGGGCTGCTTTCCGGCCTCGTGCCCGCCCTTTCCAGCTACCGCCGCACACCCGCCCACGATCTCGGCATCACCGAATGAGCCCACATCTGCCCAAGTCCGCCGCCGCCTTCGTCAGCCTCACCGCGCTGGCCTTGCTCGCCATGCTCATTGTGTGGATGCAGCCGCAGGACGCCACGCGTTCAAACACGAACGTCACCTCGCTGCCACCCGCTTCAGCGCCCACTTTGGCAGAAACCAAAGCCATCGAAAACACGCCGACCCCGACCGGCCCGCCCGTGCGCATCGACTTCAAATTGCTCGATGAAACCAAGCAGCCCGATGCACGCAAAATGGAGGTCGTGTATCCGCCCGCGCTCGAAGCGCTTGATGGCAACCTCGTCGAGCTCATCGCCTTCATGGCCCCGTTTGAGTCGCTGGAGGACATGAGCGAGTGCCTGATGCTCCCCGCTTATGTCGGCTGCTTTTTCTGCGCACCGCCGAGCTTCACGCAGGTCGTCTTTGTGCGTCAAAAAGACGATGGAAGACCGAAGAAACCCTTCATCGAAGCTCCATCTCTCGTCACCGGCACGCTGCGCCTGCTGAAGCCCGGCAGCAGCGATCCCGCGCACGAGATGGAGATGCTCTACGTCGTCACGGATGCCACCGTCGTGCCTTACGATGGCTCGAACGCCCCGGCTCGCGTGCCCGGCCATTGGCAGCAGGAAAATCCGCGAGCCGCAGCCGATGCCGGATTGCCGGAAAAGCCGCAGCCATTGCCTCCGATGAAGCCCGAGGACCTCGTGCCAGTCATCGCCAAGCTGCGCGGTCTTGAAATCAAAAAGCCCATCAAGTTCACCACCTACACACCCGCCGAACTCGAAAGCGCCGTCGAGGTCCGCATCAATTCACGCCGCGCCGCTGGAGGCTGGGCCGCGCATCAGCGTGTGTGGCAGACGCTGGGCTTCGCCGATGAAAAAGACGACCTGCGCCTCGTCCTGCGCGGCCTCACGCTTCAGCGCATCATCGGCTACAGCAACGCCGCGGGCGATCACATCCGCTACAACGGCGATCTCCAGCTCACGCAGCCCGCCACGCGACTCGAACTCGTCAAAGTCATTGCCGATGCGCTGCTGCGTCAAAATCACGACCTCCGCCATCTCGACACCGCGCTGCATGGCGATACGAACACCGATGCCCGCCTCGCCGCCACCGCCGTGTTTCAGGGCGATCTCATGACCACTGCGCGACTCTTTGCCGCGCATCATCGCCTGCGCGATCCCTCGCCGAATGCCAGCTTCGCTTTCTTCGGCGGCTATCCAGCGGCCAAAACAGCGCTGCAACAGCTCGAAACCATGCCCTGGCAGATGGGGCCGTTCTTCACCGATCAATTCGCGCCGAATGGCGAGCCGATGGCGCTCAATGATCTGCTGCAAAAGCCGCCCACCACCACCGCAGCCATCATTCATCCCACCTTCCATGGCCGACCGCAGGACTACACGCCTGTCGAGGTGCCATCGACCTTTGCCGATGCCTTGCGCGACTCCAAACCCATCGCCACCGGCATCCTCGGCGAAGCCGCGGTGCTCGTTTGGCTCGAAAACAACGCCGAACTCGGCCCGCACATGTCCGCTGCCGATGGCTGGCGCGGGGATCGCTATGCCTTCTGGCAGGACGGCACCCTGCTCATCGAAACGCATTGGCTCGATGAAGACGAAGCCGCCGAATTCCAGGAAGCCGCCACCACTCAGCGCCCCGACTTCACCGTCATCCGCAAAGCCAACTCCAGCCACGTCCACCTCATCGGCGGCCCCGAAGCCGCACGCGCTGAGCTCCACAAACGCCCATTTTCATGAAACGAGCCCTTTTTGCCTTCATCGCCATTTTCAGCCTCGCTCAAGCTCAAGAGCACAAACTGCCCACCGAGTCCAAAGAGGCCAAAAACGCCTACAAACAGGCCAGCGAGCCCACCGAAGCCTTTTTGGCCGATTGGGACTTTTTGGACAAAACCGATGTCGTCGTCAGCGACGGCAAAAAAGACGCCACCATCCAGTATCCCGCCGAAATCCAAGCGCTCGATGGCAAACGCGTCGCCCTCATCGGCTTCATGGCACCGTATGAAAAGCTCGATGACATGAGCACCTGCATGATCCTGCCCGCCTCGGTCGGCTGTTACTTTTGCAGTCCACCCGCCGTCACGCAGGTCGCACTCATTCAGCAAAAAGGCGGGACCAAGGACAAGCGTCCCTTCATCAACGAAGCCGTCATCGTCACCGGCACGCTGCGCCTCTTCACCTTCGCCAGCCAGCATCCCGCGCATCAGGCCGACTTCATGTATGCCCTCGACGACGCCACCGTCGAAGTCTTCACCGGCCAAAACAAACCCCGCCGCGCCCCCGCCCATCTCCCGCCCGATCCACGCAAACAGCCGAAGATTTACTGACTCATGACAACTCCAACACTCCCCACCTTCGCTCCGCGTCTTACCATCGAACAAGTCGAGGAAGGCCGCGACCTCGCGCCCAAATTTGATGCCAGCGGCCTGCTTCCGGCCGTCACCACCGACTTCGCCACCGGCGAGCTGCTCATGATGGGCTACATGAATGCCGAAGCACTGCAAAAGACCATCGCCACCGGCGAGGCGCACTACTTCAGCCGCAGCCGTCAGGTGCTCTGGCACAAGGGCGCCACCTCCGGCTTCGTGCAAAAGGTGCGTGAGCTCCGCATCGACGACGATCAGGACTGCGTCTGGCTCCGCGTCGAAACCTCCGGCGGTGCGAACTGCCACGTCGGCTACCGCTCCTGCTTTTACCGTGCCATTCCCACCGGTGCCGATTACACCCGCGCCGAAGATTGCCTCATGTGGAAAGAAGAGACCAAGGTCTTTGATCCGCAGGCTGTGTATGGCGACGCCCCCAACCCGACCCAGCTATGAGCCGCATTCCCATCGTCCTCATCGCCGGATTCCTCGGCGCGGGCAAAACGACCTTCCTCCATGCCCTGATGGGCGCTTTGAAGGAACGTCAGGTCGGCTTCAGCGTCGTGGTCAATGACTTCGAAAACGCCGAGATCGATGCCGCACGTCTGCGGGATCTCGATGTCGAGGTGCAGTCCATCAACGGCTCCTGCGTCTGCTGCTCCTCGCTGAACGACTTCATGCTCACGCTCGGCACCATCGACGTGCCACGCGGCGGCGTGCTGCTCGTCGAGGCGAATGGCGCGTCCGATTTCATCACCCTCATCGCCGCCATCAGCATGCGCGGCGAGTGCCGGCGCTTCACCTCGCCCATCCAGGTGACCCTGATCGACACCGTGCGCTGGCAGAAACGCCGCCAGCACAACAAGCTGGAGCAGGAGCAGGTCAAAACCGCCACGCACTGGATGCTCACGCACATCGATGGCGTCAAAAATCCACGCCTCGCCGGCATCCGCGCCGCCATGAAGATGCTCACCCCGCGCGGCATCGAGACCAGCGTGGACGCCTTCGCCGACTTCCTCCGCCTGCAAGCCGCTACCGCCCGCTTCGCTACCGCTGAGGCACCCAAGCCCGCCCTCTTTGAAAACATCACCGCCGAGCCCGCTCACGAGCATCACCATCATCACGATGACGAACGCGCCTTCACCTCCATGCGGGTGCCCGTGCCCTTTGTTGTGCAGCGACAGGACCTCGAACGTGTCCTGCGCCATCTGCCCGATGAAGTCCTCCGCGTGAAAGGCCTCTGCCGCCTCGCCGAGCTGCCGCAGATCCCCTTTTCCTTCCAACACGTCCGCCCCGAAGGCGAAACCTGGTTCCTCCCCATGATCGGCACCCTCGGCGTCATCCCCAGCGGCGTCGTCATCGGCGTCGGCCTGCCGGAGAAGACCATCCAAAACGCCTTCGAAGCCCTCCCCAGCGCCGAACTCCGGCCTGACATTCAGGTTGAGGCCGCGTGAAGATTGGAAAACATAAAGTAGCGATAGAGTGGTGTATTCTTGAGGCGATCAAGTTTTGAAATAACACCTTAAATTCCCATCATTGAATTCGCCTTTCATCTTCTTTTTCAATCACACTTTACCATGCCAATACCCTCTCGTGAAATCCGAGTCCGCCATGCCGCTGGTGCACCGGAATCTGTTGCTGCTGTGATTCGGACGGAACGCGAGCTTGAAAAGCTGATCGCGGGCGAAAGCACGGCGGATACGCGGCAAATCAGCGCGGTGTTGTCGAAGCTCCAAGTCGTCATCGCGGACTATCTCGACTCAGGCAAACCGCTGAAGATCACGCTGAGTGCCTTCGAGATCCTCTTCGCCGTCGAAGCGGCCATTCAGGAGGCGGCTGGGCAGCCCAGCCCGTGGCCGGACGGAGCGGATGCGCGCACGTTTTTCATCCACGGCCTCTACGACGACCTTACCCAGCAGCCCAGCAACATCTTCGAAACCAAGCTCTTTCCCGACGGCACCGAACGCTATATTCCCATTAGCCGTGCGACTTGGAAAGCTTGCCTAGAGCGGCTCCGCGAGCAAATCATCGAGAGCGGGCTGAAGATCGCGAAGAAGCGGTCCTCATCAAAAGCGGAGTAATGGAGTCGTGGAGTTTTGCTTTCAGCTAGCATTGCTCTGTCCCACCGCTTACCGCACCTGTCTTAGGTTCTTAGGCCAAGGATCCTCAAAAGTGCCGCCGGATTGCCAGTGGCGGATTTCGTCGTCGGTGCAGAAGCAGGATTGCAGGTGGCGAACGAAGATGGCGCGGTCGTGTTCGGCCCCGATGAGGGTGAGTTCGTTCAGGTGGTCACCAAAGACGGGGTGGGTGCCTTGCAGCCACTCGCGGAGCTGGGCGATCTCCTGCGGGAGGAGTTTGCCATCGGGATTTTTGACGAGCTCGGCCTTCCAGTAGGCCATGAGCTCCATTTCGATGCTGCCGCCGCTTTGATTCCAGAGCAGCACCTCGCGCGGTCGTGAGGCGAGCCAGATGAAACCTTTGCTGCGATGAATGCCGAGGCCCAGATGCTCGCGAAAGCAGGTCCAAAAACGTCGCGGATGCAGTGGTCGCTCGTCACGCACCAGGGTGTGGCCGATGTCGTAGGCCTCGCTTTCGCCCAAATCGGTGTCGGGTAGGCCCAGCGAGAGCTTTTGAGCGCGTGCGAGGTCGAAACCGCCGATGTCGAGCCAATCGACCTCGGCCTTGCCATAACTCGCGGTGAGCACGCGGGCCTCGGGATGGAGGATTTCGAGCGTTTTGCGCACGATGGTCAGATCGGCGGCGGGAACGCGTTCGGCCTTCGTGAGGACGATGGTGCTGGCGAACTGCATTTGCTCCACGAGCAGGTTTTCCGCGCTGCGCAACCCTCGGGCCTCGTTTTGCACCAAACGGCCCAGCAAGTCCGCGCCGCCGTCGTGATCGGCCACGAGCGCCCGCGCGTCGAGCAGCGTGATGAAGCCGTGTAATTCGAGCGAGGCATGCTGGAGCACATCTTCGATGAGCGGCCACGGATGTGTGCTGCCGGAGGTCTCGATGATCAGATGATCCACATCCTCGCGAGCCGCGAAACGAGCCAGCGCCTCGCGAAACGCCTCGCGTCGGCTGCCGCTGATGCTCCCTGCATAAAGACTGACGAGCGTGCCCTCGGCTTCGGATAACCGCTCGGCCTCGCGGACGAGGTCGCCATCGACCTCGAGATCACTCACGTCATTAACAATCACGCCGAGTCGCCGCTGCGCCGGTGCCTCGCGCAGCATGCGCCGCAGGAGCGTGGTTTTGCCGGAGCCGAGGAAGCCGCAAAGAATGGTGACGCGCATACACGGAGTCTTGGCTTGCGTTTTTCTTTTATGCAATCTATTTGCGTTTAATGAAGAAAGCCTCTGTCGTCCTTGCCGGTCTCGAATCCGCTGGAAAGTCCGCGCTCTTTCGCGGGCTCACGGGACATGCGACGGGCGATGAGGCGAACTTTCGCGGCTCGACGATCATCTGCCGGAAGTGCCGGGTGGCGGATTGTGGCTGCGAGGTGATCGATACGCCGGGCATTCGCGTGAATGACGATGCGCACACGACGCGCATGGCGCTGGCGGCGATGCAGGAAGCGGATGTGGTGCTGCTGGTGGCCCGTGGCACGCATGCGGTGAGCGAGGTGGAGACGCTGCTGCGTGAGCTCGACCTCCAGCAAAAGAAGACCGCGCTCGCCATCACCTTTCACGACAAAGCGCCGGAGCAGATCGAAAGCCTCGCGCAGATTTATCGTGAGCGTTTGGGCATCCCCGTCGTCGTGGTGAATGCTCGCGAGCTCGATGCAGCTGGCCGCGGCCGCGTGCTGACGGCCATTCAGAGCGCGGCGCAGGTGAATGTGGCGCTGCATGAGCCATCCGGAGAACTGCACCACACGCCGGTGCAGCCACAGACGACCCTTTTTGAAAGCAAGCTTGTTGGTCCATGGCTCGCGCTGCTGAGCATGGGGCTGATGTTTGCGCTGCCGGTTTATGCGGCCTACGTCTTTGCAAGCTGGGCACAGCCGCTGGTGGATCAATGGGGCATCACGCCGCTCAAAGCCTATGCGCAGAGCTGGCCGCAACTTGCCCAAGTGATGCTCACCGGTGGCTACGGTGCGATCACGCTGGGCTGGTATTCCTTCCTGTGGGCCTTTCCGGTGGTGCTACTCATCAGCGCGAGCGTGGCGCTGGCGGAGGAGACGGGGCTGAAGGATCGCGTCACCGCGGCGCTCGATCCTTGGCTGAGGCGCATTGGGCTTAGCGGTCGCGATTTGATCCCAGTGCTCACCGGTTTCGGTTGTAATGTAGTGGCCGTTTTTCAAAGCCGCTCCTGCTCCGCCTGCACGCGAAAGTCCTGCGTGTCACTCATCGCCTTTGGCAGCGCATGCAGCTATCAAATTGGTGCTTCACTCAGTCTCTTCGGCGCGGCTGGACATCCAGCGATGTTCTTCCCTTATCTCGCGGCGCTGTTCCTCATCGGCGCGCTGCACACGCGGGTGTGGCACGGCAGCCTGCCAGTGGAGCAGATTCAACCGCTGCATGAGCGCTCCTTTTTGCAAAAGCCCTCCCTGCGTGCCGTAACGTGGCGCGTGAAAGCGGCACTGGGGCAGTTCCTGAAGCAGGCAATGCCCATCTTCATCGCCATCTGCCTCGTCGCAGCCTTGCTGGAGCATTTCGGTGTCATCGCCCGATTCACAATGGGTGTAGCACCGTTGCTGGATCTATTTCACCTGCCCGGTGAGGCAGCTCCGGGCATTCTTTTCTCCATCCTGCGCAAGGACGGCCTGCTCACGCTGAACAGTGGAGATGGAGCACTGCTCACCGCCCTGAGCGCCGGGCAGCTTTTCGTGCTCGTGTGGCTCGCCAGCACTTTCACTGCCTGCCTCGTCACGCTGTGGACCGTGCGCAAGGAACTTGGTTGGTCCCCTGCGACATTCTTGGCAGTCAGGCAGGGGATCACATCACTCGCCAGTGCATGGATCATCGCAATTCTCTTCTCATGAAATATTCTCACAATGTGCTCATCGTCGGCGCGGGTCCAGCGGGGCTCGGGTGTGCGCTCACGCTGCAGGCGGCGGGAGTCGAAGACGTGGTCGTCGTCGATGAAAAAGGCATCGGTGCCAGCTTCGCCGCCTGGCCAGAGCAGATGACGCTCCTCACGCCGTCCTTTCACTCGAACAACTTCGGCTTCGCCGATTTGAACGCCATCTCGCCCGAGACCTCGCCCGCCGACTTCCTCAACACGCAGCATCCCACCGGCAAAGACTACGCCACCTACCTCAGGGCCATCGTGAAGCACTACGAACTCGATGTGCAGAGCGGCGTGTGCGTCACCAGCCTTCAACGCGTGCGCGATGTCTTCGAGCTGCAGACCTCGCAAGGCCTGCGCACCGCCCGCTACGTTATCTGGGCCGTCGGCGAATTCTCACGCCCGGATCTCGGCGGCATCGTAGGAGCCAATTTGGGCCTGCATAACTGCCGCGTGCGTGATTGGGAGCAGCTCGCGCTTACCGGCGATGTCTTCACGCTCATCGGCGGCTACGAGAGCGGCATCGACGCTGCCATTCAGCTCATGCAGCTCGGCAAAAAAGTGCATCTCCTCTCCCGCGGCCATCCTTGGGATAGCGACGATCCCGATCCCAGCCGTGCCCTCAGCCCCCGCACCCGCGACCGACTCAAGAACGCGCTGCTCACAGCACCCGGTACCATCCATTTCTACAAAAACGCCGAGGTGCTCGCCATCCGCCCCGTGTGCGGCGGATTCGAGCTCGACGTGCGCGACGGCAAGCCCTTTCACAGCCCCACGCCGCCCATTCTCTGCACCGGCTTTCGCAGCGCCATCGAACCTCTTCGCGAACTCTGGGAGTGGAAAAAAGGCTCGCCTGTCTTCAGCGAGGCAGCGGACGAATCCACGCTCACGCCCGGCCTCTTTTACAGCGGCCCCTCGTTGCAGCATCGCGGCATGCTGTTCTGCTTCATTTACAAATACCGCGCCCGCTTTGGCGTTATTGCGCGTGAAATCGCTAGACGTTTCGGCCTCGACGTTGGCGGTAGGCTCGATCTTTGGAAACAACGCGGGTTCCTGCTTGACGATCTCAATTGCTGCTCGGACTGCCAATGCGCCGTCGAGCCTGAGGAAGACAAAGAACTCAACAAGCAAGCGGAGGTCATCGAATATGCTGTGGCGTCGTAAACCCAATCGTGACGCAAGCACCCCCGCCTGCACCCCTCATCGCCAGACAAGCACCGCAGCCATGCTCACCCGCGGCCATCTGAACGACCTCACCACCGGTCTTGGCCAGCAGATGTTCTTCTGGGGTCGTGATGTAATCACGGACGGCAATCTGCTCATGAAGCATGGCTTTCAAAAACACCGTTCCGAAGGCTTGCAGGGCACCAGTTGCTACTGCAAGCCTTGGCAGGACGGCATGATTGAACTGCACGGCGCCTGCGCCGGCTGGTATCCCTGCGAAGGCCGAAAATGCGGCTTCCTGTTCATCCGCAATGCCAAGCGCTGCTATGTCCACCACCGCAGCACGCCTGTCGTGCCTGGTGAGTATGACTTCCGCGAGTTCGATAGCAGCAATCTCACTGAACTCACCCGCAGCAGCCGCATCTTTACCGCCTGGCTAGCCGAGTATGAGGCGTGGATCGCCGAGCAAATGGGCCGAGCCTATCGCGAGGAATGCCACGCCATGTTTTGCAAGCTTCCCTCATCCAGATCTTGGCTGGAACCTGAAAAAGCCAGCCGTTGGTTTGCCACTTTCGCCGCAGGTTTGAACACTTTGCCCCGTGCGAAGGCTTGGGCGGGGGATTGAGGGTTGCTTTGGCTCAAACAAGTTCGAAGCGGCGAAAACGTCGCCCAGCGATGGCTTTGTGTGCGGCCAAAATTTCTCTGCACAGTTGTTTGCAGAGCTGAAAATCGCTTCAAGATTTTTCGCGTCAGAACGTCACACGGCACGTATCACTTCCCATGAAGCAGCCCCAATCCCTCAAACCCGCCATGAAACATACCGCTCCCATCATTACCGCCATCACCTTGGCGTTCAGCTTGGCCCATGCCGAGACGATCGATGCCAACGCGTTCCATTCGAAGCTTACCCGAGATACCACGCCCCTGCCGAACGGCGGCCAGGTTCAGATGAGCTATGCCAATGTGGCCGAGAAGATCTTGCCCAGCGTGGTCACCATTTTCTCCTCCGCTCCCATGAAGACGCCCACTGCTGACAAGATTCCGCCTCAACTGCGTCCGTTCTTTTATCGCTTCTTCGGCGTGCCAAATGAAGGTTTCGGCATGGATGAAAACGACGAACCTCAAGCTCCTCGCCGACGTGGACAACCTCAGGCGCCTGAAGAAGAGGACGAAGTTGCCCCCCAAAATCGCGGTGTGGGCTCTGGGGTGATCATCACCGCTGATGGCTATATCCTCACCAACAATCATGTTATTGAGGATGCCAAGAAGATTGAGGTGGCTGTCACAGATGGCGAAAACACGAAAAACTACACTGCCCAAGTCATTGGCACGGATCCACTGACCGATGTGGCGTTGATCAAAATTGATGCAAAGAATATGAAGCCAGCCACCATCGGTGACAGCACGATTCTCCGCGTGGGCGATGTGGTGCTTGCTGCCGGTGCGCCAATGGAATTGCCGCGTTCCATCACGCAAGGTATTGTCAGCGCCTTGGGCCGCAGCGATGAAGGTATTGTGCGCAAAGGCCGCATGAACGGCTACGAGGACTTCATTCAGACGGATGCCTCGATCAATCCTGGCAACTCTGGCGGTCCTCTCGTGGATGGCCTGGGCCGCGTGATCGGCATCAACACCGCCATCCTCTCCAAGTCTGGCATGAACGCCGGCATTGGCTTTGCCATTCCAATCAACATGGCCATGCGCATTGCCGAAGACTTGCTGGATGACGGCTCCGTGCAGCGTGGTTACCTAGGAGTGCAGATCACGGATGTGACACCCCAGTTTGCCAAGCAATACAAGACGGGTGATCAGACGGGTGCTCTCGTGACTCAAGTCGGATCAGAATCCCCTGCCGAAAAAGCGGGTGTGCAGGTCGAGGACATCATCACTGGCATCAATGGCCAGAAAGTCGATGGCAGCAGCCGTCTGCGTCTTATTGTCAGCAGCTTGAAGCCTGGAACCAGCGTGCCGATGGAAATTCTCCGCAATGGCCAAAAAATGACGCTGAACGCCACCCTCGAGGCGCTGCCCGAGGAAGCCCTTGCGGAGGTTGGCCCCGGCCGCAGCATTCCACGTGGGGGGGCAGGCAAAGGTGGCGCGAACGCCTCGGTCGAGCTGGTGCCAGGTGTGATTGTACAAAATTTATCCCAGGCGCTCCGTGAGCGATACGACATTCCCAAGGAGCTCCAGGGCATTCTGGTCACAAAGGTGGAGCCCGACAGTCGGGCTGCCGCCATGGGCCTGGAAGACGGCGATGTGATCACCCACATCAATCGCCAGCCGGTTCCCAGCGCCTCAGAGGCGCGCACCATGGCCAAGGCCAGTGAACAGAGCGTTCTCCTGCGCCTTTACCGTAAGGGAGACACGATGCTGCTCATGATTGGCAAGCAGTAATAGGCACCATCTACCTTGGCCCGCGCATGCCACCGGTGTGCGCGGGTTTTTGGGGCAACAGTAGGCTTCGGATCTGGTAAAGGGTGAGGAAGGAGGCTGCCCTGCGTTCCATAGAATTCCCGTCCGCATCATTTGACAGCCGTTAGGTGGCGATTACTATCGCGCCCCTTTTTCCCCGGAGGGCATCCATTTATGGCAACCACCCAAGTCATCCTCAAAGAACGCATCAAAGGCCTCGGCGCTGAAGCCGATGTGGTCAAAGTGAAGCGCGGTTTCGCACGCAATTTCCTGCTTCCCCAAGGCAAGGCCTACGAAGCCACCAAGGGCAACCTGCGCCATACCGAGCGTCTCAAGGCCGTCCGTGCTGAACGTGAAGCCGCTGAAATGGCTGAGGCCACGAAACTCGCCGGCAAGCTCAAGAAGGTGAAGCTCAAGCTCACACTCGCCACCGGCCAAGGCGGGAAGTCCTTCGGTGCTATCACCACAATGGACATCGCAAAAGGTCTCCAAGATCAGGCGGGCATCGAGATTGACCGTCATCAGATCGTGTTGGAACGCCCGATCAAAAACACCGGCAACTTCGATGTCGAAATCAAGCTCGGTTACGATATCACCACGGAGATCAAGCTCTCCGTTGCTGCCTCTGGCGATAAGGCTGCTGAAGGCGACGACTCCGGCGATGAGAAAGCCGCAGAGTGATCGAATTTCACATAATGTATGCCAAAGCCGCATTCTAGGATGCGGCTTTGGTTTTTTCACCTCTTGAGGCTGCGCAGGAATCTTTTGAAGAAAGCCACACCCTCCTCCAAGTCCTTCACGGCGATGAATTCGTCCTTGGTGTGAGCTTGAGCGATGCTGCCAGGACCGATGGCGATCGCGGGTGTGCCGGCAACGGCGAGAAAGGCGGCGTCACAGAACCATGGTGCCCCGCTAAGATCACCTCCGGCTGACATAAGCTTTTGGATGAAGGGATTCGCTGGATCGGTGTCGAGGCAAAATGCCTCGCTAGCTGCGGTGACATGAGCGGTTTCGTCGTGACGAGCGACAAAGTCAGAAAGCAACTGCATGGCACCACCTGCCTTCGCGAGACCGGGTGTGGTGCGGATGTCCACCTGGAGCTTGCAGGCATCGGCCACGATGTTGCTGCGTGTTCCACCTTGGATCATGCCGAGATTGATGGTGCTTACACCAAGCCATTCATCCGCTCCACCGGCCTCTGCCAGCAAATCGCGAAACTCCGTGTCCAGCGCCTGCACGAGCTTGCTCATCTTCACGATGGCATTCACACCCAGCTCCGGCGTGGCGCCATGCACGGCGACGCCGGTGGTATGCACATCGGCCCACAGACAGCCTTTGTGACGAAACACCGTCTTCAGCGAGGTCGGCTCGCCGATGATCGCGAGGTCGTAGCGGCCGTGGTGCTTCGCAAAGTGCTGCGAACCGAGCTGGGCGCTTTCTTCGGACATGAAACCGACGAAATGCACCTCGACTGGCAACTCGGGAAGTTCGTCACGCAGTTCGTGAAGCGCCCATAGCATGGCGGCGGCAGAGCCTTTGGTATCGGAAGTGCCTCGGCCCCAGATTTTGCCTTCACGCAGTTCGCCGCCGAAGGGATCAATGGTCATGCCGCCGACGCTCACGGTATCCGTGTGTGGGGCGAAAAGGATGCGCGGCTTGCCGCTGGTGCTCGTCGGGTAATGCCCGATGACATTCGGCCTGCCGGGCTCGACTTCATCGAGGTAGGTCTCCGCTCCCGAGTGCTCCAAAAAGGCCGCGATGTAACGTGCGCAGGCTTCCTCACCGGTGTGCGGTGTGCCGGGATCTCCATCGGGATTCACCGAGGGGATTCTCACAAGGGCTTGGAGGAGCTCGACGACGCTCTGGGGCGGGTTTTGCATGCTGAAAAGAGCCGTGGCAGGCTTCCTTTGCAAACGGAGGCTTGCACGGGCTTGATGACTTGGCTTCATGACGAGCATGATTGCCTATTTGAGAGGAATTCTGGCCGAGGCTCTGCCTCATCAAGCCACCGTGGAGGTCCATGGCGTGGGCTACCTAGCCCATATCCCGCTCACCACTTTTGATAAATTGCCGCAACTCGGGGCAGAGGTTAAGCTTCTGACCCACTACCATGTCACGGATCAGGACCACAAGCTGTTTGGCTTTCTCACGGAGGATGAGCGTGACCTTTTCCGACTGCTGATGGATCGTGTGTCCGGTGTGGGGCCGAAAATGGCCCTCTCAGTGCTGAGCGGCATGGCGGTGACCGCTTTCAAAGATGCGGTGATTCAGGGGGATGTGAAGGCGCTGGCGGGTATCAAAGGCGTGGGTGGTAAAACAGCCGAGCGGATTGTGTTGGAATTGAAAGACAAGGTAGGTGTCGTGGATGCTTGGCAAGCCAGCCGCCATGCAAAGACCTCGCATGACCCTGTCCGAGAGGCGCAGAGCGATGCGGTGCTCGCCCTCATCTCCTTGGGTTATAAGCAGGGAGAGGCGCAGAAGGCAGTGAATGAGATCGTGAAGAAGCCCGGCTTTGGGCCGGACTGTGGCGCGGACAAGATCATCCGTGAGGCTCTCCGCTCGATGAATTGAGTGCTATAGGGAGTCTTCCAGTTTGGCGAAACCGATTGCGCCCGCCCTCCTCGATCTTTGTGCCGATGCTTGGATCGAAGGAGAAGTGTCACTGTGGCATGCTGCAGCAGCTGCCATACATTCACCACTTGTTCGCTTGGATCACGTCTTTTTCGCCCTTGAGGTAGTTTACGAGGTTTAAGGTGGCCCGCATGGCTTGGCGTGGCACGCTTTCATAGGTGCGTGAACCAATGTGTGGCGTGATGAGAGCCTTGGGATGCCTCAGCAGAGGATGCGATGGCGGCGGCGGCTCCTCGTCGAGTACATCCGTGGCGTAACCTCCAACGCTGCCTGCATCCAAGGCTACCAAGATGTCTGCCATGTGAACGAGCTCGGCACGCGAGGTGTTGACGATGAGCAGCTCAGGCTTCGTGAGCTTCAGGCGCTGCGCGTTGACGAGGTGGCGTGTACTTTCGCTGAGGTTCGCATGCAGGCTGAGCACGTCGAGATGTGGTAGCATGGTCTCGATGGTCTCATGACGTTCGATGCCGTTTTCTTTCGCAAAGGCTTCCGGCCAATAAGGATCGAGCCCATGAACTTTCATGCCGAAAGCGAGCGCCCTCTTGGCCACCTCTTGGCCGATGCGTCCGAGGCCGATGATGCCGATGGTCTTGTTCCAGATCTCGTGACCGGTGATGCGCTTCCATTCGCCTTTGCGCACAGCATTGGCGGAATCGATCAGGTTGCGCACAAGAGCGAGCAGGAGGCAAAAAGTGTGCTCGGCGACGGTTGTGTGGTTTACACCGGGTGTGAAAAGCACTGGCACCTTCTTTTCCGTGCAGGCGGTCACGTCGATCTTGTCGAGGCCGATGCCGTATTTCGAGATTACGCGTAGGCGGGGCAGGGATTGGTCCAAAACGGCGCGGGTGATTTCGTCATCGCCGCAGAGGAAGGCATCGAACTGTCCTGCCAGCTCCAGCATCCGGCTTTCTGGAAGCGGTCCGCGCTCGCGGTGGATTTCATAGTCTTGTGCCCCCAACAGGGCGTGATGATCGCCGGGTGTGTCTTGATAGCTGGTGGTGGTCAGGAGGATACGCATTGGCAAGGCAATGATTTGGGGTTAGGAACGTCAACATGGTTCAGGACGAAATCGAGCGCAACATGGGCGTTCAGCCTTTGGACAGCATCATGTTGGAGCATGCTCTCGGCAATCACGACCTCGTGAATGCCTGCGATGAGCCGATCACTCACAAGGCCGTTCAGCGTGCCCGCAGGGGTCGTCGCCTTACGAAGCATATGCAACGCCGTATGGTGGAGGCATTGAACCGCGCTATCATGCTCCGAGATGAGTCGCTGAAGCGTTCTTGGGAGGTGGGAGATTTATTCACTTATTGAGGAGTAAGTGGCAGAACGGATAGCTGTGGGTGCAAAGCGACTGCTTGCCGCAGCGTTCGCCTGCCGTTATTTGATTAGATTACCATGCCCGAATCGATTGCCGAACGCCGTTTTGTCACCGCCGCTGAAAAAGTGGATTTTGTTTCGCCTTGGACCCTCGAAGAGTGGCTCTGCCGCGGAGACATCGTCAACAACGAGCAACTGATGATGGTGCGGGCTAACATGCAGCCTGGTCGTAGCCATCCTTTCCACTCTCATCCAACCCGCGAGGAGCTCATTTATGTGATTTCCGGTAAAGCAGAGCAATGGGTGGGTCAGCAGAGGAAGATCCTCGGCCCTGGCGACATGGCTTTCATCCCGATGGGTGAGATTCATGGAACTTGGAATGCAGGTGACGAGATGCTCGTTTTCCTCGCCATTCTGTCCCCTGCCAAGGCCGAAGAGCCTGGTATCGTTGATCACAGCGAGGAGGAACCCTGGAAGTCAATACGTGCAGCCTGAGTGGTTGCCTTTGGGTAAAGAAATCAGCTTCCCGTCATCGCTGGGTATGGGGATTTGCCAAACCATGGCCTGCCGCTATCATCTGCGTTTTTCATTTTCCCCATGTCGCTCGAAGCCACTCTCACCAGCGCCGCTGCCGCGGGCAAAATCCTAGAATCCACGCATCAAAACATTCTCGCTCTTCTCGCAGCGAGCCGTGAGCCGGTTTACAAGGTCAGCATCGAAGAACTCGCCGCTGCGGAAGAATGGGAGGAACTGAATGACCGCTTCTTTCAGGCCCTGAAATTCGGCACTGGCGGCCTTCGCGGTCGCACAATTGGCAAAGTGGTGACGAAAGCCGAGCGCGGCAAGGCTCAGGCGGATCAGCGCCCCGATCACCCCTGTGTCGGCACAAACGCGATGAATTTCTACAACGTGAGTCGAGCCACCCGCGGTCTCGTGGCCTACATCAAAGCTTACCGGGAAAAAGCTGGACTCAGCGGCAGGCCGTCCATTGTGTTTTCACATGACACGCGTCACTTCTCGCCGGAGTTCGCGCAGAAGTGTGCCAGAATTGCCATGGATCATGGGGCGGATGTTTATCTATTCGACGGATGCCGTGCGACGCCTGAAATGAGCTTTGCTGTGCGCCAGCTTCGCGCCGATGCCGGCGTGATGCTCACTGCTTCGCATAACCCACCGCATGACAACGGTTACAAGGTAAACTTTAGCGATGGCGCGGGCATTGTGGAGCCACACGCCAAAGGCATCATCACTGAGGTGAATGCCATCAGAGACGAAGGTTACACGCCGTTGCCCGCTGACCAGCAAGGCCAGCTGACCACGCTCGGTGCAGAAATGGACAAGCAGTATTTGGAGCGTGTCGAGACGATGATGCTCCAGCCGGACCTTGTGCAGCAAAACGCAGCCAAAAAGCTCAAGATCGTTTACACCGCGCTGCATGGCACGGGTGGTGTTCTGGTGCCGGTGATCCTAAAGAAACTTGGCTTCAACTTCCTGACTGTGCCGGAGCAGGATGTGCGCGACGGCCGATTCCCGACCGTAAAATCACCGAACCCGGAAAACGCGTCTGCTTTGAAAATGGCCGTCGATTTGGCTGACAAGGAAGGTGCGGATATCATCATCGGCACCGATCCAGATTGTGACCGCATGGGCGTGGGCGTTCGCGATGCCAGCGGCAAGATGCAGCTTCTCACCGGTAACCAGACGGGTTCGCTCATGGGGTGGTATCGCCTCAAGACGATGTTTGATCTCGGCATCCTCAATGAGTCGAACAGGAAGAATGCTGTTTTTCTCAAGACTTTCGTTACCAGTCCCATGCAGGATGCTATCGCTGCCCTTTTTGGTGTGGCCTGTGTCAACACACTCACCGGCTTCAAGTGGATCAGTGCCAAACTGAACAAATACGAGAATGCCTTGCCTGCTGACATCCGTTTAAGGTATCGCGATCTCACGGCTGTTGAATCCCGCTCCGCACGTCTCCAGCACAGCAAGTTCCTCGTCTTCGGTGGTGAGGAGAGCTACGGCTACATGGGCGATGACTTCAGTCGTGACAAGGATGGCAACGGCGCAGTCATCATGTTTGCCGAACTCGCCGCCTATGCGGCTTCCAAAGGCTTGACCGTCGCCGGTTTGCTCGACGAAGTGTATTGTGAAATCGGGTTTTTCATGGAGCGCAATGAAAGCGTCGTTTTTGAAGGCGCTGCTGGTGCCGCACAGATCCAAAAATTGGCTGACAGCTACGGCGCCAATCCGCCGAAGGAAGTCGATGGCAGCGCGGTGACCCGGGTGCGCGATTTTCGCAAGCCTGGCATCATCGATGAGGAAGGGGAGGCCGTTTCGACTGAAAAAATGCTCTTTGTCGATCTTGCTGACGGTCGCAGCTTTGCCGTGCGTCCCTCCGGCACGGAGCCGAAGATCAAATACTACCTGTTTGGCCGAGAAACACCTCTCGCTGGCCAGAAACTCAGCACTACCGATCTCAACATCGCGAAGAAAAAAGTCGCAGCATCCCTCGCCAGCATGTGGGAAAAGCTCCGCACAGACATCGATGTGCGTTTGGCCTGAGAGGCGTCAATACATCCACGAATGGCCACTCGAGGATTTCAACGAGCATCCTTGGGTCGCTAAGCGGTTTGAAGTTTCACATGAAGCTCTTCCATGGTGTCTTGACCATCTATGGCACAGCTTGGAAGGCAGGGTCTCGGCCACCAAAATCCAGCTTGAAGTCATCTGAAATTTAAGAAACACTAAATAACTATGAACTCGAAGCATTTTCTCTCACATGCTGCCTGCACCATGGGCTTTGTTTTTGTTTTGAGCACTTCAGTTTTGGCGCAGCAAGGCTACTACCAAGCACCTCCTCGTTACGCGCCCCCGCCTCCAAACGGCTTCAATCAACAACCGCACTCTGTGCAGCGTGAGGGTCCACTCGGTTTCATCCCCAAAATGGGGCAGAAGCTCGGCAGCTGGGTGCGCCGTGCGTTCTACGGGGAGCAACCCGCTTATGGCGGCTATTCCCAGCAGGCACCTCAACGCGGCTCTGTCTACGGTCAAAACGAAGCACGCCAATATTCCACTCCAGCGCCTAGCGGGCCTTATCAGCCATCGCCAAGCTATAAGACGCCATCCGCTGACTCAACCACCCAGCCGCAGGCACCGCGCTACAGTTATCCGCCAAATCAGTCTGCGGCTACGAAAACCATGCAGCCTCCTTCGAGCTCGCAGAATGCGTCAAAAAGCCAGACAACACCATCAAAGATCGAAGAGCCCAAATCGAAATCCGAAGTCGCGACTTCCAAGAGCAGCACAAAATCGACGAAGCCACCATCAGCCCCCACACAGCCAATCCAATCGAAAGAGCCTGAATTGGCGACTACGCGTCGTTCCGACTCTTTGAAGACCAAACAGGAACCGTTGGCGAATCCGTCTTCATCGGGCAACGCCGGTTCGTTTTTGAAGGGTAAAAAAACGGGTAAGCCTGGTCGAGTGATTAGCCCCTACCCACCATACAAAGAATTGGATATCACCGGCCTTGATAGCGGCTCTCTGGCCCTCGATCCAACAACGCAGAAGGTCTTTGAGGTGCCATAAACGGTTCTACAAACCGCTATGATATGCCTTGGATGATTTTCGAGGTGTTTTAAATATGCCATGCCCTGATTTTTTTCGCATTTGGGAAAAAAACTGGCTTCTGGCCTGCGCTTTGCTTGAAAAGAATGCACGGACAGTTTTTGGGTGCTGGCCGTTCCACCAACCATGGCCAGTCAAGGATTCCAGCAGTTACAAACACAAAAGCTCTCCATTGGGCCGCAGATGCAGCAGAGTCTGCAAATCCTGCAGGCACCCACTTTGGAGCTGCGTCAGATTATCCAGCAGGAGATTGAGGTGAACCCTGTGCTCGAACTGGAAGCACCTGAAACTTCGCTCGATGATGCCATACCCGATGATCCGGATGATCGTAGCGGGGGTGATGAGGACATAGCCCAGCTTACCCAGATGGATGAGGAATGGCGTGAATACTGGCAGCAGAGCCGTCAGCAGTCCGCAGCACGTCGCAGCGATGACCAAGAGCGTTGGCAGTTCATGATGGATTCCATCGTGGCTCCCACAACACTGCAGGAGCATCTTGTTTCACAGCTTCATACCGCAGATGTGAAGAATGAGCGCATCGCATCACATGTCGAATTTCTGATCGGCAATCTGGATGATCGTGGATTTCTCAATTCACGGATTGATGAAATCAGCCTGCAGCAAGCCATTTCTATCGATGAGCTTCGCGAAGCCAAAAATCTCCTACAGAGTTTTGACCCCGTCGGCATTGGCTCCGAAGACCTTCGTGAGTGCCTCATGTTTCAGTTGGAGCGCCTCGGTAAGAAGGGCACATTACCTTGGCGTGTGCTTGACCAGCATCTCGACGATCTGGCCAACAAGCGTTATCCTGTGATTGCTCGGAAGCTTGGTGTGCCGGTGGACCAAATCTCTCGTGCCGCCGATCTCATTGGCACGCTGGATCCACGCCCTGCACAGCGTTTCGCTGTTTCAGAAAACAACTACGTCACACCTGATGTAGTTGTTGAAAAGCTCAATGGCGAATGGGTGGCCGTCATGATGAACGATGACCTTCCGCGATTGCGCATCAGCAACACCTACAAAGATCTGCTCAGTCAGTCACAGAGCACTGGTGAGGTTCGCGATTATGTGCGTGACAAGATTCGCGGTGGCAAATTTCTCATCCGTTGCATCCATCAGCGCCAGCAGACCATTCACAAGATTTCCACGGAGATCCTCCGCCATCAGCGTGACTTCCTCGACAAGGGCCTTGGGCATCTCAAATCTCTCAACATGGCCACCGTGGCGGCCGACGTCGGTGTGCATGAGACGACCGTGAGCCGGGCCATCGCCGGTAAATACATCGCCACGCCGCATGGAGTCTTTGAGCTGAAATACTTTTTCACACACGGTGTTAAGACGGAGTCTGGCGAGGATATGAGCAACACCAGTGTAAAAAAGGCGATCGCAGAACTCGTCCGTAACGAAGCCAAGCACAAGCCGCTCAGTGATGATAAGCTTGCCGTGCTGCTCGACAAACAGGGCATCAAAGTTGCCCGTCGCACCATCGCAAAATATCGTGAAGCGTTAGGCATCCTACCCAGCCATCTACGAAAGGAATTCGTGGCCGTGCCGCCCAAGGCTCCCAAGATTCGCCAGCCGAAGGCATCGTCTGTTTCGGAGGATGCGAAGCCTTAAGCGGCTCTTGGGTGAGGTCTAAAGCCTTTGGGGTCACCACCTCGTCTTGCTGTTAGGTGACTCATGGGTTGCGCTAGGCATGAAATGAGCGTTTTACGGAATCAAGTCGACATCGACAGCTGAAATGGTTGCCACAATCATTTCATGGCGGATGTATGAGCAAGCTCATCCCTTGGATCCAAGGGATAAAAAGCTGTCTTCTTGAAAACCACGCTCATCCTCTTTTCCGCGCTTTCCTTTCTTGCTTACGGATCGGCATGTTTTTTTTCGAGGCGCATGAAGCAGGAGTTTCTTCGCTACCGTCTCGCTTCACAGCGCGTCACCGTGGGTGTTTTGCAGTGGCTTGCGGGCATCGGCCTGCTGGCGGGAATGAGCCAGCCGTGGATGGGGCAAGCAGCAGCAGCTGGACTAGCGCTTATGATGCTGGTCGCCAGCATCGTGCGCATTCAAATCAAGGACACTTTGCTGCAAACCGTCCCTGCGCTCTTTTATCTGGCACTCAACATCTATCTCTGCGTTGCAGGATTCTGATCCGCAAGCCGCTTACATCAGGGCGATGATGACACACATCACTAGCACTGCAAGAGAGGGGAGCGCTTTGCTGAAAGGATCTTTTACTTTCAAGTGCATGAAGAACGCTCCCAGCATGAGTATTCCCATGCCAACTGCCGCAGGTTGTGCCAGACTGGAAAACCAGAGCGAGGCTAGCAACGCTAAGGCAAAGCCAATCTTCAACGTGCCGATGAGGCAAAAAATCGGGAAGGGAAACCCGTAGACGTCGAACTCCTCACGCAAGTTTTTCGCATCCTTGCCACGATACGCTGTCGCCTGATCGCGGCGCAGGATCCACACGTTTAGTATGCCAAGTGCCACGATGAGTTTCAGAGCAATGAGGAAATAGTCCATGGTGATGAGGTAGACGATCCCTATTTGGTGAGATCCATCTGCCAACAAGCGTGCTTCACCCGCTCTAAAACTGCAACCAAATACCTAGCAAGGCTTTCAGTCTTCTTCCTCGTGTTACAATGGGTTTCGATTTTGCATGAGACATTCAAGGTGGATCATCTCGTTTTCGCGTTCTTGATCTCCACTTCAATCATCGGTTGGATGATCTGCCATCACTCAGAACCCAAATCCGTTCTACATGAGCTTCATTTGACCAAACTCAGCTTCCATGGATAACGGCGGTCGGCATTCCATTCACCAACGTAGATATCGCCGACAGCGTCCACGTAGAGATCGTGGCAGTGTTTGAAGATGGATTCGATTTGATGCATCGGCTGGAGCTTGCCATCGGTGTAGATGGGTTGGCTGCCGCCAGGAGCGCTGAGAACGCGTTTGTTTTTGCGGTCGAGTACTAGGACGAAGCCAGACTGGTTGAGCTTTTTGCCAGTGCCGTTCTCTTTGCTCCAGCAGACGGCAGTGTAGATCTTGTCGTCTCGAAAGACGAGCTGACCCGCGAAGGTGCCCGGCAGATCAATGGTATCCACATACGTTCCATCGAGCGTGAAGGCCTTGATCTGGCTCTGGCTGCGTGATGGAACCCATACCAGCGGACCGCGCGGATCGGTCGCATCGATGGAGATACCGTGCGCGTTGCTGAGATTCGCGGCGTCTTTCGTGGGGCCGCCCCATTTTTGGATGAGCTTACCCTCCAGTGTGAACTCATAGACGAAGTTCGATCCGTAACCGTCTGCGATCAGCAGAGTGCCACTGGGCGTGTAAGCCGCGTCACAAGGCATGAATTTTCCTTCGTTGATGCCGAGCTCCTGCGGTGTGGGGAACTTGCGCACTAGGTCGCCCGCTGTGGTCAATAGGGTGACGCGTCCTTGTCCCGCCTTCGGATTCCATCCCTCCGCAGCAAAGTGCCAGCCGCAGTCGATGTGCAGCAGATATTCGACTCCGTTTTTTTCGAAAATCTCCAGTCCATGACCCCCGCCGAGCCCCTTGCTGATCGATCGCACGTAGCGACCATCCTTCTCGAATACAATGAAGTCATTCTGCGGATGATCGGTGACGAGGTAGATACGCCCGTCGCGCCCCTCAGCGAGCGCATGTGAATTGATCACCGGAGCGATCGCGGGATCGGCCTTGGCCCATTTCATGTCTACGCGATAGCGGGCCGGGCCGTGGCCGATGGTCATGCCATCGGTAGAGACGGCATTTTCCTGAGCGGTCACATCGGCAACGAGAAGAGCGAAACTGGCGAAAAGCAGTCGTGGGACGTAAATTAACATGACTGTTAATCATACGAACTTACCATCGCTATGCAATCAGCCCACCGCCATTGACCGAAATTCGGATTGAAGGCCCTTGCATCAATTCAAGTCATGGGTTCAATTCAAAATCCTACTTGCTAAGTGTATATTAGTAAAATATGTATTATAATGAAACTCACCAAACGAGGAGAATATGCGCTTCGCACCCTGATCCGGCTCGGCATTGCTGACCGGCAGGGAGAGGGCGTGATCTCGGTCTCGACGCTCGCGGATCAGGAGCGGCTGCCGTTCAAGTTTCTCGAGGCGATCCTCTTTGAGCTGCGGCAGGCGGGTTATGTGGAAAGCCTCCGTGGCAAGCACGGCGGCGCACGGCTCGCGAAGCCGGCGAAGTCGATCAAGATGGGCGATGTCGTGCGGCTGATCGACGGCAAGCTCGCGCCCATCGGCTGCGCTAGCGAGACGGAGTATGAAAAGTGTACCTGCCCCGACGAGGAGCACTGCGGGCTCCGGATGCTCATGATCGATGTGCGCAACGCCATCGCGAACATCCTCGACCGCTACACACTCGACCACGTCGTCGAGGTCACGCTGCGAAAACAGGAGCAGCAGGCCGCCGCGACACGCAAAGCCGCCAAAAAGAAGTCTTCCAAAACCCTCCACGCTGATCCCGCCGACGGCTTCCTCGCCGCGCTGCTTTCACCCGCCACCTGACGCGCCATGAGCCAGACCCTTGCCCCATCTTCCATCGAGCCTTGGCTCGAAATCGTCCGCCAGAAAGTCGCCGCCATGCGCTTCGGCTCCGTGCAGATCGTCGTCCATGAAGGACGCGTCACGCAGGTCGAGAGCACGGAAAAGACGCGCTTCGCCGCGGATGAAGCTCCCGCACCACGCCGCACCTCGCGGCCTTGATCCCCTTTCCGCCTACTGCACCCGCAGGGGCCTCCGAAAACACTCTTGCTGACGCCGACCGGACCACCGGAAGCCGACGCCCGCAAGAACCATGAAACTAAACACCAAACACCTCAGAAAACGCCCCGTTCCATTCCTCGCTGCACTCCTTTTCATCGCCGCACCGGCCTTCGCGGAGGCTGATGACGCTCCGAAGCTCTCGCGAGGCACCTTTTATCAAAATCCGCTCAGCTATAGCACCACGCGTGATCCTGATCCGCCGAAGTATGTGCGCAATGTGAGCGAGCTCGGCATCGATTCGCTGCTGAATGTGAACTGGCTCGATGTGGGCCTCGACTACCGCTTTCGCTACGAGTATCGCGAGAACGACCTGCGTCGGGCGCAGTCGGGGCTCGATCAGCCGCTGCTGCATCGCACACGGGCCTACATCGGCATCAAGGAAGTGCTCGATCCCTTCCGCTTCGCCGTCGAGCTGCAGGATTCACGCCGCTACAACTCGCACTACCCGCGCGACAACCGCGACGTGAATGAATTCGAGTTCATCCGCGCCTACGCGGAGCTCTATTTCAAGAACGCTTTCGGACGCGACGGCATCGGCAATGCCCGGCCTCTCAGCATTCGCTACGGCATTCACAACTTCGAGTTCCTGGACCGTCGCCTGCTCGGCAACAACCAGTGGCGCAACACGGCGAACACCTTCCAGGGCTTCCACGCCAGCCTGGGTCAGGAGAGCAATGACTGGCAGCTCGACCTCCTCGCCGTGCAGCCGCTTTCGCGCTCGCAATACAACATGGACCGCCCCGTGGAGCAGCAGTGGCTTTATGGCGTGATCGGTCATTGGCGGAAATGGCCGGAAATCGTCACGCTGGAGCCTTACTACCTCGCTTTGAGCCAGAGCGCCTATCGCGGAGTCGCGGAGCGGCTCGTGCACTCGCCGGGGATTCGTGCGTATGGCATCGTGGGCAGCACGGGCTTCGATTACGACACCAGCTTCACCTATCAGTTTGGTCAAAACGGCAGCCGGAAGGTGCGTGCGTTCGCCTACGTCGGTGAAGTCGGCTACACCTGGGCCACGAATCCGTGGAAGCCGCGCTTCAGCCTCTTCTACGGTTACGCCAGCGGAGATCGCAATCCAAACGATGGCGTAGACAACCGCTTTGAGCGCTTCTTCGGGTTCGGACGGCCGTGGTCGGCGAATGACTACATCGTGTATGAGAACATCAGCACGCCGAAAGCACGCGTGGAGTTCAAGCCGCGGCACGATCTGCGCGTCGATTTCGGCTACAGTTGGTATTGGCTCTCCAGCGCCACGGATCGCTTCAATGCGGCCAACAACGCCCGCGATAACACTGGCCGCAGCGGGAACTTCCTCGGCCAGGAGTTCGACATCCGCGCCCGCTGGGCCTTCGACCCGAAAACGGAGATCACCATCGGCTACGCCTACTTCGGCGCAGGCGGCTTCGTCGAGCGCCAGCTCGGTCGCCACAGCAGCAACTTCGCCTACTTCGAGCTCAGCCACCGCTTCTTCTGATTCCCACCACTCATCATCCATCACTCCAACTCTCCACCCCTCCATCGCATCATGAAACTCTCTCTCACCCTCCTCATCACCGCTCTTTTGAGCCTCTCCGCCTCCGCCGCCGACTTCGAGCTGCTAAACGTCTCCTACGACCCCACGCGTGAACTTTACTCCGAGTTCAACAAAGCCTTCGCCAAGCACTACAAGGCCACCGCAGGCAAAAAAGTCAGCATCGACCAATCGCACGGCGGCTCGGGCAAACAGGCTCGTGCGGTCATTGATGGTCTCGAAGCCGATGTCGTCACGCTGGCGCTTGCGGGTGACATTGACGTCATCGGCAAGGAAGCCGGCCTCATCGCTCCTGATTGGCAAAAACGCCTGCCAAACAGCAGTGCGCCTTACACGAGCACGATCGTGTTTGTCGTGCGGAAGGACAATCCGAAGAACATCCAGGACTGGGACGACCTCGTGAAGCCCGGCGTGAATGTCGTCACGCCGAATCCGAAGACCTCCGGTGGTGCGCGGTGGAATTACCTCGCCGCGTGGGCCTTCGCGCTGAAGAAATACGGCAGCGAGGCCAAGGCGAAGGACTTCATCGCCGCGCTCTACAAAAACGTGCCCGTGCTCGATACCGGCGCTCGTGCCGCGACAACGACTTTTGCGCAGCGCGGCATCGGTGATGTGTTTCTCTCCTGGGAAAACGAGGCCTGGCTCATCCAGCGTGAGTTTCCCGGCCAGACGAAAATCGTGATCCCCTCGCTTAGCATCCTCGCCGAGCCCACCGTGGCCGTCGTGGACAAGAACGCCGAGAAAAAAGGCACCACCGAGGTCGCGAAGGCCTATCTCGAATACCTCTACACGCCCGAGGCGCAGGACATCATCGGCAAGCACTACTACCGCCCGCGTGATGCTGCCGCTGCGGCGAAATACAGCGCCCGCTTTCCCAAGCTCACGCTCGTCACCATCGACGGCGACTTCGGCGGCTGGGGTAAGGCGCAGAAGAAGCACTTCGATGAAGGCGGCATCTTTGACCAGATCTACTCCGCGAAGTGAAATGCGGTCACTGCAACTCAAACCACCTCCGCACGCCATGTCCTACTTCACCACCATCATCGAGGCCGTCGGCCGCACGCCGCTTGTGAAGCTCAACCGCATCACCGCGGGCCTTCCGGCCACCATCGCGCTCAAAGGCGAGTTCAAGAATCCGCTCGGAAGCGTCAAAGACCGCATCGGCCGCGCCATGATCGAGGCGGCGGAGCAAAGCGGCGTGCTGCGGCCCGGCGGGCACATCATCGAGCCCACCAGTGGCAACACCGGCATCGCGCTCGCCTTTGTCGCCGCCGCGAAAGGCTATCCGCTCACGCTGACGATGCCGGAGAGCATGAGTTTGGAACGCCGCACGCTGCTCGCCCTGCTCGGCGCGAACCTCGTGCTCACGCCGGCCAAGGACGGCATGAAGGGCGCGATCAAACGCGCTGAGGAACTCATCGCGGAAACACCCGGCGCATGGATGCCGCAGCAGTTTGAGAATCCGGCGAACCCGGAGATCCATCGCAAAACAACGGCCAACGAGATCTGGCACGACACCGGTGGCCAGATCGACATCTTCGTCGCCGCAGTGGGCACCGGCGGCACCATCACCGGCGTGAGCGAGGTCATCAAAGCACGCAAACCCTCGCTGCAATCCATCGCCGTCGAACCCGCCGCATCGCCCGTCATTTCACAAACGCGTGCCGGACAGCCCGTGCAGCCTGGTCCGCACAAGATTCAAGGCACCGGCGCCGGTTTCGTGCCGAAGAACCTCAACCTCGGCATCGTCGATGACGTCATCCAGGTGACGAACGAGGACGCCATCGCCACCGCGCAGCGACTCGCTCGCGAGGAGGGCTTGCTCGTCGGCATTTCCACCGGAGCGAACGTGTGGGCCGCGCTGCAAGTGGCCGCACGTCCGGAGAACGCGGGCAAGCTCATCGTCACCGTCGGTTGCAGCACCGGCGAGCGCTATCTCTCCACCGCCCTAGCTGATGAGGCACGCAGCAAAGTCGCCGCTTGAAACCATGACACTCCCATCCCATTTGCCATTCACCGGCAGGCACGCGTTTCAGCGTGGCACCATCCCGCTGCCGTCCTCCCGACTGATGACTCAAATCAACCCGCCCGAGCAGCAAGGCATCTTCATCCCGAAGATCGTCAGCAAGCCGCTCAAACCGGGCCACGGCATCAAAATCGGCATCTTCGCCGGCATTCACGGCGATGAGGAGGCGGGCACGCTCGCCACGCAGGAGCTCATCCGCTGGGCTGCGGAGAAGCCGGACGAGCTGCACGACTACGAGCTGCACTTTTACCCGATCTGCAATCCCACCGGCCTCGCGCTTGGCACGCGTCACAGTCACAGCGGCCTCGATTTGAACCGCGAGTTCTGGTTTGGCTCCACCGAGCCCGAAATTGTCTATCTCGAAGGCGAAATGCGCCGCGAAAAATACGACGGCATCGTCTCGCTGCACTCCGATGACACCTCCGATGGCTGCTACGGCTTCGTCAGCGGTGACTTGCTCAGCGAGCATCTGCTGGAGCCCGCGCTGCAAGCCGCGAGCGACTTCCTGCCGCGCAACGAAGCGCCCATCATCGACGGGTTCCTCGCAAAGCGCGGCATCATCAAAGAAGGCTACCTCGGCATCCTCAGCGCTCCGCCGGAGCAGCGGCCGCGTGCGCTCGAAATCGTCTTCGAGACACCCGCACTCGCGCCGATGCCTGCGCAGGTCAAAGCCACCGTCGCCGCGGTGAAGCGCATCCTCGCCGAATACCGCGAACTCCAGGCCTACGCCGCGAACTTGTAAAACGACTCTTCCCACTCTCTGCAACGCTTCGTTCACTCCCAAACTCAATAAGTGCAAAAACTCGTTTTACGATTCGATGTCCCGTCCACGTCACGTCCTCCCTGGCTTCAGGCTCTCCCTCGGCTTCACTGTGACCTACTTGAGCCTCCTCGTGCTCTTTCCGCTTTCCATGCTCGCGTGGAAGGCGGCGAGCGGCGGCTGGCCGCATGTCATCGAGACCCTCACGCACGTGCGCGTGATCGCATCGTTGAAGCTCAGCTTCGGCACCGCCTTCGTCGCCGCGCTCGTGAATGGCGTCTTCGGCCTGCTCACCGCCTGGGCGCTGGAGCGCTACGCGTTTCCCGGCCGTCGCCTGCTCGATGCCATGGTCGATCTGCCGTTTGCGCTGCCCACGGCCGTCGCGGGCATCGCGCTCGTCACGCTGTATGCGCCGAATGGCTGGATCGGCTCGTTCTTGGCCCAGCACGACATCAAGGCCGCGTATGCGCCGCTCGGCATCACCATCGCGCTCACGTTTGTCGGCTTTCCTTTCGTCGTACGCACCTTGCAGCCCGTCATCGCCGATCTTTCGATGGATGTCGAGGAGGCCGCCGCCTGCCTCGGAGCGAACCGCTGGCAAACGCTCACCCGCGTCGTCTTCCCCGCGCTGCTGCCCTCCACGCTCGCCGGCATGACCCTCGCCTTCGGCCGCGCCGTCGGCGAATATGGCAGTGTTGTCTTCATCTCCGGCAATCTCCCTTTTAAGACCGAGATCGCTCCTCTGCTCATCACCATGCGCCTCGAAGAATACGACTACGCAGGTGCCGCGACCATCGGCGTCGTCATGCTGGCCGCTTCATTCGCTATTCTACTCATCTCAAACCTTCTCACCAACTGGAGCCGGAGCCGTACGGGGCGCTGACGCGGCAATGACAAAACCAGAATGGCGAATGACGGATGAAATCTGAATTCGCCGACCTCCCACCTTCGTCATTCGAACTTCGACATTCATTCGTCATTCCTCATTTTTTCCTCATGGCCGCCATCATCCTCCATCAACATCGCTCGAGACCGCGCAAAGCCACCTCCGAATCCCCTTTCTCCCGCTGGCTGATCATTGGCATCGCCGTGGTTTTCATGGCGCTCATGTTCGTGCTGCCGCTCGTCGTCATTTTTCAGGAAGCGTTCCGAAAAGGCTGGGAAGGCTACATGGAGGCCTTTGATGATCGGGCGACGACACACGCCATCTGGCTCACGCTGCAGGTCGCGGCCATCACGGTGCCGTTGAACACGCTTTTTGGCCTCGCGGCGGCTTGGTGCGTCTCGCGCTTTCAATTTCGTGGGAAGCGACTGCTCACGGCGCTCATCGAGCTACCGCTGTGGGTCTCGCCGGTCATTGCGGGAATGGTTTATGTGCTGCTGTTTGGAGCGCAGGGCCTCTTCGGACCTTCGCTGAAGGAGCACAGCATCAAAATCATCTTCGCGCTGCCCGGTATCGTGCTCAGCACCATCTTCGTCACCTTCACCTTCGTCGCGCGAGTGCTCGCGCCGCAGATGGAGGCCCAGGGACAGGCCGAGGAAGAGGCCGCGATGACGCTCGGCGCGAACGGTTGGCAGATGTTCTGGCGCGTCACGCTGCCGAAAATCAAATGGGGCCTGCTTTACGGCATCATCTTGTGCAACGCGCGCAGCATGGGCGAGTTCGGCGCGGTGTCCGTCGTCAGCGGCCACATCCGCAACAAGACCAACACCGTGCCGCTGCACATCGAGGTTCTTTACAACGAATACCAGTTTGTCCCCGCCTTCGCCGTCGCGTCCGTGCTCGCACTGCTCGCGCTGGTGACTCTGATTTTGAAAACTCTGACGACCACCCCACGAGGAGCAGCATGAGCATCCACATCCACAATATCTCCAAATCCTTCGGCAGCTTCAACGCCTTGAAGAACGTCGATCTCGAAGTCAAAACCGGCGAGCTCGTCGCCCTTCTCGGCCCAAGCGGCAGCGGCAAGACCACGCTGCTGCGCATCATCGCCGGACTCGAATTCGCCGATGAAGGCGCGGGCAGCATCGAGTTTCACGGCAGCGATGTCACCAACCGCACCGCCTACGAGCGCAAAGCCGGCTTCGTGTTTCAAAACTACGCGCTCTTCAATCACATGACCGTCGCCGAAAACATCGCCTTCGGCCTCCGCGTCATGAAACGGCCCGAGCGCCCCTCGCGCGAGGACATCGACCGCAGCGTCACCGAGCTGCTGCGCCGCATCGCCCTCGAAGGCTACGGCAACCGCTACCCCACGCAGCTCAGCGGCGGCCAGCGTCAACGTGTCGCCCTCGCCCGCGCCCTCGCCGTCGGCCCACAGGTCCTGCTGCTCGATGAACCCTTCGGCGCTCTCGACGCCAAAGTGCGCAAAACGCTGCGCAAATGGCTCCGCCAGTTCCACGACGAGACCCGCGTCACCACGCTCTTTGTCACGCACGATCAAGATGAGGCCTTCGAACTCGCCGACCGCGTCGTCATCCTCCACGAAGGCCATATCCAGCAAGTAGGCTCTCCCGCCCAGCTTCGCGAAAACCCAGAAAACGAGTTCGTAGCCGACTTTCTCGACTCCGTCATGATTTGATCCTAAGCTGTTTCGATTAAACTAAGCATCGCATAGGAACGATTCCTCGCTGTGGGAAAATTAGCTTCGAGAATTTTCATCAACCGGCGTCCGCAATGACAAAATAAAATGTCTGGAATAAAATTAGACCCTTGATATGCGGCAGGAGCGAATGCGTTTTTTTGAGAAAGCTGATTTGGCTGTTAGCACAGCTCGCGCTAGAGCTGTCTTTCATGATTTCTTTCCTACTGAGTGAGAAAGTGAACAAGATCCTAAAATGTTAGCGATCCTAGGTCTTGGTGTTGCTATAGTCGGTAAGTAGATCCGCCAAGACAAATTGAAGTTGGTAATTTGTTCTTTTCCAATTCCCAAAAGCAAGCCCAAGCATTGCTGTATCCTTTCTAGTCTCAAGAGACACTAGATGAACTTGTTGGATAGAATCTTCATCGAGGTGTCAGGAAGGTTGCTGGATGGTGAACATGATGCTGTGAAGAAGTGCCGATGGCCGGACTCGAACCGGCAAACAAGTTTCCTTGTAGCAGATTTTAAGTCTGCTGTGTTTACCATTTCACCACATCGGCGCGGGAACTGACACATGGAGTGTAGCGAAGCCTTTGTCAGGCTCAATAGCTGAAAAGCTCGCCGTGATGGAAGAAACGTTCGAGCTCCAAGACGGCGTTTTCAGGCGAGTCGGAGGCATGGACGACATTCGTCATCTTATCATCGCCAAAATCACCACGAATGGTGCCTTTCGGAGCGGTCTTTGAATCCGTGGGGCCTAGGAGATCACGCACATGGGCGATTACGTTTTCGCCAGCGAGGGCAATGGCGATGACCGGCTTGCTCTTCATGAAATCAGCCACAGTGGGAAAGAAGGGTCGGTCAGCGATGTGCGCGTAGTGCTCCTTGAGCAGTTCGTCAGTAAGACGAATCATCTTGCAGCCCCGGATGCGGAAGCCTTCGTCTTCAAAACGTTTGATGACAGTACCGTTGATGCCTTTGGCAACACAGTCGGGCTTGAGCAGGATGAGGGTGGTTTCTTGGGCCATGTTCAGAAAGTTGGAAGAAGGGGGTTGGCACAGTGCCGCCCGCAGCACCAGCCGTCAAGAGCGGGTATGCCTAGAAGGCCATAGAGGGAAAAGCATCACTCACCTCTCAAATCGAGGCAAATCATTCGCTCGCCGGTCTTTTGCATGAGGTCCTTCGTTTGTTGGCGAACATAAAGCAGGCCATGGCTGAGAACAGGAAGGCTCCAGGTGTTCAATGCATAGAATGGCTGTGCTTGGGCTAGCACCTTGGCCCCGGCGGGGCTGAGGTCGAGCCAGTGTAGGGAGCCGATCTCACCTAGGCAGAGGAAGGCACTATCCGCCCTAAGAAGACTCGCTCGCAGGATGCTGAGGCGTACGGGATTGGTGCGACCGGTTTGCTTGCTGAAATCGGCATCCTCCCACTCGATTTTTTGCTCCCACACTTCCACGCCGGTATCCGCATTGACGCAGACGAGGCGAGATTTTGGCTCTGTCTCACCGTCGATGGCATAGAGATGGCCGTCGTGATACACGGGGTTCATCCAGTGCACGCCGAGTTTCTTGGATTGCCACACTTCCTTCGGCTGAAAATCGGTATCATATTCCACCATCACGCCGCCGAGTGGCTGGCCCTTCGGATACGCAGTGGTGATAAAAGCGCGGTTTTTCTTCGGAATAACGACCGGTGAGGAGCCGATGGCTTGGATGTATTCATCATCACGCCACGGGAACTTGGAATGCAGTTTTCCACTAACTGGATCGATGCACATGAGACCACCAGTGGCTGGATCACTCTCGCCGCCGGCGTAGACGAGTGCCTTCGTCTTCCCGTGCAGATTCGCGGGGATGGGCGAGGCATAGCTCGCCCCCCAAGCGTCCTCGACCTGCCAGATGATTTCGCCGCTTTTGAGATCAAAAGCCGCTACGCTTACGCCTGCCTCAGCGAGGCGCTCCTTGCGTTCTCGCATACCTGAGGACGCATCAATGGTAGCTTTTTTGCCGCCGACATTCACGATGACGCGACCCTCGAGAATCAAAGGCGTGCCTCCGGCACCGAAGAAATCCTGCGGCACATGCATCTCGCTGCGCAGATCGTGCTTCCAGAGTAGTTTGCCCGTCTTCAAATCAAGCGCACGCAGCTCTGCGGTCACGCCAAAAGTCACCACGATGCCTTCCGCGATCACCGGACTGCCTCGTGGACCATTGCTGAAGCCGTAGCGATCCTGATAAGTCACCGAATAGTCATGCAGCCAGAAGCGCTTTCCATTCTCGCGATGCAGGCACTCGATGGTCTCCTTGCCTTCGAGGGCGTGGAAGATCACGCAATGCTCACCGCTGATCGCGGGCGAGTTGTATCCATCTCCCATTGCTACCTCCCAAACGGCTTTTGGTTCGCCCGTAGCCCATTTCTTCAAAAGAGGCGTTTCGGGTGAAATAGCATCATCCGTGGGACCGAGCACACGCGGCCAATCGCTGGTCTTCGCGGCCTTCGAGAGCGGTTTGGGCGCGGCATGGAAGGTGAGGCGGTCAAAGGCCTCCTGCGCGGTGCAGGCGGAGAAGGCAAAAAGCAGCAGAAACAGTCTCGACGGATTTTTCATGTTGTGTCAGGCTACTGAACGTCATGAAGAACGCCACTCTCATCCTCGCTGCTGCTGTTTCCCTGTTTTTGAACTCCTGCACGTGCTGCCAGACTACACCCAAGGGCAAAGTCGAGCACATCGTGCTCGTGTGGCTGAAGCGCCCAGGCAACGCTGCAGATCGCGCCACGCTGATCGCCACCGCGCGAAAGTTCAAAGCGGAGATCAAAGAGATTCAGCACCTCAGCGTCGGCACTGCTGTGCCGAGTGAACGCCCGATCGTCGATGATAGCTTTGATGTGGCCTTCGTGATGCGTTTTGCCAGCAAAGTGGACATGGACGCCTACGAAAAGCATCCTGTGCATCAAAAGTCAGTGAAGGAAACCCTCCTGCCTATCGCGAAGAAAGTGCAGGTCTATGACATCGGCTGCGAGTGAGCAGATCCGTGGATAAATCCGCCCTCACACGGAGTTTCAGGCCTGCCAAGCCATGAAACTGCTCGTCTGCCTGTGTTCGTCCTTCGTCTTTCTCCATTCGTCCTTTTCGGCGCAGCCGAACGTCCTCTTCATCTACGCGGATGACTGGGGCTTTGGCGATCTCGCCTGCCACGGGCATCCACATTTGAAGACGCCCAACCTCGACCGTCTCGCGCGTGAGGGCACGGACTTTCATCAGTTCACCGTTTGCAATCCCGTTTGCTCGCCCAGCCGCGCCGCCATCGTTACCGGCCAATATCCTGCGAGGCACGGTGTGCACCAGCACTTCGCCGGTCATCCGGAGAATGTGGCGCGTGGCATGCCTGACTGGCTCGATCCGAAGGCACCACTGCTCCCTCGTGTGCTGCACGAGGCCGGCTACGCCACCGCACACTACGGTAAATGGCATCTCAGCGGCCAAGGCGGCGAAATCGAGGCTCCGTTGCCTGCGGCGTATGGCTACGACGATGCGGCTGTCTGGACCGGACCGGGGCGCAGTGTGTTTGAAGGCACCAACGTGGAAAAAATGGCTGGCAGTGCGCATGACAAGGTCGGGGCTTCCTTCCAAACCATCGCCGCCACGGAGCATGCACTGCATTTCATCCGCGGTGTGAAAGACAAGCCCTTCTACCTCAACCTCTGGCTGCACGAGACGCATCACCTCGTCTCCGCCACGGACGAGGATAAAAAGGAGTATCCTGACACCGCCGAGCCTCAGCGCACCTACTACGCTGCTGTGACTCGTGCAGACAGGCAGGTCGGCCGCTTGCTCGCACTGCTCGATGAGCTCAAGCTCGCTGATAACACCATCGTATTCTTCTCCAGCGACAACGGACCTGAAAACTCGCAGCCACGCCCCTCGGACAAGCTATACCACAGCGTCGGTAGTACCGGCGGCCTGCGCGGGCAGAAACGTAGCCTTTACCTCGGCGGCGTGAACGTGCCTTTCATCGTGCGCTGGCCCCGTGTGGTGCCCGCAGGCCGCGTGGATAAAACAAGCGTGCTCGCCGGTGTCGATGTGATGCCTACACTTCTCGCCGCGCTCGATGTAAAGGCTCCTGCCGGCTATCAAAGCGATGGTGTGAACATCCTCGCCGCGCTCAAAGGCCAGCCATTCGCACGCCAGGCACCTGTTTTCTGGGAATGGCGTGGTCCGCATGCTCACGAGGCCGATTGGCCCACTCACTCCATCCGTGATGGTGACCACGTTTTGATCCACAACGAAGACTTCACCCGCATGGAGCTCTACAACGTCATCACCGACCGCGCCCAGCAGCACGACATCGCTCCACAAAACCCCGAACTCGTTGCCACGCTCAAAGCAAAGCTCGATGCCTGGCGCAAAACGTTGCCCATGCCTTTTGTGCAGTCCGGTAGACGCGCCGCGGACGTCAAAGCGACATCCGCGGCCCGAAAAGCCCCAACCGTGGACCGATCTGCCGCCTACAAACGCTGGGACAAAAACACCGATGGCATCCTCACCCTCGAAGAATACACCAACGGCCTCGCAAAGAAGGATGACGCACCGAAACGCTTCAAAGCCTTCGACAAGGACAACGATGGCAAACTGACCCGCGAGGAGTTTATCGGAGCCAAATGAGCCTACAAAGTCTCCAGGAAACCCAGCCCTCGAAAGCCTGGGGGATTCTTCATCGCAAACGAGGAAGTGCCAGAGTGGTTCATCCAAGAAGTGAATGCGGAAGCAGGTGGAATTCGTTTTCAAGCCGGAGGCACGCCTCGCATCTCAGGCATTGGCCAAAACCCAGAATCTTCGAGCTTCGCCTGCAAAGCACAAAGACAGCGAACGACATCTAAACGGCTGCGGCCAAAGTGACTGCGAGCAGGAAAAGCAACGCTCTCATGGCTTGGCGAGCCCTTCGGGCAGTTGGGCGAGGCGCTCAAGCTCCGTGACCTCGTGGAAGAACCACGGCTTGCCGTCCTTGAGCTTGAAGATGATCGTCTTGCCTGCGTATTTGAGTCCGTCGTGCTCCTTCCAGTCGTTGAAGCGGTAGAAATCGGAGCGCCAGTCGAGGCGGTGCAGAAGGTTCGTTTTCTTGTCGAAGTAGAACTTCATCGCTGGCTCGACGCTGCTGCTGACTTGGAGGCCAAAGCAGGTTTTGCCTTCGTCTGCGAGCTCGGGGATGACCTCGATCTTTGATTTGGGATCGACAAGCAGATCGAGCGACCAGGCGCGAACATCATCCTTGGCAGGTTCGGCTCCGCGTTCCTTTTTATTGATCCACCACTTGTCAGGCTGGGAGAGGATGGATTCGCGGGTGGAGCGCTTTTTACCCTCCGCAGGCTCGGGTGTGCCGCCGAAGTGGAAGATCTCCCGGATGCGGAAAATCTTGAGCAGCTTGTCCTTCCCGCCGACGGCAGAAAGGGCTTTGTCCACGAGAGGTTGTGAATCTGCGGTTTGAGCGAAAACCGCGCTGACGAAGAGAAATGGAAGAATGAGAAGGCGGCGCATGGATAGGTGATTGCAGAACGCACTGCATGCGTTGCTTCTTCCCATGCTGTTGCCTTGGGCGATCTGTCAGCTGTGCCGGTTCTGTTAAAAAATATCCGGCTCAGGCACTGCGGGACCGTGCTGGAGGAAATCGAAGTCAGCACCTTGATCCGCTTGCGTCACGTGTTCCACATAAAGCTTCGCGTAGCCGCGCTGGTAGCGTTGGGGCGCGGGTTTCCAGGCAGTACGGCGTTTTTCGAGCTCTTCGTCGCTAACGTAAAGGTGTAGTTTACGGTTCGGCACGTCGAGTTCGATGAGGTCGCCATTTTTGACGAGCGCAAGCGGGCCGCCGATCGCACTTTCCGGTGCAATGTGCAGCACGCATGCGCCATAGCTGGTGCCGCTCATGCGGCTATCGCTCAGACGCACCATGTCGCGGATGCCTAGCATGATGAGCTTCTTCGGAATGGGGAGCTGGCCCCACTCTGGCATGCCTGGGGCGCCAACAGGTCCAGCATTCCTGAGGATGAGCACGGTATCTTTTGTCACGTCGAGATTCATGTCCTCGACGGCCGCCTTCATCTCGGGATAGCTGTCAAAGACGAGTGCAGGTCCTTTGTGCGTGCAGAGCTCTTTTGTGGCGGCGGCGTGTTTGATGACAGCGCCATTCGGGCAAAGATTGCCACGCAGGATGGCAGTGCCACCGTCGGGCTGGAGCGGATTCTTGGGGGTGCGGATGACATCTTCGTTATGAATGATCGCATGGGCGATGTTTTCGCCGAGCGTCTTGCCGGTGATCGTGGCCACATCGGTGTGCAAAAGCTCGCGCATGCCGTTCAGCAGCGCGGTGAGGCCGCCGGCGAGAAAAAACTCTTCCATCAAATATTTGCCTGCGGGACGCAGATTCGCCAAAAGCGGCACTTTGCGGCTGATCTCATCGAATTTTTCCAATGGCAATGGAATGCCGAGACGACCGGCCATGGCGATGAGATGCACGATGGCATTCGTGCTGCCACCGAGCGCCATATCGACCGTGATCGCGTTTTCAAAAGAGTGCTCGGTGACAATGCCGGACGGTTTGCGGTCCAGCCACACGTTCTCGACGATCTGACGGCCCGCCGCGGCGGCCATCCGAGTGTGTGCACTGTCCACGGCGGGAATTGACGATGCTCCTGGCATCACGAGGCCGAGTGTCTCCGCCAGTGCGGTCAGCGTGCTTGCGGTGCCCATCGTCATGCAGTGGCCTGGACTCCTCGCGATGCCGTCCTCAATCTCGCACCACTCACCCCAACTCAGGTTGCCGGCACGTTTCTCGTCCCAGTATTTCCACACGTCGCTGCCGCTGCCAAGCGTGTCCCCACGCCAGTTGCCCTTCATCATCGGGCCGCATGGCATGTAGATGACCGGAATGTCCATGCTGAAGGCTCCCATCAGAAGCCCTGGAGTGGACTTGTCGCAGCCGCCGAGCAAGACGGCACCGTCAAGAGGGTTTGCACGCAGTACTTCCTCGGTCTCCATGGCGAGGAAATTTCGATGAAACATCGCCGTTGGTTTCGTGAGCATTTCACCGACGGACATAACCGGAACCTCCATCGGATGACCGCCTGCTTGAAGCACACCGCGCTTCACCGCCTCGGCAGTTAAGCGCAGGTGCATATGACAGGAATTTAGATCGCTCCAAGTGTTGAGAATGCCGATGATCGGTTTGCCCACATAGTCTTCTGAGCCCCAACCGGCCTGTTTCGCGCGTGAACGGTGACCAAAAGAGCGCAGCTCATCACGGCCATACCAGCGCCAAGAGCGGAGTTGTTCAGGGGATTTGAGGACGGGAGCGGGGGTAGAAGACATCGTGTGAGCAGTAACAAGATTCCGCTATTCTGCATCGGAGAAGTATGAAGGATTTTCAGTCAAGCGGACAATGGATGATTAAGTGCATGCCACGGTCCATCCGATTTGCTAAAAGCAAAAGCATGTCCTTCCTCAACTACCATCATCTCCGCTACTTCCGTGCCATTGCCCATGAGGGCAGTCTGACAAAAGCAGCGCGAAATCTGAAGCTCTCGCAGTCCGCGCTTAGTGTACAGCTCCGTAGCCTCGAGGAAAGCCTAGGACAGGCGTTGTTCGATCGGAAGCACAAAGCGCTGGAGCTTACAGAGGCTGGGCGAATCGCCTTGGAGTATGCGGATTCGATCTTCCGCAGTGGCGAGGAACTCACGGATCTGCTGCAGAACCGCGCCAGTCGCAGCCGCAGTTTCCTCCGGGTGGGAGCCGCCTCCAATCTTTCCCGCAACTTCCAAATGAGTTTTCTGCGTCCACTCGTCCTGCGCGAGGACGTTGAGTTGATTATCCATTCTGGCACGCTGCGTGAGCTTCTGGTGCGGCTGCAGTCTCATACGTTGGACGTGGTATTATCTAATACACCCGTTCGTCGTGATGCGGAAACCGGCTGGCACAGCCACCTGCTTGACGAGCAATCCGTAAGCCTCGTTGGGCGCCGCACGCGTGGCATGAAGTCTTTTCGTTTCCCCGAAGATCTACGCGGCACGCCCATCGTGTTACCGAGTCTCGAAAGTAGCCTGCGAGCAGCATTCGACATGCTAATGGACCAAGTTGGCATTCGTCCCATAATTGCTGCTGAGATCGATGACATGGCGATGCTCCGCCTCATGGCACGTGAAACAAATGGTGTCACTCTCGTGCCTCCCGTGGTGGTGAAGGAAGAGTTGGAAAACGGCACTCTTGTGGAACGCCATCGCTTTCCGCAGATCAAAGAAACTTTTTACGCCATCACACCCAGTCGCCGCTTCCCCAATGCCATCCTGCGGGATCTAATGATCCCAAGCGTGCTAAAAAAAAGAGGATGATACTTCGAGATGGATGGTTCAAATCGAATGGGAAAGTGATCATCTTCGAGCACTTCGTTGGCGCGAAACAGGGCCATGCAAGTATCCAATATTTGGCCATTCTTGCCAAGCTGTCGCTTGATTTCCAAGATGTGCCTTCCGTCTGTCGTGCAGCCCTGCTGGCATGCGCAATCAATTTGGCCACTGCTTTATCGGATGCATCGACACTGGCTAAATCGATCTCGCGTTGGTGGATGGCTTCGACTAATCTTCCCATCTGACGTTTTGAAGCTTTGCTTGATTGAACCCGCATGCATGATCCAACTCTGCCCATACGAGCTGCCACGGAAACGGTCATGGCTTACGGCATCGTGCCAGACCGTTGTGAAATTCTGCAGAACAGCAGCACACTCGTGGTGAGACTCACACAGACCCTTGTGGCCCGTGTCGTGCAGGATCGAGATGGTCCGAGGCAGGGCACTGCATGGTTTGCACGTGAAAATGCTCTTGCACAGCATCTCACACAGCATGGTGCGCCGGTGATTCCTCTTCATCCCGGACTGCCGCTAGGGCCGCATGAGCATCTGGGGTATCCGCTCAATTTCTGGGAGTTTGTCAATCGAATCGATGTAGAGCCTGACCCGGTTCAAATCGGCATCACACTGAAAAAGTGCCACGAGGTCATGAAACATTTTCCAGTTTCGCTGACACCTCTGGCGATCCTTTCAGAAAGCCTGAGCATTCTGCGTGATCGCCAGCTTTTTGCCATGCGAACCCAGCGAATGTTGATCGAGCGCCTACAGAGCTCTCTCGACGTGCTCGCAAACTGTACACATCAGCCGTTGCATGGAGATGCTCATGTGGGGAACCTCATGAATACGACGCGTGGACTGCTCTGGACAGACTGGGAAGACACATTTGCCGGTCCGGTGGAGTGGGATGTAGCCTCGATCATTTGGAATGCCCAGATTCTTGACCATGATCACAAAACGGTGAAGGCGATTCGTAATGCTTACGGTTCTTTGAATGAAAGCGTGTTGTCACAATGCTTAGTTGCTCGTGCTGCAGTCATCAGCGCATGGTATCCCATACTCTATCCCAATCCTGACAAGGATCGTCAGGAAAAACTCCGACGCCGCATTGAGTGGCTGGAAGATCAGTCGACCTGAGGATTAGAACTGGTCCACAAGGTAGCGGATGAGATCCGTCGAAGTCACGATGCCGACCAGTTTGCCGCCGTTTACAATAGGAAGAGAATGAAAATGGCTCTTGGCGAGGATTTCGGCTGCTTCACGTACGGTTCCGCTTTCAGCAAGAGTCACCGGGTCTTTTTTCATCACCTGCTCCAAGGTAAGTGTGTGGTCGAGGGTAGCGTCTTCAGCCCGTGCATCGGTTCCAAAAGTGTCTGCGAAGCTCACGCGAAGAATGTCGCTCCATGTGATGATGCCGATCAGTTGATCTCCATTGACCACGGGAATGTGATGCACGCCGTGTTGGCGTGCGAGGGTGCGCACCTTGGAGATCGGGTCGCCGTGATGCACAGTGACGACATTACGTGACATGAGGTGGGAGATGGGATCGTTACGTTTCATGCGACAGGTTCGGTATGTGGCGGCATCCTGCTGAGGCTTTGCCTTGCTGCTCCACCTGTCTTGGGAATGCATGAGTGCATGTTGCGCTCTTACTCGCGAGCCCTCGAATCGATCACAATCGTCACAGGACCATCGTTGATGAGAGAGACCTTCATGTCCGCACCAAAAATACCGCGTTGCACAGGCTTGCCAGTGTCCATTTCTAGCGCGTGAATGAACTGCTCGTAAAGAGGCATGGCCTGCTCTGGTCGTGCGGCGCGGATGAAGCTGGGGCGGTTGCCTTTTTTCGTGCTCCCATGCAGTGTGAATTGGCTGACAACGAGCAAGCCTCCCGCGATGTCCTTTAGGCTCAGGTTCATCTTACCTTCGGTATCACTGAAGAGGCGCATCTGGGTAACTTTGGGAACCAGCCAACGAATGTCTTCCACAGAGTCGGTATTCTCAATACCGCAGAGAATCATAAGACCAATGCCGATGCTGCCTGTGGCGATGCCATCGACGGTCACAGAGGCCTTGGAGACGCGTTGGATGACAAGGCGCATGTGGGAGCTCAGTCCGGGCGTCGGTCAAAGGTCGATTTAACGCGGTCGAGCGTCATCGTGGCCCAGTTGCCCACGCCTGGTTCGTCCGCCTCGGTGGAGCCCGTGACGTGCAGGCGGCGGATGTAGTATTTATCTAGAAACTCGATGACGCGTTCCGAGGCACCCAAAACAGCACGGTGGATATGCAGAACGGGTTTTTTCTGTTTCTTCGCATAGGTAGAGGCCTTCATGGCGGGGCCGGTGGCCTTCGGTCCGATCGTGAAAACAAGGGTAGCCTCTGAGTCGCGCACATTCGATTCCACACTCTCGAGAATGGCGGGCCCAGCGGTTTCCTTGAGGCGATACTTCGGATCCAAGGGATCCGTGCCGGTAAGTGTGCCCTGTGGGCACCAGCCTCCGTGGGGAAGGTTGTTGGTGATGGCCCAGTCGAGCACGGCGCGGTCCACACCGACTTGGGAGCTGGTAATGAGAGAGATCTTGAAGGGCATGGTGTTGTCAAAGAAGCAGAAAAAGTTAGGGATGGCAGCAGAAAGTGCAGGGAGGGGCAGGGAATTTCGAGGTATGCCTTCGCAGTTGCGCTTTGGAAGGGCCTCCGCCATTGCTTGCGCCCGTTTGCCTAACCCCAACCTGCCCCTGTCATGACTTCGTCCAGCTCTCCCCGCGTCATCCAAGTCGGCCTCGCCGGTTTCGGAAATGTCGGTGCGGGCGTTTACAAGAATTTGGAGAAAAACCGTGCCCTAATCACCCAGCGGACTGGGGCGGACATCCGAGTGGCGAGAATCGCTGTGCGGGATTTGACGCGTAAACGCGATGTGGCAGTGCCGACGGCGCTTTTGACGACACGTTGGCAGGAGCTGGTGGATGACGCCTCCATTCCGGTGATCGTGGAGTTGATCGGCGGGACGACCACAGCTTACGAAATGGTCTGCGCAGCCCTGCGAGCCAAAAAAATCGTCGTCACTGGCAACAAGGCACTCCTTGCGGAGCGTGGCCAGGAGCTTTTTGCCCTTGCTGAGCAGTGCGGCGTGCCAATTTACTTCGAGGCGGCTGTGGCCGGTGGCATTCCCATTATTCAGGTGCTGCAGGAAGGCTTGGTGGGGAACCACATCCGTTCCATTCACGGTATCATCAACGGCACCTGCAATTACATTCTCACCCGCATGAGCCAAGCGGGACTCAGTTATGAGGATGCGCTGCAGGAGGCTCAGCAAAAGGGTTTTGCCGAGGCGGATCCATATCTCGATGTGAGTGGCTGGGACGCGGCGCACAAAGCAATCATTCTGGCGAGCCTAAGCTACGGTTTTTGGATTCCACCGGAAAAAATCTGCGTCGAAGGGGTGGATCGCGTGAGCATCACGGATTTCAAGTTTGCCGAGCGCCTTGGCTACACGATCAAACTGCTCTCGGTCATTCGGGCTGATGAAAATGGTCTTGTTGAGGTGCGCACGCAGCCCACGCTCGTCCCGCTCAGCCATGTTCTCGCTAGCGTGAGCGGCAGCTTCAACGCCGTGTTGGTGAATGGTGACATCGTGGGTGAAACCCTTTTTTACGGACGCGGCGCAGGTCAGGACCCTACGAGCAGCAGTGTCATTAGCGACCTCTGCGAGGCTGCTGCCGTGCTTATGCATGGCGCACGCCACAGCGGCTTCGTGCCGCACGGCCTCTACGGCAGGTCCAAACCTGTCGATGACACGGTTTCACATCACTACCTGCGTCTTACGGTCAATGATGTACCCGGCGTGCTCGCACAAGTGGCCACCGAGCTTGGTCAGCGTGGCATCGGCATCTCCAGCGTGCTGCAGCCCGAAGACCTCGAATCCACCACGGGCGAGACTTCTCTGGTTCTCATGGTCCACGACGCGCGCGTTGGCGATATGAAGCAGGCCCTTGCAGCTCTTCGCAGCCTTTCTTGTGTCTGCGGTGAGCCGACATGGATGCGCGTGGAAACGCTGCAATAGCGGGTGTCTCTTCACGCAAGTCGGGACGTCTTATGCGGCGTAGTAGGGCTGAGTCAAACTCTGCCCCAAGTGCCACGAGGAGTTCATGCTTCGCCTCGCCCAAACCAAAGAGCAGTAGCCTCTGATGGTAGATGGGCTTGAGATTCACTGCAGTGGTTGCGTGCGAAACGCTGCGCCGGTAGACGGGGCATGTCGACCACACGACGTGAATCGAGGCTCTCTGCTCGAGCACGTGCAAGTCTTGAGTTCGTCTTCTGGAGTGATGAAGAGCTGGCTAAGCGTGCCGTTAAACGAGCTCGCTGATTTTCACGGGTCGACCGCCCTGTTCAGCGCTCTTATCTGCGGCGAAGATTACTTCAAAAGACTTCAGAGATTCGTCAAAGCTAGTAAGTGGCATGGGCTTACCGGCATCCAAGGCATCGAAGAAGGCCTGAAACTGGCTTTGATAAGGATGGTCACTCACGTCCCCGGAATCGAGCATCTTCATGGACAACTTGCTCCAAGAGTGCTTGTCAGTGTGCAGCTTCATGGAATGGAATTTATCATCGAGCAGGCTGCCCTGGCTTCCGCAGAGATGAGTGTGGAAGTAGTAGGGCTGGAGGCAGTCCACAATGGCGGCGGATTTGCCGACCGCGCCGTTTTTGAAACGGATGATGGTTGTGCTGCTCGTGTCATATTCGTAGGGCTTGAAAATCTCGCTGCTGCTGCGGGTAGAAAAAGAGGAGACGCTCTCCACTTCGCTGCCCATGACCATGAGCAGGGCATCGAGCGCGTGACATCCGGCGGTCAGGAGAGCGCTACCCCCGTCTTTTTTGCCAGTATTCCAGCGAAACTGGCCATACCACGGACCGATGCCGTGGTAGTAATCGACCTCACCGTAGTGGAGACTGCCAAGCAGGCCTTCGTCAATGAGAGCCTTGGTGACTTGGAACTGGTTGGAGAAACGGCACTCAAAGCATACGCAGCCCTGTACGCCATTGCCCTTGGCGGCCGCGGCAATTTCACGCACTTCCTGAAGACTGTTTGCCATTGGTTTTTCAAGGATGATGTGCTTCTTCGCATTCGCAGCGGCCACTGCCTGGTCGCGGTGCTGGCTGGGGTAGCTGGTGATATCCACGACATGGATGGAAGGATCGGCCAACATGGCTTCCAAGTTCTGGTAGCTCTTGATCTTGCCACCATGCTTGGCACTGAGTTCGGCATCGTCGAGCTTACGGGAAGAGTAGATGGCTGTGACTTGGCCCTGCGTGGTTTTGTTGATTGCTTCGATGTGGGCGGTGGCCGCCCAGCCGTATCCGATGATGCCGACGTTGTATTTTTTCATGGTGGGGAAGAATGCATTCCAGCCGCAGGCCGGAAAGGTGTCAACCTGATACCTAGCGAGCGTGGCGGATGTTTCAAAGACTGGCACAAGGTCTCGATTCGCGCTAAACGAAGGTTCGAATGCGGTTTGCCCTCCCCGTCCTGTTTTTGATGCTGACATGGCTTCATGCGGCAAAGCCTCGCTGTTGGCGCTTGGGCGCTACTGCGGAGCCGCTCACCTTGCACGCCTCCGGCTTTCGCCTAGTTGTAGTCAGCGCGGAGCATGGAGGCGGTGTGCTAAAGCTTCGGGCGGGCCTGCAAAACATTTCGCCAGGAGCTGCAAGGCTGCCGTTGTTGGTTGAGCAGCAGCTTGTCATGCTGCGAAGTGCCTCCGAGGGACCAAGCGTGCCATGCTCGGATATGGGTGCATCGTGGCGTGGAGGACTGCGGGAGTTGCTACGGTCCGGTGAGGCGGCTTTCACCGATCTGATGTTTCCATGGAGCGAAAAAGATTTGCATGGAACGCTTGTCTTAGAGCTCGGCTCGCATTCACCGCTGAAATTCCGGCTCGACGAGGCAGGCACTTTCACCGCGCCGGACCTGAGACGCACGGAGGGTCGTATCATGACCCTGGATGCCGCGCTTGAACCGCTCCATGCGGGCAATCAGCACATTCGCCTGCACTTGGGCCAGATGCGATGCGCAGATGGTGCGCTCACGATCGAGGTTGGTTTCATCAACATCGCCCGATTTCCCTTCATGATGGAACGTTGCCCTGGCGGCAACGAGGCCATGATCTTGGGTAGTGACGGCCATCCCCTGCGTCTGCGGGAGGTGCGTGGCGGTATTGTTCAGCGGATCGCACCAATCGGTTCATGGACACCCGGTGACGAAAACAGGGGTATTCTACGCTTTGAGATGCCGCATCCACATGTGGCCTCATCCTTATGCTTTCGTTTTCCCGGCTATCCGGATCTCCCGCTTCGGTGGGACGAGAAAAAGGCTGTTTGGGATGTGGACCACGCCAGCAAGCAAACGGAGGTGATGACTACTGCGCGATGGCATACCATCACGGAACAGAAGCTTTTTGAGAACGTTGCTGCATTCTGGAGAGACATTTCTCGCCATGTGCGTGAAGGACGATTTAAGCAGGCACAAGAGCGTTTTGATTTCAATCAGCCTTGCGAGCTTTTTCATCAGATTGAGGGCATTTCGTTCGATGCGTTTGAAATCCAGCCCTTGGCGGAACAAGCGCTTAGCCTCGAACATGGCGAGCTGCGCGCGTTGGCGTTGCGTTTGAACTACCGACTTAAAGGCCAGCACGGCGGCAATGGTTTCTATCTTGGCATGCTCGTGCGCATGAGCGCAGCTGTGGATGGAGGGTGGCGGGTCAAAGCACTCCGTTTTTCCGGCGGGCCACCTTTCTGGAGCCGTGGTTACACACGTGTTTTGGGAACGCCGCATATTCTCGTCTTGCATAAGGACCGCCCGGCGGATGTTTTTGACGCACGTCAGTTGGCCGGGGCGTTCGAGCAGGCTTGGTCATATCTTTCCAACCTACGATTGCCGATGAGTGGCACCTATGTCGGCTTTCTCTGCTCCGATGAGGGTGACTTCGAGCTTCTCACCGGCGCTGAATCGGGGGGGCTTAGTGGAGCTGTGCCAGGTGTGACGATTGAAGAAAAGGGGCGCTTGCGCACCTACAACCTTGCCATGTACGCTAATAGGCAAGGCCTGCGTTCCCATCGACTGTTTTCTAGGAGTCCGCACGATCAGCAGGCCATGATAGAGCACGAACTCGTACATCTCGCCCTTGGCGAGTGGTCGCGTGCCTGGACGCCAGGCTGGCTCGCCGAGGGCATCGCGGTATATTTCTCCTCGGAAAAATTCACTCAACATGCAGGCTCGGTCATGCAAGCGATGCGCAAGGGCATGAACCTCGAGGAGCTCACCCGTCATGGAACACTGCGCCGAGAAAACGACGTGCTCGCCCTGCGCTTCAATCGCTACATGTTCAGTGCTTATGCAGTGGAGTGGATCGCAAAGACTTATGGTGAGAAGCGGCTCATCGAATTCTACCGCGCCTATGCAGATGAATACCCTGACATATGGAAACGCCCCTCAGGCGGCATGGATTACGACAATGAGGAAGGGCCTGCCAAGCAGGCCGCTCGCCTTGAGTTAACAGAACGGCTGCTCAAGAAGCATCTTGGCGTCGATCTAGACTACATCGAATCTCATGTGGCCGCTGGGGTGAAGCGGTGATCACGAATCGTTGGTTGACCGGTCACATGGCCACGCGTCCTTTCGCCGTATGGAATCCAAAATCGAGCTCCGCCAGCGCATGCGACAAGGTCTTCGCGAGGTGCCCTCAGCGGCAAGCGAGGCTCTTATCGCCGTGCTGAAGCATCACGCCATCTCGTGGCAGGCAGGAAACACCATCGCCATCTACGGAGGTTTGCGTGGAGAGCCGGATCTCGTCGGCGGCTTTTTGCCGTGGCTGTGCGAAAACGGGCACAAGGCCGTGTTGTTCACCATCGAGAGTGAAAGTCTCGTTCCGCGCCTTGTGCGCAAGCCTGCCGACATCATCCGCAATCGTTTCGGAGTTTGGGAAGCGAGCAGCGACTGCAAGCCAATTGAGATAGCGTCACTGGATGTGATCATCGTGCCGGGTCTCGCTTTCTCAACGCAGCACCTCACGCGTCTTGGGCGCGGCGGCGGCTACTACGACCGCTTGCTCGCTCATCCTGAATGCAAGGCAAGACGCATCGCCCTAGCGCATTCGTTTCAGCTCATCGACGAGCTGCCCGTCGAGCCACATGATCAAAGGGTGCACGAGATCCTCACTTCAGGCTCTTGATGTATAAGATCAGGCTGTCGATCTGCGAATCATTCAAGATGCCCGCGTAGATTGGCATGCCGGTGTCGAACTTTTCGAAGCCTTTCACCACTTTCGCGCTCGGATTTACAATCGACTCTCGCAGGTAGTTCTCATCGGCCTTCACCTTGCCTTTCACGCCTTTGGCAATGTCTCGCTCAGTGCCAAAAAGACCTTTCCAACTCGGCCCCACCTTGCCCACGAGTGTGCCATCCGTGCTGTGGCAGGCCATACAGCCAAACATTTGATACAAGCGCTCACCTTCCTCGATGGTCGGATTCACCGCCGCAGCCACGGCTGATTTGCGCGGTGTGAGGTCAATCTTCAATTCGCGCTCAAAGCCCAGCTTGGCTGCGTCGAAGGGCATCAGTTCCCATGGCGAAAAATACGCCGTGTTCGCCGCCTTGAGCCCGTCTGCGCTTTGCAGTCCCCAGCCCACGCGCATTTGATGGCAAGTCTTCATCTCCGGGAAGGCCACCAGCACGCTTTGGCCATCGGTGCTGAGATAGGCGCTGCTCGCGTTCAGCCATTCCTGGCCATTGCTGCCATCCAGCTTCAAATGTGGACTGCCATACTCCGGCGTGCGCTTGTAGTTCCAACGCTCCGCGCTGTAGCTCTCGGGGTTCGTCGCCAGCTTCGCATCCAGCTTCGCGTTGAAGCGCAAAACAACGCCTTTGTCCGTCGGTGTGACCTCTTGCAGCAGCACGCGCGGCTTTCCGGTCCACCGCATACGGGCCAGGCCGCTCAAACGCTTCACCACCGTGCCCCACACTTGGAAACCGGTCACATAAAGCTGCCCGTCCGCTGGATTCACGATGGCGTTCAGCGTCGGGAAATCGAACTCACGCGAGAAACTCACCACCGCCGCCTGTGGCTTCTTAAAGTGCGTGTTTTGCAGCACGCGGAACAACTCCGGCCGGTTGTAGCCAATGTGGATCAATTCGCCATCCACCGGCCCCATCTTCGAGCCGAGCAACCACGTCTGCGTCACCCCGCTCGGGTTCACCGGATGCGGCAGCCACGTCAGAGGATCGGCGATGGTTTCCGGATACTTCTCCTTATCCGCGATGGTTGGCAGATGGCCGTAAAACTGATGATCGCGGATGATGTGCAGCGGCGTGGAAGGCACATAATGCCCCTGCTGATCACTCGCCGTGACGAGTCCCGTTTGCGCATTCACGCCAATGAACGGCTGGCGCAATCCATAGCCGATCACCTCAAACGACTTCCCATCCGCGGCCACTTTGATCACCGTGCCATTGTGCTTCCCACGCGTCGTGCCCTCCTGGCCACCTTTGGAGATGTAGAGCTCGCCTTTAGGCCCTAGCTTCATCGAATTCGGAAACTCCCGGGTTTCCGCCGTCTGCGCGAAGAGGTTGCAGAACATCTCATAGCGGTCGCATTGCTTGTCGTCGTTCGAATCAACAAGCTTCCAGATGCCGTTGCGGTCGAAAACGAGGATCTCGCCATCACGCGACACGATGCTCATCGGCTCATGCAGTCCGCTCGCGAAGCGTTTCCACGTCACCGCCTCCAAATCGCCCTTCAAACCTGAAATCAGCCACACATCTCCGTCAAAAGTCACACCCGCCGCATCGCCCTGATCATTCAAAAAAGCAAGGTCTGCCAACCTCACATTGCGCTTCCATGGATTCGGCACTGGCAGCGGGATGTCGTCGATGACGTAAGCGTCGGTCTTTTGTGAGAGTGCCGCCTTAATGGTGTGGGTTTGGGGCCATGTCACATGCCTTTCCCCTTCGTTTGGATGAGAGCTTGTCTCTCCATCCTCGATGGGTTTTCCGATGCTTATGCCGAACTCAACGTCCGAATTCGATGGAGACAGCATAACCAGCTGAACTCCATTCTCAGTCTGCATTGTCCATCCTTTGGAACTCGAGCACAGAACTTCCAAGGAATCGTCGCTCTTGCCGGCAATCACGGTCAGTCTTCCTGAATGAGGCGGCACATGAAACCATCGAGTCACATGTTTCCCATCGGAACCGCCTCTTGCCACCCACTCGGTGATCTTCAAATCCGCAACCGAGTACTCAAGAGCGATACCAGTCGGCCTCTGCAAGGATGCGGTCAAAAACTGCCCTAAAGGCCCCCGTCCAACCTCCTCTTTGCTCGGCGCAGGCTCTCTCGGATCGGCGAAGTTCGGCTTCTCACCGACCTGCCAGCCCGGATAGATCCCATTCGCCAGCCACACCTTGCCAATCGGTTTCGGCAGGTCCTCCTGGCCGTCCTTGGTCTTCTGACCGGCGACGTGATACGAGCCGGGGGCGAGCGCGGCGGGCGTGACGGGTGGTTTGCCGGGTTCGCCTTCCCAGATGCAGGCGATGCGGAGGAGATCGGTGTCGAAGCAGGCCCAGAGATTGTGACCGAGGTTTAGGATAAGACCGCGGGGCGTGAGATTGTCTTTCGCAAAACCTCCACCAACCTCGCGACAGTCCAGCACGCTGCTAAAGAACGCAAAATCCTTCTCCACGAAGTCACTCCACGGCGAATCCGCCGCCTTCTCGGCAAGAAGCGAGGTGACAAAGGCAACAAAAGTAAAGCAGGCAGTCAACTTCATGGCAGGGCAACAGGAAACACGGCTAGCGCCTCCTGTCTGTCAAAGAACCTGAGCTATGCTTTTGAAGCTAGAACACGCTCTCGCGAGAAACCACCTTCACACTGCGTTCCCACTCGCTGTATGCGCCTTCTGTCCGCCTTCGTCCTTACTTCTCACCTCTCACTCGCTCATGCGGTCGATTTCTCGCACGAGATTGTCCCGATTCTACGTGAGCATTGTGCGGAATGTCATGCAGGAGACAAAAAGAAAGGAGGGTTCAGCTTCAACGACCGGAAGTCGTTGCTCGAAGGCAGCGAGAATGGCGAGGTGATCCAAAGCGGGCGCTTCATTGAGGTGATGTTATCCAAGGACAGCGATGAGCAGATGCCGCCGAAAGGAAAACGAGTTCCGTCAGAGAAAATCGCGCTACTCGAGGCGTGGGTGGCGTCCGGGCTGCCTTGGGAGGAGGGCTTTGCATTCAAGAAGCCCGCGTATGAGCCGCCGTTTTTGCCTAGGAAGGTCTTGCTGCCAGAATCGAAACATGCGCATCCGGTTGATCGTCTGCTGAACAAAGATCTGCCAAAGGTTTCAGACGCCGCTTTCCTGCGCCGGGCTCATCTCGACCTCATCGGATTGTTGCCGACGGCGGAGGAGTTGGCGGCGTTTGAGAAGAATCCAGACCGCGTGAAGCTCGTCGAGTCACTGCTGCGGCGCGACATGGACTACACGGAGCACTGGCTCACGTTTTGGAACGACTTGTTGCGCAATGACTATGGCGGCACGGGTTTCATCACCGGCGGCCGCAAACAGATCAGCAATTGGCTGTATCGTGCGCTTATCGAAAACAAGCCCTTTGACCAGTTTGTGCGTGAACTGATCGCGCCGCCGAACGATGAGAGCCGCGGCTTCATCGATGGGATCAAGTGGCGTGGCGATGTGAGCGCGGGGCAGACGGTGGAAATCCAGTTCGCGCAGAGTGTTTCGCAGTCTTTTCTTGGCATCAACATGAAGTGCGCATCCTGCCACGACAGTTTTATTGATCGCTGGAAGCTCGGCGAAGCCTACGGGCTGGCCGCGATCTACGCGCAAAAGCCGCTGGAGATTCATCGCTGTGACAAACCCATCGGCCAGACCGCGACGGCGGCGTGGCTCTTTCCCGAGATCGGCCAAATCGACGCAAAGGCTGCGCCCCCGGAACGTCTCAAGCAACTCGCCGCGCTGATGACACATGAAAAGAACGGCCGTGTTCCGCGCACCATTGTGAACCGTTTGTGGCATCGCCTCATGGGACGTGGCATCGTGCATCCGGTGGATGCCATGCAGACGGAGCCGTGGAATGCCGACCTGCTCGACTACCTCGCCGTGTATCTCGTGGAAAGCGGCTGGGATTTGAAGAAGACCATCGCGCACATCGCCACCTCGCAGGCCTACTCGTCGCAGGCGCAGGTCGTGCAGAAGGGCGCGGACGATCACGGCTATATCTATGCCGGCCCACGTGCGAAGCGGCTCACCGCCGAGCAATTCATAGACGCCGTGTGGCAAATCACCGGAGCTGCGCCGACGAAGATGGACGCGAATGTGCTGCGCGGAAAAGTCGATCCCGCTTTGGCAAAGACGATCACCGTCAAAGGCCAGTGGATCTGGAGCGACAACCTCAAGCCCACCGCCGGCGAGACCCTCACGCTTCGCAAAACGATCCAACTCAACTCCGATCCCGCTAGTTCCAGCGGCGTGATGACCTGCGACAACGAGTACATCCTCTACGTGAACAACCGCAAGATCAGCGAGAGCACCGACTGGACAAAGTTCGCCGCGGTGCCGCTGCAAACCGCGCTCAAGAAGGGGCAGAACGTCATCATCGCCGTCGCCAAGAATGCCGGCAAAGGACCCAACCTTGCCGGATTTTTCTTCGACGCCCGCGTGCGCGATGACAAAGGCCACGAGACCCTCATCGCCAGCGACGACACCTGGGAATGGACCTCCGCCGTACCCGGCGGCAAAGAAGGTCGCCTCGCGCAGTTTCAGCCGAAGGACTGGAAAAAAGCCCGCATCGTCAAACCCATCGATGCTTGGACGAATGCGCTCAATCAACAAGCTCCTATGCTCCTCGCCCAAGGCGCGGCGATGAATGGCATGATGATTCGCGCTTCGCTCATGAAGTCCGATTTCCTCATGCGCACACTCGGACGGCCTAATCGCGATCAAATTGTCACCGAACGTCCCAACGAGCTCTCCACCCTCGAAGCCATCGACTTGGCCAACGGCAGCCTTTTGGCTCAAAATTTTGAAAAAGGCGCAAAAAGCTTCTTTGAGTCTCAAAAGCCCGAATGGGTCACTGAACTCTATCGTCACGCTTTAAGCCGAAACCCATCCGAAGCTGAAAAAGCTCTCGCCAGCGAAATCCTCGGAGCGACACCCACGCAACAGAATATCGAAGACCTGCTGTGGTCTGTCTGCATGCTGCCGGAATTTCAGGTGGTGAGATGATTGAAAGCGGGTTAAGCAGATGATTCGGGCATTGATTGAACGCCTCGAGAGGATTAGACTGATGCTTTGTGTTCCATGCGTCACCGACTGTTCTTCGTTGCTTCAACAAGTTTGTTTCTGGTCGCAGGTCTTGGCAGGTCACAGCAGGCACCCATCGAAACGCGAACACGATTTGAGATCCATGATGGAGGAAGGAAGCGCGGCTTTGAACTGGCGATGGATGAAGTCACGGAGAAGTCGTCTGTGAAAGGTGAAAATGGGGCAAAGACCATGCGGAAAGGAAGAAACCTGGGTGAAATGCGACAGTTAGCCCGAGAGGCCGAGCTGGCATCCGGCGGCAAGGTAGACATCGTGCTTTATGAAGAGGGAAAACCGCATGATGACTCTACGCGCCGTGTTCTGACACGTCGGGTTTTGCTGAAGGTGGGGGACAATTTTGATGCGCAGGCTGCAGCCGCCATGGTTGGAGCCCTCAAGGTGGAACGACCACGTTTCGCGCCTGGTCATGTGCTGCTCACACTGCCCGGAGCAGGAGATGCTTTAACAAAGTTGGGTGTCTTGAAGGCTTTGCCGGGTGTGTTGACTGCGGAGCCACAGCTGGCACGGATCCAAAAGCGTCGCCTGATTCCGAATGACACCTACTTCAGCTACGCTGGAGGAAATCCTGGCTACCAGTGGCACCTGCGCAACACCGGCCAAAGTCCTGGTGTGGCGGGAGTGGATGTGAATGTGACCTCTGTGTGGGACAGTTACCTCGGGAGCGGCATTCGCATGGGCATCGTGGATGATGGGTTGGAGGTGGCACATCCTGATCTCTCGCCCAATACGGACACGTTGAATGACCACGATTGGAATGATGCCACACCGAATGATCCCACTGGCAATGCCAGCAGTGACACGCATGGTACTGCCTGCGCCGGCGTTGCTGGAGCTCGTGGGAATAACGGCATCGGTGTATCTGGTTCCGCACCGATGGCTACGCTGGTTGGACTGCGCTTGATCGCCGCCAACGTGAGCGATGCCGATGAGGCGGAAGCGCTGACATGGAAGAACGACATCATCCACCTTTACAGCAATTCATGGGGCCCAGCCGATGATGGCGCGGACCTGCGTGATGCAGGGCCGCTAGTGAAGGCTGCGTTGCAGAACGGTGCGACTGTGGGGCGTGGTGGTCTTGGTAGTATCTGGCTGTGGGCGGCGGGCAATGGCGGCAGTGTCTCGGACAATTCGAACTACGATGGCTATGCAAACTCCATCTACACGCTGGCCATCGCCGCGCTGAATGACAGCGGCGCACGCAGCGCCTACTCCGAACCGGGTGCCAACGTGCTCATCTGCGCGCCATCCAATGACACCGCCGCAGGACATCGCGGCATCACCACTACGACAACCAACAGCGGTTATACGCATACCTTTGGCGGGACCTCCTCGGCCACCCCCTTGGCTGCAGGGGTGGTGGCGTTGCTGTTGGAAAGCCGCCCACAGCTCGGTTGGCGTGACGTGAAGGAGATTCTGATCCGTAGCGCCACGAAGATCAGCCCGACACATGTGGACTGGATGACGAATGGGGCAGGGTTCTGGTTCAATCATGAGTTCGGAGCGGGCCTGATCAATGCGCAGGCTGCTGTGAATCTGGCCAGCACATGGACAAATCTCGGCCCGCAGGTCACTCAGCAGCAGGCGCAGACTGGGCTTTCCATCGCCATTCCGGATGGCACGGCCGGTGGCGCGAACGTGACTTTCACTATACCCGGCAGTGTGCTGATGCGCGTGGAGCATGCCACGTTGCACACCACAGCCACGCATGGTCGCCGCGGTGACCTCAATGTGAGGCTCACCTCGCCCGCTGGCACAGTGAGCAAACTTTTCAACGCCCACACAAACGACGGCAATCTCAACCTCGACTGGACCTTCTCGAGCGTGCGTCATTGGGGTGAGTCGGCTTCGGGAAACTGGACGGTGAATGTCAGTGATACCGTGGCGGGCACCGCTGGCACGCTCACCGGACTCACGCTGACGCTTTACGGCACCAACATGACTCCGCCGAATGCGGCGCCGGCAATCACTAGCACACTGAGCGCCTCTGGGAATGTCGGTTCGGCTTTCTCCTATCAGATTGCTGCTTCCGAGAATCCTCAATCCTTTTCCGCCACCAGCTTGCCGACGGGTCTGAGCCTCAGTTCGAGTGGTTTGATCAGTGGTGTTCCGGAAACGCAGGGCAACTTCAATGTGACAATCGGTGCCACCAACAGTCTTGGCACTGGCACGGCTGTGCTGGCGCTGAATATCGGGCCACGGCTACCTACGCCGCCAGTGATCACCAGTGCGCTTACGTCACAGGCGGTGTTGAATGTGGTCTTCAACTATCAAATCGTGGCCACGAATGTCCCAACGAGCTTTGCGGCGTCTGGCTTACCGCCAGGCGTCGTGGTCAATGCGACCACGGGTGTGATTAGCGGCTTGCCTACGACTGCAGGCACATTCAATGCCAGCATTACAGCCACGAACGCCGATGGCTCGGACACGAAGACTCTGGTTATTACGGTGAGTTCTGCGGCTTCGGCATTGGCGCAGGCGCTTGATGCACCTCAGTTGGTCTTCAGCACGGGGGGGGATGCGGCTTGGGTCACACCTGCCACGGATACTTATGATGGTGTGGATGCCGCTGAGAGCGGCGACGTCAGCGATAACCAACAGAGCTGGCTGGAGACCACGGTGACAGGCCCATCTTTTGTTTCATTCTGGTTCCGTCTTTCCTCGGAGGCTGGCTATGACTTTTTCCGCTTCAGCATCGATGGTGAGGAGCTTTGGTATAGCGATGGCACGCATGCCTGGCGACGCTTGGGATTCTATGTGCCCGAGGGTATTCACACGGTGCGCTGGAACTATACGAAGGATGATCTCTACAGCATTGGTTTCGATCGCCTGTGGATCGACCAAGTGGCTGTCAATAGCGAGCAGGCATTTCTCGCCACAGTGCTCGACAATGCCAACCTGACGTGGTTGATGCCCGGCTTGGGTGCATGGGTGATGCAGGACCGCCGCACGGTCGATGGCGTGGATGCGCTCATCAGCCCGATCTATCTTTCCAATGGGCGCAGTAGCAGCATCGAGACGCCGGTGATGGGTCCCGGCACGGTGAGTTTTGCGTGGACGGTCTCCTCGGAGGCCAACGCGGACTATTTCCGTTTTGAAATCGACGGGACCGTGATCGATCAGATTAGCGGCAATAGCAGTGGAAACAATATTCCGTGGGTCACGCTGAGTCGTAGTGTGTCAGCTGGTCAGCACACGCTCCGCTGGCGCTACATCAAAAACGAAACTGGCGAAGCGGGTCTCGATGCCTGCTGGCTCGATAACATCCAATACACGCCCGCGTTTGCCAGTGGCCCACCTTATGCGCAGTGGCTGAACGGGCTCTTTCCCTCCAACCAACTCGGCAATGCCCTCAATACTGGCCCCGATGCCGATTTGGATGGTGATGGCCGTAGCAACCTGCACGAATACGTCTTCGGTGGCTCGCCGCTCGTTTCGGATTATGCGCAGCCGTTCACCAACCAGCCGCAGAGCACGGAGATGTGGTTCGACTACTCCATCGAAATCTCAAAGACAGATGTCAGCCTCACGCCCTCGATTTCCAGCGATCTGAGTTTGTGGACGGATGGCATTGGCGAGTTCGTCATGCAGTCTGGCGGGCGCAATCACTATCGCGTCCGGATCCCGTGGAGCGAAGGAAAGAAATTCCTACGCCTCAAGGCGAGACTCGTGCCGTGAGCATAGAAATGTATTACTCCCCACGCATGAGTAGCTCGACTGTCACAGAAACATCGGCAAAGGAAGGCACAGCACGCCATGGCTTGAGAGCATCGAGTTCATCCACTGTGTAGTCACCGGTGGCGACGGCGAGGCATTTGGCACCCAAGGCTGTGGCACAGCGGATGTCTTTGGGGGTGTCGCCGATGACGATGATGTCCGCAAGGTCGTAGGTGGTGCCGGTGGCCGCTTGCATACGCTGCCTAGCGATAGGCCCGAGTTGATTGCGATCATGGTGATCACAGCCGAAACCGCCATCGCTAAAGCGATCGAAGATGCCGTGACGGCCCAGTTTGATGGCCGCGCCACGTCGGATATTGCCGGTGAGCAGACCGAGGTGGGCATCGGTTTCCTCGCGAAGGGCATCGAGCAGGCTTTTCACACCGGGAAGCATCACACCGCGAAAATCGGGTGCTTGAAGCCGCCGCTCGAGATTCGCGAGGTAATGATCGAGGAAAGCAAAAATTGTCTCGCGGCTATGTTCTCGGCCCAGATGGCCGAAGACGTCCATCGCGATGGCAGGATCGGTGGAGCCAGCGAGCTGGAGTTTTGGCAGCACGGCACGATCAATGCCAAAATAGCTCTCTGCAGCGTCGAGAATGGCTGAACCACCCGCCCCATGGCTGTCGATGAGCGTGCCGTCGATGTCGAAGAGAAGGAGACGAGGCATGAAGGAGATGACCAATTCAGGACGACAAATGAGTGCGAGCCCAGCTCGTTCGTCATTTTAATGTGGCTTTGCATTGGCTCCTGCGGCGGGAGCGTGCGCAGCGTTGCCGGTGTTCGACGGGGCGAATTTGGCCACGAGGAAGGCTCCGCAGGCAGCCATGATACAGCCAAGGATGAAGGGAAGGGGGAGTTTGGACCAACCGCCTTCCGGAGGATGCACGACCATCGCTGTGATCGTGTTGATGACTGGCGCTCCAGCAAAAACGATGGGCATTACAGCTGCCGCGGCTGCGACACCGAATCCACCGCCGCCTTTGATGATGGGCGATGCAGCCGCGCCTAGGGCAAGCACGAGAGTGAGGGCGCCGAGAGCACCGGCGATGCCGGCCACGAGGCTGAGCGGAATGCCGCTACCCGTGTCTCCGGTAAAGCTCATGTTGGAACCACGCATCTTCAGCACGAGGGCAGCCACGATGCCAATGATGGCGTAGGCGATGCAAACGAAGAGGAAAGCCTTCAGGCCCGCATGGGCCGTTTCAGGGCCCATAGGCATCTTGGAGCGGGCAGCGTGCAGGATGACGCCATAGACGCCCCAGGACAACACGGTGAGCAGGGCATAGACAAGCCAGGTGGACATGATCTTGGATTTGGGTTGGGAGTTCACGAGAGGGGAGGTGGAAACTTCTCTTTGGCGAGGAAGGCCGGAGGGTCAAGGCGGGTGGGAAGATGCGCGCTGGCCATAAAAAACGCCGCGAAGGTCTTTCGCGGCGTTTTTCGTGAAAACAGTACAACAAACAATCACCAGCCGTGCGCATCACGCACCTGGATCATTGTATCGAGGATGGTGTTCCAAGTGCCGGGCGTTTCAAGCACAGCATTCGGGAACATGCAGCCATCCCAGCAGATGTGCTGGATGCCGCGAGCCTGAGCATCTTTGAGCCAGTAGCCGGAGGCCTTCACGATATCGAGCTTGCCATTGGGATCGTCGGCGCGGCAGTGCTTGCCGGTCTTGTCGTGGCTGCCAGCACCGTGCACGGTGCCGTCGTTCTGCGCGACGTGGAAGTCGATGGTCCACGGGCGGAGAGCGTCGGTCATCTTCTCGTAGGCGGCCCAGAATTCAGCGTCAGAGTACCCTTCTTTGACGAGAGCATGCTCAGGAGCGTTGTAGCCCAATGTGTAAAGGTAGGTATGCGCTAGGTCGGCTTGAAAGCCCAGTGCATCGGGCATGCCCACGCCTTCTAGGACATCAAGCATGTCTTTCCAAGAGTGCATGCCGGCCCAGCAGATTTCGCCTTCGGCGGCGAGGCGCTCACCATGGTCCTTGGCGATAGCTGCAGCTTTCTTGAAGGTGTCGATGATGCGGGCGGTGTTCGCCTTCGGGTTCTCACGCCATTTGGCGATGCCAAACTCGGCGGAGTCGATGCGGATCACACCGTATTTGCGGATTCCGGTGCTATTGAAGACCTTCGCGATGCGGCAGGCCATCTTTACCGCGTCGAGGAATTTCGCCTGCTGGGCGTCATCGCCCATGGCGCTGTCACCCACGGTTCCGGGCCACACAGGGGCGACGAGGGAGCCGACCGAGAAGCCTTTTGAAGCGATCACATTCGCGATCTTTTTGATTTCGTCGTCGCTCGCGTTTGGGTCGGTGTGAGGGAGAAAGAGGAAGTAGTCGATGCCTTCAAACTTCTGACCGTTCACATTTGCGGCGGCGGTGAGGTCGAGCATACGCTCGAGGCTGATCGGGGGTTCTTGGCCTTCGCCATCTCCTTTGCCGACGAGGCCAGGCCACATCGCGTTGTGAAGTTTGGGTGCGGATTTGCTCATGAGTAGTAGGTGTGGTGGGAAATGAGGCTGGGAGGCTAGCGGCTGCTTTTCGGAACGCACCAAAAAAGTACGTCATTTCACCCATGGAGCTATTCGGCTCCGTGAAATGACTTTCCTCCATCATTTCATGTGCCGTTCATCAAAGTTTCACTGGGTGCTCGCAGCATGTGAATGATGAAAATCATCCAACTCTCCCTGCTGGGAGCCTTGCTGGCATCTTCCGCCGCGATGGCTCAGACCCAACTCGACGAAAGCGAAGTCCGGATCAGTTACGCCGAACTCAAACGCCTCCTCGCAGCCTCTCATCCCGCCGTTGAAGCGAAGGTCAAAGCACCGCCGCCTGTTCCTGCTGCGCTGCTTTCCGCCGTGTATCGACTGGACGCGAAAAAGGGCGAGATCATCGCCGAAATGCAGACGCAGAGTTTCTTGGAGGGTTGGCAGTCTATCCCACTGGCTGGAGCGTCTACAGGAGCCGTCAGTCTCGATCCGGCGGAAGCTCGCGTGCTGGTGCAAAACGAGCATCTGTGCCTCCTCACGGACCAAACAGGCCTCACGAGTCTTAAACTGACCTTTCCGGCTGTTTGGCCGCAAACGCTTCATTTGGCTCCGAGTGCCATCGCAGTCCTCGAAGTGGCTTCGCTGCCCGAGAACCATGTCTTGCGACTTTCAAATGGCTTGATCATTCGGCAAAACGGCCGTCATGCGCTGCCGGCAATCGGTGGTGAGGTCACGATGAGCCTAGAAGACGCGAAGAAAGAGCCCTCGCCTCTCGCTGATGAAGCCATTCTCACTTCCGCCAGCTATGCCACTCAGGTCGTGCGTGATGGCTCGGTTCTCACCGAGGGCATCCTCCTCGTTCGCCATGATCAACCGTTGCACATCGTATTGACGCTGCCGGAGTCCGCCCAGCTTCTTCAATGCCGTGTGAATGATGCGCTGATCCGTCCAGGCATCCCAAACGGTGCTCGACTGGAGATCCCGCTCGATGATGCCGCTACCGATGGCTCTGAATCAAAGATCGAGCTGTCTTTTACCAGCACGTTGCCAGCGCTGCAACCCACCGAAGGTGAGTTGACCCTCGCCTTGCCGCAGACGCCCCTCTTTGCGAAACAAATCGACTGGGAGGTACAGCTCCCTGTCGGCTTTGACACCACCGCCATCGGTAACATCGAAAACCTGTCACAAGCCGCCGACTCCAAAGCCGGACTCCACCTCCGCAAATCTCTCTGCCGCGATCAACAACCCCAGGCTCGCGTCAGCTACCGCAAACGCACCAACTAATCAGCATCACTCTACACCTCCATCACTCCATGAAAACCAGTCATCTTGTTTCCATTGCCGTCATCTTTATCTTCACGTCCCTTGCTTGGTGGTTTCTCGCCGGCACGATCACCATGCGCACGGCTCATGTCCGCGACACCATAACCTACGGAGTGCATGACCGATGGGGCCCAAATCTCGTCCAGAAGCATCCCACGGCGAGTTACAAGGCGAGTGATGGAGATCGCGTCATGCTGCAGCCGGCCACGACGGATGTGAAAGTCTCGCTCTCCTACCAGCCAGTGAAAATGGGCCTCTTTTGGCAGCGGACCTACGGAATGATCTTTGAAGGTGGCTACACCTTCAAGAACGATACCGCTATCACACAGACGCTACACATGGATCTCGAGCTGCCGACCACCAAAAGCATGATCGACAAGATCCATTTCGTGATCGGCGAGGGTGAGAGGGCCCGCAAATCTCTCGTCACACCCGAGCAAGGCATCATGACCGAGAGCGTGGAGCTCGCGCCAGGGCAGTCGGTGCCGGTAAAGATCAGCTACGAATGCCGTGGCACCGATGCGTGGCGCTACGCCTTTGCCGATGCCAGCCGCATCCGCGATTTCCAGCTCACGCTGATCACCGATTTCACCGATGTGAACTTCCCCGTCAGCTCGCCGACGGATCGCGATCTCGCGGGGAAGGGTATGAAGTTCATCTGGAAGTATGACGACGCCATCTCCGCCCCCGGCATCGCTATCGACATGCCGCGTGAATTGAATGCCGGCCCTGTCGCCGCACAGATCGCGTTCTGGTCACCTCTCTCGCTCCTGCTGTTCTTTGGAGTGCTAGTTATCACGGTCATCGTGCGCGGCATTCGCCTGCATCCGGTGAATTACATTTTCCTCGCGGGTGGCTTCTTTGCGTTCCCGCTGCTCTTTAGCTATATGCTCGATTTGTTTCCGGTGTATGCCAGCTTTGCCATCGCAGCTGTCGTCTCGCTGGCGCTGGTCTGTGGTTACCTCCGCGCTGCAGCGGGTGAGTTCGTGTTCCGCATCGCCCTCCCGGCGCAGTTTGCCTACATGGTGCTCTTCAGCGCCAGTTTCTTCTTCAAAGGCCTCACGGGTCTAACGCTCACCCTAGGCGGCATTGCCACCCTCGCCGTGCTCATGGCCCTGACCGCGAAAGTGGACTGGAGTCAGCGACTGATTGGCTTTTCGCCAAAACTCGCCTGATCGGGTGGCGAAAAGAGACCTACAGACGCTTTTCAATGGCATCCTCCGCGTCGCGCAGGATGCCCATTTAGTTGATGGGGTTATGCCTGATTTTTCGAAGGGTATTTTTTTGCACATGGGTTGATAAAAGGTGCCTATCATTTCTGAGGGAAGGACTGCTTTCTGAGATTCGTTTGAATCCTGAGTGCTTCGGGAAGATATCACGACCTTCTTTCCCAAGCGCGACTCCTCCTACCGCTTGCAAGCCTGTCTGCCATTGGTAAAGCTGCCGTTTCCCCATGACGCCCCAAGAAGTCGCCGTCCTTGATTACGGCTCACAGTATTCTCAGCTCATTGTCCGCCGCGTGCGAGAGCTCGGCTTTGTCTCGCATCTGTATCCGCCTGCGGAACTGCCGAACCTGAAATCTCCTGGCGCCATCATTCTGTCCGGCGGCCCGCGCAGCACATCCGAAAAAGATGCTCCAGATGTCGATTTTGAGAAGCTGATGTCTTTCGGTGTTCCCGTGCTCGGTGTGTGTTACGGCATGCAGCTTCTCAACATCAAGCACGGTGGCACGGTCAAGCCTGGTGTCACTCGCGAGTATGGCCCGGCCAAATTGGTGGTCACCGACCACGAGGACTTGTTCAGTGGTATCTCGCACGAATCGCAGGTCTGGATGAGCCATAGCGACACGTGCGCAAATCTTGCCAGCACGACTCAGGTCATCGCCACAAATGAAGACGCCGTGCCCGTGGCCCTGAAATGGTCCGACCGCTGTTGGGGGATCCAGTTTCATCCGGAAGTCACTCATTCGCACGAAGGCACCGCCATCTTGAAGAACTTCCTAACCAAGAGTGGCGCGAAGCTTGCCGCCTTCGACATCAACGCGTTCAAGGCCCAGATGCTTGAACGCATCAAGGCGGAGGTTGGCAGTCGTGAGGTCATCTGCGGTGTGTCCGGCGGCGTGGACAGCACGGTGCTTGCCGTATTGCTAGCCAAGGCTGGTGTGAAGGTGCGCTGCATTTTCATCGACACTGGCATGATGCGTCTCAACGAGGCGGCGGAGGTCAAGATGCTTTTCGACGAGGTCGGCGTGCCTATTGAACAGATCGACGCCAGCGCCATTTTCCTTGGTGCGCTCAAAGGCGTTACCGATCCTGAGCAGAAGCGCCGCATCATTGGCACGCTCTTTGTTGAGGAGTTCTGGAAAGTGGCTGATAACGTTGAACTACTCGCGCAGGGAACTTTGTATCCTGACGTGATTGAGAGCGCCACCAGCGGCAGCATTGCCAGCAAAATCAAAACGCATCACAACCGCGTCGATCGCATCATGGAGCTCAAGGAGCAGGGCAAGGTGCTCGAACCGCTCGCTGAGCTCTTCAAAGACGAGGTCCGCGCTCTTGGTGCCAGCCTTGGCATCCCCCACCGCGCCTTATGGCGTCATCCTTTTCCCGGTCCCGGCCTCGCGGTGCGTATCCCTGGAGAGATCACCGCCGAACGCGTCGCTATTACGCAGCAGGCTGATGCCATCTTCATCGGTGAACTACGTCGCAGTGGCTGGTATGAGCAAACTTGGCAGGCCTATGCCGCGCTGCTTCCCGTGAAAACGGTGGGCGTGAAAGGAGACGAACGTAGCTACGAGCAAGCCATCAGTCTGCGTGCCGTCATTTCGGAAGATGCCATGACCGCCGACTGGGTCGAACTACCCTACAGCGTGCTGCGCAACGCCTCGAATCAGATTCTCAATCGCGTCAAAGGTGTGAATCGCGTGCTCTACGACATCAGCACTAAGCCGCCCGCGAGCATTGAATGGGAGTGATGATCATGAGCGCTGGATTTCTTCTTTCGTTCGAAGGCTCTGAAGGCTGCGGGAAATCCACGCAAATTCGGCTTTTGAGGGAAAGGCTCGAAAAGACGGGTCGTAAGGTCGAGGTCTTGCGTGAGCCAGGTGGCACGGAGATCGGTGAGAGCATTCGCCACCTGCTTCAACATGCCAAGGAAGGCCACGCGATGACTTCGGAGACAGAGCTGTTGCTGTTCGCTGCCAGCCGGGCGCAAATCGTGCGCGAGAAAATTCGGCCGTTGGTCGAAAGCGGCGCGTGGGTGATTCTCGACCGTTTTTTAGATTCCACGACAGTTTATCAAGGGTATTCCCGTGGCCTGCCAATGGATGCAGTGAATGCCATCAACCAATTTGCCACAGGTGGCACGCTGCCCCAGCTTACGGTTCTTCTTGATCTCGATGTGCAGAAAGCGTGGCAGCGCATCCATGCCACAGGGCGTGAGCTCGACCGCATGGAGAGCCAGCCAACCGAATTTTTTGAGAAAGTGCGCCAAGGATATCTTTCCCTAGCTCAGGCCGAGCCGCAGCGTTTTCGAGTGGTGGATGCCTCGCAATCGCCGGAGGTCGTTCACGAGCAGATTTGGAGTTTGTTGCCCGCTTAGCCATTCATGCCTTTCAAATCTGACCATGCCCTCCAGCTCCTTGCAAGGGCCCGTGACAACGGGCGGCTGGGGCATGCCTATTTGATCACCGGCCCCAAAGAAGCTCGTCATGAGGACTTCGCGGCGAAGGTGCTCGACCTCGTGGTTGGCACGCCGCAGCGGACGCTGGAAGGCTGGGAAGGGCAGGGGGCGATCGTCTTGCGGCCGCAGAGCAAATCACGGCGTATCACAATCGGGGACGATGGAGACGATCCGGGTACGATTCGCTTTCTCGAAAAGATGATACGCCGCACCGCTTCGCCAAACGGCTGGAAGCTCGGCATCATCGTCGATGCGGAGCGAATGAATGTGCAGGCGCAGAATGCTTTTTTAAAGACGCTAGAGGAGCCGCCGCCACGTACGCTGTTGCTGTTGCTGACCACCCAGCCTGAGCAGCTTCTGCCCACGATCCAGTCACGCGTGATCGAGGTCGGCTTGATGCCGCCGGAAGGCACCCGCATCTTCACGGAGCATGAGAACAAGCTGCTCATCGTGCTCGGCAAGCATGCTGCAAAGAGCTCCAGTACACTCGCGGGTGCTCTGGCACTGAAAGTGGAGTTTGAGCAGATCCTTGAAGATCTGCACGACGATCTCAAAAAGAAACATGAAGAGGAATTTGAGCGCGAGACGGAGCACTATGGCAAGACCACGGATGGCTCTTGGCTTAAGCAACGCGAAGAGCAGGTGGAGGCAGCCATTGAGGCGGACTACATCCAGCAGCGCAGCGCCCTGATGGAACTCCTCTTGTCTTGGTTCGGTGATGTGGCCCGCCAACAGGCGGGTGCAGAGCATCTCGATCTGCCGAAGCATCAGAACATGACAGCATCGCTCGCGGCGAAATGGGCTCCGGATGATGTCGCCAAACGAGTGCGAGTGCTGCGTCAGCTCGAAAGCCATCTGCATACGAATGTGAACGAGTCCTTGGCCTTGGAAGTGGGCTTCATCCAAGCCTTCGGTAGCTGAGGAGGCTTGCTATGAGGACCTCGTTGGGCTCTGCTAAACTCCACGAAGTTCATGTTCAATCATTGAAACCGTGATACGCTTAGCGGTGCCGCCGCCCCCGTGTTTTCGGGGGATGCATTTGCTAAGGCCATCCATCATCTGCCGTAGTAACACCAAGTCATCATGCTAGTCTGCCATTTCTCCAAGTCATCTATCGCCCTCTTCTTACTGCTGCTCGGCAGCGCTGGAGCGATGCCTGCCGCTGAGCCATTTGAGGCGTTTTTGAAGACACACTGCGTGCGCTGCCATGGTCCTGAAAAAGAAAAGGGGGATTTGCGCATCGATCAACTCTCGCGGGATTTCAAAGTGGGTGCGGACACGCATCATTGGGCGGAGGTGATCGAGCAGGTGAACTCCGGGGAGATGCCACCAAAGAAGGAAAAAAGACCCTCGCAGGCGGAGATCGCCTCGTTTGTGACCAGCCTCGATGCGCGCATCAAGGAAGGCCGTGCGGCACGGATGGCGGCGCGGCCGCCGGTGGCGCATTACCGGCTGAGCCGGAAAGAGTATCAAAACACCGTCTATGATCTGCTCGGCGTTCGCTACGACCCCACCAAACCGGGCGAGTTAAATGAAGATACACGTTGGCATGGCTTTGAGCGCATTGGGTCGGAGCTGTCGCTCTCGCCTTCCCATGTGGATCGCTACTATCGCGCGGCCGAACTGGTGCTGGATCGGGCTTTTCCCACCACGTCCAGCGAGGCGCGCAAAGTCCGCAAGACAGCGGCGGATCTTCGCTACGGCGGTGGTAAGGACGCTCAAGCGGCGCTAGACCGTTTCGGCATCAAGCGGCCGCTGCGGTATCTGTTGTTTCCGGGCAGCACGCAGAACGCGCTTTCGCCACATTGGTTTGGCAAGACAGGTCCGGAACACAGCGGACTCTACAAATTACGCATTCAAGCCAGTGGAACACGTCCGCCCGGCGGTCAGACGGCGCATCTGAGCATTGGCAAGAGAACCAGTGAGGAGACAGTGGACGGATTGATTGAATTCGACATCACAGCGCCAGAGGACAAGCCGCAGGTTTTTGAGTTCGAGGTGTTTCTCGAGATGCCCCTGTCATTGGATTTCTGTGTCGTTGCGACGGACGTCGTGGACCGCCGCGCGGGAGCGGCCTTCCGCAATGCGCTCGCCAGCCGTGGGGGCTACATTTTCACACACAGCAGCGAGACGATGCTGCTGAATCCCAACGCGCCGCAGATGTTCGATGACAAGGGCAACGGTCTTTTTTCCACGGTGCTGCTCGACTGGATCGAGTGGGAAGGGCCGCTGGTGTCGGAGGCGGAAAAATCGCGCCGCAAAGATGTCGTGCCGCCGGATGACGCGACACCTGATGTCGTCGCGGCGCACCTGCAGCGCTTCGCCGAACGCGCTTGGAGGCGTCCTGTCCGCGCGGAGGAGTTGACCGAATACGTGAAGGCTTACCAGTCCGAACGCGACGCCGGCGAAAAGACCGCCGATGCCTATCGCGTGGCCTTGCAAGGCGTGCTGACCTCGCGGCACTTCATCTACCTTGTCGAAGGCGACCCATCGCTCCGTGAGCAGCTCAACGATTCCGAACTCGCCACCCGGCTCTCGTATTTCCTGTGGAGCTCGATGCCGGATGACGCGCTCTTCACCGCGGCAAAAGCTGGCAAACTGAAAGGCGACGCTTTGAAGAAGGAGGTCGATCGCATGCTTGCGGACGGCAAAGCGGGCCGCTTTATCGAGGATTTCTCGCGGCAGTGGCTGCAGTTGCATCGTGTGGGCATGTTCCCGCCAGACAAGAAGCTCTATCCCACCTACGATGCCTGGCTGGAAACGAGCATGCGCGCCGAGCCGGTGGAGTTCTTCCGTGAGATGTTTGCCGACAATCTGCCCATCGATGCCCTCATCGAGTCGGATTGGACGATGGCCAATGCACGTCTCTGTGACTTTTACGGACTGCCGGAGCCCAAGTTGGGCGGTTTTCAGCGCATGTCGCTGAAGCCCGAAGATCGTCGCGGCGGCCTGCTGACGATGGGCGCGGTGCTCGGACTGACCTCGGACGGCACGCGCCATCGTCCGGTGCATCGCGGTGTGTGGCTTAGCGAGGTCGTGCTGGGCAAGCCTCCGCCTCCACCTCCGGCGAACGTGCCCGCGATTGAACCGCCGACCCCGCAAAGCCCCAAGGCCACGCTGCGCCAGAAGATCGAAGCCCATCGCAATGACGCCAACTGCGCCGCCTGCCACGCCAAGATCGATCCGCTCGGTCTTGCCTGGGATAACTACGATGCGATCGGCCAATGGCGCACCCGCGAAAAAATCCCTGCCGGTTTGGGTGAGGATCCTTTGATCAACGCCTCTGGTGAAATGCCCGATGGTCGTGCCTTCAAGGATGCCACTGACTTTAAGCGGCGGCTGCTTGAAGACCGTGACAAGGTCGCACGCGCCTTCATCGAGCACCTTTGCACCTACGCGCTGCGCCGCGCCGTCGCGTTTGACGATCAGGACGACCTCAATGCCATCCAAGCCGAAGCCAAGAAGAGCAACTACCGCATCCAAGATATCGTCCGCGCCGTCGCCACGTCAGACCTTGTGAAGAAGCGCTGAAAAATCACCCATCCGACAGTCCCATCCTCCACCACGCCATTCCATGAACATCCAAACTCAATCCTGGCTCCTCAATCGCCGCCATGCGCTCAAAGCGCTAGGCAGCTTCATCTCACTTCCCATGCTGGAGTGCATGGTGCCTCTGCGTGGGGCTGAAAAAGCCATCGCGGCGACCCCCAAACGCAGCGCCTTCATCTACTTGGCCAACGGCGTGCACTCGCTGAACTACCAGATCTTAAAGTCCGGGCGCGATTACGAGTTTTCGCGCTCCCTGAAGCCGTTGGAGAAGCATCGTGAGGTGATCACGCCGATCAGCGGGCTGCATCATCCGGGGGCGCTGAGTCATCATCACAACTGCATCTCGGTTTGGCTCACGGGCGGCAAGCTAGGGCCCTCCGACCGCAACACGATCTCGGTGGACCAGAAGATGGCGGAGATCACCGCACCTCACACGCGTTACCCGTCGATGGAGGTCGCACTGACGCAGGGTTCGCTCGCCTGGACGGCGGATGGCGTGCAGTTGCCCGCGTTGCGGCGTTGCAGCGAGATTTTCGCCTCGCTCTTTGAAGAGCCGAAGGGCGGAAAAATGGCCCAGCGTCGCGCTTTGCGACGCAAGGGCAGCGTGCTGGACGCGAACCTCGCCGAGGTGCGCCAACTGGAGAAGAAGATGAGTGCCGGGGACAAAGGGCGCATGGAGCAATACCTCACCTCCGTGCGTGAGGCGGAGATCCGCACCACCCGGGCCGATGCGTGGCTCGACACGCCGTTGCCGGTCGTCTCCGACGCGGACCGCAAGCGCACCAACCGCGACATCGCAGCCACGATGGCGGGCGATTACTTCCGCACCGTGTATGACCTCATGGTGCTGGCCTTCCAGACGGATGTGACCCGTGTGGCCACCTTCAGCCTTGGCGGTGAGGGCGATGCGTTTTCCATTCCGGAGATCGGCATCACCGAGTCGCGCCACCAGCTCAGCCATCACGGTGGCGATGCCGGCTACATGGAGAAGCTCACCAACTACGACACCTTCGCCATCGAGCAGTTCAGCTACTTCCTCACTCGGCTCTCGGAAACGAAAGACCTCGGTGGCAAACCTTTGCTTGGCTCTACGATGGCTCTTTTCGGCAGCGGCATGTCGTATGGCCACAGCCATGGCAATGCCAACCTGCCGCTGGTGCTTGCTGGTGGCACCGATCTCGGCCTGAAGCACGGCAGCCATCTCGACTTCAACAAGGAGGCGAAGGGTTTTGCGGGGTATTCGCTCGCGCCGGACGGCGCGCTGAGCACGGCGCACTACCAGATCTGCAGCCGCCCGGTGAACACCGACGCGCACATGAGCAACCTGCTGCTCCTCATGGCCCAGCGCATGGGCGTGGAGACGGAGCGATTCGGCGACAGCAACAAGGTCGTCGCGATATGAAGAAGTTCTTGGATCGGCTTTCTAGATCCTTGATTTCTGCTTGTTTGGCCTTGCTGGTTGGTTCGTTGGTTGTTCAATCAACCGC
>JAFMIR010000026.1 GCA_017853885.1 Prosthecobacter sp.
GCGGACTCGATTCGGAACCCAGAGGCGGCGGCGCGTGGCCTGATCGACCGCCTGCTGGCCTCGCCGCACTACGGCGAGCGTTGGGGCCGCCATTGGCTGGATGCGGCGGGCTACGCCGACAGCGAGGGTTTTGGCGAGAAGGATCTGGAGCGGAAGTGGGCGTGGAAGTATCGCGACTATGTCATCAACGCGTTGAACAAGGACAAGCCGTTCGACCAGTTCGTGCGGGAGCAACTGGCGGGTGATGAGATGGTGCCGCAGCCCTACAAAAACTTGTCTATGGATGCCATCGAGAAGCTCACGGCCACCGGCTTTCTGCGCATGGCTCCAAATGGCACCGGTGAGATGAACGATGCGGTCACGCAGAACGCGAACATTGCTGACACGATCAAAATGGTGGGAACTTCATTATATGGTCTCACCATCGGCTGCGCCCAATGCCATGATCATCGATACGATCCGATCTCGCAGACAGATTACTATCGGCTGCGGGCCGTTTTTGAGCCGGGCTTCGACACGAAAGCTTGGCGCAGCACGCAGGGGCGCCTTGTGTCTTTGCTCACGGACGTGCAGGCGGCCGAATCTGCCAAGATCGAGGTTGAGGCAAAAAAGATGGATGCCGCTCGTCTTGTGAAGCAGGAGGAGTTCATCACCGAAGTTCTGGAGAAAGAGCTACTGAAGGCGCCTGAAAAAGATCGCTCGTCCCTGCGCGCCGCTTATCGAGCAGATGTCAAAAAGCGCACCCCCGATCAATCCAAGTTGCTGAAGGCTTGGCCGCGCATCAACCAGCTGAGCTCTGGATCGCTGTACCTCTACGACACGACTTACAAAACAAAGCATGCTGACACGCTGAAGAAGATGACCGAGGAAGCGAATGCTGTAAGGGCTAAAAAGCCGATGGAGGAGTTTGTGCATGCCTTCACCGAGGTGCCGAAGGCCAAGCCTGAGCTCATTCCCACGACATTTGTTTTCAACCGTGGCAACCACGAGCAGCCGAAAGATAGGGTCGGCCCTGGTGAACTAACTGTTCTGGCCGGCCAGCGTAAGATCGATCTTCCGGAGAAGGACCTGAAGCTCGCGACCAGTGGCCGCCGACTGGCTTTGGCGAATGCTTTGACCGATGGAAAACATCCGCTGTTGGCCCGCGTGATGGTGAACCGCATTTGGATGCACCACTTCGGTAAAGGGATCGTCGCCAGCCCAGGGGATTTTGGCCAACTCGGCAGCAAGCCAACGCATCCGGAACTGCTTGACTGGTTGGCGGCGGAGTTCATGCGCGGCGGTTGGAGTCTGAAGCAGCTTCATCGCCTCATCATGACCTCGCGCACTTATCGCCAAGCCTCCACGAGGGATGAAAAGCGTGATCTGATCGACCCGGACAACCTCTATCTGAGCCGCATGAACGTCCGCCGTTTGGAGGCGGAGACATTGCGCGACTCGCTGCTTGCCATTAGCGGCAAGCTGAATCCGAAGATCGGAGGTGCACCGGTGCCCGTGATGCACAACGAAGAAGGGCAGGTGGTCATCGGTATTGACACAACCGACACTGCCGGGCGGCCCACAGGAAAAATCATCCCACTGAACGGTGAGGAGTTCCGCCGCAGCATTTATGTGCAGGCTCGCCGTTCGCGACCGCTGGAGATGTTCGCCGCCTTTGACGCTCCAGTGATGGAGCCAAGCTGCGATGCCCGTGCCGTAACCACCGTAAGCCCGCAGAGTCTCCTGCTCATGAACAGCGCGACAATGCGGGTGCATGCCCAACAGTTTGCCCAACGGTTGCAAAGAGAGGGAGGCAAGGACTTGTTGGATCAGGTACGCTTGGCCTGGAGATTGGCTAATGGAAGGGCAGGCTCTGAATCGGATTTGCAGCAGAGCGTTGAATTTGTGCAGGCACAAACGGAGTATTACAAGATTAACCCTATGCCCCTTGAGGTTCAGCTTGGCGCGCCATCGAAGACGCTCGGTGATCCCGCCTTCCTCGGTTTGACGGCTCTTTGCCACGCACTGATGAGCAGCAATGCACTGCTCTACGTGGACTGAGGCTTAGGCGTTCGGGCTTTCGGTTTCGGGCATTTGCATCGAGATCATCACCCTATCGATGCGCAAGAACACCAGCAGTGACGTGGTTGCTAGCCTCGTGCAGTTGCCAGCAAAGAGGCGTCGCTACCTCAGGCTCTTTTGTTGTTCGGATCCTTCCAGCATCGCATGAAGGCTGCCACAGTGCCGGTCACCAATGCTCCAAGTGTATAAGGCAGATCACTGCCGTTCCAAGGATCCATCAGCGCTTCAAGAAGATCTTCGAAAGATTGGATGTGGCCATGGGTCAAGCATGCGCAGAGAAGGACGGCGTAGGATGGTAGAATGACGGCTAAAAAGCCGCAAATCGCCGCGCGACGCGGTTGCCGCAGCCGCGAATGATCCGGGGTTGTCAAATCAACGGGTAGGAATATGGCGAGCCATGCCGCCATGATGACAATGCCCGTGCAGATGCAGATGAAGATGAAATCTGAGGCCCATTGGTTCCAATGACGAACTGGCTGCGAGTAGGTTGCCCAAAGTAGAAAAACCCCGTTGCAAGCAAACCAGCCCCAGAACATGGCCACGAAAGACAACTTGGCTTTGCGAATGAGGGTTTTCACAGAGTGTCGAGGACGTTTGCGGATGGATGCGTGCGCCTCACGGCTGACTTGTCGAAAGTTAGCAAGCCGCCGATGAGAGCAACGAGCAGGTGACCGAAGAACCAAAGAGACTTCATTGGGCTCCACATCACCCTTCCGTGCTCAGGGTTCGCGACTTCCGACATGGCATGCATGCGGAGGACTTCGGTGACATAGTTATTCATGGTCCAAAGTTCTAAACTTTCAATAAATAAAGAAACATAATGACAAAAAAGGATCAGCCGAGCAATTTCATGGCCCAGTGAAGGGCGGAGGCGTGCTTCATGCTGGAAATGGTATCCGCCACCTTGATGCCAAATTCGACGAATTCTTGCAGCTCCTTCATCTGCTCATGGAATTCGCGCCCTGGTCCCTTTGACTCGGATTGGGTCCGCTCGGCACAGGACTTTAGCACCTCAAGAGCCGGGACGATCTCACGACGTTTGCGCTCTTTGGCAATAGTGATGACCATTTTCCAGATATCCTTCTCTGCTTGAAAATATTCTTTACGCTCGCCTTTGCGATGAATGATCTGGATTAGGCCCCAACCAACCAGCTCTCGGAGATTGGTGTTAGCATTGCCGCGGCTGATCTGGAGCTTTTCCATAATCTCGTCTGTGTACATCGGCTCTGGCGCCGTCATCAGCAGGGCGTGGATCTGTGCCATGGTGCGATTAATGCCCCAGTGGCTTCCGAGAGCTCCCCATTGCGCCACAAAGTCATCGCGGGCGACTTCCCATTCGGTTGAACTGGCGACTAACATCATTTTTCAGATAGTTCTGAAAAGTGGGTCTTGCAAGCGGAGATTCCAATGCTTTGCGAAAGTGTTGCCGCTTACCAAGTGGCGAAGCACAAAAAACGCGGGAGCCAGTGAAGGCTCCCGCGTGTGGGATAATGGAGGATCGTATTACTCGGCTGCGGCTGCTTTTTTCTTGGCAGGAGCCTTTTTGGTAGCCGCTTTCTTAGCAGTGGCCTTCTTTTTGGCGGCGGGAGCAGCTTCTTCAGTGGGAGCCGCATCGCTTTCAGGAACTGCTTCAGCTGGAGCGGCAGCAGCCTTCGGGACGAAGGCATCCACCCATTCGATGTAAGCCATCGGGGCGGAGTCACTACGGCGCTGGCCGAGCTTTGTGATGCGGGTGTAGCCACCAGCGCGGTCCTTGGAGGCCGGGGCAATTTCTTCGAACAGCTTCTTCACCACATTCTTGTGGCGGAGGTAGCTCACCGCGTTGCGGCGGGCATGCAGCGTGCCGACTTTGCCGAGGGTGACCATTTTTTCCGCGAAAGGGCGGACGGCCTTGGCCTTAGCAAGTGTGGTGCGGATACGGCGATGCTCGATGAGTGAGATGACGAGATTCATCAGCAGGGCGTCACGATGATCCTGCTTGCGTTGAAGTTTGATGGTTTTCCTTCCGTGTTTCATGTCCTAATGGTTCGTTCCTATGATGCTTGGGTTGATTTTTACTCGTCTTCGTCGTCGAGATGGCTGTCCACCAGCTTTGTGAAGCCGGCAGCATCGGCGATGTCCTCATCGTCATCGGCTAGCATGCTGCTGCGAGCGAGAAGGGACACGCCGCCGGGAATGGGCTCAAGCAGCGCGGGATCGAATTTCATGCCGAGAGACAGACCAAGCTCGGCGAGCTTTTCCTTGATCTCGGTGAGGGACTTTTTGCCGAAGTTGCGGTAGCGCAGCATCTCGGACTCCGTCTTCATCGCGAGCTGGCCAACGGAGGTGATGTTGGCGTTGTTGAGGCAGTTGGCAGCACGGACGGAGAGCTCGATCTCGTTGACGCTCATGTTCAGCAACTTGCGCAGCTCAGCATTCTCCTCGCTCTGTGCCTCGGGAGCTGCCTCGAACTCGACAGCCTTGTCGTCGTAGTTCACGAACACATCAAGGTGGTGGCGAAGGATGGCGGCGGACTGGAGGAGAGCGTCTTGCGGAGAGATGCGACCATCAGTCCACACATCCAGCACGAGCTTGTCATAGTCCGTGTTCTGGCCAACGCGGGTGTTTTCAACCGCATACTTCACGCGGGTGACAGGAGAGTAGATGCTGTCGATCGGAATGACTCCAATCGGAGTATCTGGGCGTTTGTTTTCTTCCCAAGTGGCAAAGCCACGGCCGACGCGAACTTCAAATTCTGCCTCGAACTTCGTTTTCTTGGCAAGGGTGCAGATGACTTGGTCCTTGTTAATGACTTCGTAGTGATTGTCGTCCTTGATGTCGGCAGCGGTGATGGTGCCTTCTTTTTCGACAATCAGTGACAGGAGCCGAGGTTCCTTGCTCTCGCTGTTATGGCGAAATTTGATCTTCTTCAGATTCAGCACGATCTGAACGACATCTTCAAGCACTCCGGGGATGGTGGAGAACTCATGCTCCACACCGCGAATTTTCACAGAGGTGATAGACGCGCCTTCCAAGGAAGAAAGCAGCACACGGCGGAGGCTATTGCCGATGGTGTGACCGTATCCTTTATCAAAGGGTTCGGCGACAAATTGAGCATAAGTTTCAGTGGCGGTAGCCTCGTTTTTTACGAGGCGATTCGGCATTTCGAACCGAGCGAGACGAGCTGACATAAGTATGAGTTTGTGGCCGGGTTACCTCCGGGCGAGTTTCCTGCGCATCCCGGGGGGAGGCAGGCTCGGAGACCAACGGCGAATTGTAGATGGGAACTACTCGCGAGGGGTAAAGACAATGCGGAGTCTGCGTTTGATTGCAAGCAGTGATTTGGGGTCAAAACCCGCAGTGCCTGTTCAGGGATTTCGGCATTCTACTGCTTGCCCGGTGGGTTCTCCGCTCTACAAAGCGGGAGCGAACCCCACCCCAACACACTATGGCCCACACCCTTACCCCCCTGCCGTATCCTTCCAATGCTCTGGAACCCTATATCGACCAGCAGACGATGGAGATCCATCACGGCCGCCATCACAACGCTTATGTGACCAACCTCAACAATGCCATCGCCGGTAAGGCAGATCTCGAAGCGATGTCCATCGAGGACCTGTGCAAGAACATCTCTAAGTTGCCTGCCGATGTGCAGGGTCCGGTCCGTAACAATGGCGGTGGTCACTTTAACCATACGCTGTTCTGGAACATCATGGGCCCGAACGCTGGTGGTGCGCCTAGTGGAGCCCTTGCAGATGCGATCCATGCCGCCTTCGGCAGCTTCGATGCCTTCAAGGAGGCCTTCGCCAAGGCAGGAGCCACCCGCTTCGGCTCTGGCTGGGCCTGGCTCGTGGTGAAAGATGGTAAGCTGGCCGTCACCTCCACGCCGAACCAAGACAACCCGCTTATGGACGGCTCAGGAACGCCGATCCTCGGCTGCGATGTTTGGGAACATGCATACTACCTCAAATATCAGAACAAGCGTCCGGACTACATCGTCGCTTGGTGGAACACCGTGAACTGGTCGGCTGTCGCTGCGAATTACAGCGCCGCTCTCGGCTGAACCGCCTTTGACTCTTTGACAAAGCGCGGGACGGCTATGCCGCTCCGCGCTTTGTTGCATCTAGCCCATGGCTCTTGTCCTCCATAAACTCCGCAGCGGTCTGATCTATTCGCAGGCCTTTGCTGACTTTTTGGAGTCGAAGCACAACATCGAGCACTTTGGCCATCCAGGGGAGGTTTTGCATTTGGATTACATCCGGTGCAGTCAAGGTGATCTTGCAGGGCAAGAGTGGTGGCAGCTTTTGTGGATCAACGGGATGAACGCTCCCGCCGAGCGCCGCCATCTCATGGGTGATGTGGAGGTTTGCATCCCGAAACAAGCCATGCGCGGCCTGAAAAACCGTCTGCTGCATTTCGACGGGCAGAACGTGGTCGTCAAAAAATGACAAATAAGGCTCCAACATTGGCCGACATCGGAGAAGACAAGCTCATCCGCCGTCTGATGCGCGGGGTGAAGCTCGATCGTGATGTCATTGCCGGTGCCGGTGATGACTGCGCGGTGGTGCGTAGCACCAAAAATGAGCACACGCTGCTTAAAACAGATGCACTCGTACAGGATGTTCATTTCACGCTCCAGACACCACCGAAGCTCATCGGGCGCAAGGCCATTGCCCGCGTCGTAAGCGACTTTGCGGCCATGGGTGGCACACCACGGCATGCGATGATCACACTGGTGGCGCCGCCGAGCATGGAGGTCGAGTTTCTCGCGGAGGTGTATCGTGGCATGAAGGCCATCGCGAAAGACTACGGCATCAATCTCGTCGGTGGCGAGACCTCTCGTGGCCTCGTTTTAATGCTCTCCATTTCGATGACCGGTACGGTGCCATCGAAAAGCTGGCTCTCGCGCAGTGAGGGTAAAGCGGGCGATGTCCTTCTCGTCACAGGTCGGCTTGGTGGTTCGATCAAAGGCAAGCATCTGAAATTCACGCCACGCCTCGAAGAAGGTCGTTGGCTCTCCGAAAACGCTCATCCGCATGCCATGATGGACATCAGCGATGGTTTGGCGAAAGATCTGCCGCGGCTCGCTCTGGCCAGTGGCACACATTTCCAAGTCAACGTGGCCTCGCTGCCCTGCAATCCAGGTTGCACCTTCGATCAGGCATGGGGCGATGGTGAGGATTACGAGCTACTCCTTGCTGTAAATCCGCGCACGCTGCGCTCGTTGAAGACTAAATGGAGCGCTGTGTTTCCTCATCTGCCACTCACCGTCATTGGCAAACTCGTTCCTCCCGGCGAAGGCCGCCCGCCAGACTTTGAAAGCACTGGCTGGGATCACTTTGCGCTCAGCGCAGACGCATGATCACGCTCCTCACCGCAGACGAAGCCCATACTTGGGGCATGCGACTCGCGATGGCTCTCGCGGCGGGTGATGTCATCGCGCTTTGTGGCAAGCTCGGAGCAGGGAAGACGCAGATCACGAGGGGTATCGTTGCGGGCATGAAATCGAAGGCGGATGTCACGAGTCCCACCTTCACGCTCGTTCACGAATACCTCGATGGTCGCCTGCCGATCTTCCATTTCGACTTCTACCGCATGGAAAGTGCCGCCGAGGTCATCGGCATCGGCTGGGATGAGTACTTGAACGAGCCCGGCGTCATCATCGTGGAGTGGGCGGACATGTATCCCGACCTCTTGCCGTCTTGCACACGCTGGTTTTACCTCGAAGCAAAGCCCGATGGCTCCCGCACGCTCAATGAGCGTGCGGTTGCGTGATGAGGGCTGGATTGCATTCTCGCTGAGTCACAAAGCCTCGTAGGCTACCAACGAAGGTTCCATGGCTTTGAGAGCCGTGGCCCAGAACTCGGGGCTGGCGAGGTCTTCGCCGAGGGTTTGCTTCACGACCTCTTCGCAGGTTGCGCTGCCGGTGAGGCTAAGGAAGGCCTCGTAACGTGGGAGGAAGGATGCGCCCTCGGCTTTGAAGCGGGCGAAGAGCGCTTGGCTGAGCAGGTAGCCAAACACATACGGGAAGTTATAGAAGCTGATGCCACTGATGAAGAAGTGCATCTTGTAGGCCCAGAACATGGGGTCGGTGCCATCACGGAGAAGTGTGTCGCCATACATTTTCCGCTGCGCCTCGGTCATGAGCTCGCGCAGGCGGCTCACGCTGACCTCACCGGCCGCACGCTCGGTGTAAAAGGTCTTCTCGAACTCGTAGCGCATCGGGATGTTGATCAGGTAGGCATGCGCCCGCAGCATCTCTTGGTCGAGCAGATAGGCTTTCGTGGCCTCGGTGATACCGGGATTGTTCATGAGGCCGGAAAGCAGGATCATTTCTCCGAAGTTCGAGGCCGTCTCGGCCAGCGTCATCGGGTAGTTCGCCGCGAAGGACCTCGCTGGACGCAGCACGCAGGAATGCCATGCGTGGCCGACCTCGTGGGCGAGTGTCACCATGTCGTGCACCGTTTGATGGAAGGTCATGTACACGCGTTCTTCGCGCTTGAGTTGTGAGCCTGTGCAGAAAGCGCCCGGTCGCTTGCCCGCACGCGGCTGAGCCTCAATCCAGCGATTGGCCAGCATCTCGCGAAAATAGGCACCAAGCCGCGGATAAGCCACACTAAAGGCCTGATCGACCGTTTTGCAGGCCTCATCCCAATCGAGCGGCTTTTCCTCCGGCGCGGCGATCTGCGGCGCTTCGAGATCAAAGTAGTGCAAAGCGGTTGTTCCCTGCAGTTTCGCGGCTTTGCGCAAAGCACGACGCGGCAGCTCAATGTGCGTGTGAATGGCCTCCAGCATGGCATCGAGCGATTTCCGGCTCATCGCGCCATCAAAAAGTGGAGTATCAAGGAAGTGCGGAATGCTGCGGCGGCAGTAAAGGCTGTGCCGCGTGCCCGCGATGCCATTGAGCGCCGCCGCGAGCGTCACCGCGTGATCGTTCCAAGGCTTCTGCCCGTCGTGAAACGCTGCCTCGCGCAGCTTGCGGTCCGGTTCGGACATCAGCGCACGACGGCGCGACATCGCTACGATCTCCCTGTGCCCGTCCGGGAAGGTCATCTCGAACTCCATCTTGCCCGTGAGCGTGTCGTAAAGCCTTCCCCAGGCATGCAGGCCGTTCACATTGAGGTCCGCGGCCAGTGATTCCATCTCTGCGCTCATTTGATGCTGGCCCTCGTAGCGCAGACGCTTCACCGTGTGTTCAGCGTTGTTTAGCGAAGCATCCGCCAGCATAGAATGGAAGGCTTCATCGTTCAGCGCCGCAAGAATGGACCGCAGTGAGGCAAGTAGCTTCGTGCTCTCCGCCTCAAGTGTGGAGATCCACGCCTCGTCTGCCTTGACTGCTTCGTCATTGGCATCGTCCGCCGAAAGGCATCCCAGATAGGCCGAAAGATGCCCGAGGCGTTCGCTCAGCGATTCGATGGCGTTGATCGTCTTCGCGATTTCAGCCGTGTCCGAGCCCAGCGCCGTCGTGCTGGCCTTCATCGCCTCGATGTCTCGGAGGAGCACCGCCTTGAAGTCGTTGTAATCAGGCTTTCCAAAGCCGGAAAACCAAGATTCAAGCGACCAGCGGTCAGACGTGGTGGGTGCATTGGACATCATGAGCTTCTCGTTACGTTAGAAGCGTTTATGCGCAACTCTGTAGCGACTCGATCAAGCCTTCGAGCGCGCTTGCTGTGCAGCTATGTCAGGATGATTCGACTCTCAGCAGTAAGCCGGTGTCATGACTTGGCCGGAGGCTAGCTGCAGACACACCAAGCTGGCTCCGCCTACGTGCAGCATGCGGTCCCCTAGAAAGTCTTCGCTGGCTTTGAGCGAGCCAGAGGTGTCGAAGACGAGCTTCCAGCGGGTTTCCGCGTTGCCTGGAAGCATGAGATCGCTGCCATTGCTCCCACGATTGAAAAAGAGCAGGATGGGTGCCTCACCCTGGATGCCATCGAGCAGGGCACCAAAGTGGCAGCGGCTGGGATCGTGCCATTCATCATGGCAAAGGAGGGAGCCGTTGCCCTCGAGCCACGTCACATCCGGTAGACCGCTGGCTGGGTTCAGTCGGCCGTTGAAGTAATCGAAACGCCGCAGCGTGTGATGTTTGCGGCGAAGCTGAAGAAGCTGCCGCGTGAAAGAGAGCATGGACTCATCGCACTCCGTCCAATCGAGCCAGCTTAGCTCGTTGTCCTGACAGTAAGCATTGTTATTTCCCTGCTGTGTGCGGCCCCGTTCATCACCTGCATGAATAAAAGGCACTCCAGTGGACAGCAATAAGGTGGCCATCAGGCTGCGACGCAGACGGGCGCGGGTATCCTGCACGATGGCATCGTCGCTCGGGCCTTCCACGCCGCAGTTTACGCTGTGGTTGTGATCGTCGCCATCGCGATTTCCCTCGCCGTTGGCGAGGTTATGCTTACGTGAGTAGCTAACGAGATCGAGCAGAGTGAATCCGTCGTGCGAGGTGATGAGGTTGATGCTTGCCAGCGGTGGACGACCTGAGCTGCCGTAGATGTCTTGGCTGCCACAGAAGCGCTTGGCAAAATCAGCGGTGGTATCACTGTCACCCCGCCAAAATTTTCGAACGGTATCGCGGAATTTCCCATTCAGCTCACGCCAAGGTGCGGGGAAACCACCGACTTGATAGCTGTCCATTTTAGAGATGTCCCATGGTTCAGCGATAAGCTTCACACGGGAGAGGATCGGGTCCTGTGCTACTGCGGCGAGGAAAGGTGCATGCTGGCTGTAGGCGTCGTGTTCATCACGAGCCACCGTGACAGCCAGATCAAAACGAAAACCATCGACATGCATCTCTGTGACCCAGTAGCGCAGGCTGTCGAGGATCAGGCGCAGGCCCGCAGGCTTGGCGGAGTCCACCGAGTTTCCGCATCCGGTGAGATTCAGGTAATTGTGATCGGCATCTTGCCGGTAGTACATGGCATCATCAAGGCCCCTGAACAGCATCGTGGGGCCGTGTGGATCACCCTCGGCTGTATGATTGTAAACGACATCGAGTATCACCTCGATTCCTGCGGCGTGAAGGGCCTTCACCATGCCTTTGAACTCGCGTATCTGCTCCTGTGGATCGTGCGACGATGCATACCCACCATGCGGGGCGAAGAAGCCGAGCGTGTTGTAGCCCCAAAAGTTTGTGAGGCCTCGTTCGATCAGGAAAGCATCATCCAGATGCGCATGCACCGGCAACAACTGCAGCGCAGTAATGCCTAGTTCACGCAGGTAGTTCGTCACCAGTGGATGTGCCAGGCCGGCGTAAGTGCCGCGCAGATGCGTTGGTAGCCCAGGATGCGTTTGCGTGAAGCCTTTCACATGCAATTCATAAATAACCGTGTCTTGCCACGGTGTGTGAAGAAACCTGTCACCCTGCCAGTCAAAGGTTTCATTCACCACCACACTCTTCAGCGCCATTTGGCCATTGTCGATGCTGCCTGGTGGGTGCCGTGGATCAGGCATGTTGAGCATATGATCCGCAGCATTGGGCAGTCCAATGATGGCTCGCGCATAGGGATCGAGCAGCAGCTTCTTCGCGTTGAATCGAAGCCCTCTCTCCGGATGCCACGGCCCCTGCGCACGGTAGCCGTAAAGTGTGCCTGGAGAAACCTCACGTAACGTGGCATGCCAGTGGTGATTGCCCCCCTTCCTCATGCGAACACGACCAATCTCCTGCCGGCCATCTGCCGAATCATAAAGGCACAAATCTATTGCCAGCGCGTTTTGCGAGAACACCACGAAGCGCGCCCCTTCGGTGGTGAAGGTCACGCCCGGCGTCAGAGGCTCAGTTTGGGTAAAGGATACGGGCGGAAGCATGGGGAAGTCGCCAAAAAGTCAGGTTGTTGAAAATTTGGAACTTACAAAGCAGGCTTTTGACCCTCTTGACAAATGATGACGCTTTTTTGGCGTGATCATCCCCAGAGTGACTCCGGATACACGCCCTTGTCCACCAGTTCGCGGATCGAGCGCACGACGTCTGATTTGTCCTCCGGGTAGGTTACGCCAAACCATGAGTCGTTTGATTCCAGCACTCGCACGTCGGCGCTGCCATTTTTGATCAGCGTGTCCACTTCCTTGGGGACATAGCACTCTGCCTTCAAATCGGTGCCACGTTCCTTCATGAACTCAGCAAAAGCCGCGCGCAGGCGACCAAAGATGTCCGGCATGAAGCCGAAGAAGTTCATCGACACCACTTCATTGCCAGTGAGTGACACGTAAGCACCCTCAACTTCGCGGTTTTCCGCACCATCGGCCGTTTTGAAGATCTTTGTCATCTCGGTGACATCTGATAGCATGCCATCTAGGCCGCGAGTGCATACGCCGCGGGCCACGCTGCCATGTTCGGATAGCGTGTTGCGCAGGTAATAACCCACCATTGAATAGTGGCTCTTGCCATCTGCAGAACGCACTGTGGTCAGGTCCGCGGACATCTTCTGGTAGGCGTCCTTTCCATAGAAATCGTCGGCATTAATCATGAGAAACGGTTCGCGCACCACTTTCTCGGCGGCGAGGAGCGCATGTGTGGTTCCCCAAGGCTTGGTGCGACCTTCAGGCACCGTAAAACCGGGTGGCAGATCGTGCAGATCCTGAAAGGCGTAGTCGACCGCGATGCGACTGGCAAAGCGGGAACCGATCTGATCCTTGAAAAGCTGCTCAAAATCACGGCGGATCACAAAGACCACTTTGCCAAACCCGGCACGAATCGCGTCAAATACTGAGTAATCCAGCATCACTTCCCCACTGGGCCCCATGGCATCAAGTTGTTTCAGGCCGCCGTAGCGGCTGCCCATGCCAGCAGCGAGAATGAGAAGAGTCGGTTTCATGTGGGTTTGTCGGTAATCAAAAGAGAGACAGTCCGACGGGGCGGGTGGGGTTTCAAGTTTGAGCTTCCAAGTTTCCCTCAGCACCGCGGTGGGAGTTTATGCCTCTAGGATCATTTGTGCTGGGTCGATGGCCAAATCGACTGTCAGCCCGTATTCGAGTCCTTCAATCCAAGGAGCTAGCACCTCCAGCACACCTACTGCTTGAAAATGCTTCGGTTTTGTCTCGGGATGGGGAAGGTAGATCAGTGCGTTGTAGGTCTGTTCACCCTGCTGCAGTCTGGCGTTGAAAAAGGAAAATGTCTCCGCCGGTTCCGTGGGATGCCATTTCAAGTGCTCAAACGTGCGCCACGGCCGGATCACGCGGTGCCGTTGCGGCTTGATGGAAAGATTGAGCGTTCCTTGGTAGTAGTCACCTAGGTCCAGACCTAAGCGCGCAAAGTGTTCACGTTGCATCGCTATCGTGCCACTAGGGAAACGCGGATCACCGTTTAATCCCGAAGCAACACGGTGCCCGCGCACAATGCGGGTGGAGGAAACAGGCCAAGACATCCTCGTATCATCCGATTTCTGTTTCGAAAGCGCAAGTCCCATGCCTGCCGCATGGCGGAGCATGAATGCATCTCCCCATAGCACTTCAGATGCCACGCGCAGCCATGCTCGCCAGCAGAGTCCTTGCACAGGCCTCTGCGAATTCGGGCGCATTGATTTCGCAGTCGAGTTCGATGAGTGGGATACCGGGTTTGAGATGGGTTTTGATGCTCTGGAATAGCGCAGCGTCGGCCTCAGGCTTGTGAAAAGGTTTTCCAGCAGCGCTGATGATGCTGATGGCTCTTTTCGGCAGCAGCACAGTGACCGGTCCTAGGCTAGCGTTGGCTTTGGTGGCAAGGATGCGTCCCAGTTCAGCACATTCGGCGGCATCGGTGCGCATCAACGTGACCTGGGGGTTGTGGAGGTAAAAAGTGCGTGCCTCAAACTTCGCTGGTACAGTGGCGCGTTCGCCAAAGTTCACCATGTCGAGGCAGCCGGGTGTGATGATGGAGGGTATTCCCGCCTTCGCCGCAGCATTGAGCCTTGATGGGCCCGCACCCAAGATGCCGCCCACGAGCTCATCTGCCCACTCGGTCGTCGTGATGTCCAAAACACCGGCGAACATGCCACTTTCGATGAGTGACTCCATGATGCGACCGCCTGTGCCGGTGGCGTGAAACACCAGCACCTCGTAGCCCGCCTCTTCGAGAATTTTTTTAGCCAAGTTCACACAATCTGTCGTGTTGCCAAACATTGAGGCGGCGATGAGCGGCTTGTCTTCTCCAGCTGGAACATGGGTTTCCACCATGCCGCAGATGGCACCGGCGGCACGCGCCATAAGCACACGGGAGATGCGGTTGATGCCGCTCACATCCACGATGCTCGGGAACATTACAATGTCCTTCGTGCCCACATAGGGTGCTACATTGCCGGCTGCCAACGTGGAGACCATCACTTTGGGGAATCCAACGGGCAGAGATCGCATGGCTGCACTGCCGATAGCAGTGCCACCACCGCCGCCCAAGGAGATGACACCCTGCACGCTGCCTTCACTTACCCGTTTAGAAAGGTAAACGGCCGCCGCTCCTGCCATGGCGGTGACGGCCTCGCCACGATCCTTGCGTGCCATAATAGCCGCGAGGTCCACGCCGTTTGCGGCGGCGACTTCTTCTCGGGTGACATCCGGCTGCACCTGTGGTGACTCACCGCTGCCGGCATCGATGAGCAGTGTCTTATGGCCGCGGGCGCGGATGATCTCCGCCACATAAGCGTGTTCATGGCCTTTGGTGTCGAGGGTGCCGAGGACTGCGATGGTGGACATAAGCAAAATAGACCTGATTGAAATCGAAGGGCGTCTGGATGACAACTCTTCAAACAACGCAGGCATACACTTTGCACTATCCATTCTCCTCACGGGGAAATGGGGTTGCGTATGGCGGGGTGGCCAGCTTATAAAACATTTCAGTCCACCATGATTCACCGCTTCAGTCTTCCGCTTTTGTTGCTTGCCAATGCACTGCATGCTCAACCGTTGGAACGTCAATGGAAAGACACGCAGGGAAGGGTGATCCAGGCGGTCTACGTCGCGAGCACTGTGGACAGCGTCACCATTCGCATGGCGGATGGAAAGCAGCACACGCTGCCACTTGTCCGCCTCAGTGCCGATGATCAGGCGTTTGTGAAGAGCCAAGCTGCGTCCGCTGCTGCCACGAAGCCCGGGGTTGATGTGGTCCCTGATCCCGCCAGACTGCCTGTGGAGAAGCGCGCTTGGCCTGCGCAAGTGGAGGTGCCTGCGAAGTCTGTCGAGATAACCCCGACCGTTGAAAACGCGGCCGCAAGGGAGTTTGTGTATCAATCCGAAGGGTTTGTGTTCACTTCGCAGGCCAAACTGGCCGGCAGCATGATGAAGGAGGTGGCTCGTACTTTTGAAGCTACAAAATCGCTTGTTGCTGCGTTGCCTTGGGGGGTGGTTTGTCAGCCTCCGGAGGGTTTTGAGCGCTACAAGGCCGCGCTGTATGAGACACGAGACGATTACAAGGCTGCGGGCGGCCCGGAGAATTCGGGCGGTGTTTACATGAGTGGCCCAAAGGTTTTCATGATTCCGTTTCCCAGTCTTGGCTTGGAAATGCGCGGTAAGACATGGTTCAAGGACGATACCTACCGAAGTGATACGCTGGTGCATGAAATCACGCATCAGGTTATGGACAGCTACTTGCCGTTCCTGCCCAAGTGGGTCATCGAAGGCACCGCCGAATACACCGAAAACTTACCCTACAAAAGCGGCACTTTCCGCGTCGATGGTCACAAGGGCGGCATGAAGGATGCCGTCAGCGAGGCTGCTCGCCGAGCCTTCTCTCCGCAGATTCCCAGCCTTAAGGAGCATATGACCATGAATCGTGCCGCTTGGGACGCTATCGCCGACAGGTCAAATGAAGGCATGGGTGAGCTTTACTTCCGCTCCTACCTTTTGGTGTATTTTTTCAATCATCTTGACGGAGACAAGAAGGGCTCTCGCTTCATCAAGTTTATGGATGCTGTTTATGGCGAAGTGAAGGCGCTTCGGGACTTTTTTGCTGATCCCCGGGTGAAACGCTATCCGGACGGTCGCTTTAGTTATCCCCAAAATTTCCCTCCACCGGACATGAAGCCCGAAAGCGCGCCTTTTAAGCATTTGGAGATCCTCATGGATGGAAGAAGTTATGCACAGCTCGTCGAACAGATCAAAAACGCCTACAAGGATGTGGGCGTGAAGCTGACGGTTGGAGAATGAGCTGTCATCGCGCTTGCGGTGGCTGCGTTTTTCCAAAAAACATCAGATGTTGCCATGGTAGGCCGTCGAATTCACGGCGTAGTGTGAATCCGTTGGCATTCATTTCCTTATGGATCTGCTCTTTGCTCATTTTGTGCTCGGGTTTGATCGGCACGGTCTGGTCTTCGGAGCGGAATTCCACTAAGACGAGCTGGCCGTCAGGCTTCAGAGCCGAACGCATGGCTGTCAGCATATGCACCGGGTGTGAGAATTCATGGTAAACATCCACCATAAGGATCATGTCACAACTGTTTGGCGGTAGCTTTGGATCATGAAAGAGACCGTTGATGGGCTCGATGTTTTTGAGCCTCTTTTTCGCGATGTTCTCACGCAACATGGAGATCATCTCCGGTTGCACATCGACAGCATAGATCTTCCCTTGGTCTCCAACCGCCTCGGCAAGGGGGAGGGTATGAAAGCCGTTTCCGCAGCCCATGTCGCAGAGGGTCATTCCCGGTTTCACTCTCAGTTCTCGTCGCATCATGGAGGGAGATTCTTCCTGCTCACGCACTCGGCGCATGAGCCACTCGGCACCCTTCCAGTGCATCGTCATGGCGATCGGTCGCCCCAGATACTCAGTGAGCCCGGGCGGGGGAGCCTCGGCCTGGAGCTTTATCGCAGGTAGGAGCAGGAGGAGAGACAGAACACGTTTCATTACGACATCAAACTGAGGCTGCAGTGCAAAACTTGCGCAACTGGTGCTCTGGCGAACGAAGGAGATTGCACGGCAGAGTAAGAATGATCTAAGCTTTACCCATGGCCCAGGCAATCATGAATCCAGAGGAGGTGCGTCGCTTTGCGGCGGAGCTCAAACGCTTCAACACGGATGTGCAGCAGCGTGCTTCCTCATTGCAGAGTCGATTTGCCGCTCTCGGTGAGACTTGGCAAGACGCGGAGCACGAAAAGTTTGCCGCTGAATTCCTCAGTACAATGAAAACCATCAAAAAATTCATGGAGATGAGCGAGCAGCAAACGCCTTTTCTGCTCCGCAAAGCGCAGCGCATTGAGGACTACCTGAACCAGCGATGATCAATGTTGTCCGAGATGGCAAATCCTGCCCTTTGTCAGCTTTCGTGATTGTCAGCTGAACGGGTTACGTTCTAAACGTTTTTTTCCATACCAACCATGTCCGTACTCTCTCGCGAAGCCACCATCGCACCGTCAGGATTCAATCGCTGGCTTGTTCCGCCCGCCGCCATCGCTGTACACATGTGCATCGGACAGGTCTATGGGTTCAGCGTATTCAAGAAACCGCTCGCCAAAGCGCTTGGAATCACAGCACCTACCGCATTGGATTGGACGGAGGCGGATGTGGGCGTGGCTTACTCCATTGCACTTGCCCTGCTCGGCCTCTCGGCGGCCGTGTTTGGCAAATGGGTCGAGCGTAGCGGGCCACGAAAAACGATGTTGGCCAGCATGCTATGCTTTTGCAGTGGGCTGGTGCTCGCCTCCTTTGCGGTGCTATGGCATCAACTTTGGCTCCTTTATGTCGGTTACGGTCTCCTAGGTGGTATCGGGCTGGGTTTGGGCTACATTGCGCCGGTTTCAACGCTCATGAAATGGTTCCCTGATCGTCCCGGCATGGCCACGGGTATGGCGATTATGGGATTTGGCGGTGGAGCACTGATTGGCGGACCGCTGGCGGAGGAACTCATGGAGCGTTTTGCCTCCCCGACTTCCGTCGGAGCTCAAGAGGCTCTTGGGATCATGGCGGTTCTTTACGCCGTTTCGATGTTGTTTGGTGCTTGGATCGTACGTGTTCCCGCAGAAGGTTGGAAACCGGCCGAGTGGGAGCCGAAGGAGCACGCCAAGCCGCTCGTCACCAACGCGAATGTGGCCGTGGATGTGGCTTGGAAGACGCCGCAGTTCTGGATGCTTTGGGTGGTCCTTTGCATGAATGTCAGCGCAGGGATTGGGATCCTCGGGCAGGCATCGCCGATGATTCAGGACATGTTTGGTGTGAGTGCCGCTGCCGGCGCAGGCTATGTGGGACTGCTTTCGCTTTGCAACCTCGGAGGGCGCTTCTTTTGGTCGTCGTGCTCCGACTTTCTGGGTCGAAAGCTAACTTATTGTGTTTATTTCATCCTTGGCGCTGCGCTTTACATAAGTGTGCCTTGGACGCAAGGGCAGGGGAATGTGACACTCTTTGTCATCGTCACTGGCCTAATCCTCACAATGTATGGCGGAGGATTCGCCACCATCCCGGCTTACTTGCGGGATCTCTTTGGCAGCTATCAGGTTGGTGCGATTCATGGCCGCCTCATCACCGCGTGGTCGCTTGCTGCGGTCATCGGACCTCAACTGGTGGATCGTCTTTCTATAGCAAACAAAAAAGTTCTGCCACCCGCTCAGGCATACAATTCCATCTTTCACATCATGGTGGGCCTTCTTGTTGTGGGTCTCATGGCCAACCTGCTGGTGCGCCCGGTGGATGCAAAATATCATGTCAAAAACTGAATCTTGCCTGTCATGCAAAACACGCGTCTCATTATTGCTTGGATCTGGGTCACCATCCCGCTCGGCTGGGGTGTCTACCAGTCCGTCAACAAATCGATGCCTTTGTTGGGTGGCGCGCCGAAAGCGTCCCAATCACCACTTAAGTGAACGGTCTGAAAGTGAAATGCAACCAGCATGCCTGTGGACTTTTACTCAAACTGCCTGACGAGATGCCTCAAGAGAGTTGTCCGGTGAATCAATCCAAAACGCTCGAGTTTGATCCTATTTGAAGGGCTGCAAAAGCATTCGCAGAAGTATGGAGAGTGGGTAGCATCTTTGAGCCGATGTCTGCTTCCGCATTTCTCCGAGAATTCGCCCGAAACTGGAAAACAGTGGGGGCTGTTGCGCCTTCGAGCCCTGCGCTGGCTGAGAAGATGATGGTGGCTTCCGGTGCAGCAAATGCCCGTCGCATCCTAGAGTTGGGGCCGGGCACCGGTGCCTTTACGGAGGCGCTCGCGCGTGTGATGCCGGATGAGGCACGTTACTTGGGGCTGGAGCTGAACAAGACTTTTGTGGATCGTTTGCATGCTCGATTTCCCAGCATGCGCTTTGAGTGCTGCTGCGCCCAGACGTTTGACTTCAATACAGCAGAGTTTGATGAGGGTTTTGATGTCATCATCAGCGGCCTGCCATGGACGGCTTTTCCGGAAGAGCTGCAAAAAGCGATTCTGGGCAATGTGCTGCCGCATCTGGCTCGTGGAGGGCGTTTCGTGACTTTCGCCTACGTCGGCTTTCACAAATTGTCAGCGGGTCAGCACTTTCGCCGTTTGTTAGGAAATCTGCTGCCGAATTTGACCAAGACTGAGGTGGTTTGGAGCAACCTTCCGCCGGCCTTTGTCTATGTGGGAAGCCATGAAGCTCTGGCGAGCATGAAGAGTTGAGGCGCTGAAATCAAATAAGCGTGACGATTCACTCACCACGCCATTTTTGATATGCTTCGATCGATTCTAAGCCGCAGCACCGGCGAGGTTGGGCGCAAGGCCTCCTGTGTCTTCGCTGTCAACCTGTGCTGGACGTGGTCCTTGGGACTTGGGAAGGGGTGGCGGGGGCGGCTGTTTGCTGCGATTCTCCGGCGGATTTTGCATGTGGCCAAGGCTCACAATGTCCTTCACTTGATCGCCATCGAGTGTTTCGTATTCAAGAAGAGCCTGAGCAATTAGCTCAATCTTATCGCGGTGGGCCATGATGAGTTGCTTGGCACGATCATAGCCTTCATCGACCAGACGGCGCACCTCGCGGTCAATCTCCTGTGCGGTGGCTTCACTGTAGTCACGTGAGCGGTTGATGTCTCGGCCGAGGAAGACTTGGTCCTCATGCGAACCATAGCCGACCATGCCCAGTTTGTCGCTCATGCCCCATTCACAGACCATGCTACGGGCCAAGCGCGTCATCTGTTTGATATCGTTCGAGGCACCAGTTGAGATGTCGTGGGTGAAGAGTTCTTCGGCGATGCGACCAGCAGCGGTCATAGCGAGGCGGTCGAGAGCTTCTTTGCGTGCAAAAGAGAGCTGGTCATGTTCTGGCAGGCTCATGGTGACACCAAGCGCCCGACCGCGGGGAATGATGGTGACCTTGTGAAGCGGGTCCGTATGCTCCAAGAGCACATTGACAAGCGCATGACCTGCCTCGTGCCAAGCAGTGGATTGCTTCTCCTGCTCCGTCATGGCCATGCTGCGACGTTCGCGCCCCCAGCGGACCTTGTCACGTGCCTCTTCGAGCTCAGCGCTGGTGATCGCCTTCAAGTTCTGTCGGGCTGCGAGCAAGGCGGCTTCATTGAGTAGGTTGGCTAGCTCAGCTCCGGAGAAGCCTGGTGTGCCGCGGGCGATCTTGGAAAGATCGGCAGACTCAGAAAGCTTCACTTTTTTGGCGTGCACACGCAGGATTTCTTCACGGCCCTTCACATCCGGCAGGCTTACGGTCACCTGACGATCGAAACGGCCCGGACGCAGCAGCGCTGGGTCAAGCACGTCCGGACGATTCGTGGCGGCGATGATGATGATGCCTTCTTGGGTGTCAAAACCATCCATCTCGACGAGCATGGCGTTGAGCGTTTGCTCGCGTTCGTCATGACCTCCGCCGAGTCCGTGTCCACGATGACGGCCCACAGCGTCGATTTCGTCGATAAAAATGAGGCAGGGGGCATTTTTGCGTCCTTGCTCAAACATGTCGCGAACGCGGCTGGCACCAACGCCAACGAACATCTCGACGAAATCGGAACCGCTAATGCTGAAGAAAGGCACATCGGCCTCGCCGGCGATGGCTTTGGCAATGAGTGTCTTGCCCGTTCCGGGCGGGCCAACCATGAGAACACCTTTTGGAATCTTTCCTCCGAGGCGCTGAAACTTCTTTGGGTCTTTAAGGAATTCGACGAGTTCCTGCACCTCTTCCTTCGCCTCCTCCACCCCAGCCACATCTTTGAAAGTGACCTTGTTGCGGTCCTGAGAGAGGAGCTTGGCTCGGCTTTTGCCAAAGCTTAGCGCTCCACGGCCGGCTCCACGGATCTGCTGCCTCACGAGGAAGTAAAACAGGGCCAAGACGAGGGCTAGTGGCAGGAGGAAGCTGGCCAGCGCCCACTCATTACCTTCATAAGATGGAGCGAGTTCAAGATCGTTTTCCTTTAACAGTTTCTGCAATTCCTCTTTTTGGAACTCAATGTTCACCTCGACGGTGAAAGGCTTCGAAGCTGTGACGGGCTTCAGATTGCTACCGGCACCCATGACCGGACTGGATGCAGGTGCATCGGTGGTCTTGGTGGGCGTGTCCGCGTTGGCAGCGGGCATGTTTTCGGATGCTGAAACCACGCTTCGTGGCTTGTCGAAGAAATATCCCTCAATGGTCTGCTTTGTGGTGGCATCTGCATTAACGAGCAGCAGGGGGCGGCTGGTATCGATGCGCTTTTCTTTCACGAGGATCTTGAAGCCGCGATAGTCGAGCTTCGCGCTGCTGGTCTTGTTGCTTGCCCAGATGCCTGCTGCTAGCAGGAAAACAGCGAGGACGAACAGCATCAAGCCGCGCCAGTTGAATTGAGGATCTTGGCGGCGATTGGGGCCGTCATTGCGATTGCCAAAAAAATCGTCGGACATGGTTTACAGGGGGATGCGCGTCCATACGCGCATTGGATGATAAATGCCCATCCTTTTTTTGCAAAAGCGGAGTCAAGGCTCATCCTTGGCAGATCAGCTTGACAGGCCGAATCAACCCAACAGCTCCAAGCCGAAGAAGTCCCGCATCACCAGGCGGTAAACGTTGCGCTTGAATTTGGGCGTCCAATCGAGTCGAAATTCTTGGGGCTCGATCCAGCGAAAACTGGAAAACTCTTGATGGGTGGCCTTCAGGTCAATATCCGCATCATTTCCACTATAACGGCAGAGGTAGTAGGTTTGTTCCTGCCCGCCATAGATCCCGTATTTGAGCCGACCCTTCGGAAAAGCATAACGGTAACCACCGCGTGTGGAAACGATTTGGAGCAAATCTGGGCGCACACCGATCTCCTCCTGCAACTCGCGGAACAGGGCTTGGTCCGCGGTCTCTCCGTCATCCACGCCGCCTTGGGGGAATTGCCAGGCACCAGCGATGTTGATGCGCTCAGCCACTAGGATCTTTCCATCGTCACGTTGGAGGATGGCGGCCACATTTGGGCGGTAAAGAATGGGATCGGCAGGGATCACAATGGTCTCGCATAGACTAAATGGTTGCCATTTCCACGATTTTGAAGCTGAAAGAGCATGAAATTGCTGGAGCTTTGGAGGTGGAATGATGTGAGAGTGAAGCATTGTGCATTTTGCATGGGCACTACAGAGGCTCTGGCTACTCTGCTTGCAAGCCACGTTGCAATCACGAAGTGCTCGCCACGGATTGGCGCTCATGTAAAGTGCCCTCAATCATGGCCCGTCTTCTCCGCCCAACGGAACCTTCACCTACAGCTGAGGTCCAGCGCGTGCTGGCCATCGACCCTGCTCTTCGAAAAACCGGTTACGCCGTCGTTGAGGACCACGCTGGTGAGATGCGGGCTATTACTTGGGGGGTGATCCATAACAAGCCCAACTTGCTCCCGAGTGGCTGTCTTGTCTCCATCCGCGATTCGCTTAATGACGTCATCCGCGAGCATGTGCCTACTGTTTGCGCCATCGAGTCCACGATCTTCGTGCAGAGCTTCAAAACGGCCATTGTGCTGGGTACTGCACGTGGTGCGGCCCTGATCGCGGCGGCTGAGCATGGCCTGCCGATCTATGAATATGCGCCCAAGGAGATCAAACAGGCTGCCGTCGGTCGTGGGGCTGCCCAAAAAGAACAGGTCGCCTTCATGATCCGATCTCTTTTACGTCTTCGTGAGACACCTCCCGCTGATGCGGCTGATGCTCTGGCCGTCGCGCTCACCCATTTCCAAAACGCTGCTTCCATGCGCGCTTTGGATCGTGAGGGGAGGCGGGTCTGAAAATTGCAAAAAAGGCAGCCAACGAATGAGTGTGGCTGCGTTTTTTGACAGAGGGATGGCATCAAAGCGCATCAAGGATGGCATCACCCATTTCCTTGGTGTTTACCTTTCGGGTGCCGGGGGCGTTGCTGAAGATATCGCCAGTGCGGAGGCCGTGATCGATGACTTTTTTGACGGCGGATTCGATCTGCACGGCTTCTTTTTCGAGGCCGAGGGCAAAGCGGAGCAGCAGGGCGGCGGAGAGGATCTGTGCGATGGGGTTGGCGATGCCCATGCCGGCAATGTCAGGAGCAGTGCCGCCGCTGGGCTCGAAGAGGCCAAAGTAGAGGCCGTCGCCCTTCGGCTTGCCGAGGCTGGCGCTGGCGAGCATGCCAAGAGAGCCAGCAATCATGGCCATTTCATCGCTCAAAATGTCGCCAAAGAGGTTTTCGGTGACGAGGACGTCGAAGCTGCGCGGAGCTTTGATGAGCTGCATGGCGGCATTGTCCACGTAGAGGTGTGCCAGCGTCACGTCCGGGTATTGCTTGGCGACTTCGACCATCGTTTCGCGCCAGAGGACGGAGTTGGTGAGCACATTGGCCTTGTCCACGCTGGTGACGTGCTTGCGGCGAAGCTGCGCGGCCTTGAAGGCGACGTGGGCGATGCGCACGATCTCGCTTTTTTTGTAAACCATGGTGTCGATGACCTCGATGTCGCCATCGGGCAGCGTGGTGCGGCTTTTGGGCTGGCCGAAGTACATGCCGCCGGTCAATTCACGCACGCACAGCACATCGAAGCCGCCCTCGACCAAGTCGGGACGGATGGGCGAGGAGCTGGTGAGCGCGGGATAGCAGATGCCTGGGCGCAGATTGGCGAAGAGGCCGAAGTGCTTGCGAATGGGCAGGAGGGCACCGCGCTCGGGCTGCTCATTCGGCGGGAGCTTTTCCCACTTCGGGCCGCCGACGGAGCCGAAGAGGATGGCGTCGCTGGCTTCGCAGGTTTTGATGGTTTTTTCCGGCAGCGCCTTGCCCACGGCGTCGATGGCGGCACCACCGACGAGTTCGTGGTGATAGTTGAACGTGAGGCCGGAACGGCTGGCGACGGTGTCGAGGACGCGAAGGGCCTCGGCCATGACTTCTGGGCCGATGCCGTCGCCGGGGAGGACTGCGAGGTTGTAGGTTTTGGACATGTGGATTGGGAAAGTGAAAGTTGAAAAGTAAGAGCTTAGACGGCTTCGTCGCCGAGGCGTTTGTCGGGAACGAGGTAGCCTTGGACGTAGTCGCGAACAGCTTCGTTTAGAGTTGTGATTTCTTGTGTGAAGCCGTGGGAGCGGATTTTTGAGATATCGGCACAGGTATAATACTGATACTTGGATTGCAGATGCTCTGGCATGTCGATGAACTCGATGACAGGCTCTTTGCCGAGTGCGGTGAAGATGGCGGTGGCGAGCTCGATCCAGGTGTGCGCCTTGCCAGAGCCGAGATTGAAGAGGCCGCCGGCGCTCGGAGTCTCGGCGAGATGGAGCGTCATGCGGATGGCGTCTTTCACATAGAGGAAATCGCGCATCTGCTCGCCGTGCTTGTAATCTGGGCGGTGGGATTTGAAGAGCTGCACCTTGCCGGCGGCGAGGATTTGACCACAGGCCTTGTGGACGAGGCTGCGCATTTCGGCCTTGTGGTCTTCGTTAGGGCCATAGACGTTGAAGTACTTGAGCCCAACGATGTGTGGCAGCCATCCCTCGCGCTTCGCGTGGAGGTCGAAGAGGTGCTTCGAGTAGCCATACATATTCAGTGGGCGTAGTTTGTGGATGTTTGGCTCTTGGTCGCTCATGCCGTGGGCCCCATCGCCATAGGTGGCGGCAGACGAGGCATACACAAAGCGCGTCTGGCTGGCGAGTGACCACCGGCAGAGCTGCTTGGTGAACTCGTAGTTGTTTCGCATGAGGTAGTCCGCATCTCGCTCGGTGGTGGCGGAGCAGGCACCGAGGTGTAGGATGTGATCAAAACGACCCAGCTTGGCTGGCGAATGCTGCACGGCTTGGAGGAGGTCATTGCCGTCGATGTAATCGGCAAAGCGAAGTGGTACGAGGTTTTTCCACTTTTCGTCCGTGCTCAGGCGGTCGCAAACGACAATGTTTTCGCAGCCACGGCGGTTCAGCTCCCAGACGAGGGCGCTGCCGATGAATCCGGCCCCGCCGGTGATGAGGATGCGACTTTCCGTGTTCTTCATGAACCGCTGTTCGTAGCGGGGTTTGCAGCCTGATTCAAGCAGCGGCTACTGCCTTATCTGCTGGGGCCAGCTGGCATGCCGATCCCAGGTGCCAAAAGCTGCGCACGCGAGCTTGAGGCTGCACTGCCAAGCTGGGTGGACGCTAAATGCCCTACGAAGGGGTTATGTGGCGGCAGGCCCCATTAGAAAACCCATCACCCATAATGTTGACGTTTCTGCCGGATTTCGCTAAAAGACATATCTGTGTCAGCCTCTCCAGTCACGATACCTTCCAAATGCACAGAGTCCGCCTATCCCGCGGACTTCCGGGACCAGTATCTCCGCGCCTTCCACTTCATGAGGCTGTCTCGGTTTCTCGAGGAAAAGCTCGGGGCGCTTTACCGAGCTGGTGGTCGTATTGTGGGTGGGGTCTATCTTGGCAAGGGTCAAGAGGCCTTTGCCGCTGCCATGGGCGTCCAGCTTCGCATGGGTCAAGATATCTATGGTCCGCTGATCCGGGACCAAGCTGGGCGTCTGGCCTTCGGTGAGCCCGTGATCGAGACACTTCGCACTTATTTAGGGGCCGCCACCGGTCCGATGAAAGGCCGCGATGGCAATATCCATCGTGGGCGTCCCCGCGACGGCTATATGGCCATGATTTCGCATCTCGGAAGTCTGCTTTCTGTTGTTGCTGGGGCATTGTTTGCCCGACGGTTGAAGGGCACTCTCGGAGATTCCATAGGTGCCACCAGCGTGGGAGATGGAGCAACTTCCACCGGTGCTTTTCACGAAGGCATGAACCTAGCTGCGGTCGAGAAACTTCCCCTTATCGTCAGCATTGCCAACAATCAATACGCTTATTCCACCCCCAATACTCGGCAATATGCCTGCGAGAACCTCGTGGATCGTGCCAAGGGTTATGGCGTGCATGGCGAGCATGTGGACGCCACTGACTTGGTCTCGTGTTTGACAGCCTTTCGAGGTGCTGCGGCGCGTGCAAAAGCCGGTGAGGGCCCACAAATTGTCGTCGGCACCTTGCTGCGTCTCGCCGGGCATGGTGAGCATGATGATGCCAGTTACATTCCGGACAGAAAACGTCATACCCACGAGGCACGTGATTGCATCGACGTTGCTGCGAAGTTTGCCGTTCAGCAAGGCTGGGTCACTGAGGAGGAGCTTGTTCGTCAGATGGAGGGAATCCGCCGTCTCGTCGATCAGACGGTTGCTAAGGTGTCAAAAGAGCCCGTGCCGGACCCTTTCAAGGAAAACTGGCAGGCGCTCTCCACCTCGGAGCTCGTGGAGGGCCAGAACGCATCATGAGCGGCAGCATCACCTACCTCGAGGCCATAAGGGAGGCACAATACGATGCATTGAGAAATGATCCCGCTGTTTTCCTTTACGGCCAAGATATCAACACCTTCGGTGGAGCTTTCAAAGCCACCAAAAACCTCGGAAAGGAGTTCCCTGGACGCGTCTTTGACTCGCCCATCAGTGAGGACGCTATGGTCGGACTCGCCATCGGCGCGGCTATTGAGGGTGCCAGACCTATCGTCGAGATGCAGTTCGCCGATTTTTCCAGCATCGGGTTCAATCAAATTGTCAATCAAGCCGCTACACTCTATTGGCGCACCGAGACGCATTGCCCGGTCACCATTCGACTCCCCAGCGGTGGCACTGCCGGTAGCGGTCCATTCCACAGCCAGAGCATGGAAGCCATCTATGCACACTATCCTGGCCTAGTCATTGTCACGCCCGCGACCGTTGAGGACGCCTATTGGATGCTGTTGGATAGCGTTGCATTGAACGACCCGGTTATCTACTGCGAGCACAAGTTCCTCTACTACCATCTCAAATCCGAGTCGACCGGTGAGCGTAGTCTGCCCATTGGCAAGGCACGCATCGCTCGCCCTGGCCGTCACGCCACCGTTGTCACTTACAGCGCTATGGTGCATGATGCCATACGTGCCGCTGAGGAGCTCCAGCTCGATGGTTATCAAATCGAGGTGGTTGATCTTCGTAGCGTGAAACCCATGGACACCGACACTATCCTTGGCTCTGTCGCCCGTACGGGCCGTCTTTTGGCTGTCGGCGAGGCCTTTCCTTGGGGGGGCGTCACTGCCGAAGTCATTTCCCGTGTTGCCAGTGAAGGTTTCCATCTCCTCGATGCTCCTCCGATGCGCCTCAATGCCAAGGATACGCCCATTCCCTACCATCCGAACCTGTGGAAGGCTCATCGCCCCACTGTTTCCAGCATCGCCGGAGCGCTGCGGAGTCTCCTGAGGTATTGATTTTGGCATTTGTCATTCTGATTCCGTCATTCTCACAAGATGCCCACCATTCCCATTTTGATGCCCCAACTAGGCGAATCCATCGCTGAGGCAACTATTGTACGCATCTTGGTTGATTCAGGATGCAGCGTGGAGGCGGCCAGTGACCTCTTTGAGGTCGAGACCAACAAGGCCACGATGTCAGTCACTGCGCCTTGTGCTGGTAAGGTCACGCAAATCGTTGCCGTCCCGCAGACCAGCTACGCCGTCGGTTCCACGCTAGCAGCCTTTGAAATCAGCGAGGAAGATGCGCAGAACCTCGGCTTTACAGATGCCCCTCAGCCCAGCATTGCCCAGCAGCATACGACCAGCATGGCCGATATCGTCGAGAACTTGCATTTTCAGATCAGCGACGATGATGTCATCTCCTCCCCACAGCCAAAGGTCGAGCCTGTCGTTGGCGGGTTGCCCGTGCCTGCTGGAGCCACGGGCGCCAGTTATATCTCCCCGAGAATGCGGGCTCGCATGCTCGAGCTTGGCCTGAATGCCTCCGACCTAGCCGGCGTGCCGGGCACGGGTGCGGGAGGGCGTGTCACCGTCGAAGACTTCGAGGCCTTTCTTCGAGGCCTCGAGCAGCATCGCATGACCAAAGCTTCACCCATGCGCATTGCTGTAGCCGACAGCATGCGCCGCGCATGGACGCGACCGCTTGCCACTGTTGGCAGTCCCATCATGCTTGATGCGATGCTCGCGCATCGCAAAAAAGCGAATCCCAAGCCCGGCCCTGCACTTTACGCCATAAGAGCTCTCGCTTTGGCCCTCGCGGAAAACACCGCTGTGGCAGGGCGTCTCATCGGGAATCGCATCGTGCATCCTCGTGCAATTGATATCGGATTCGCTGTGGAGGTTGAGGACGGTGTATTCGTCCCTGTGATCCGTGAGGTGGATAAAATTCCCCTCGTGAAACTCGTGCCCACTTACAACAAGCTCGTTGAGCAGGCTCGCGCCCGACGGCTTCCGCACGACATGAACCGTCCTGGTATCGCCACCGTCACGAATTTCGGCACTTTCGGGATAGTGTGGGCCACCCCCATCCCGCTTCCTGAGCAAAATCTCATTCTTGGCCTTGGTGCTGGTAGCAAGGTTCCCCATTGGAGCGAGGAGGTAAAGCAATTCATCCCCGTCACCGAAGCGGAGATCACCCTCAGCTTCGACCACCGCGTCTGCGATGGCGGGGCCGCTGGACGATTGCTCAAACGCGTTGCTGAACTGCTGCAAAGACCGGAGGATCTGTAAGGCCACGCCTGAGTCACGGGTATAACCCCTTTTGTAGAGGGGTAGAATGCAAATGGTTCGCACAATGACTCAATCCGTGAAATCGGAATCAGCCAAGAATTGCACTTTGGAATGTTGCGTGGACTTAACCTGTTGGCGGATCGGTCATCCGATTGGCTGTCCTGAAAAACGCGAGTAAACCGGTTCTGGTCCCGAACCTTCAGTTACTGCGCTGATCCTTCGTTGCTGCAATTCAACGCTGATGCTACGGCCTGTTGAGCATTACAGGTTAAGCTGCCGTCTTGGCGCGTCAGAAGTCAGATAAGCCCCAACGGCTTTCACCCAGCGTTCGCAAGTTTTGCCATCCGTGTGTGTCACGACGCGCGACAGCAGCCTGCGGCGCTCTTCACGACGTTTTTCAGGGTGGTTTACACAATCGGCCAGAGCAGCGCGGAGTTCGTCATCATCGTGAACCATCCAAGTGGCATTCTCCTGCTGCACCGGTTGTGCATGCACATACTGGAAGAAGCGCTTCACAGAAAGCCATGGCGGCAGTTCCAGTCCGCAATCGTAGGCGAGATTTACCACGGGCAGGTCAAAGCAGGCGGCATCCAAAATGATCGACGAGCCGCTTGTCAGCAGCACATCGGTGTTTTTGAGAGTGGAGGCTCGCTCGTAGTCTTCTTCTGCCAGCGGAACCCAAGAATGGCGACCATAAGCTGAACCTTCACCCAACGGATACTGAATGGTGGTGTGAGGTAGATCCTCAAATTCTTTGTAAAGAGAATAGATATCCTTTGGGCTAACGCGGACAAGCAAGTGACAGGGATGGTCAAAGGTCTGCTCGGCGATGATCTTTTGCAGTAAACGGAGGAAAGGTTGATTGCACCGGATGATGGCACTGTCCCCTGTCGCGAATTGGATGATCCGTGTATCCGGAGAAATACCAAGCTGTTTGCAGAATTGCTCACGTGGCATCAACCGCTCCGGTGCGAAGTAATTTTCAAAGTAGATGACCCCGATGGTGGACATGTGGTGCTCTGGAATATCATGACACTCGGCCATCTCACGCTTCATCTCCGCGGACCAGACGAGCACATGGTCGGGAATAACGGTGAGAGGCCCCTTGGAGGTAGGATTATCCCAACTAGAAACGGCGAGAATGAGGGGAATCCTGCGACGGCGTGCCTCTTTGAGGCACTCAAGATCAGAAGGGATCATGTTCGAGAAGACCACTGCATCCGGTTTCTCCTCATCAATGAGGCGGGCGAACGGCTCGTCCTCGCCGAGTGTCTCAACTTTTCGGATCACATCCTGTGACGTCAAGCTGAAGAGGCGTAAGAGACGCGCGATGGCGAGCCTTATGGATAAGCCGCGGTTTTTGTTTCCCAAGGCCTCAATCAAGCGTTTTTGCGTGAAACTGCTTTTCGGGTGTTCCACGGTCCAAAGATCGCGGGCGAGTGAAAACAGCAGCGAGGCCAATTTACCGGGCTTTTTGCGAAGGAGTGGCACGATGCGCAGGCGCTCATGCTGAAACTCGCGAGTGGTCGTATCTAGATTGAACGAGCAGCATACCACAATCCGGTTCTGCGGATTAGAGAGCAACTCTTCAAGCAGACGGCTTCGAAAGACATCGCGGTAAAACTGCACGGTATCGACCACGAGAATCAGCTTCATGAGGCGGGCGGTCTGGTTGGTCACTCAAAGTCTTCAAGGCTGAGAAACTGCACTGCTTTGACTGCACGCTTTAGCTTACGGCCAGTGACGGACTGCACATCAGAGGCGGATATTCCATGGCAGGGCTTGCGACAGGAGAGGTGCGAACGGTCGATGATGGTTCCCGCAGGCAGGTCGATGGCAGCGACGAGGCCCTGTCGAAACATCCGGCGCAGAGTGTCAAGCTCGCTGGCTAGGCTGTCTTTTTCCATCGGATGTGCGAGTGATGTTTCAATGAAGCGGATGCCTTCGACGAGTTTTTTGAACTCATCAGTGGTGAGCGATGCCGATACATCCGGGCCAAACATCTCGCGGCTGAAGGTCACATGCACCTCGATGAACTTCGCCCCTAGGGTGGTTGCTGCAAGTGAGGGGTATGGCGTGCCAGAGTGATCGGAGAGGCCGACCGGGCACTGGTAGCGTTGCGCATAGTCGGTGACGAGATTCAAACCGGTCTTTTCAGGCGGGCAAGGGTAAGCGGTGGTGCACTGAAACACCGCCAAGGGTGAACCAGCTGTCTTGAGATGCGTCACCGTGGCATCAAGCTCGGCGAGGTAGCTCATGCCGCTCGAGACGAGCACGGGCTTTTTTGTGGCAATCATGGCATCCAAAAACAAACGGTTCGTTACCTCACCTGAAGCGACCTTCCACGCGGTCATGCCGAGGCGCTCGAGGAGGTCGATGGCACAAAGCGAAAACGGGGAACTGAGAAAGACGAGGCCTTTATCCTCTGCATGTTGCTTGAGGTCAGACCATTGCTCGGGGGTAAATTGCATTCGCTTCCAGTAGTCGTATCGCGTAGCATCCTGCTGGCTGAATTTGACACGCCAAGTGTCCAACGCGGAGCTTTCCTCTGAGGCGATGTGCGTCTGGAACTTGACCGCATCGGCTCCGGCATCCGCAATGGCATCAATGTAGGCGTGAGCCATGCCAAGGCTGCCATCATGAGCCTGCGCGATTTCACCAATGATAAAACATGGCGATGCAGGATCGCGCCAGAGGTCGGAAATGTCGCGTGGGCTGGACATGATCGTAAAATAAAAATGTGAAACACTAACCGCCGCTTTGGCGGTAGAAGTCAAGCGTGCGAGAAAGGCCTTCCTCCCAGCCGACAACGACCTCGTAGAGCAGTTCGTCACTCGCAGCGCGAATGTCGGCGAGCGAGTGGAGCACATCGCCGGCGCGTGCAGGCTGAAATTGCGGCTCGATCTGCTGGTGAGTCAAGTGGTTTAGGTCCTTCACAAGGCGCAGGAGGTTGATTGAATTCCCGCAGGCGATATTGAAGACCTTACCAGCTGCTTTTGCAGCTGGCGCTTCAGCAGCTCGGAGGTTGGCCTGGACTGCATTGTCCACAAAGGTGAAATCACGTGCCTGACTTCCATCACCAAAAATAATCGGCGACTGTCCTGCCAGCATGGTGGTGCAGAATTTGGCGATCACACCAGAGTAGGGCGAGTTGAAGGCTTGACGTGGTCCGAAGATGTTGAAGTAACGTAGTGAAACCGTTTCAAAGCCATAGAGCTGGTAGAAGAGCTGTGCATAGCGCTCGGCGCTATACTTTTGCAGTGCATAAGGTGAGAGCGGTGAGGGTGGTAGCCCTTCGTGCTTCGCGACTGCGTTGGAATTGCCGTAAATGGAAGACGATGATGCAAACATGAGGCGCTTCACGCCAGCATCGCGGGCGGCGATCAATACATTCAGCGTCCCCTGAAGATTGTGATCGTTGCTTTCCAGTGGCGCTGAAACGGAGCGTGGGACCGAAGGAAGTGCGCCTTGATGGAAGACCCAGTCGACACCTAGCATCAGCTTGCTGAGAAGGAGTTGATCGCGGATGTCACCCTTCACGAATTCGATTGGATCACTCGGTTTTTTCCAAGCAAGGTTGTCGAGGTTTCCAAGTGAGAGGTTGTCTAGCACGATGACAGTGGCTCCTCGGCGGCAGAGCGCCTCGGTGATATGCGACCCAATGAATCCGGCGCCTCCGGTGACGAGTGCTTTCATGTCCTAAGCTTTAAAGTAGTTCGGCTTGCCCTTCATGAAAGAACTTAGTGCGTTGCGGCTGTCCACGACAATACGGGCTTTTTGTGAGATCAAGGACCAGTCCACCGCTTTGTGATGGGTGGCCACGAGCACAAGGTCAAAGCTGGAGACAGCTTGCGGATCTAGTTTAACGCTTTCTCTGCCTGCAAACTGAGCATGCTCACGGGAAGGGCGGATGACTGGCACATGTGGATCGAAGTATTCGACATATGCTCCTTGCTTTTCCAGCATCTCCCATAGCACGTAAGCGGGGCTTTCGCGATCGTCATCAACGTTTGCTTTGTAAGCGATGCCGATCATGAGAACACGGCTTCCGCGAATGGTTTGCCGGTTGTGTGCCAAGGCCTCAGCGCATCGTTCAATAACGTAAGCGGGCATGGCTGTGTTGATCTCGCCTGCCAATTCGATGAAGCGTGTCTCTTGGCCATATTCGCGTGCCTTCCATGTAAGGTAAAAGGGGTCAATTGGAATGCAGTGCCCACCAAGCCCTGGGCCGGGGTAGAAGGGCATGAAGCCAAAGGGTTTTGTTTTTGCGGCTTCGATCACATCCCAAATGTCGATCCCCATTGCAGTATAGACGATTTTGAGTTCATTCACCATGGCGATGTTTACAGCGCGGAAGATATTTTCCGTCAGTTTGACCGCTTCAGCCACACGGCAGCTTTCGACTGGCACGAGAGTCTTGATCGCACGGCCATAGACGGCAAGCGCATGCTTTTGACACTCTGCGGTGAAGCCACCAACGATTTTCGGAATGTGCGCTACATCGCTCTGCGGATTGCCTGGATCCTCGCGTTCTGGTGAGAACGCGAGATGGAAATCCTTGCCCGCTTTAAGCCCGGAACCGGCCTCGAGAACTTCACGCAATTCCGTGTCGGTCGTGCCGGGATAGGTTGTGGACTCCAAAACAACGAGTTGGCCCTTGTGAAGATAAGGTGCGATCGCACGTCCCGTATTCAAGACGTAGGTTAGATCTGGATCGCGGTGGCGTGCGAGTGGTGTTGGAACACAGATGATAAGCGCTTCGCATTCGCTAGCCTTAGAAAAGTCAGTTGTGGCAGTAAAGCGGCCGGCTTCGCGCTGCTCCCGAACGGCCTCCGCTGATATATGAAGGATATAGCTTTGGTTCCCCATCAGCATGGCTGTCTTTTCTGGATCAATATCGAAGCCGAGCACGACACTTCCTGTGCGGGCAAACTGAAGGCTAAGGGGCAAGCCCACGTAGCCGAGGCCGATGATGCCGATAGTCGAAGAAGTCATGGATGTGATGAGAAACGAAATCTGGATATGAAAGCAAGGGCTTGGCGATTCCAGAGCTTTTTGTCAAACAGGGGCTTTATTTCAGCGTATTCCAAGGCAAGAAAGACGTGTTGATGGACTGCAAACCTCTTTTCCAAAGGCATTCATGGAGGATCGTTCACTCCGAGGCCTCGCTCGGATGGGGTGGTCAGGAGCATCGCGTCTTGGCGGAACTGCAGGGATTTCAGCAAAGGGGCAGTCGTGTCTGGCTCGTGGCACCAGGGCACAGCAGCATTTATCATAGAGCAAGGCAAGCAAGTGTTCCTACGCAGGTTCAGCGCTTTGACCGGCGTATCCTGCTTCCTTTGCATATGTTCCGCCTTGCATTGTGGTTGCGCCAGCAGCGCGTTGAGATTGTCAATACTCACAGTTCGCGAGATGGGTGGTTAATGACGCTGGCATCACGCATAGCCCGGGTGCCGTTGGTGATTCGAAGCCGTCATTTCGACGTGCCTATTCCGAACAAGTCACTGAGTCGTTTGGTTTACAAAGAGTGGACGCATCACGTGATCACCACTAGCGAGCGGATCACGGGAAAGCTGGTTGAGACCTTTGAACTTGCCTCGAATGAGATCTCAACCCTGCCAACCGGAGTAGATTTGAGCCGGTTTCATCCCGAAGGTCTTCGTGCGCTGCTGCCGCTTCCAGCTTTATCTGCTGGCACGGCACTCATTGGCATGGTCTCAGTCATTCGTTATGCCAAAGGCACGCAGATCTTGGCGGAGGCGGCGCGCATAATGCGTGATCATGGGCGTTCCGTGCATTGCGTGATTGTCGGTGAAGGTCCCTGGAGATCAGGTTTGGAATCTACTATCGAGCAACTTGGTGTGAAGGATCTTTTCAGTCTTGTGGGACATCGTGAAGATGTGCCGGAGATCATGCGGGCGCTTGATGTGATGGCTATACCTTCATTCCATGAGGCTGTTCCTCAAAGCGGGCTCCAAGCCTTGGCCACCGGCCTGCCCGTGGTCGCTAGTGATGTGGGGGGCATTCCCAGCATCATCCAGAACGGCATTACTGGGCGCCTCGTCCCTGCAAGGGATGCTGCAGCCCTTGCTAGGGCCATCGAGGAGACATTAGACCAGCGTGAAAAGACACGGGCAATGTCCGTGATGGGTCTTGATTTGATTCGTCGCGAGCATAGTCTCGACAAGATGCTTGACCGCATTGAGATCATTTACCGACAGCATCTCAGCTGACACTTCGCGGTTGTGCGGGGCGGGATGCGGCGGTTAATGAGGTAAGTTTGTCTCATGCCCCAAGTTAAGTCATCTTTATCCACGGCCGGCACCGCTGCCCTCGCAAGGCAGACCTTGCTGGCCATTTGGAAATACGTTCATCCTCACCGTTTGCGGTTCTTTTTCAGCATGGTGCTCGGCATGCTCAGTGGCGCCTTCTATGGCTTCATGATGATCAGTTTCCAACTCATCTTCTCGCTGGTATTACGAGGCCAGACCACAACTCTGGGGGAGCCTCGACATCTGCCTCTCGTGGGAGAGGTGAATTTGGCCAAGATGTTTGGACTAGCCGAGGACACGCCCGTCGGTCTCAATGGAGTGATGCTTGCATGCGCCTGCGTGCCACTGTTGATTTTTGTTCGCGGATTTCTGGGTTATCTCTCCAGCTACATGCAGGCTTGGGTTACGAGCCGTGTTGTTTATGATATTAGGAATGACGCTTATCGTAGCGTGATGAGACAGTCTCCGGGTTTTTTCAATTCCGCTAGGACAGGAGAGCTCATGCAAACTGTCACCAACCAGACTAGTGTGGTGCAGCGCAATGCGATGATGCTCGTGCAAACCATCGCCCAACGTCCTGTGGCAATTGTCGGGCTCTTGGTGCCGATTTTTGCTAAAGATTGGTTTTTTGCCCTCATGTCCCTCGTCGTCTTCCCCCTTTGCCTATTGCCCATCGTTCGGCTTGGCAAGCGTGTGCGCAAGGTGGGTGCGCAGGAGGAGTATGATTCGCGGGCACTGATGTCGGTGATGCAGGAAACTTTTTCAGGCATCCGCTTGGTGAAAGCCTACTGCCGTGAGGACCATGAGACTGCAAAGTTTGAGCGTACCAACCTCAGCATGACCCGAAACATGGTGAAATGGGCCAAAGCCATCGAACTTATCGGTCCGATTGTCGAGGCGGTGGCGTCACTAGGCATCGCTGCCGGGCTGGTATATGCTTGGAAACAGGGCATGGGCGCAGATGATTTCTTCCTACTTGTTTTTGGCCTGACGCAGATTTATCCGCCAATCAAGGAACTCAGCCGCGTGCAGTTGTTATTACAAAAAACCACTGTGGCTGCCAGCATGGTTTTTGAGATTCTCAATCGACAGCCGGACATCAAGGATGCTCCATCTGCCGCATTGCTTGGTCGCGCGAAAGGCGAGATTGGATTCCACAATGTTACTTTCTATTATCGGGACCCACATGGAACACGAATTGAGCCGCCGGCGGCCAGTGGCATCACTCTCAAGCTAGAGCCTGGCAAGTTTTACGCTGTCGTAGGACCCAGCGCCGCAGGAAAGAGCACGCTATTCAATCTCCTTCTGCGATTCTACGACCCAGACAGCGGTGTCATCACGCTTGATGGCACAGACATCAAAACGGTCACTCAGGCTTCGTTGCGCGAAAACGTTGGGTTGGTCAGCCAAGATACATTCATCTTTCACGACACGCTTCGTGAGAACATCCGCTACGGACGTTTGGGGGCCAGTGAGGAGCAAATCGTTGCTGCCGCAAAGAAGGCGCATGCCCACGAGTTTATTATGCAGATCAAGGGACGCTATGACGCCAGCGCTGGAGAGGGTGGCCGTAACCTTTCTGGTGGTCAAAAGCAGCGCCTATCTATCGCAAGAGCCATGCTGCATGACGCGCCCGTGCTGCTGCTCGACGAGGCCACATCCGCACTCGACACCGAGAGTGAAAAAGTTATCCAAGATGCTATCCACAGCCTTTCCGAAGGCAAGACGGTCATCGCCATCGCTCACCGTCTTTCCACGGTGCTCGCTGCTCATCAGATCATCGTCATGGATGCCGGTCGTGTCGTAGCTGTGGGGTCGAATGAGGAATTGTTGCGCACCTCGCCGCTTTATCAGCGTCTGCACAGCCTTCAGTTTGGTACCGAGCATGGGGCCGGTGCCTCATGACGAATCATTTTTTCCACACGCCTTGACTTTGGGGTTGCCCGGCACACTTCATGCGCCCCCTCAAACCATGCCTCAAGCTCTCTCGCAGCGTCTCTGGACCGTCAAGCGGTCGTCCATCCACAACCGTGGTATTTTTGCCAAGCACGACATCCCGAACGACACGCCCGTCATTGAGTATGTGGGTGAAAAAATCACCAAGGCCGAGTCAAAGCGTCGTGGTGATGCGCTCATGGAGAAATCCAAGAAGACTGGATGCGCTGCAGTCTATGTTTTCACCCTCAACCAGCGATACGATATTGACGGCGGCAAAGGATACAATCCAGCCCGCTATATCAATCATTCTTGCGATCCGAACTGCGAGGCCTTCATCATCCGAGGTCATATCTGGATTTATTCATTGCGTGACATCAAGGCTGGAGAAGAACTGACTTACAATTATGGTTTTGATGTGGACACATGGCTCGAGCATCCCTGCCGCTGTGGCTCGAAACGCTGCATCGGGTATATTGTCGAAGAGAAGCAATGGCCCAAGCTTCTGCGCATCCTTCAAAAAATCCAAGTGGATGCCAAGGCGGGGAAGTTGTCTGGTGCTGTGCCAGTTGCTAAGAAGCACAAGGCTGCCTGATCAGCGCCGCTGGCGGACGATCTTCAAAATCTCCCCGGCGGTGATGGCTTGATGGAAGACGATGTAGGTGCCAGGCGAGAAAGGTCTGGCTCGTTTTTTTGTGGCTGCTGCAGGCGGATCCTCTAGCACGGTCTGGATCTCTGAAACATGGCCTACGCTGTTGCCGTGGGCATCGACCACAGCTGAGCCACTGGAGCCCGGCGCCCATTCAACTGTCGTCTCGAGCCATACGGGTCTTGGAATATCTAGACCTTCAGGCAGATCCTCGGTTTCTTTTTTCCGCAAGAAGGGTCGCTTCACAAACCGGCTGACAATGCCCTCTGAGTAATAACCGCGTTTTCCGGATGGATCGCTAAAGCACCAAACCGTGTCGCCAGGTGTCACATCTTCTCCGAGAGGCAGGGGTGTGAGGGGGGCTTCCGACTTCACTCGGATGATGGCACAGTCCGTCCCGCTGCTCATAGCAAGCACCTCGGTAATAGGAAGGACTTGATCATCGTCCGTAGCGGCTAGCAGATAACCCTCACGCATATCTTTTGGCTTAGGCAGCACATGGGCGCAGGTGGCCACAGCACCATCCGTGGTGATGGCGTAACCCCCGGAGAGATCGAGGTGCCACTTCTCACATTTGGTGCATAAATAAAAGTGACCTACACGAATGTGAGCCAGACGTGCTCGGTTCCAGCGTTCGCGGGAAGAGAGCGGAGTGGTGCTGGCGTCAGGCAAATTCAGCTCACAAGAGGTGCGGTTGAATTGGGTCTCCGCAGTTGGCATGGACAGGAGCTTGCCCCCGTCCTTCAAGGCTTCGGCCTGCTTCAAAAGGCCCGCCACAGTTCCATGGCCGCGTCCTTCGCGGTACACTGGCACGCTAGGCGATTGCGCAATGAGTGCCGAGGTAGCTAAAAAAATCAGCAGAAGAAATCGCATACCGATGATGCTATCGAGAGTGCCTCTCAACGCAATCCGCAAGCCTTTGCCCTCTTGCCTTTAGAATGGACTTGCCCTAAGACGTGCCCCGTCCGCGCCCAATTCGCCAAATGGTTACCATCACGATTCAGGAACTCTCCAAACGCTTGGGCAGCAGCATGGTGCTCGGTGGCGTGAACCTGCACATTGAAGCGGGTGAACTCTTTTTCCTACTGGGCCCCAGCGGGTGCGGCAAAACAACCCTGCTGCGTCACATGGCGGGCTTTTACGAACCTGATCACGGCAAGATTTTTTTTGACCAAGAGGATGTCACAAGGGTGCCGGCGCATCTGCGTGAGACGGGAATGATGTTTCAAAGTTATGCCTTGTGGCCGCATTTGAACGTCGCGCAGAATGTCGCTTTTGGACTAGAAGAGCGGAGATACACTAGCAAGGAGATCGAGCATCGCGTGGCTGAAGTGCTGGACCAAGTGCAGCTTAGTGGGCTCGGCTCTAGAAAGATTCAGCAGCTTTCCGGTGGCCAGCAGCAGCGCGTGGCCTTGGCTCGGGCACTGGTGATCCGGCCAAAATGCCTGCTGCTTGACGAGCCGCTTTCCAATTTGGATGCCAAGCTGCGTCTTGAAATGCGAGCGGAGATTCGCCGCATCTGCAAAGAACACGGACTCACCGCCGTCTACGTGACGCATGATCGAGATGAGGCTCTCTCGATGGCCGACCGAATCGCGATCATGGAAGCAGGCAAGCTGGCGCAGGTGGGGGAACCACAAAATATTTACAAACATCCTGCCACACGAATGGTGGCGGAGTTCATCGGCGAGACGAATCTGATCGAAGGACGCGTGATGCGTGAAAGCAGCCGCCCCGGCTTTTTCGATGTCGAGACGAGTTTTGGAGTGCTGCGCGGTCGTCCAAACGAGCATGGATGGGCGCCCGTTGCGGGCCTTCCGGTATGGCTCAGCATACGCCCGGAAGCTCTGACCTTGCTCAATGTCATGGACAGCCCGAATCGTTTTCCTGGCCAAATCGTGAACACAACCTACTTGGGTTCTACAGTGCAGTATCAACTGCAGGTGCAGGGAGGACTTCTTATCAAGCTGACCGAGTTCAATCCATTCTTAGTTCGCTCGCCGTGTGGTGATGAGGTTCGGGCTATGGTAGCGATGCATGATGTGGTGATCATTCGAAAGTGATGAAGCTCTCACTTCAGCATCCAATCTTGCTTGCTGTCCTTGCTTGGCAACGGGCGCACCCACGGGAAGCCTGCGTGATGGCTGCCATCATGGCGGTTCTCATCGGCCCTTTTTTGCTAAAGCCGACGGATACCACGGCGCCGCGCCGCTGGGATCGTCGGCTCGTCATCGTGACACCGCATCCGGCGCTCATCCGTGATGAATTCGGGCATGCTTTCGCGGTTTATTGGAAAGCGAAAACGGGCGAGACGCTTTACATCGACTGGCGAGTGCCCGGCGGCACCTCAGAGATCGCCATGTTGATCAAGTCAGAGTTCGCTGCAGCGTTTGAGAAGCATTGGAAACAGGTGTTGAAGCGTGAGTGGACGCCAGAGATTGCCCAGACATTTTTGAGTGACAAAACGGATAACGAAGCTCGGAAAGCATTTTTGGCCTCCGACATCGGCATCGGCGTAGATGTGATGTTTGGTGGTGGTGCCTACGACTTTGAGGTGCAAGCAAAATCTGGCACTCTCGTTGCGGGCGATGGGATGAAGACAGGCCTCAGCGCATTGATGAAAGCGCACCCTGAATGGTTTAGTGAAGCTGCGATTCCTGAAAAGCTCAGTGGTGAGCCGTTTCGTGATCCCGCAGCGCGTTGGTGCGGTGCGTGCATCTCCAGCAGCGGCATTGTTTACAACAAAGATGTGCTGAAACGCCTCGGCATCGAGAAGGAGCCGCAAACTTGGGAGGATCTGGCCGATCCGAAATACTTTGGGCAGATTGCCTGCGCCGATCCGGCCAAAAGTGGTTCAGTAACAAAGGTGTTCGAGATGCTCATCCAGCAGCAGATGCACCTCGCCATTGAGGCGGAGAGGCGAAAAGTCGATTCTGCTAAAGAGCGCTCTCTAGATGAAGTGCGTCTTGCGGGTGCCGAGGCAGGCTGGACTGCTGGCCTGCAACTGATTCAAAAAATTGCAGCGAACGCCCGCTATTTTTCAGATGCCTCCACGAAGATCCCACTCGATGTTGTTCGCGGAGAAGCTGCCGCTGGCATGTGCATAGATTTCTATGGCCGCAAGGCCCAAGAAGACACGCGGAAGGTGGACGGCAGCTCACGCATCGGTTTCGTGGCCCCGCTCGGTGGCACCAGTGTCAGCGTGGACCCAATCGGCATGTTCCGTGGAGCGCCGGATCAGGAGTTGGCCACCGCGTTCATCGAGTTTGTGCTCAGTGAAGAGGGCCAAAAGCTATGGTGTTTTCATGCGGGTGCGCAAGGTGGCCCGCGTAAACACGCTTTGCGCCGCCTGTCCGTAAGGCGGGATTTTTATACGCTGGATCATCTCACGCAAATGCCGGACGCCACAGAGATGCCCTTTGAGAAAGCCAAGGCCTTCATCTACGATGCCGAATTCACCGGCCCAGCTTTCAATGCGATTCGCTTTCTCGTCCGCGTGCTCTGCGTGGACTCGCATGAAGAACTGAGAAAGGCATGGAAAGAGATCATCGAGGCTGGTATGAACGATCGAGCGCTCACCGTGCTTCTCGATCTCAACCGGGTGAGGTATGACACAGCTACAGGCCCCATCCGCAAGACACTCTCCGCTCGTGATAAAATTCAAGAGACTCATCTCGCTAGGCAACTCGGTGATATATTCCGTCTGCAATACCAGCGCGCCTACGACATCGCGCATCGACGTCAGTGATTTCGCTGGGCGCATGAACAGCGAATGGTGGGTATTGCCACGAATCCATGATTGCTTTTAGGATGTCAATACTTCACTATGTCTGTTATTCAGGATCGAATCGCCGAACGTCAATTCAACTCCGTTCCTCATGCCCCGCCTCTTTGCCCTGTTGCTTTGTCTTACCTCCGTTGGGCTCGTTTCGTGCACCAGTTCCATGTTCTCTAACCTGAGAGGCACACGCATCTCATCTGTCCGCACCACTGCCTACACCCACACAGAGTCCGATCACATCGTGTACGGTAAAGCAACAGCCATTGGCAGTGATTTGAAGTTTGGCCGCGTTCGAAGCGCTGCGGCGGACTGGTCCGTCTATCCCGTGGGCACGATTTTCCAGATAGAGGGCACCCCCTATATTTATCAAGTTGATGATTATGGTTCCGCCTTGGTTGGCACGAACACGATTGATCTCTACAAGCCCTCAAAGACTGAAATGAAGGCTTGGGGTGTGCGCAACGTGAACATCCGCGTGCTACGTTGGGGGTCCTTTTCCAAGAGTCTTTCCATCCTCAAGCCCCGTGCCCACTGGGAGCATGTCGATAAGATGGCCGAGCGCATCGAGAAGCAAAAGCGCCTGTAACCGCCCCTGCTCCCGGTCGTGACCCAAATCCAGCGTGCCGCCTTTATCCAACAGCGTTTGGAGCAGTTGTATCCTGATCCGCCCATCCCATTGGACCACACGGATGCCTTTACCCTGCTCGTGGCCGTTTTGCTCTCGGCCCAATGCACGGACGTGAGGGTGAACCAGATCACGCCCGCCCTTTTCGCCCTCGGCCGCATTCCGGAAAAGCTCTCGAAAGTGCCCGTCGAGAAGATCGAGGCCATCGTCCGCCCTTGCGGCCTCGGACCACAGAAAGCCCGCGCCATCCGCCAACTGAGCGAAATCCTCGTTCGCGAGCACGGCGGCCAGGTGCCCGCGGATCTCGATGCACTCGAAAAACTCCCCGGAGTCGGCCACAAGACCGCCCAGGTCGTCATGGCGCAGTCCTTCGGCGTGCCGAGCTTCCCGGTCGATACCCACATCCACCGCCTCGCCCAGCGCTGGCAGCTCACCACCGGTAAAAACGTCTCGCAAACCGAAAAAGACCTCAAACGCCTTTTCCCGCAGTCTGTTTGGAACAAGCTCCATCTCCAGATCATTTTTTACGGCCGCGAACACTGCACCGCCCGGGGTTGCGATGGCACCGTCTGCGACATCTGCAGCACCTGTTTCCCCAAACGCAAACGGGCCGTGAAAACGAAGAAGGCATGAAATGGACTTCTGCATTCAGAAGTAGGCAGTGAGCGGCGTTTGGGTCTGCTCCATGCGCTTTTTCTTTTCCATTCTCGTCCTATCCGCCGCTGCGTTCGCGAAGTCTCCCTATCCCGAAAAGACGCCCGACACGCCCGGCAACAAGTTGCTGGAACGCTACTTCGCCGGAGAGACGAGAACCATCACACAACAAGGTGGGCTGAAAGAGATTGAGAGTGCTGAAGACTGGCAAAAGAAGTCGCCTGAATATCGCCGGCAGCTTTTCGAGATGCTCGGCCTCGATCCGCTGCCGGAGAAAACACCGCTGCAGCCGGTCAAAACGGGCGAGCTGAAGGGCGAAGGCTTCCGCGTCGAGAAAATGCACTTCCAGTCCATGCCGGGACTTTATGTGACGGCGAACCTCTACCTGCCCGAGAAGGTCGAAAAGCCGCTGCCGACCATTCTTTACGTCTGCGGTCACGCGAACGTGATCGAAAACGGCGTCAGCCTCGGCAACAAGACTGGCTACGAACATCATGGCGCCTGGTTCGCCAAACACGGCTATGCTTGTCTCATTATCGACACCGTGCAGCTCGGTGAGATCCGCGGCGAGCACCACGGCACCTACAGCAAGAAACGTTGGTGGTGGTATTCACGCGGCTACACACCCGCCGGGCTCGAGGCCTGGAGTTGCGTCCGCGCTCTCGATTACCTCGAAACGCGACCCGAGGTGGACAAGACCAAGTTCGGCGTCACCGGGCGCAGCGGCGGCGGGGCCTACTCCTGGTGGATCACCGCGCTCGACGAGCGAATCAAGGCCAGCGCCCCCACCGCCGGTGTCACGGACATGCAAAACCAGGTCATCGACGGCTGCATTGAGGGGCATTGCGACTGCATGTTCTTCGTGAACACGCATCGCTGGGACTTCTCGCGCATGGTCGCACTCGCGGCGCCGCGACCGCTTTTGATCGTGAACACGGACAAGGATACAATCTTCCCCATCGACGGTGTCTTCCGCATCTTCACCGATGTGCGCCGCATCTACGAACTGCTCGGCGCTGCTCCTTCCGCACTCGGCTTGCAAGTGGGCGAGGGACCACACCAAGACCTTCAAACCATTAACATGGGAGCGTTTCACTGGTTTGAGCGCCACCTCAAAGGTGCTAATCCCATGCAAATCCTCGATGGAGCACCCAAATCGCTCACGAAGACCGATCTGCGTGTGCTCGCTGAAATCCCGAAGGACGAGAAGAATACCACTGCGGACGAAATCTTCGTTCCTGTAGCCAAAACACCCGACATGCCCACCAATGAGGCCGATTTCCAAAAACTCGCTGATGGGTGGAAAAAAGTGCTTGGAGGAAAAGTCTTCGGCGGCTGGCCCAAGGAGATCGCTAGTGTAAATCCGCAGAAGGAGGGAAGCATGGAGCGCGACGGCCTCCGAATGAGCATTTACGAATTCGAAAGTCAGTCGCCTTATCGCCTGCGCATTTATGTAGCCCATCGCGAAGGTCTCAGGTTGGAGGATCTCGAGCTCGTCGCCCTCAATGTGCTTGATGAGGAAGGCTGGGACACTTTCACCAGTACCTACAACAGCCGCTTTGCTAAGCTCATCGAGACCTTTCCTGGCACGCCGAGTGATGAAAAAGCTTTCGAGAGCGAGAAGAAGATGTTTGAGACCTTCAAGTGGGGCATGGCTTACGTTTGCCCGCGTGGTATCGGCGCCACCGCATGGACTGGCAGCGAAAAGGCTCAGACGCAGCGCCTCCGCCGCTTTTACCTCCTCGGGCAGACGCTCGACGGCATGCGCGTGTGGGACATCCGCCGTGCTGTTCAGAGTCTCCGCGCCATCGGTGGCCTCGGCGAGACGAAGCTGTGGATTCAAGCCCATCGTGACATGGCCGTCGATGCGCTCTACGCGTCCATTTTCGAGGATGGCATCAGCCGTCTCGACCTCCACGACATGCCCTTGACTCACAACGGCACCGTCAAAGACAGCGCCAGCGCCGCCCCGCCAATGCTCAATGTGCTCAAGTACCTCGATCTGCCTCAAGCTGCCGCTCTCGCCGCGCAGAAGACCAAGCTCGTGATCTACGCCAAGGACAAAGCCGCATGGGATTGGACCTCCACCACACTCAAGAACCTCGGCAAAGACAAGCAACTTCAGCTTCGTGATCCCGTGGGCACGAAGGACAAGCCATGATCACCTGACGATATCCTTTACCAGTCGCGATGGCTCGACCCCAGTCAGCTTGAAATCGAGTCCCTGGGCACGGAAGGTGAAGCGCTCGTGATCGATGCCGAGTTGGTGCATCACGGTGGCGTGCAGATCACGCACGTGAACGGGATTCTCGGCCACGTTGTAGCTGAAGTCGTCCGTCGCGCCGTAGGTGAGGCCCGGTTTGATGCCGCCACCAGCCATCCACATGGTGAAACAGCGCGGATGATGATCTCGCCCCGCTTCGGGGCTGTCCCACTTGCCTTGGCCGGCCACGCCGCGGCCAAATTCACCGCCCCAGAGCACCAGCGTCTCGTCGAGCAGGCCGCGTTGCTTCAAATCTTTGATCAACGCCGCACTCGGTTGGTCGGTGTCGCGACAACGTGCGGTGCACCAGCTCGGCAAACGGCTGTGATGATCCCAATCGGGATGAAAGAGCTGGATGAAGCGCACGCCACGCTCCGCAAGCCGACGCGCGAGAATGCAATTTGCTGCGTAACTGCCCGCACGACGCGAATCCGGCCCGTACATTTCGAACACATGATCCGGTTCCCCGCTGAGGTCTGTGAGCTCCGGCACACTGGCCTGCATGCGGTAGGCCATTTCATATTGGCGGATGCGCGTGGTGATCTCCGGATCGTGCGTTTGATCAAAACGCATCTGATTCAGCTCAGCGAGCCCGTCGAGCATGCCTCGGCGAAGATGACGCGGCAGCCCCTCGGGATCGCTCAGATACAAAACAGGGTCCTTCGAGTTGCGCAGCTTCACGCCTTGATAGCGCGAAGGCAGGAAGCCGCTGCCCCAGTAGTGATCGTAGAGCGGTTGATCGCTCGGACGCTGCATCTTTGAGATGAGCACGAGGTAGTCCGGTAGGTTGCGGTTCACGCTGCCGAGCCCGTAACTGATCCACGCGCCCATGCTCGGCCGGCCGGGAAGTTGATGACCGGTCAAAAATTGCGTCATCGCTGGCGCGTGGTTGATCTGATCCGTCGTCATCGACTTGATGAAGCACAAGTCATCTGCCACGCCCTGCAAATGCGGCAGCCATTCACTGATCGTCGCGCCGCTCTGGCCGCACTTCGCGAATTTTGTTATGCCCGGCAGAATGAGCTGCTTCTGATTCGCTGTCATCGTCGTGAGCCGCTGACCCTGGCGTACGCTATCCGGCAGTTCCTTGCCCGCCCATTGCATCAAACCCGGCTTGTGATCGAAAAGCTCGATCTGCGACGGTCCGCCCGACTGCGTGAGAAAGATGACCCGCTTCGCCTTCGGCGCAAAATGCGGCAGTGATGGCAATCCGGGCACTTCCTGCTGCCCGAGCGCACGCAGCGCCATCGCGCCAACGGAAACGCCGGTGCATTGGCCAAGGAAGTAGCGGCGGGTGGTGTTCAGAGGTCCGTCGTTCATGATTCGCGATGCAGTTTGTAAGGATACACATTCCCGCTGTTCCACTGGCACACATACAGGTCGCCCTGCGTGTCCACGCAGACGTCGTGGCAGTTGTTGAAGACCGGCTGGTCTTGCAGCAGCACCTTGAGGCTGCCGTTTTCATACTCGGGGGCGTGACCGCCTGGATTCGAGATCACTTTGCCATCCACATCGAGGATCGTCACAAAGCCGCGGCCCTGCCACATGCGGTAGTCGTTGGGTTTCGCGCCAAAGCAGACACCGGAATACAAGTTTGTGCCGTGGATGACCGGGCGGCTCACATAGGCGCCGGGCAGATACACACCGCGCTCGTGAGTGCCATCGAGCTTGAACCAGTTGAACTCATTGCGGATGCGCTCAGTGACGACGAGCAAAGGCTCGTCGCCGCGCGTATCGATGGCGACGCCATGCGCTTGCATGAACTTGCCCGGATTCATCGGCTGCGTGCTCTTTCCGCCGAACTTGGAGATGAATTTCCCGCTCATGTCGTAGCGCAGCAAATACTGCGAGCCATAACCATCCGCGACGTAGATGTCGCCATTCGGCGCGACGGCGCTTTCGGTGGGCGCGTAAGCTTCATTCGGCTTGTAAATGCCTTCTTTGACCGGATTCGGCAGTTCCAGCACGATTTGGCCATCGAGCGTGGTCTTGACGATTCGTCCCGAGGTTTCGCAGATGTAGAGATGCCCGTCGTGGAAGGTCAGGCCATGGGCACCACTCATGCCGAGTGTCCACTGGCCGAGCAACGCGCCTTTCACATCGTAGATGAGCACGTTGTTCTGCTTGTGATTCGTGAGCAGAAACAGGCGACCATCCTGCACCTGCACCATCTCATGGCAATCCTTCACCGGCGTTTTGGCAGGGTCTGCCTGGTTCCACAGCTTGTCGACACGATAACGATGCGTTCCATGGCCGATGATCGTGCCATGAAAATCGGGCGCGGTCTTCGCGAGCGTTTGGACAAACGGAGCCGCCAGCACGGCGGTGGTAAGGAATTGGCGGCGGGATTTCATGGTTCGTTTTTTGTTGGTAAAAGGTTCGAGGTAAAAGATTGGGATCTCATTTTTTACCCAATCTTTTACCAGCTATTCATGGGTGATCGCTTCATCCAGATTGAGCACCAAAGTGGCCACGAGCGCATGCGCGGCCAGTTCAAGTGTTGTTTTGAGTTTACGGGCGTCTTCGGGATGCTCGCGGTAATGTTTCGAAGCACGGTGGAGTTCGCGTAGGAGCACCGAAAGCTCCTTCGCGGTCGGTTCACGATTCAAAACGGCTTGGTAGAGCATCGGCAGCCGCTTTTCCGGCGTCGTGGCCAGCATTCGCTTCGCGAGGGCTTGCGAGGCCTCCATGAAGGTCTGGTCATTGAGCAAGGTCAGCGCCTGTAGTGGTGTGTTCGTGCGTGTCATCGCCACCTCGCACACGCGACGCTGGGCGCTATCAAAGAGGAAGGTCGGCGCGATGCTGCGACGCCAGAAGGCATACAACGTGCGTCGATACTGCGCCGCGCCCTGGCTTGGCTCGTAGGTGAAGCGGCCCATGAAGATCTCCTCCCACACGCCTTCCGGCTGATGCGGCCGCACCGGCGGACCACCGAGCGCGGGATTGAGCAAACCGGAGGAAGCAAGCGCTGCATCACGAATCATCCACGCGGGCAGACGGAAGCGCGGACCGCGTGACAGCAGCAGATTGGACGGATCGGTCTGATCGGACCGATCGGAGGATTGTTGGTAAGTGTCACTCGTCACGATGGTCTTGATGAGGCGTTTCACGTCCCAGCCGTTCTCCATGAAATCCACGGCGAGCCAATCGAGTAGCTCGGGGTGTGTTGGGCGCTGACCTTGCAGGCCGAAATCATCCGGTGTGCGCACCAAACCGGCACCGAAGAGCATCTGCCACACCTGATTGACGAAAACGCGGGCTGTGAGCGGGTTGTCCTTCGACGTGATCCACTTCGCGAGGCCGATGCGATCCTTCGCGAGCCCTTCCGGCCATGGCGCGATGGCCGCTGGAACGCCACGCGACACCACATCGCCTTTTTTGTCCCAAACACCGCGCAGCAGCACATGCGTGTCACGCGGCTCCTTGCGCTCGGCGAGCACCATGACGTTCAATTTGCCCGCGGCAGCCTGCACTTCCTTGAGCTGCGCATTGGCCCGATCCAATGATGCCCTGGCAAGCTGATAGGGCTTATAATCTTCCAAAAACTGCGCCTGGAGTTTCTCGAGGTCGATTTGGCCTTTGGCGAGCTTTTCGAGCGGAGTGGCTCCAATCTCGTGCACGGCTGGTCCTGGCTGATCCGTCGCGGAAAGGCGGAATTTCGCGATGTTGGCGTCGCCATTCGTCGAACGATGCCTTAGCTCAAAAATCAGCTCTTCATCACTTTCGAGCACCAGTGGCTCGGCGAGGCCGTAAAGCGCGGTGTGAGGCTGATCTTTGGGAAAACCCTTCGTAGTCCAGCCATTGCGCGGATCGTCATCGAGCGTGCCTTTCACATCGCCATACTCTCGGGCCTTGCTTTCCACCTTCGTATCGGCCACGGCGTTTTTGACGAGAATGTCGCGGATCTGCGAGCTGCCTTTGCGGCGCACCTGCACCTTGATGTCGGTCAGGATGAACTCGCCCGTCTTGCCGCGGGAGAGCACTCCGTTTTGTGGCAGCACTTCGAGCTTCAAGCCGGTGAGGCGAGGCAGTTTGATCGTGGAAATGAGCCGGTAGTCATCCTGTTTCGGATTCGGGCCGCTCGCGGTGATGATGCCATCCTTCGTTTGCGCGAGCTTCGAGCCTTCCTGCGACTCCACCGCACCGAGAACGACCTGCCACGCGTTGTAGTCGGGCTTGATGCGCTTCTTCTGCTCCTCCAACCACATTGCGAAAGGCTTCTCCGCGTCCGCCTTGGCTTTCGCTTCGATAGGTTTGCGTGCTTCGACGAGATTTTGCGATTCCTCGACCGCCCGCTTCGCGTTCGGCGATTGATAAGGCATGTAGGGCTTCGCACCCGTGCCTGCCGCTCCATCCTCGTCGATGCTGTTGAAGAAGGCGTTTAGCGCGTAGTAGTCGTGGTGCGAGATGGGATCAAACTTGTGCGTGTGACACTGCGTGCAGCCGAGCGTGAGCCCGAGCCACACCGTGCCTATCGTGTTCACACGGTCGATGACGTAGTCAATGCGGCTCTCTTCCTTGTCGCGACCGCCCTCGCCGTTCGCCATGTGGTTGCGATGAAAGCACGTGGCCAGTTTTTGCTCCGGCGTGGCATTCGGCAGCAAATCCCCCGCGAACTGCTCCAGCGTGAACTGGTCGAAGGGCTTGTTTGCATTGAAGGACTCAACCACATAGTCCCGCCATGGCCAGTTGGTGCGGGTGGCATCGGACTGAAAGCCGTCGGTGTCAGAGTAGCGTGCCGCGTCGAGCCACAACATGGCCATGCGCTCGCCGTAGTGCGGTGACTTCAAGAGCGCGTCGATGTATACGGTCAGGCTTGAATTGTCCGATGTGCCGGACGGTGGTAGCCCGTTGAGGTCAAAAGCCAGCCTCCGCCTCAATGTGTGTTCTGGAGCCTGCGGAGACATCTTTAGGCCTTCTTTGGCGAGACGCGTCTTCACAAAAAAATCCACGGGATGGCCCTCGGTCTTCGCTTTGACCGGCTTTTCGAGGGACCAGTGCTTTCCCCACGCGGCGCCTTCGCTGATCCAGCGCTTCAAAAGAGCCACCTGCTCGGCTTTGAGCTTCGGTTTGTGGGACTTCGGCGGCGGCATGACCTCATCGGGATCATCGGTGGTGATGCGGTCGATGAAATCGCCGGACTTCAACACCTCGCGGGCACCTTCTTGTGTGTCGAGCCGGAGGTCAGCCTTGCGATGGCTCTCGTCTTGCCCGTGGCAAGCGAGGCAGTTGTCCGAAAGCAGCGGCAGCACCTCGCGACTGAAATTCACCGGCTCCGCGAAAGCGGTTGAGGTCAAGGCGAATGGAAAAAGCAGGCGGAACAGCATCACAGCATCTTACGCGGGTAGAGATGCACCGTGCATGCATCGGCTATGGACAATCCTGATATTTTCGTGAGATCCGAGTCGTTGCACGCTGGCCACCATGAGCTTTACCCGCCGACTTCTTCTCAAGATTGCCCCATTTTTCTTTGTGCGCGCTTCTGCGAGTGCCGCAGATGATCCTCAGCCGTTTGGCACCGAGTTTCCAAATCTCGAGTCTCTGACAACGGGCGAGTGGTGGAAGAAAGGCATGCAGGCGGCGGCACAGAATGAGAAAAAGAAGGCGAAGGGCAAAGGCAAGGGTGGTGGTGCTGCCACGCCGCCGCCTTCGATGGATGTGCCACGGGATGAGGTGGTGTGCTTTGCTTATTACACGCAGCAAAACGGTGTGCTGAAGATGAGCGCACAGCTCTTCCCTTTGAAGCCGGGAGAGGAACGTGTGGCGCGGCTCGAATTGAAACAAGAAAACGGCGATTGGAAGGAAGTCGCGAAAAGCGAGGTTTATTATCCGGGCTGGGATGCGCATTTCCGCGTAGAAGGCTGGGATGGCTCGAAGAACGTGGCCTACCGCGTGCGTCACGGTGAGAAAGCCATGTTTGAAGGACTCATCCGTTGCGATCCGGTGGAGAAAAATCAGATCGTGATTGCTAACATGAGCTGCAACTCCAGCCGCACGATCGGCCCGCGCACGGAGATCATCGACAATCTTCGTGCGCAGGACCCGGACGTGTTGTTTTTCGGCGGCGACCAGACCTATCGGCACACGGAGCACACAGCGGGTTGGATCGAGTTTGGTCTACAATTCCGCGACATCATTCGCGACCGCCCAACGGTTTGCATTCCTGATGATCACGACGTCGGCCACGGCAATCTTTGGGGCGAGGCAGGTGGCAAGTCTAAGATCAGCGGCGACGCGGACGGCGGCTATCGTTATCCCGTGGCTTATGTGAACCAAGTGCAGCGTCAGCAAAGCTGGCATTTGCCGGATGGATGGGATCCGAGGCCGGTGAATCGTGATATCGGTGTTTATTTCACACGCATGATAGTCGGTGGTATTGACTTTGCGATTTTGGAGGACCGGAAGTTTAAGAGTGGTCCCGCAGGCACGATTCCACAAATGGGGCCGCGGCCGGACCACATCAATGATCCATCGTATGACCCGAAGAGCATTGACCTGCCTGGTTTGGAGCTTTTGGGTAAACGACAGGAAAAATTCCTCCATGATTGGTCGCAGGACTATAGCAGCGGCGCGGTGATGAAGTGCGTTTTGTCCGCCACGGCCTTCTGCGGAGCGGTTCACATGCACGGTGGCCGCGATCAGCGTCTGCTCGCCGACCTCGATTGCAATGGATGGCCGCAGGCGGGCCGAAATCGTGCCTTGCGAGAGATTCGTCGTGCGTGGGCTCCGCATCTCTGTGGCGATCAGCATCTGGCTGTCGTTGTAAAGCACGGCATCGATGAATTCGGCGATGCACCCTACAGCTTTACCAGCCCCGCACTCGTAAACACAATCTATGGACGTTGGTGGCATCCACTCGATGAAAAGCCTGGCTCAAATCCCGTGCCGAACAGTCCGCTGCCATGGACCGGTGACTTCAAAGACGGCTTGGGCAACCTGATCAGCATGCTCGCCTATGCGAACCCTGAGGACATCCAGGATGAAAAAAAACGCGCTGATGGATATGGCCTGATCCGTTTTGATAAAACGACACGCCAAATCACCTTGGAATGCTGGCCTCGCTTCTCGAAAGTTTCTGATGGTGACAAAGCTCAGTTTCCAGGCTGGCCGATCCGCATCGAGCAAGATGCCAATGACGGTCGTAAGGTCCACGCACATCTCGCTGAGGTAAAACTCCATGACGTCTCGAATCCAGTTGTGCAGGTCATTGCGGAAGTCACCGGCGAGATTTTATACACCGTGCGTTCGAAAACTGAGAGTTTTAAACCTCGTGTGTATGCGCCGGGTAAATACACTGTCAAAGCGGGCAGGGAAAAACCAGATACAGTTATCGCAAAAGGAGTGGAGGCCTGATTTACCATTGAGGAGGCTTTGCGAGGAGAAGCACCGCTTGAAGCTTCAATCTTCTTTCAGTTTACGCCTCAAAGTGGCGCGGTTCATTTTGAGCGCGGCGGCGAGGCGTGTGGGCTTGTTGTCGAAGCGACGAAGGAGTGTTTCGAGCATGGTAGCCTCGACGGTTTCGAGTAGATCATCATAGGCCGGCATGTAGTTGTCATCGCCGGTGGTTTTTTGATCGAGCCACGCCGCCATAGATCGTTTCATGCTATCCTCAAGATGGTTTGACGGCTCGCCGACGGTCAGATGCGACGGCAGATGATGCGGCAGGATGGTGTTTCCGCCGCAGACAGCCGAGGCATGCGCGATCGCGGTTTGCAGTTCACGGACATTTCCGGGCCAGGCATGCGCTTTGAGCAACGCCATCGCCTCAGCAGAGAGAGCAAGTTCGCCCGTGCGTGAGGCAGCAAGAGCAGGAATGTCTCCTATGCGCTCGCTGAGTGGCGGGAGGATGACGCGGAGCACAGCGAGGGCATAAAACAAATCTTCACGAAAAGCTCCACAGGCGACTTTTTCGGCAAGGTCTTGGCTGGAGGCACTGAACAGCCGGCCGCGGATTTTTTCGTTGGCGAGATGGCGCATGAGTGCGGCTTGGAGGGACTTTGGCCAAGCGCTGATCTCGTCGAGAAAGAGCACGCCCTCATCGGTTTGGGCGATGGCATCGTCGAGCGCGGCTTCGACCTTGTCCTCCTGCCATTCATCGGCTCGAAAAACGGTGAGGGGTTTGTCTGCTCGTATGCTGTGACGATGGATGACCTCCGCCGCGAGGCTTTTGCCACTGCCGGGAGGGCCTTGCAGAAGCACAGGTGTATCGCAGTCGCTGGCTTGTGCAATACTGGCAAAGGCTCGCTGCATGGGTTCGCTGGTGCCGATCATGAGGGTCTCGAGGCGTGGTGCGGCTTTCACAGGCGCAAAGATCTCTCGGATGGTTCGCTGGATGGCGGCGAGGTCGAGGGGTTTGAGGAAATACTCGCTTGCCCCAAGGCGGCGTGCCTCCAGCGCGGTATCCAGCGTGCCGTGCGCGGTGATGATGATCACCGGTGGAGGCTTCGGGAGCTTTTGGATCTTTTCGAGCACTTTCAGCCCGCTGATGTCTGGCAGGCCCACATCGAGCAGGACGATGAAAAAATTTTGCGAGGCAAGCTTGTCGATGCCGCTTTGGCCTGAGGCTGCCACAACCGGCGTGGCACCGAGCCTTCGCACGACCGTGGAGAGTGCCGCTGCGAGGGCGTATTCGTCTTCAATGATCAGGATGGAGTGGTTCATGGGACGGAAGGGAGTGACACGCGCACCACCGCGCCGCACTTGGGATCATTGTGTAGTGAAAGCTGACCTCCATGCGCCTCGATGATGCTAGCGACGATGTTGAGGCCCACGCCCATGCCGCCTTCTTTTTCGGTATAAAAAAGTTCGGTGCCGCGGGCAAGTGCCACCTCGCTGAAACCGGAGCCGGAATCGGCAAAAATCAGGTTGAGGCTTTCGCCGTTTTTTTCAGTACTAATACGAAGTATGCCTCCGCGCGGCATCGCTTGGATGGCATTGATGATGAGGTTTCGAAAGGCTTGGGACAGGCGCTGGACATCGCCCTGAGTCCAATGCGGGCCTGTTACGTTGTTTTCGAGACTCACACCCGCATGCTGTGCTTGGGCTTCGAGGTGTGCGACGACCTTCTTAACGGTGTCGGCCAAATCGAGTCTTGAAAGAGCTGGTGGTAGTGGATTGGCGAGGTGAAGCCATTGGTTCACGAGGCCTGAAATCACCGCAGACTCGCTTTGAATGAGTTGCACAGCCTCAGTGTCCCCGGCTTCTTTCGGCGTGATGAGCTGGGCGTGCAGCTGAATGGATGCGAGGGGGTTCTTGATGTCGTGCGCGAGGCTGGTGGCCACGCGCCCAAGCATGGCGAGGCGCTCGCTTTCAGCACGTTTGAAGCGTTCTCGCGCTAGCAGCCAGCCAACAATCGCGGCTAGGAGCCAAAAGGCTAGGAAGGCATTCCGCGTGGCCGGATCTCGCAAGGAGAGCTGGGAGGCAGCAGGTGGCCGCGTGAAGATCATATCGTTTTTTTCATCGAGCCGGATGACGAGCGTGTCGTCATTGCTTGAGCTGCCTTTGCCGGCCTCGGTGAATTCAATCCGCATGCCAATGAGCTGCGCGAGGTCACTAGCGAGTTTTTCACTGCGCGGCAGGTTCATGCGGCGCACAAACTCCGCATCGGCCTGCGCAAGCGCTTGAAAGATCCTGCTGGACTCCTCCCATTCCCGCTGCCGCAGCCAAGCGAGTAGCAGCAGCGACCCCGCGATGACAAACGCGAGGTAGCCGAGGCCAAAGCGCCAAGATTTGGGCAGGTGGAGCATGCTTCCAAGTGTAGGCGCATTCGCCAGAATGCGAGGCCGGTTTCATTGTGACGATGCACTTGGCTTCTTTGCGGAAGTGAGAAGCTGCTTTTTTTGTGCATTTGATGAATCAAAGGCTTTTGCGGCGTTTTGAGGTCAAGCGGGCTGTGCGCCGGGTTCGCTTCCCTAGCAGGCGCTGCATTCTCTTCATCCTCGATTCACCATGAATTTGTCACGTGGTTCCCGACGTCAATTCCTGAAAGCGGGTGGTCTTGGCACACTCAACTTTGCTATTCCCGGACTCGTGGTTGGCAAAGACAAAATCGACGCCTCTGGCAAGGCGGTCAGCTCGAAGAAACGCTGTATCTTCTTGCTGCTTTGCGGTGGCCCTAGCCAGCTGGACACTTGGGACCTGAAGCCTGATGCCCCATCCGAGATTCGTGGCCCCTACAAGCCCATCCGCACCAAGGTGCCAGGCATGCACCTGAGTGAGCTGCATCCAATGCTCGCCAAGGTGACCGATCACTTTTGCCTGATTCGCTCGATGACCCACCCCGGCCCCATCAGCAATCACTTCGATGCGATGCACAACCTGCTCAGCGGTCAGTTCATCGAGCGCGTGAAGCAAGGCGAGCCTGACGGGTTGCCCTACCTTGGCTCGGTGGTCGCCAAGCATCTTCCCAGCGAAAACAACCTCGTCTCCAACGCTTG
>JAFMIR010000027.1 GCA_017853885.1 Prosthecobacter sp.
CGCCACTCGCCCTTCCAAATCGGGCCATGATCGAGGCCGCGTGCATCACGATACAGGCTGAGGGTCGATTCCATTTGCTTCTGGAACTGCGCAAACGAGGCGTCATTGAGGTGGAAGATAGATTGGGAATCCTCAGCGATGAGTTTGGCCTTCCGCAAAGCATGATGAAGCTGGATCAAGTTGTCGCCGAACATCTGCAAGCGGGCGCGCTGTGTGTCGTTGGCACATTCGGCGAGGGTGGTGCGGTAGCGCTGCTCCATGGTGGCAAAGAGCGGCGCGTAGATGGCCTTCATCACCTCCTCATTCACCTCATACTGGCTGCCTTTGTAAACGGGTGATTGCGCTTCCTTGTGTGCAGCCATTTTCACATCGAGTTCATCGTAAAGCGCTCGCATGTGACGCCAACCTGGCCCATAGGATCGTTCGAGCCATTCGTTCAGTGCAGCGCTCATATCCAAGAGGGGATTCCATAGCTGTTTGGCGAGTAGGTAGTTGATCGGTGCGTTTACGCCCCAGGCACTGCTGCCCACCATGCGAGCTCCCCAGGTCTTGTTTTCCGAGGCGGCAGGCAGCTCGCGTTTCAAGATGTCGAGGCTTACCGGCAGCGGCGCGCCATGGAAGCTACGCATCCAAGTGGAGTAGTTGTGATAGAAAAAATGCGGGGTGATCTCACCCCAGCGCTTCATCACACTCTCGAACTCGGCGCGATAGGATGGCTTCAGCAGACCATAGCCGTAGTAGTTCAGCGGCGCCCAGCAGAGGCTCAAGTTGTCTGGCAGCTTCGGCGCGTCTGCGGGCGGATACTGGTAGTTGTAATACACAAATCCGCCCAGCCGCCTCCCGGGCCGCTTGTGGGCGACGATCTCAGCGACTCGCTGGTAAAAGGTGAGAATGGCGCGTGCGTGGTTTGGCTTGCCATGTGGATCGGTGTCCAGCAGCGGCTGGCAGCGCTCGCAGCTGCAGAAGGCGCCGCCGTCGGTGGGGGATATGCTCGTCATCTCACGCTTCGGGTTGCGGTCGATGTTTTCGATGACGCGCTGCGCGAATAGCTCCACCAAGCCCGGCGCGGTGGTGCAGAAAAAAGTCACTTTACCGTTGCGCTGGTAGTGGCCGCCGGAGGGCTTCCATTCGGGATGCGCCTCGATGTCTGCGGGCTTCAAATAATCATCCCAAGAGTGCCCGTAGCTGCTGACAAACGAATGGAGGCTGTTCGTTAACCGTTGATGCTTCATCCAGTCGATCACCGTGGCGTGGCGTTGCACGATCTCACGGTCACTTTCTCCGAGATAGGCTAGCGAGCGCACCGCAAAGCCCGGCTGGCTGTGAATCGGTTTCTTCGATGTAAAGTGCAGCGGCTTCTGTTTCGGCACATCCTCGCCGAGTGCTCCCGGAAACAGCCAACGCACGCCGAGAAAGCGCTCGGCGAACTCACCCACACCCCACAGCAGGCCATGGCTCGGCAGGGCCCAGAGCCCCTGCGATGTGCTTTCATTGCCGGCGATCACAAAACCCGTTTCCTCGGACCGGATGACAAAACCATCTTGTGGCAGCGAAGCATCCGAAACCAGCCGGATGGCTGGGTTTGCCGTTTTTTCACTCGCTACGGCCATTTCCTCACCTGTAGCGGTTGAGATGAGCCTCTGAAGCTCCTTGGCGGCCCATCGTGTGGTTTCTGCGGCGTTGGCGGCATGCTGGATCACACGCTTTTCCTGAGCATGAAGCATCACTGGCAGGCAGAGTGTGGCAGCGATCCGTGCTGGAAGCAGGTGCATAGGCATTAGAGGATCTCCCGGATGGGTTGTCCGATGTCGACAAGATATTGCGGGCGGCCGGTTGTATCGGTGAGGGTGACGCTTCGGGTGTCGATGCCGAGGTGGTGATAGAGCGTGGCGATCACATCCTGATAATGCACCGGCCGGTCGGTGGCTTCGGCAGCGTGCTTGTCGGTGGCACCAATTGCCTGCCCGGTTTTCAATCCACCACCCGCCATGATGCCCATCGCCACTTTGGGCCAGTGATCCCGCCCGGCGTTGTTGTTGATCTTCGGCGTGCGGCCAAACTCGCCCCAGACGATGATCATGACGTCATTTAGCATGCCACGCTCGTCCAGATCGGACACAAGCGTGTCGAGCGCATGGTCGACCAGTGGTCCGAGATAACGCATGGAGGAGAAGTTGCGTGAATGTGTGTCAAAGTCGCTGATGGAAATGCTCACACAGCGAACGCCGGCTTCGATCAGACGGCGTGCGAGAAGAAATTTTTGCGCGCATTTGGGATCCTCCATGGACTGGTAGGCATCAGCTGGCTTGTGAGCGTCTGGCGTGTAGCGCGCGAGCACCCTAGGGTCTTCCTTCTGCAGATCCATGGCCTCGGCAAACTTGCCGGACGTAAGAATGCCCAGTGAGAGCTGGGTAAACTCATCCAGCGCCTGCATCGAGCCCGTCTGATCTAAGTCACGACGCAGCATGTCCAATTCCCTTAGCAGCGTGACGCGATCTTCAAGGCGCCGCACCGTTAGCCCTTCATGCAGGGAAAGCCGCAGCTGATGACCCTCGCCGCGTCTTGCCAGCTCGGCCTTCATCCCCTGCTCAAGACCACGGTGAAACAGGTGTGAAATGTCCGGACGGAACGCTGCGCTTGCCGCGCCAAGAAATCCAGGCCGGGCGCTGTTTCGCACCAGTGGCCGTCCTTGCATCAAGTCGACGAAAATCGGCGCGCTGTCCTTTGTCGTCGTCATGAGGCGGCTCAAGGCGCAGCCCATTGCCGGCCTGCCGCCAATCGATGCGAGGTCCTTCTCGCCAAAGCCCGACTGACACTGAAACGCATCGTGATTTCCCATCGCGCCGGTGAGTGAGCGCAGGAACACATACTTGTCCGCCCGCGCCGCCAGTCGTGGCAGCAACTCCGTGAGATGTAGCCCTGGAATGCATGTGCGCAGTGATTTGAACTCGCCACGTATTTCTTGTGGAGCGTCTGGCTTTGGATCAATGAGGTCCATTTGTGGCGGACCACCATCGAGATGCACATGGATCACCGCCTTGGGCGACGAACGAATGCCCGCCGCAGTCTCCGCTCTCAGAAGCGATGGCAAAGCCAACCCGCCCACGCCCAACGCACCCGCCCGCAGGAAACTGCGGCGTGCGAGATGTGCAGAGTCATCAGCAAAGGTGAGCATGAGTGCATGCAACCTACGCCACGGCTCATGGACGGCTTTCCGTGTGTTGCCTTAAGGTTTCTGTATGGCTGGCGCTTTTCGGCCGTGCAACCACTCGGGCGCTAACTTCACAAAGGCGATCTGCTCATACACGTCCTTCTCACCGCACTCGATGAGCGTGCGTGTGCTGCCGTGGCCGGAAATCGTGCGCGCATTCATGAGCAGCGTGTGGTTGTTCACTTCGATGACCTGCGGCTCGCTGGTGTAATCCGCAGCATCCGCGCCGAGTTGCTAGGTCTCGCCGTGATCATCGGAAAAGAGCCTTTGAGTGGGATACACGCCGCCCTCGGTGTGATAAGCCGACATGAGGATGCGGTCGGTTTTGGACACGCCGCCGCGCAAAAACAAGCCCTGGCTAGGTCCGGTGACATACCAGCCACAGTTCGCCTTTCGCGCGTTCGTGGAGATGTCGTGCGGCGCGGCCCACTTCGCGCCATCGTCATCGCTGTGCGTGATCCACACGCTTGTGTCGGGCACTTTGCCTGCGACGATGTCCTACTGCCGGCTGCGGGTGAAAGCGAGCCAAAGACGACCCTTCGACGCGTCATGAACGACGCAAGGATTGCCACATGTGTCGCGCTCGAGATTGGCGATGACCTGTTGTGTTGTGGTTGCCACGCCTGCCCGTGATCGAAACTGTGTCACAAAACGATGTCCACATCGCCAAACATGCGCCGCTGCTCCATGCATCGCTCCGCAAAGACCATTAGCGGCTTCTTCGGCATCCACTAGATGGTCGAGATGAGGTAGATGCGCGCGCTTTCATCACCTGCTTTGAACGGCAGGGTGTCAAGCAACGCTTGACTCTGTCCGAGCGCGCAGGTAGTCAAGGCAAGGAGGAGAAAAAGTCGAAGATGATGCATGCAGTTGGTTATCTGGACTCAAATCGACCCTCCGGCCAGCCGTTGGCATAGCTCACGATCCACACGCCGTTGGCGGTCGGGTAACGGATGTCTTCTTTGCGCTCAAAGTCAGTCAACCCGGCCCGCCGCGCGGTTTTGAGCACCTCGCCCGCGATGTGGCGAAGGATGGCGGTGCGGTTGCCGAGGGCGTGGCCGGTGGTCGTGAACATCTTGCCATCGATCAGGTCCTTCGTGACGCGCACATAGGTGAAGTCGAGCCCGTTCGCGGTCATGTTTGCAGCATACTTGTCCACAATGCCGTCGGTTTGATCATCGACGCCATGCACGGTAAAAATCTTCGCCGTGCAGCCGAGTTGCTTCATCCGCGCGAGATGCGCTGGATGGCCGAGGTCATGCAGTTCTTGGCGATCGGGCGAAAGATAAAACGGATGCTGCGGATCGCGCACGTAGCGGGCGTTCAGCGCGCTTCCGCCGGGTAGATTGAAGGCGATGTCATTGGTGAGCTTCTTCATGCCGCACATGTCGATCACCGCGGCGAAGGTGCGCGGCGCGAACTTGTTTGCCATCAGGCTGACATTGCCGCCGCCACTGCCGCCCGTGGTGAAAAGCCGTGCGCTGTCGAACGCGATGCCGTGTCGGCGTAGATCGCTCATCACGAAATGCAGCGCACGCAACGCGTCCAGCGCCTGCAGCCAGCCGAAGTCGTAGGGTTCCGGGTCCTTAATCGACGCCTGCGGCCCGCTTTGCAGATAATCGACGCCGACCGCGATCACATTGAACTCATTCGCCAGCATGCCCGGATCGGCCGAGCCGCCGGAGGCCACGCCGCCCCAGTTGTGCAGCGACAGCATGATGCCCGTGTCCGCCTTCACGCCCTCGATCTTCGATCCCGCGCCCGGATACCGCACATGCACGGCTATCTCTCGCGGCCCCGGCTTCAGCGGCCACTCCTGCGCAGGGATCGATACCATGCCCATCGTCGTCGGCAGTGTGGGCTCGCCGTAGGCGAGGCAAATCAAACCGAGGTAGTGAATGAATAACAAGGTTCGGAGCATGCGGTGTCGTCGGTTGGAGATTTTCTTCGAATTCACGCCTGCGACACAGGCAGCGACTTCTCGGCGCCGCCTTCCTCGCCAGTCACACGATACTGCAACGTCATCGTGCCGTTGACGATGGTGACCAGCGTATAGCCGGGACGAAACTCCTTGGGATTATAGCCGGGGGCCTTCTGCTCCTCCAGCTTCCGGTCCTGGTTGTAGAGGGCCGAGGGAAACAAAATCTCGTGCACCGGTTTGTGGTCATCCCAGCCACGCAGTCCGTTGTGAAAGTGACCGTGGAACAAGCCGATGATGCGTGAATCGTGTTTTTTCATCGTCTCGTAAAAGACGGTCTGACCGTTTGCAGACTTCACATACCAGCCGCGATCGGGATGGGCGTTGGTGTGAACGGGGACATGCGTGCAGATGAGCAGGCGGAGGTTTTTCGACGCGGCCTCCTGACAGGTCCGCGCAAGCCAGGCGAGCTGCTCGTCGCTGAAAAATCCTTCGTGCGAATCAGTGCGCGAATTGTTCATCAGCACCACGCGCAGCCAGTCGTGGTCAAAGAACACGTCGACCTCCTTACGGATGTATTTTTTTAAATCCTCCGGCTTGTCGTGGTTGCCGGGGATCTCGTAAACCGGTCTGGTGATCGTCTTCCTCACCTCGAGGTAACGCGCATACTGCGGTTCGCGCTGGCCATCGACGATGTCGCCCAGATGAAGCACAAAAGCGCCCGGAGCGGCTTGCACCTCGGCAGCGGTCTTTGCCCAGAGGCGCTCGGGAGCGGCACTGTCATTCTTGCCGATGTGCGTGTCCGTGATGATGACGAAGCTCAGAGGAGCCAGCGAGGCCGATTGCAAGGACGCAGGACGCAAAACGGCTACTGCCGCGCTGGTGAAAGCGAGATCGCGAGTGAATTGACGGCGGTTGGTGTCCATGGGCAGAGACGAGAGCCAGAAAAACATGGTGCGTCACACCGAAAGCGGGAAGCTCCAGACCTGCGGTGTCCATGCGCCGGTCTGCCAGCCGTCCTTCGTGCCAAATTCGCGCACGCGCATTTCTCTCGCGGCAATCTCGACATGCAGGATGGCTTGCGCGGGCTTGTCGAAGTGCGCGGCGTTATCGGTGTTCAGGGACGGCACGCCCTCGGTAACGTGATCGTCCTTCGTGCCGTTCCAGCGTGCGATCTTGCGCGTGTGCGTGTGGCCGCACATTGTCGCGGCGATTCGATACGGCTTTAGCGCGGCGTGAAAAGCCTGCGCATCGCCATAGTCCCACTCGTGGCTCTTCACCTTGTCATCCGGCACGGTCTCCGAGTAGCGATGGACATCCACATGATGCACGAGCACGACCGGGCGACCGCTTTTGCCGACATGCGTCTCCAGATCCTGCTTCAAAAACGGCAGACTGCCCATCGGCGCGTATCGCCGCGTGCGCGCGACCTCCGGCGCATCGCCCACGACGATGCCGAGCGCCACAAAATGCACGCCGCCCCAGTCCCAGGAGTAGTGCAGGCCGTTCTCTGAGCGATTCACGATGCCAGTACGCCTCTGATTGCGCTCCTTGATGCCCGTGATCACCGGACCATCGCCACGCGGGCTGTCGTGATTGCCATGCACCTCGCGCACCGGCCAGCGCAGCTTCCCATCGCCGCCGTTCAGCCCCCAGTCCGCCGTGAACGCCGCGAATTCCGTCTCCGCCATCGCATGCTTGGCCGGACCTTTGTCGCCATTGTCCACGAGATCGCCCGCATGAATCACCCCGCTCGGCACCGGCACCACACCACCGCCGATCCCTTCAGGAAACGCCGTGCGCGGCAGCTCATTCAACTGGCGCACCAGCGCCGCATTGTAGCTCGCGGAGACTTCATCCATCACCTTGATGTTCTCCTTCTGCGCGCAGTAATGCGTGTCCCCGACCAAAAAAAACGAAACCGCGTCCTCACGCTCCGATGCCGTCAAACACAGTCTTGCAACTGCGGCGACACTGGTAAAGGCGGCATCACGAAGAAAACGGCGGCGTGTGGTGGGAGTCATACGGCAGTCCAAACGCTGCTGCACAGCCCACTTTCTCCATCCGATGACTTGGTGCCGCAGTATGCGCTGAAAGCGGTTTGTCCTATCCAAGCCTCAACGCATTCTTCATTGCTTTCAAAAAGAGCACAGGCTGCACTTCAGAGGAGTGCCAAAGGGATCGGCGGCTCTGAAAGTGAGTGCAGCACTTCGGCGCGGCATGCTGGGTAGAAGTGCTGCGACTTGGCTGCTCGAATGCGCATGGGCGCGGCTATTTCGCGGCTATTGCAGCGCATTCTTTCTCGTGGCAATGGAACTCATGCGGATATTCGCCTTCTCATTGGCACTCCTCCTCTCACATGCTCAAGCCGAGGTGAGGCTCATCAATCATGACGGGCGTTTTGAATTGAGGCGGGATGGTAAACCTTTCTTCGTCAAAGGTGCGGGAGGTGATGAGCGGGCGATGGCTTCACTGGCGAAGGCAGGTGGCAACACCTTGCGGCTGTGGGGCGATGATCGGCTGGGAGAAATGCTCAATCAGGCACAGCAGAATGGACTCACAGTCATCGCTGGCATTTGGCTCGGTCAAGTTCGGCAGGGATTTGATTGGTCGGATGCGGACAGTCTCATCCAGCAGCGAAAACACATCCGTGAGGTTGTTTTGAAGCACAAAGATCATCCGGCGCTGCTGTGCTGGGCGCTGGGGAATGAAATGGAGGACAAAGAGGGCAAAAACGGCGCGGTGTGGACGGTGGTCAACAACCTGGCGGTGATGGTGAAGCAACTCGACCCCGCGCATCCGACCATGACGGTGATCGCCGAGATCGGTGGTCAAAAAGTACGCTCGGTCCATGCGCTTTGCCCGGAGATCGACATCCTCGGCATCAACTCCTACTGCGGCGCTGCTTCATTGCCCGAGCGTTACCGAAAGGCGGGGGGCACCAAGCCTTACCTGCTCACCGAGTTCGGCCCGGCGGGCATTTGGGAAGTGAAGAAGAACAGCATCGCCGCGTATGAGGAGCCGACTAGCACGGAGAAGGCAAAAACATATCGCCAAGTGTATGAGAAGGCTGTGCTCGGCGAGCCTGCGCTCTGCCTCGGCTCCTGCGCCTTTCTTTGGGGCCAGAAACAAGAAGTGACCGCCACCTGGTTCAGCATGCTTCTCACCGATGGCACGAGACTCGGCCCAGCGGATGTCATGCAGGAGCTGTGGAGCGGATCAGCGCCGACGAATCGCTGCCCTGAAATTCGGGCGATCAATGTCGAAGGCAGCGCTTCATTGCTCGATCCTGCTGCGAAACTGCATGCAAAACTCGAGGTCACTGATCCCGAGGACAAACCGCTGCGTGTCGAATGGATGGTCCAACGTGATCACGGCGAATACGGCACTGGTGGTGATGCCGAGATTGTGCCGCCAACTTTTCCCACGGCCATCACTCGTGATGATGCGCATAGCGCTGACATCACGCTGCCGGGTGAGCCGGGCTTGTATCGCCTATTCGCAACCGTGCGTGATGAAGCAGGCGGCGGTGCCACGGCGAATGTGCCGCTGCGCATTCGTGGCGAAGAGAGAATGCCACCCGGAAAGAAGCCCACGCTGCCCTTCATCGTGTATGCCGAGGGCGACGAGACCGCGAGCATTTCGAGCGGCTGGATGGGCGACACGAAGTCCCTGCAGCTCGATCCCAAACACCCGGAGCGGCCCCACGCTGGCAAAGCGGCACTGAAATGCGCCTTCAGCGCCACGAGCGGCTGGTGTGGTGTCGCCTGGCAAAGTCCCGCTGGCGATTGGGGCGACCGCGGCGGAGGTCACGACCTCAGCGGAGCCTCGAAGGTCACCTTTTGGGCGCGGGGCGAAAGTGGGGGCGAAGTGGTGAGCTTCAAATTTGGCATCCTCGGTAAAGAGAAGCGATTTCATGACACGGCCTCGGGCGCGTTGGAAAATGTAGCACTCAGCAAGGATTGGCAGCGCTACGAAATTGCCGCCAGCGGAGACCTCACCCGCATCAAAACTGCGTTCTCCTGGTCCACCGCGTCGAACGGTCAACCCGTGGTGTTTTATGTGGATGAGGTGCGCTGGGAGTGATCCTCTAACCAACACGCCCAGTCCTCACTCGATGAATAAAAACGCTTTCGTGTTCAGCAGGGCATGCACCACGTCCTCAGCGCGAGCGAGGTTGCGCACGGACCACACGGCTTTTTCTTCTGGGGACGGTTTGCGGCTCAAAAGGGCCAGATAGGCGGCTTCAAGCTGTTGGTCGGCGCTGGGGGCTTTTGTCACCTCGAGCATCAGCGGCGACCAGGGCGAGAGGAGGGCCTTTTCGGTCATGATTTCGTTGTTCATGAGCATGAGGGCCTGCGGGATGGAGGCTTGCAGGTTGGCGTTTTCGACGAAATCGCGGTCGCTCTGGCCGAGCGTGCGCAAGGGATGACCGCGAGGCGCGGGAGAGTCGAGTTCGGAGGCGCGATGCCATTCGGCGAGGATTTTCTTCGTGTGCGTGATGAAGTCGTTTTGCTTCTCCGCGGGGATTTTCAGGCGCTGGGCCAGTTCGGTGAGTTGCGCAGCTAGTTTGGCGTCCTCGGCTTTCAAATTGGCCTCGGTGAGCGGTTTCGGGCCGTAGCCGGGCAGCCACATCTTCCGCCAAGTCTCGCTGACGAGCACGCCGGGGTTCGGGTTCATCTTGTAGAGAGTGTCTTCAAAGACCTGGACGCCTTTTTGCGCGGCGAGTCCGTGAAGGACAGGCTTGATGAACTTCTCGACCATCTTCGTCGCACGTTCGCGGCGAATGTCGCCCTGCGCATGGCGCAGCGTCAGCACTTTCGCATCGTCTTTGGCGCGATTGGCCTGCGTCATCTCCTCCATGATGGCGGCTTCTTTGGCCTGCAGCTCCACGTCAGGACCGAGGGCCTCGTAGGCGATGTCCACGAGCTTTTTGCCATCAAAGGCCAGATAAGCATCGCAAACCATCTGCGAGATGCCGACGCGTCGTGCGTCGATGAACTCGCGCTGTTTGTCGCGTGCATCGGGTTCAGGCGAAATGAGCGCCACTAGCGAGTCCCACAACTGCTCCGCGCTCATTCGCCGCAGCAACGGGCCGGGAAAGTGATACACGGAGCCGACGGTGTGCGCGTCGAGGCTCGCCTGCGCCTGATACACCCGCGTGCGGGCGATCGTACCGAGGAAGGCCTTCATGTCATAGCGCAGCGTGATCATGAGCTGGACGAGATGCTCCTCGAGTTCGGGAATCATCGCCTTCGAGTCATCGCGCAGATTATCGAAGCGCTCGGTGACGGCCAAGCCGAACATCTGCCGCCACAGGCGGCTCACGATCACGCGGGTGAAGCGCGGATTCTTCGGCGAGGTGAGCCAGTTCGCGAAGGCCTCAGCCGAATCCTGCCCCGCAGCGATGGGTGCGGCATCGCCCATGAGCGCGGCGGGCGTCATCACATCAAAAGGCTTGCCATCATCCTCTTTAAAATCGTGCGGCAGCTTCAATACGCTGTCCGCTTTGCGATTCAGGCCGATGGGGCTCAGAAGCTGGCCCACGGGATTCTTGATCACGCCAACCACGGGCCGGTAGTGCATGGCATCGAGCCGCTGCTGTTTCCGCGCCTCCGCCGCCTTGCCGCCATCGGTGGCGGTTTTCTTTTCCGCTTTGAAATCGGCCTCGATGACGTCCTGGCGACGCTTGATCTCGGCGCGTGCGCCTTCAAACGCCTCGTTCACCGACTTGTTCGCATGGGTGTAGGCCGCGAGGTGGTAGAAGTCGGTTTGCAGCCACTTGTCGAAGGGGTCGTTGTGGCACTGCGCGCACTCGATGCGCGTGCCAAGAAAGATGCGTGAGGTGAGCGCCATGTTGTCGAGCGGCATGTCGGGATCGCGCTGGTAGTAGCCGATGGCCGGATTGTCCCACGCGAAGCCTTTGGCAGAGAGCATTTCGCGCACGAAGACATCGTAGGGCTTGTTGGCGCGCAGGCTCTCGCGGATGTAGCGGCGGTAGGCGGATGGGATGACATTCGACGTGTTCACGAAGTGCGTCCTGAGACGCAGCACATCGGCCCACACGTTGAAGAAATGCGACGCGTAGCTTTCGTCTGCGAGCAGGTCGTCGATTAACGCATCGCGCTTGCTGCTCTCACGCGATTCCAGGAAGGCCCGTGCCTCCGCTGCCGTCGGGATGCGTCCTGCGAGATCGAGGTAAATGCGGCGCAGAAAGGTCTCATCGCCCGCCGGCGGATTCGGCGTGACCTTGTTTGCTTGCCAATGCGCTTCGAGCACGCGATCAATGGCCGCGGCGTGCTGCTGCGTTGTCGTTTCGGCAAGAGTGACGCTGGTGAGAAGGAGGATTAGTGCGAGGAGCTTCATCAAGGTGATCGACAGAAGAATGGGGACAGGAGAATGGTGGTTGGGATTCTTCTGTCCCCATTCTCCTGTCGATGCATTGAGGTTTGGAGCTCAGGTAAACAGGCTCGTGGCGGGCTTTCCTTTGTTTGCGACGGTGAAGGGACGCATGGTGGGCGAATGCACGATCTGTTCCAGCGGCATGCCAAGCGCGTAGGCGAGCGTGGCATTGAAATCGGGCACGCGGAGGGCGTCGGACTCGATTTCGGCACCCGTTTTGTCGGTGGAGCCGAAAACGCTGCCGTCTTTCACACCGCCGCCGAAGAGCGCGGAGGAAAAGGCCTTCGGATAGTGATCGCGGCCCTGGTTCACATTGATCTCCGGCGTGCGGCCGAACTCGCTCGTGACGACCACGAGCGTGTCTTTGAGCAGACTGCGCTGATGCAGGTCCTCGACGAGCGTGGCGAGACCAGCATCGAGCTTTTCGCAGAGATCCGGCGTGCCGACGAAATTGTTCGTGTGCGTGTCCCAGCCATGCAGGCTTACCTCGACGAAACGGATGCCGTGCTCGATCAAACGACGCGCTAGCAGGCAGCCCTGACCAAAAGGATCGCTGCCGTATTTCTCCCGCAGCTCCTTTTTTTCCTGCGTGAGGTCAAACGCGGTGATATCCGCGCTCTTCATCATCTTGAAGGCACCGTCGTAGGCCTCGGCATAGGCCTTCACCTCGCGCTGCGGATACTTCTTCAAAAACAACGCGTCGAGATCACTCGCGACGGCCATGCGTGCCTCGTGCGATTCGCGGGCGAGGCTTTTCGGCAGTTCAATGTCGCGCAAACCGGCCTCCGGATTGTTCACGAACAGCGGCGTATGCACCGGCGGAAAGAAACCCGCGCCAGGATGACGGCTCGAATTGCCGATGTAGGCGCTCGCAGGCAACTCCGCATTGCCCGGCCCTTGGAACATGCTGAGCCACGCGCCGAGGCTGGGATGCAAAATGGTTCCGCGCTCCTCATAGCTGGTGTGCATGAAGTAATTCCCCGGCGCGTGCGCTCCCTGCGTTGATGCGATGCTGCGCACGATTGCGCCGTGATGCATCTGTTTCGCCGTGCGCGGCAGATACTCGGCGATCTGAATGCCGTCGGCGCTTGTCTTGATCGCCTTCGTCGGCCCGGCGGTCACGCCCTGCTTTGGATCCCACGTGTCGATGTGGCTCATGCCACCGTCCATGTAGAGGTAGATGATGTTTTTCGCCTTCGTGTTTCCGGTAGGCTTCGCATCCGCAGCAAACACACGCGGCAGATGCACGCCCAGCAGCGTGCTGGCCGCGCGGGCGATGAAGTTTCGACGATGGAGAGAATGCGTCATGGCTTCTCCAAAACGCACGACACGCCGAAATTCATCACCGCCGTAGATACACTGTCGCGGACCATTGGCGCTCAGGCGATTTTCACCCGCGACCCTCCTAGAAATCACGCGCATTCACTTCACTCCCCCAGCCGTTCCAGCCGCACGTCATCGATCCACACGGGCGTGCTCGTTTTGCCAGTCCACTGGCCGATCCAGAGCGTCAGCGCGCATTTTTCATCGGGGGCGATATTGTGGTTGAAGGGGAACTCCACCTCGATCTTCCGCCACTCGCGCGAGCCATCCGTGACCATGTCAAAGTAGGGCGTCGGGCGCAGAAGGTAGAACATGGCACCGTAGCAGACGCGGCCGCCGTTCGGGGCCTTGTGCCAGAAGCTGAGCCGGTAGCGGGCGTGCGGATCAGGCAGCGTCACATGCGTGAGCAGCGCGCCGAGCTGGCCGCTGCTCTCGATCCGCAGCGAGGCGTCGCCGTCGTGGTGCTCGCTGGTGTCGCGCGTGATTTTCACCGGCTGCGAGACGCGTTTCTGCAGGGCATTCCAGCCTTCCGCGGCGATGTAGGGCACCTCGCAGTGGTCGGCGTCCAACCAGTTGACCTCGTAGGTGCGCATGGACTTGAGCAAAGCGGCCGCCTCGTGCGAGTCGGGCCGCGCAGGCTGCTCGAAGGAGCCGTTGACGAGCAGATTGGGCAATGCGCCGACCTGTCCACCCAGCAGCAGGCGCTCGGTGGCGGCATAGGGCTGCAAAACGGGATGACGCTCCGTGAGGCGCGCCCAGAAGGCACGCGCCTCATCCGGTGACTGCAAGGCGCTGACCGCACGGCTGATGCGGGCGATGCGGTGGTCCTCGATGAGCCAGCGGCTGTCATCCGTGACGAGCAGCACGCGCGGATCCATGGCGAGGTAGTTCGCCCGCCACGGCAGCGACTCGGTGTTCACGCCGCGTTGCGGCACTGCGCAGTAGTCGGCCAGCGGCTCGATCTGCGCGACATTGCATTCATACACGGCTCTTTCCGCCTCCAGCATCGCCGCCGCGGTGCTGAGCTGCTTTTCGCCCTCGGCGAGTGTCGCCGGCGCATCCGTGCCCGCACGCAGCGCCAGCAGATGCCTCACGTGATCATGGTAGTGCCGCGCACGGTCAAACATGGCCGCCACCATCGCAATGCGTTTTTGATTCGCCTCGCCCACGACTGCCTTTTGCGCGTCAGCGAGCGCTGCCGAGCATGCGGCGATGTCCGCCTCCGTGATGGGTGCAAACTTCCGCTCCGCGCCCTTGCGGTCCACCAGGTTGTATTCACGCGGCTTCCGGCGGCGCTCATAGATCTGCTCCCATTGCGCAAAGTAGCGCGCCATCGCCGGCGCCGCCTCCCGGCCATACGCGTGCTCGAAGTAGTCACGCTGGATCGCATCCACATCCGCGTCAGCGTTCCAGAGCAGATTGCTCACCACCCAGAGCCGCACGCAGCCATGGCCGTGGTAGTCGTAGAACTCGCTCTTGAAGGCCTGCGCGCCCTCCCGGCGCAGTCGTTGCAGGAAATCCTGGAAGGCGTGCGGCCAGTGATTCGGGAAAGGATATGCCGAGCCATAGATCCACTGGTAGTTGCCAAAGTGTCGCGCCTTCCCGCGCCATTTGTCGAACTCCGGCTCCACATTGCCGTCCTTCGTCCAGATGAAGATCATGCAGTTGTCCTCCAGCGGAAAAGACGGCGGCTCCTGGTATTCGAGATAACTCAGTGCGGTGACGAACTTGTCCGGCCACCGTGTCTTGATGCCGCGCGCCACGCGGTTCATGAACTCATAAAAAATGTCGCGGATCGGCACGCCGCGCTTCTTTGCCAGCTCCACATCCTCCTCCGCCCAGCCGCTGCCATCGTTCGGCGTGAGCGAGAGCGTCTTCAGCAGCGGGTTCGCCGTGAAGATCTCGTCCGCGTGCTCGATGGCGCGCTGCACGCTCGCCTCGCTGCTCAGCACGGGCTGCCAGCCGCTATTGATGTTCGGCGCCGGGATGTAGCGCTTGCCGTCGATGGTGGGAAACAAATGCGGATGCGTCTTCCCATACTTCTCCGCGCTGAAGATGATGAAGAGATTGTGATGATACTGGTAGCGTTGCGTGTCCGGGCGGTCCTGCAGCCACGCGGCGCTGTCCAGCGCCTGCAGGCCGCTGTGGATGCGCAGCTCAAAGTCCGGCCCCGGATTGAAAACATGCAGCTCGCGTGGAATGACCATGCTCTCCGAGCTCGGATGCACCTCGCCCAGCGCGCCCTGCATCAGCTGGCGCACATCACACCAGCCCTGGAGGAAAAACCACGCGCCAAACAGCGTGCCGATGCCCGTGCCCGCTGCGATGTGCAGCTCGTTCGCATCCGCGTCGATGACAAAACCATGCGCATCCGCCCCGGCCAGTTCCGGGAAGCGTTTCGCCGCCGCCGCGCCCGAGTGCAGACGAATCGTCCGCCGCGCCTTCGCACCCGCAGGCCCCATGCCCGTGATCTTCTTCACATACGACTCCACCAGCGCCCCCGCACGCACCGCATCCTTCTCCGCTGCATCCTCGACCACCACCCGATACCCCGTCTGCGGACCCGCCAGCTCCACCACGCCCTCCGACTCCCGCACCACCGCATCACGCGCCAGAAACGGCAAGAAGCGCGCCGGCTGGCCCTGCGCGAGCGCCAGCGAAGCAAAGAAGAATGCGAGGAGTCGTGTCATGGCCCGATACTACGGCAGCGCGCTGGCACCTCTCACACTGGCAAAGTGTTTACCGTCGGAGATAGATCGTAGCGGACCAATCCGACTTTGCAGTCCTCAGCCGATACGCGGCTGTTTTCACCTGCGGATCTTCGACAAACTCGCGCACAGTCGTTTTCACCGGCTCCCAGTCGCTCCAGCCGTTGTTTTGCAGCACGCGGCGCTCGAGCGTGCCATCGACGGTCCGGGTGAGCTTGCCGTTTTCGAGTTTCAGTTCGGGTGGTGGCTCGTAGCCGGTGAGCTGGCCGTTCCAGCGGCGTTGGTGGATGGCATTGGCGACGTAGTGTGGGCTCCAGAGCACAAAGCCATCGCCATCGGGACGCACGATGAGTTCGTGCATGCCGTCCATGAGGGGCTTGAGCACCTGTGGGCCGAGATCGAGCCTGCCGACGATGCTGAGGTCCGCGCGGCGATACACGAGCACGGTGAAATGATGTGCGTAGGCGACGAAGAGGTAGTCGCCGCACAAGGCCGCGCCATAGGCCTGATCCTTTGTGCGTGTGTCGATGACAACATTGTGCGGCAGCGTGGCGCTGTGCGTGACGATGAGTTTGCCATCTTTGAGCTGGCAGCGCTGCATCAGGCGACCGAGCGGCCAGTTCATGCCGCATTCGTTCGGCTGGTCGGCGGGAAAACCGAAGAGAAAGACCTCGCCGCGCTGCGAGTCGATCTCAAAGCCGCCGAGGCGTGCCTTGCCGTCCTGCCAGGGCGCGGGCAGTTCGTGCAGCGAGTTTTCCGGCGCGTTCCATTTCCACACAGGCACACCTTGCGCGTTCAGGCCGGTGAGGGCGAGCTTGCGCAGGTAGCGCACGCCTTTGATGCGCGTGATGAACGCGTAGTCGCCGTTGTCGTCGATGTTTTGAAATGCGGTGTCGCTGTCATCGCGTAGCGCCTTCGAGTATTCGGCGGCGGCGAACTGACCGTCGCCATTCTCATCCGTCCAGATGATGGAGCCGAAGCCGAGCGGCTGATGCGGCGGCCAGATTTTCGCGGTGTGGCGCGGCGCGATGACTGCGCACGGGATCGCGGCCTCGTCATTGTCTTCAAAGCGGAAGACGCACATCGGATTGCCGTGCTGCGTGGTGGTGATCAGGAACTTTTTTCCGAACCAGCGGCGCACGCCATACACGAGCGCGTTGCCGTTCGCGCGTGGATCATCCGGGAAGCGCGCGCGGTCGAGCGTGCTGGCGATCCACTTTTCATCGCGGTAGTGATTGAAGCTGGAGAAAACATCGCCCGGCGATTGCGGATCGGCATCCACGCTGTCGAGGAAGGACGTGCCGTGCAGGCTCCACTTCGGCTCGAAGTCGGGCGTGAAGGCATGCAGACGGCTCTGACACATGCCGGCCATCCCGACATCGCAGACGTAAAGACAGCCCTGCGCATCAAAACCGATGCCGCGGATGTTTTCGAAGCTCTTCGGGCCGATTTTGCCCCTATCCGACCTCCAACCGCCTTTCTGGCCCAAACTCACCTCGCGCGTCATTCGCCCGTTTTGCTCCGCAAAGCCGTGAATTTGATGCTCCGGCCCGCCATCGGCCACAAAGAGCCGTTTCGTGCGCGGATCGAACGCGATGTCCAACGGCTGCGTGATGCTTTCGATGCTCTGCGACTGCTTTTGGCCCTGAGGATCAAATTTCAGCACACGCCCCGGAACCATTTGTGGCGGCGCATAGGCGGCCATGCGGCACATCGTCAATTCGGGCGCAAGGACGCGCACAGCGCGGATTGGCTGTGAGGAATCAATCGTCACAAACTCCTCCGGGTAGCCATAGAGCTTGTCCCGCGGTGTGGCGACATCCGTCCAGGGCCCATCGCGGCCTGCGGTGCTCGTCTGCACCTTCAACTGCCGGAAGTCCGACTTCGCGCTGTCGCCCATGAGGCTGAAACGCGACACCGCGATCGCTTTGCCGAAATCGAGCCCGACAAACGCGCTCGTGCTTTCCTTGGCGATGTATTTGATCTTGTCCGAGCTGCTCACCGCATGCTCGAGACTGTGTTCCGCGTCGATCGGTTCGCTGCCAAACACCTGTGCCTCCAACCGCGTGTGCGCGTAGGCGGACGTGGCACGCTGAATCACCCACAGAGCCCCGATTTCATCCACAAGCATCTTTCCTGCACGCTCCAGCGAGATGCGGAAGTCGAGCGGCTTCAGCGTCTTCAACGATAAGGCCTGCACGCCCTCATCATCGGCAAAATATACACGATCCCGCGCCTCGTCGATCGCTAGGCCGATGATGCTGCCTTTCTGCTCCGGCAGATACACCGTGCGTTTCTTCGCCCCATCCAGCGCCGTGCCTGCTGGCCGATCAAACACGACCAGCGTCATCACCGGCCCGTTTTTGTCCTTCACCTCCCTCGCATACGCCACGAAGCGCTCGCTCACCGCCACCGCTTCGCCCGAGTTCACGCCGAGTCCGGTCATCTCTGGTAATGCATCGCCATCTTTATAGATGCCCGCAGCGCGCAGCCCCTCCTCCCACTTCGTAGTGAGAAACACAAACCCCTCCGCGCTCACCGTCATGTCCGCCGTGTAGAGCTGCATCCACGTCTGCGCCTTGTCCTGAAACGTGTTGCCACGAATCAGCGTGTTCCCAAATCCCGTCGTCACACAAGGCAGTCGCAGGATCGCCGCTATATCGGGCGCGGGAACGACCTGAGCGGTCGCGGTGATGGCGAGGAGGAGAAAAAGAAAACGCATGGGCGGGCTTAGAACGCCGCAGGATCATCTGCTCTTGTGACGGCTGAAACCAAGACGGCAATCGCGCCGTTTGCAGTACTGTCATGCGTTTCGCGATCCTCCTGCTGCTGTCGACCATCGGCGTGCTTCATGCCGACGAGGCTTCCTCGCGCATTGATGCCATGTTGGAGCAGCATTGGCAGAAAAAGGGCCTCCAGCCGAATCCGCCGGCCTCGGACGAGGTTTTCCTTCGACGCGTCTATCTCGATGTGATTGGCCGCATTCCGACGCTGGCAGAATCACGCGCCTTTTTTGCGGACACGAGCACCGACAAACGAGTGCGGATCATCGACCGCCTGCTCGCCAGCGATGGCTATGCGCTGCATTGGTTTAACTACTGGGCCGACGTTCTCCGCGCCCAGTCACAACTCACACGGCGCGGGCATCACGCGGTTTTCTGCGATCTCATCCGCGATGCGCTCCGCACCAACAAACCCTACGACCAGTGGGTGCGCGAGATGCTCTCCGCGCGTGGCGATATCTTCAATGTGCCCGGCACCGCCTTTTACCTGCGGGACACCGGCATGCCGCTGGACAACCTCGCCAACCTCACGCGCATCTTCCTCGGCACGCGCATCGAGTGCGCGCAGTGCCACAACCATCCCTTCGACAAATGGACGCAGATGGATTTTTACAAGCTGGCCGCCTTCACGCATGGCAATGAGTTCAGCCACTGGAAGAAGATCCCGCTTTTCCGCGCTGCCTTGAACAAAGTGAGCCCCTACAAAGGCCCGGAGCGGCCCAAGATGGGCGTGACCATCGAAAATGCGCTCAGCCCGCAAACCTACAACGGCATGGTCTGGACCGGCCTGCCGCTGAAGTTGCCACACGACTACCAATACGCCGACGGCAAGCCGCTCGAGGAGGTCAAGCCGGCTGTCATGTTTGGCAAAGCGCCGCCGTTGGCCGCGGGGGAGGGAAGTCTCGACACCTTCGCCGCCTGGGTCACATCGGCAGACAATCCACGCTTTACGACGGTCATCGTGAACCGCCTTTGGAAGCGGCTTTTCGGCCTCGCGAACATCGAGCCGGTCGACGAGCTCATGGACAGCTCCGCACCCTTCATTCCAGCGCTGCAAATCGAGTTGGAGAGCCGCATGAAGGCGCTGCGCTACGATTTGAAGGCATTCTTGCGAATGCTGCTCAACACGCGTGCTTACCAGGCCGAATGCGTGCGCGCAGAGATCGCGGCAGGAGACACCAGCTACTTCACCGGCCCTCTTTTGCGCCGCATGACGGCGGAGCAGGCCTGGGACAGTCTCATCACGCTCATCAATCCCGCGCCCGACCTGCCGAATCGCATCGTGCATGACTACCTGGAGCGTCGTCGTGCCATCGACAGGGACAGCGTGCTCTCGCAGCGTCTGATGACTCCCGACGAGATCTTTGAGGGCGTCAAAGCCGCTGCGGGGACTTATGTGCGCAACGCGCAGACCGTGCAGCGGCTCCAAAAAGAGCTCGAAGCCGCCCGCGCTGCGGATGACAAGGATCTCGCCAGGGAGATTGGACGGCAGATGACCACGGTGGAAAACAACCAGCGTGATGCCGTGCGCACGCACATCATGATTCCAGCTGCCAGGAAGCTCGCGGAGAAAGAAAAACGGCCTGTCGCCCACCTCGATAGGCCGGATGCCGGCCTGCAAAACAGCGAACTGCTGGAAAAAGTCGGGAGCGAGTATCGCGCTGTGGCGAAGTGGCAGGAGCTTCTCCATTCCGAGATGCAGCGCTTTAGCATTCCGGAGTCCTCCCGCGAAAACTTCACCAGAAACCGCCTCGGCATCTACACTACCTACCTGCGCTCCTCCGAACTCGACCAGCCCGCGCCTGGAGGTCATTTTCTACGCGAGTTTGGTCAGAGCGATCGCGAGGTCATCGAGAATGCCAGCACCGACGCCTCGATCACCCAGGCGCTGCAGATGATGAACAGCAGCCTCATCCCCCGCGTGCTCGATCCCTGGAACGCCCTCATGCTCGCCCTCCGCGACGAGCCAGATCGCGTTGAGGCCATTTACCTCGCGCTATTGACCCGCAAGCCAACCGCCGCCGAAAAAAACCGCCTCCATGACACGAGCAGCGAGGACATCGTGTTCGCCCTGCTCAACGGACAGCAGTTCCTGTTTGTGCAGTGAGGTGTCGTGCCGCAATCAATGAGGGGCGGGTTACTCATTTTACGGCTCACCCGGCACGACGATGAAGTCCATCGTGATGCCTTGGCCATCGCGGCCTGTGCCTGCCACCACGGCCTTCGATGCCGCGGGCGGACGGCGCGGGCTGAAGTAGTCGGGGCGCACGAGGTTGTGCTGCTTGTTCAGCTCGTCGTCGTTCACGTAGTAGGTCGCCTTCACGAGGTGCATCCAGTCGCTGCCGCCAAGGTCGAGGCATTGCTTGAGGTTGGTGAAGAGCGAGCGCAGTTGCGCCTCTGGCGCGGCTTCTGGATCGACAGGGTAGAGACCGCTGGTGTAGATCGTCGTCGGATGACGCGCGATGGTGAGTCGCGAATACACCGCCGGTGTCGTCATTCCCGGCGGCGTGCGCACTTCGACTGCCGGCCCGTCACTCATCGCCGGCGCGGCGACGATCATCTCGATCTCAATCGGCAGCGCGCTCGTCCATTCGACGAATACGCAAGGCGGGGCCTTCTTGTCCTCAAAGAACGCCGAAATTTCTTTTTCGGCCTCGGAGCACTTTGCCATTGGCGTGAGAAAGGACTTCACCTGGATGACATCCTTCTTCGCGAGGCCGAGAAACTCCAACGTGCGGCCTAGGCTCGCCATCGTTTGCTTGGTCGCGTCCGCGAGCGTGCCATCGCCTTTTTCAGCCTGACCGGAGATGTAAACGCGAGTACCGACAGGCATCACCGCGTACGCCTTGCCCACTCGACCGCCGATGCCGTCCGCAGCGTTGATCTTCGACGCATCTCCATCAGCAACGCCTACCGCATCCATCGCCACCAGCGAATTCGCATCCGGTAATGCGGTTGTGACAAAACTCACTGCCGGCTTGTGCTCGCCTTTGAATCGAGTCGCGAGCGCGGCCTCGACCGCAGTTGTGGCGCTGTTTTGCGTGACATACACATTCAGCTTCATCGCCTTCGCCAGCGAGCTGCCGCCGCTTTGCAGGGCTGTGTCCACGCGCGCGAGCGTCGAGTCAATCTGTGTCTGCAAATCAGCTCCTTCGCCAACGACTTGCGCCGTATGCGTGAGTGGGGCGCCGCTGACGGAGATGAGTCGCGAGGCACCGCCCTTCGGTTCGAGGCACTTGATGTCGGCGGCGAGAGAAAGCGTGGCCATGCAGAGGAGGATGAGCGTGGTTTTCATCGTAAGCATCCGATACGGGCTCATTTCCACATCTCGTGCATCGGTCGTCGTGAGATTGAACCATCGCTTGGTGATACTGCCACGGACTCTTCACTTTCTTGGCAAAACGAAATCCTCGATGACCCGCAGGCTAGGATCGTCGCCTTGATGCCTACCGCCGATGATGAAGTCGTAGCTGCCATCACGTCGCAGAAGATCGGGCATGAAGCAGCGCACAACGCGTTCCGCGTGCGTTGCTTTGCCTCTGTGAACGACGATGTGCGGCTGCACGGCGATGCGGCCATCGTTGGAAATCGTGACTTCGTGGAAGGTGAGATTCTCCTGAGCGGTGGCGATGAAGAGCTGGCCGTTCGGCGCACTCCAGATGCATGCGCTGGGGCGCGAGAGCTCGATGGGTTGCACAGGTTTGCCACCGGTATCGGCGAGTTGTACGGCATCGATGAACCGCTGCTGAGCGATGCTGTAAGTCATGAGGGCGCCGCCGTATTGCAGGATGACGAGATACTGTCCGCAGCATGAGATGGCGAGTTGCGTGGAGCCGTTGTCGCCATTCGCGGGGTGCGGCAGTGTGAAGCCGAAGAGGTCACGAAGGTGTCCGCTGGCATCGCATTCATAGGCGAAGATTTTTGGCTCTTGGCTCGCGGGTAGATTGCCGCGCTCGGTGAGGTCGCGGACGTAATCGGGGCGGATGGTGCTGCTGGCGGCGAAGATTTGCTGACGCAGCGTGCCGTCTTTGGTGCTCACGACCACGCGGCTTACGGGCGTCCAGATGTCAAAGCAGCGCGTCATGGCCACTGCGACTTCGCTCGCACCGAGCGTGCGTGGATTGAAGAGTTCGAGTCCGTTTGAAAACGCCCCGCCACCGCGCCCCGGGCGTCCGCGTCCGATGTCGAGCATGTGACCGCCGAGCGCGGGCATGATCTCGCGGAAGTCTTTGATGTTGTCGCGATGAAAGCCGTCAATGGCACGCGGCGTGAGGCGTTCGTAAAACATGTCGGCCGTGAACTCTTCGCGCACCTTGCCGTGCTCCGCATACTTCAGCCGAGTCATGCCGGTGTAGCCAGGGACATAAAGCCAGAGCGCGTCGTTATGTCGTGACCACATGGTGTTGTAAGGGCCGAGGCCGACCTGCGCGGGCATCGCGCCACCACCGGGCATGGGCAGATAGGTGCGATGCACGTGGTGCTCGGTGGCGAGCTTCGTGAAGTTGAGCCGCGAGAAGTAGTAGCCGTATTCGCACACGCCGATGGCCTGGCCGTGCTCGCCTGGGATCGGCGTGAGCGCGTAGGCCGGACCTTGCACGACGCTGGCCCCTTGAATCTGCGTCATCGAGGCGACATCAAAACGCACCGTGACCGTGCTGGTGGATACGCCGTCGAGCTTCACTCGTGCGTCACCTTTTGAATCGACAAGCTGGTCTCGTGTGGCGCTCGTTAGCATCAGCGGCACCGCAGCGCGCGGCACGCGGAACTCGCCGCAATCAAACTCGATGAGCTTTCGCCCGGCGGCACCTATGTTGATAAAGCGCTGCTTCTTCAAGCCGGAGTGAAGTTTGACCGCAGTGCTGTTGCCACCTTCGGTGACACGCGTGACGTTGTTCTGCTCATCGAAATCCAGATGCCACGGTCCACCTTTGCTGCCCGATGCAGCGGAGATGAACATGCCCGTTGCCGTTTCGATCGGCCCGGCAAATTTCCGCGAGGCGTAGTCGTCCGCCGCGAGGTCGCCGTGATAAAGCTGATGCGGCGCGCCTTCCCAACATCCCGCGTGCAGGCGCATGTCAGCGGTGAACTTCGCGGCATCGTCCCAATGATCCTGCGGCGCGGAAATCACACCGCTGCATACCTCGACTCTACCGTTCGCGCTGATGACGCGGTGATTGCGCGCAAATGCGATGAACACACGCCCGCGCATAACGAGCAACTCCATGAGCGCGGTGTCCCACGCGCGCCGCCATACGGGATCGGGCGGCAGAAGCTTCGTGATCTCGGCGACGAAGTTCACGGGCGGATGTTCGAACTTTTTTGAGCGCGGATCGAAGCGCACGAGCCCCGCTCCTTGCTCGACATTGGAGAAGTAGATGCGGCCCTGTTCGTCAGTGTCGCAACTCTGTCCGCCCTGCGCGAGACCAGCGGCGGAACTGCCGAGCATCGGCGAGCCGTTCAGCGCAAGTTCATCGGTGGTATGCACGGTGAAGTCATCGCGCGGCAGCGTGATCACTTCATCGCCCGAGCCGCTGGCCCATTTCGGATCGACCGGCACCTCCACCAAAAACTTCCGCCAGCGCTTCACTCGCAGCGTCTTCTCATCGATCACCGCCTTGCGATACGAGAAGAAGATGCGCTCATTCACAAGCAGCACTACGTTCTGCGAGCCGAGCACGGGCAGATCGCTGCCGGACACGACGGGAAAGGTGATGTCCGCGAGTTCCACACTTCGCGCTGGCATCGCGAGCTTCTCGTGCCGCGCCTTTGCCAGATCAGGCAGCGTGATAATCGGCGAATTACCGCTCCACTTTGATCCCCGCTCGATGGCAGCGGCGCGCGTGTGCGCCGATGGCAGCATCTCCACTTTGCCGACTAGCAAATCCCACGCCTGACCATCCACGCGCACCGACACGGTGTCACACGGACCAAATCCTTTGAGATCAATCGTAACAGCGTATGTGATTGCAGGATCGGCGAGATCAATGGCGAGTCGTTGCTTTCCATTCAAGGTAATCTCCGTCTTCAACGCGCGATCCGACTGTCGCCACACGTCGAGCTTGTTGAAGCAAATCGCGAGTTCATCCCCGCAGCGAAATGCAGCTACATCGGCAGCGGAACAAGACGCACCCAGCGAAAGGAGAAACAGGGAAAGAAGACAAAGGAGCGATTTCATGCGGCACCACTACGGCCTGAACGTCCGCTTCCTCACGAGGCATGATGCTCTATCGTGTGAGAGGCCTCCTTCACTCCACCCAAAACGAGAACAAGCCGCCATTCTGCACGCTGAACTCGAGTCGCAGGGGCTGGCCTTTTCGTGTGGACAGTTTGGTGAGTTCGGGAATGGCGATATCGGTGGCTTCGCGTTCATTGAGAGTGACTTTTGGATCGTGGCCCCGGCTTCATCGAGCAGGCTGACGATGAGGCGACCGAATTTCACGGCGGCGTTTACATGCAGCGTTTCACCTTCGTGGATGAACGGCTTCGTGCGCAGGATTCCAGAGCGGTAATTGCCCGCCAACGCCGAGCGTGCTGACCCGCAGGAAGCTGCGGCGCACGAGACGATTCGGGGTGAAGGCAAGCATTTGATAGTAAAGTTGACGGAAGAATGTGCTGGGGGGGCTTTCTGGGCACTTCGTTTGTTGGCCTCAAGGCTGCTTCCGAAAGCGGATCGAGAACAAATCTGCGTCGCTCATTTCAAAGCGTAGCCGCACCGGCCGCGAGGCGAACGCACTAACGTCGCTGCCGGACTTCCATTTCACAACGTGGGCGATTTCATCGCCCCAGATGGGAGCACTGTCGGCGAGGGTGAAGCCCGGGATGGCTTTTCCCGCTTCGTCTTGCAGCTCCACTCGGATCTGGCCTGCGGCGCTGGTGGAATAGTTGATCTCGAGCTCCGCACCGGTGAACCGAAAAGGCTTTGTGACCAGTTCGCCGCCTTCGAGAGGCGCGTTCACCGAGGCAAAGCCATCGAGGCGCAGTGTGTATCGGCGACCGCCGGTGAGGAAGAGGGACATCTCTGCGGGACCTGTTTGATGAATACCGATGGCGGTGTAGTTCGCGCGGTTTGCCCATCCTTCCGGCCCGATGCCGGGACGGATAAAGCTTTGTGTGAACTCGCGGTCGTAGCGGTCCCCCCCGCGGGTGCTCATCAGCAGGATGTCCGTGGCGGCACCGCGTTTGTCCATGAACCGCGTGGGCGTGGCGATGTAAAGGTGAGGCGCGCGGAAGTAGGGCTGCGTGCAGGCCGTGTAAAGATGCTCGCCTGACATGTTGGCCTTCATTTCGACAAACGGCGTCCAGTGGATGAAGTCCTCCGACGTGGTGCGCGCGATGCCGCGATAGCCTTTGATGAAGCGTCGGAAGTAGCACACGTAGCGCTGCTCCGTCTCGCTCCAGAAGGAGTAGTTTTGCGAGTCGAAGTATTTTCCCCAGTCCTCTGGCACCACAGGCTCGTCACGCAGGCGCTTCCAATGAATGCCGTCGGGTGAAACGAAAGCTTTCAAACCGCCAGGACCGCGTTTCGTCCTCACGTCCTTCTGATGCGGCTGGAAGGCGATGCCGCCGAGAGCCTTGTATTTCTCCGTCGCTGGCACACCGGGACGCGTGTCGATGAAGGGAGAAAAATTATGATTCACGAGGAACTCGTTCATCAGCACGATGTTGCCCGCTGGAAAAGACGGGTGCTCAAACAGTCCGAGCCGTGGCGTCGTCCACTGAATGGCATCCTTGCTCTCCGCGTAGAGCGTGACCTCGCCATCGTGGTAGGCCTCGATGCCATGGGTCTTCCACGTCACCTTGGGGTCCTTGTCGCCGCGGTAGTAGAATTGAAACTTGTCCTCCGAGCGCAACATGGTGGCGTAGTGACCGTTCGGACGTGTGGCCTCTGCCAGCTGTGGCTCGTGCAGTTTCAGCGTCGCGTTCCTCAGTTCCCCCACAAGGTAACGGTCCACAAACAATTCACGTCGGGCACCCAGTTCCAGCGATTCCTCCGCATGGAGAATAGTCATCGAGGCGAGCAGAAGGCAGGTGGATTTCATGGCAGATGGCGGCAGCATTATTTTATGCAAACGCGCATCTCCGCCTGTTTTGCTCGCTGGAGACGATTTCACCTGAGATCGAGACGACCAGCAACGCGAGTGCATGATGTGAAAGCAAGTGCTTTCCAACTTGCTGAAAGGGCTAACCTAGCATTGCCTCGTTATTGTTCATGTGAAACATTGGCCTCTGTTTATGAAGCGCTTTTTTTCGAAATACGGCGGGTGCTGGTGGCTGCCTGCCTTGATCTATCTTGGGTTGCTAGGACTGGTGATGACCGCCGAGCTTTTGCCATGGGGACCTCGAAAGTTTGTGAGTGAAGTTTTGTCATGGTGCGCTGGAATCGCGTTCTTGGGTATTGTTGGCGTATCCATCAGGCATTTCTGTAAAAAGCAATGGCGCAGGGGCTTCATCAGCCTGTTTCTCGCTGTCTGTTGCGTCGCCACCACCATGATTGTGCTCGGCTTTTTTATGTTTGCCTCGATGTTTGGGCCGAGTGAGGACGGTTTTGCCGACCATCTTCACATCCCATCGGATATCGTGATTGCGGAGCCCGAGCCAGATGTGAGCGAAACGGCGGATGCGGCCCTAGTTGGAAGCACCGACGCGATGCAAGACAGCGTCCGGCAAGTGCTGAAGAAGGCAGGAGGCGACGAAGTGGAGTTCACGCCGGACATGCCTTCGCTCAGAAGAGCGGCCAGTGAACATTCGGCGGCGTTTCTCTCCTACGTCGAGGCATCACCAGACTGGCATGTGTTCATGGAGAGGGGGAACCGTTTTGCATCGAGGCGGTGGAGCTACGGCGGAGTGCCACGAGATACATTGCACGGCTACATCTCGGACTTCAGCCAGGATCATTTTCAAACCCGCTGTCTGGTGTGCCTAGATCGTAGGCAGTGGAGCATCTACGCCGTGCAGCAAGTGCACGAGGGAAGAAGTCCCGTTGTTCCAGACATGAGCCAAGGAAACGCATTGCATGAAAGCCGGGTGATGATCGATTGTGGCGGAGTCTGGGTTGAAATCTTCGAGCAATCGGACCGGCCCGAACGCCGGATCACAAAAGCCACGATAGCTGTTTTGGAGCAGGAGTTTTCCCACTTTCTGGCGAATCCCGAAGCTGCGTTAGAGAAGGCCCGCCTCCGTTCCCGGGAACTCGCGAAGCATCTCGCGGGCAGTGGAAAGCATCCTATTCGACTGCTGCAGGGCATGCAGCCAGGCATCTATGGCGCATCCTATGTGCTGAATCCCGGTGAACCGGGATCCGTGTATCTACAAGCATTCGAAGTGACTCATGGCACACGACTGTCCGCACACCGACTTGAAGCCGCATCGCGGACACGGATGGCTTGGTCAAAAGACTCTCAGGAGCGGTTTGGCGCGAAGATTGGCTTCATGATCTATGAAGGTGACTGGGGCAAGCCATATGCTGCGAGGTTCGAAGTGTGGTTTACCCCCGATGCCGGTGGTCCAGAGCGAAAACTGGCTGAACGCATCTTCAAAATCGAAGGCTGGCAGCGTTAGCCTCAGCGGCACCTTTCATAATCGGGATCGCCGCTTTGGCAAAACTAGACGTTTGCTCTTCAAGGTCGAAACCGGGTTTGGCTGCAACTTAGGCAGGAGGGGACTACCCAAAAGTGGGCATCCTGATTGGTGTTCATTGGAAGGATGAAAAGATCAAACATGAAGGAATCCAAATCAGGCCAATCAATGAGGAAGTTCGGGTCGTGATGACATTTGTGCTTCATTTGCGATGCCTCCGATAGGAGGTCACTTCTTCGCTTTCGGCTTCGGCTGTTCCGACGCTTTGATCGTCAGCGCAGGCACAGGATCAGCTTTCCCCGCAAAGGCATTCCAGGCGTTTTGGAAGGCGGCGGCGTCACGCAGATCGCCTTCGGCGATGAGCCATTGGTAGCGGAGTTTGAAGGGCGATTCGGCGCTGGCTTTGCCTTTGGGGAACATGCCAAAGCGGCCGTAGTCGCGGTAGGCGGAGGTGGCGGTGTCCTTCGGGTTGTTGGGATGATTGAGGATCACGACCGTGAAGGTTTTGCCTTCGATGGTGAAGATTTCCGCGGCCCAGGGCAGGTCCTTGACCTTGTGGGCGTCGATGTTTTCGCCGGGGAAAATGTAGGTCGTCGTTTTCGTGTCCACCAGCTCGCTCGGGCGGAACTGGGCACCGGCGTGCTCAGGATCACCGTTCATCTCGGCCTCGCCGCTGACGGCTTTGATGGCGCTGTTCATTTCGATGCCGAGGTAGAAGGGCTTCGCGGGCGTGGTGAAGTTGAAGCGACGTTCCTCGGTCAAAAACGGCGCGGTGGTATCGCCCTGCCAGTCCATGTGCGCGGTGAAGGCGTTTGCGCCCGGCGTGACCTTCGTCACGACTTGGTCGCCGCCTTTCATGTGCCAGCGGTCATACGATTTGCCGTTGTAGCCGATCTTGCTGAAGCCGAGGAAGATGCCGCGATGATGCGTGAAGTTGAACCCTGCGCCTTTCGTGAGCCGCGTGGAGCCATCGGCGCTGAAGACGTGCATGTAGGGCTTGTAGGTCTCGTGATGCTTCTCCGGCGTGCTGAGGTCATTCGCCATCATGAGCTTCGCGACGACTTTTCCGCCATTCGCGACCGCAACGTGGTCTTTGTCCGCGACCGTGATGTCGAAGGCGAAGGTGGGAAGCGTGAGGGCGAGCAAGAGGAGGGTGTTTTTCATGAGAGAATCTTTTTGATGACTTTGGCTCCTTCGACGCCACTCAGCCTCGCATCAAGGCCTTGGAACTTGAAGCTGAAGGCGTCGTGTTGGATGCCGAGTTGGTGGAGCATCGTGGCGTGGAGGTCGTGGACGGTGGTAATGTTCTCCTGCGCGGCGTAGCCGAGTTCATCGGTGGCGCCGAAGGTGAGGCCACGCTGGATGCCGGCTCCGGCGAGCCACATGGACATGGCTTTGTTGTGATGATCGCGTCCGATGGGGCCTTTGTTTCCTTGCGCCATCGGGGTGCGGCCGAATTCGCCGCTGAAAACGATAAGCGTGTCGTCGAAGAGGCCGCGCTGCTTCAGATCGGTGATGAGGGCCATGCAGGCGCGATCGACTTCCTTGGCGCGGAGTGGTAATTCTTCACGTAGGAGGCTGTGGTGGTCCCAATCGCGATGGTAGAGCTGGATGAAGCGCGTGCCGCGTTCGGCGAGTCGGCGAGCGAGGAGGCAGTTTGATGCGAAGGAACCGTCGCCGGGGGTGCAGCCGTAGAGTTCGAGCGTTTTCCGGCCTTCGGGACGGATGTCCATCAGCTCCGGCACACTGGCTTGCATTTGAAACGCCATTTCATACTGCGCGATGCGCGTGGTGATCTCCGGATCATCGCACAGTGCGGCGTGCTGTTTGTTGAGTGCATTGATCGCCGCCACGTCCGCGCCTTGTCGCGCACGCGTGACGCCGTCCGGGCTGGTGAGATACAAAACGGGATCGCCCTGCGAGCGGAGTTGCACGCCTTGATGCTTCGACGGCAAAAAGCCGCTGCTCCACTGTCGCGCCGCGATGGGCTGCGGCGTGCGACCTTTGCCGGTGGACACCATGACGACGAATCCCGGCAGATCCTCCGCCTCGCTGCCGAGCCCGTAAGTGATCCATGCGCCCATGCTCGGCCTACCGGCGATCTGCGAGCCGGTGTTCATGAACATGTGCGCCGGGTCGTGATTGATCGCGTCCGTGGTCATCGAGCGCACGAGGCAGATGTCGTCGGCCACGCTGCCGAGGTGCGGCAGCAACTGCGAGAGCTCCATCTGGCACTTCCCGTGTTTTGCGAAACCAAACATTGGCCCTTTGCACACCAGTTTCTGCCCCTGCAGCTGCGCGAGCTGCTGGCCCTTGGTAAACGACTCCGGCATCGGCTTACCATCCATCTCCGCGAGCTTCGGCTTGTGATCAAATAGCTCCAACTGCGATGGCCCGCCCGCCATCGTGAGCCAGATCACACGTTTTGCCTTCTGCGGTAAGGGCAGTTTGCGCAATACGCCAAGAGAGCCAGCAACCAGCAGTCCTGGATCGAGCAGAGTGGCCAGTGCAATGCCTCCTAGCCCCTGTGAGGCGCGGCTCAGGATGGCGCGGCGTTTGTAACTGTCGTTCATGGATCAGGCTGCTGCCAGAAGCCATACGTTACTTCTTCTTCAACTTATGCAGCCGGCCGGTGTGAGAAAGGATGAGTGGCTCACCTTCGGTATCGAGGAAGATGCCGGTGGGATTGAAGCGCTCGGTGCCTTCATCTTCTCGTTGTACGAGCAAAGTGATCTCTTCGACGGCAGAGTGAGCTTCATTGGGTCGAAGAGCCCAAACTTTTCCGTAACCCCAATCGCCGTAAATGTAACAGCCATTGAGGTCTGAGTGTGTGTGGCCGTGGTAAACAGCACCGCCGACGATGCAAATGCCCTCAGCTTGGGCGCGAGAATAGGCGTGGATGGGAGCGAGGTAGTTGCCGGGTATCTCGGGCCGGGATTGTTTGGCCAGCAGGCGCTCATTGCCATCGCGCTCGCTCCAGCCGTAGTTGCCACCCGAACGAATGACGTTGATCTCCTCATAGAGGTCTTGTCCCACATCTACGGCCCAGAGGCTTCCACTTTGGCTGTCAAAACAAAGGCCCCAGATGTTGCGGAAGCCTAGGGCGTAGATTTCACCGCGCCATTCTTGCTGACCGACAAATGGATTGTCTTCGGGAATGCTGTAGGCGCGTCTGCCGCTGCGGTGATCCACATCCAAGCGTAAAAGTTTGCCTTGGAGCAGGAACGGATGCTGGGCAGACCCATGGGGGTCATCTCGGAGACCGCCGTCTCCGATGCTCCAGTAGAGACAGCCATCGGGTCCGAAGGCGAGACTGCCACTGAAGTGGTCTGCGAGTTGATGGGGCACTTCCATGATGATGCGCTCGGTGCCTGGATCGACTTTGAATGGTGCCTTCTGGACGGTGAACTCGCTCAAGACGTTCCTTCTAGGCTCCGACTGGCTGTAGCTGAGAAACACACGGCGGTTTTTTCGGAAATCCGGGTGAAAAGCCAGCCCGTGGATACCTGCTTCAAAGTGAATCTCGTCGCGGAGTTGCTCGCGGAAGTCGAGAAAGACGGGAGACTCATGGCTGTTGCGATCATCTGGGAGCACTTGGATCAAGCCTCGTTGCAGAGCGATGACTTGGACGGGTTTATCGCCTCCCGTGTGAGTGTAAACGACGGGACAGTCAGGAAATTCGAGTTTGGTCCAAGCTGGTTCCAGGTTGTAGGGGGCAGCGTGAAGGCTGGACACAATGCCTGCGAGGCAGACGAAAAAAGATTGCCGCATGGTTAGGGGTTTGGGGGGTTACCCAGAGGCTAAGCACTCTGCGTGCCGACTTCAAGATCACGCAGTGAGCTTAGAGGCGAGACAGATGGCAAACCCCTCTGCCAAGTCGCGGCTGATGATTTCGATGCCACTGCGCTGCAGTGTGGCAGGCCTGCAACAGCCTTGTCTCTGCTCCGCGAAGGAGTTTCAGCCCAAGCATGTTGAGCCTGCTGAAGGGGCCCTGATAGGGTCATCAGTTACATGCCCCTCATAGCTTCGTGTAAATGGGCGGCGTTAGAACAATGTTAGGTCAAGGCAATCCTCATTTGACTCTTGAGCTATTCTGAAACATATCAACGCATCCTGATACGTTGATTTGAATCGTTTCAGGCTCCAAACCTGAACCCACCCACGCCCACTCACTATGAGCGACTACAAAGTCAAAGACATCGCCCTCGCCGATTTCGGCCGCAAGGAACTCACCATCGCCGAGAGCGAAATGCCCGGCCTCATGGCCACCCGCGAGAAGTACGGACCGAAAAAGCCCCTCGCTGGCGTCCGCATCACCGGCTCCCTGCACATGACCATCCAGACCGGCGTGCTCATCGAGACACTGAAGGAACTCGGTGCTGATGTCCGCTGGGCGTCCTGCAACATTTTCTCCACCCAGGACCATGCTGCTGCTGGCATCGCCGCTACGGGGACGCCCGTTTTTGCGTGGAAGGGAGAGACGCTCGAAGAATACTGGTGGTGTACTTGGCAGGCCATCATGTTCCCCGGCAACAAAGGCCCGCAGCTCATCGTCGATGACGGTGGCGACGTGACCCTCCTCATTCATAAGGGCTACGAAATGGAAAACGGCGACAAGTGGGTCGATTCTCCCTCTGACAACCACGAGGTGAAGGTCATCAAGGATCTCCTGAAGGACATCGCCAAGAAACAGCCCGGTATCTTCCACGAGATCGTTAAGGACCTGAAGGGCGTCTCCGAAGAGACCACCACCGGCGTGCATCGCCTCTATGAAATGGCAAAGGCCGGCAAGCTGCTCTTCCCCGCCATCAACGTGAACGACAGCGTCACGAAGTCCAAATTCGACAACCTCTACGGCTGCCGCGAATCCCTCCTCGACGGCATCAAGCGTGCCACCGACGTCATGATCGCCGGCAAGGTCGGCGTCGTCTGCGGCTATGGCGACGTGGGTAAAGGCTGCGCCTTCGCCCTCCGCGGCATGGGCGCTCAAGTCGTCGTGACCGAGATCGACCCCGTGTGCGCCCTTCAGGCCGCCATGGAAGGCTTCCGCGTCATGCCCATTGAAGACACCCTCGGCTGGGGCGATATCTACGTCACCACCACCGGCAACAAGGACATCATCCGCCTCGAGCACATGGAGAAGATGAAGGACCAAGCCATCGTCTGCAACATCGGCCACTTCGACAACGAGATTCAGGTGGACAAGCTCAACGCGCGTAAGGATGTGAAGCGCCTGAACATCAAACCGCAGGTGGACAAGTACACCTTCCCGGCCGGCAACAGCATCTTCATGCTCGCCGAAGGCCGCCTCGTGAACCTCGGCTGCGCCACCGGCCACCCGAGCTTCGTGATGAGCAACAGTTTCACCAACCAGTGCCTCGCGCAGATGGAACTCTGGGCCACCAAAGACACCCGCGAAGTCGGCGTGACCGTTTTGCCCAAGAAACTCGACGAAGAAGTCGCTCGCCTCCACCTTGCGAAGATCGGCGTGAAGCTCACGGTCCTCACCAAGGATCAAGCCGACTACATCGGCGTGCCTGTCGAAGGCCCTTACAAGACGGAGCACTACCGCTATTAACTATCGGAGCGCGGACACCCTGTTCCGCCTTTGTCAATCACCCCCCCAAAACCCAAAACGCGTCCAGTCGAAAGGCTGGGCGCGTTTTGGCTTTCCAAAGGCATTCGAATCCAAGGAATCGATTCGAGCTGCACAGCGCATTGCAGATGTCTGGCCACGCCTTGCTGAGTCAAACGTTAGCGGGACCAGCAGCAAGGCGCAGACCTTAACGGGGCGGAACCGATTGAATGACAGACAAAGATGCCCCGGGCGTTTTGTGACGCCTGCCATGAAGTTCCTGCTGCTGTTCCTTTTCACTACCGCTGTCGCCAATGCTGAGAAAGTTGGCCCATGGGATCTGCAAGCACTCAAAAACACGGTGCCTACCATGAAATGGCTGCGGCAAGACCAGCCGGTGCATTCGTTGACCTATTCGGGCGAGAAGTATCAAGGACACGACACCGAGGTTTTCGCATTCTATGCCTCGCCGCTGACGCTTGGGATGGAGGTGAAGCCGGGCACGAAGTTCCCCGGTGTCGTGTGCATCCACGGCGGCGGAGGCACGGCCTTCGCAGATTGGGTGCATCTGTGGGCCAAGCGAGGTTACGCGGTCATCGCGATGGATTTGAACGGCTCGCGTCCGCCTGAGCCTGAATTTGATCCCAAGATAGGCATGGCCATCGGCAACGGCCACCGTGGTGTGCGCACACGTCTGGCCAATGGCGGCCCGCCGCATGGTCACGCGGAGAAGTTCGACTGCATCCGGACACCTGACACGAGCGATGATTGGCCTTTCCATGCCGCAGCGAGTGTGATGCGGGCGCATTCTCTGTTGCGCAGCTTTCCAGAAGTCGATGCGGAGCATACTGCCGTCACTGGGATCAGCTGGGGAGGCTACACGACGTGCCTCGTGGCATCGCTGGATGATCGCTTTAAAGCGGCTGTGCCAGTTTACGGCTGCGGCTTCCTGCATGAAGGCGAGTCCGTGCAGAAGCCGAGCATTGACAAACTGGACGCTGAGCATCGCGCCTTATGGGTGAAGGAGTATGATCCCGGGAGTCTGCTGCCGCGCTGTCGTGTCCCCATCTTTTTCGTGAATGGCACGAACGACGTTCATTACGTGCTCGACAGCTACATGAAGAGCTTTGCGGTGGTCCCTGGGGAGAAACATATCCGCATCGAGGTGAACATGCCGCATGGTCATCCGCCAGGCTGGGCGCCGCAGGAGATTGGGCTCTTCATTGATTCAAAGTGTCGTGGCGGAGCGGCGTTGCCAGTGCCTAGCAAACCGCAGATTCAAGGCGAGCAGGTGGTCGTTTCCTGCTCCAGCAGTGTTCCGCTGAAGGAAGCCAAACTCAACTACACCACCGATAGCGGGCTGCGCTCGAAGCGAAAATGGATCATTCTACCTGCGACGATCCAAGGCGGCACCATCACGGCTGCCAAACCGCCCGCCGGAGCCAACAGTTGGTATGTTTCCATCCTTGACCAACGCGGCGCCATGGTGAGCACTGAAGTGGTTCTGGAACCATGAACAACCTCGAGGTTATGAAGCCTCGCTTTTGGCGCTAGGATTGCGGAAGAAGATGAGAAACAGCACCAGCACGCCAACGGCGATCCAAGCGGGGGTGCTCCAAATGGCAGCCCAATCATGCGCGAGATCGCCTTTTGGCATGGCAAGCTTGTTGGCCTCCATCACAGAGCCGGCTAGATAGGTGCCGAAGAGCGAACCAAAGCCCCAAAGGATGATGGCGATTAGCCCTTGTGCCGCGCCACGGATGCGCTCGTTCGCCTCGGCATCGACGTAGAGTTGGCCAGCGATGAAGAGGAAGTCGTAGCAGATGCCATGGAGCAGGATGGCAGCGAAAATGAGAACGGTTCCAGTGCTTGAGGCGCTGGCGCTAAGCAGGAAGTAGCGTGTGATCCAAGCGGCAATGCCGAGGAAGATGGTTTTCTTGTAACCGAGCTTCTTGAGCATCACTGGCATTAGGATGAGGAAAACAATGTCGGAGATCTGAGCGAGCGTCATCTTGCCGGCCATGTCCTCCCACTTGAGCTGGGTCAGGTAGGTGCCGAGATTTACAAAGTAGAAGTACAGCGGGATGCAGATGAGGAACATGCAAAGGATGAAGATGGCGAAGGCGGGCTTCTTCAGCAGCGCAAGGGCGTCGAGGCCCAAGACCTCGCCTAGCGAGATGTCTTGGCCTTTTTTACGCGGCGGCGTGTGCGGCAGCGTGAGGGAGAAGACGCCGAAAACCATCGAGGTGCCGCCTGCAAGGTAGTATTGCAGCGGTGACTGCTCGCCTTTGACGAGGCTGAGCACCACGCCGCCTGCGATCCAGCCCACAGCAGAGAAAATCTTCACAAAGGGGAAATCCTTCTTTGTATCGGCGAGGTGCGTCATTGAGACGGAGTTGCCCAAAGCGAGCGTGGGCGCGTAAAGTGTGCAGTAGAGGATGAGCATCGGATAAAACGCACCAAAAGTCTTGAACTGCGGCATGCAGAGCATGACCAACCCGCCCACCACACCGAGCACAGCGATGATCTTCTCCGAGGCGAAGTAGCGATCTGCGATGAGTCCAACGATGAACGGTGAAACGATCGCTCCCCAAGCAAACGCGCCATACGCGAGCCCAATCTGCTGCCCGCTGAAGCTCAAGGTGCCCAAGTAAGCCCCGAGGGTCATATACCAAGTGCTCCAGATGAAATACTGGAGAAACATGAAGAGGGAGAGTTTGGTCTTAAGCATGGTTTGCATGGTGGGAGGCTCAAAAAACGTCGCTGGGGCAAGAAGCTGTCGGTTGAGGAAAAAAACCAAGGCCCATGAGCCATTCCGGACTCATGGGCCTGAAGAAGAGGTCAGAGATGAATCAGTTCACGTCAAGGCAGACACCTTCTTTGGTGCTGCGGGCGTAGATTTTGCCACCGGCGAGAACGGGATAGCTCCACACTTTGCCTTCGAGCACGTCTTTGCGGGCCACTTCGCTGTATTTTTCAGGATTGGCGGCGGCGACGACGACTTCGCCTTTGTCGCTGGTGGCGACGACTTGGTCTCCGACAAGAATGACTTGGCCGGGGCCGAAGCCGCCTTCTTTCCACATGTCCTTGCCGGTGCGGATGTCCACGCAGGCGAGCGGGCCGCTGCCATACTCCTTGAAGCTGAACATGCCATAGAGGTAGCCGTCCTTCACGACGGGCGTGCTCCAGTGGTTGAAGCACTCGTTTTCACGACGCCAGATCTGCTCGGCGGAGAGCTTGCTGCCTTTTTTGCTGAGCTTGAAGGCCCCAGCACCGACGCCGTAACCGGCGCTGCAATACACGATGTCTTCAAACACGACCGGCGAGGCGGCGGTGCTGACTTTGTAGGGGAACTCGGCACGCCAAAGAACTTCACCTTTTTTCGGCTCGACGCCGACGAGGCCGGTCTGAGTGAAAAAGATGGCCTGATGCACGCCGAGGATGTCGGCGATGATCGGAGTGGCGTGGGTCATCTTGTCGTCCTCGCCCTTCCACACCACTTTCCCGGTGTTCTTGTTCAAACCGATGAGTGCCTGACCTTTGCCGCCGCCGGCGAGCATGAGGATGTCGCCATCGATGAGTGGGGAGGCGGCGTTCTGCCACTTGATCATTTCACCCTTGTTTTCTTTCATCACGTCATGATCCCACACGGCTTTGCCGGTGGCAGCATCGAAGGCGAAGACATGTAGGAGGCTGTCGATGACATACACTTTATCGCCATCGATCACGGGCGTGCTGCGGGAGCCATCGCCACCTTTGTTGTCGCCGGTGCCGGCATCGCCGCCGCCGTCATACTTTGGGATGACGCTGAGGGGCTTGCTCCAGACTTCTTTGCCGCTGGCGGCGTTGTAGCAGGCGATCATTTCGCCGGTGTTGCCATCGGTCTCGCCGGTGACGATCGTGTAAGCCCTGCCGCCTGCGACGGCGAAGCTGCTGAAGCCGAGGTTCGTGGGCGATTTCCAGACTTCTTTGAGGCTCCATTTGGCTCCGGCGAGAGCAGGAACGGCTCCATTTCCTGCCGGGCCACGGAACTTGGCCCAGTCAGTGGATTCAGCGGAAAAAGCGGCTGTGGCAAGCGCCAAGCCGAGCGCGGTGGTGAGGTGGGTGCGTGTCATGATATGGATGAGAAGATGGGAACGCGAGGTGTAGGGAGGTCTTTCTGGCAGACGGGCAGCGTCAGAGTGAGAGGTCGGAAGACAGAAGGTGTGCTGAGCCAGCCACTGCATCTGGCCTCCAATGAGTTACGACAACTTACTCGATCGGACGACGCGAGCGCGGCTCGCGCGTGACGGTATCGCCGTTGCCGGCACTCGTGACGAAGGGGCCATCAGCCATTGGAGCAACTTTGGTGAAGCCGACATCAGGCATCTCGCTGGGCTTGCCTTCGAGGGGGAAATCTTTCCGCAGCGGGAAGTAGGGATAGCCTTCCCACATGAGAATGCGACGCAGATCCGGATGACCGCTGAATGTGATGCCCATCATGTCATACACCTCGCGCTCATGCCAGTCAGCGGTTGGCCAGATGTCGCTGACGGTTGGGACTTCCACATCCTCGGCCACGGCAGCCCGCACGCGGAGGTGCTGATGATGGCCATAGCCGTAAATCTCATACACCATCTCAAAACGAGGCTCTTTGCCCATGTAATCCAGGCTGGAGACATCGACGAGGTAGTCGAAAGCCAGTTCGTCGCGGCAGTATTTGAGCAGCGGCTTGGCGCTTTCGAGTGTGACGACAACCGTCTGCTCATCACGAAATTCCTTCGTTTCGAGCACGGCGGCGCCGAATTTTTGCTTCAAGGCTTCAACCATCTGAACGGCATTCATGGCGGGAAGAGGGAAGATTATGCGGTCAGTTCAGCAATCAGCTCCTTCTTCTGTTCAACGAAGGAGTGTTCAGTCTCGATTTTGCGCTGGAGGCGCATGAGGCCCTCAAGAAGCGCCTCTGGGCGCGGTGGGCAGCCGGAGATGTAAATGTCCACCGGGATGAGTTGGTCGATGCCTTGGAGTACGGCGTAGCTTCGGTACATGCCACCGCTGCTGGCGCAGGCCCCCATGGCGATACACCATTTTGGCTCAGGCATTTGGTCCCAGATGCGCTTCACGGCGAGGGCCATTTTATAAGTTACCGTTCCAGCCACGATCATCACATCGGCTTGGCGGGGCGAAAAGCGCATCACTTCGGCCCCAAAGCGGCTCAGGTCGTAGCGGCTGCAAGCCGCCGCCATCATTTCGATGGCACAGCAGGCAAGGCCCATGGGCATTGGCCACATGGAGTTCTTGCGCATCCAGTTGATGGCAGCGTCGAGCTTTGTGAAAATGACATTGCCCTCGATCTTCGAGTCGTAGGCGGCGAGCGTGTTTTCTACAGGGGCGACCATGGCGGCGTTCGGGGAAGGTTTGGGGAGCGCGAGAACTACGCCCCTCACCGGGGAGCGGCAATCAGATTGTGAATCTTTTCACAAGCTTCAGGCGAGGGCATGGTGGCCTGCTGAGGCTTTGCGGCCAGCAAAAAGCCGCACAGGGGTGCTGCGCGGCTTCGAGATGCTTTGGAATGCAGGTTATTTCACCGCCTTCTTGAGCGCGTCGGCCTTGTTGGTGGCCTCCCAAGTGAGGTCGGCGTCGGATTTGCCGAAGTGACCGTAGTTGGTGCTCTTGCCGTAAATCGGGCGCAGCAGGTTGAGCTGCTTCACGATATCGGCGGGTTTGAAGGAGAAGACTTTGAGCACGGCGGCGAGGATCTTGTCATCGCTGACGGATCCGGTGCCAAAGGTATCGATGTGAACACTGACTGGCTTCGGATGACCGATGGCATAGGCGAACTGCACTTCGCAGCGCGCCGCAAGGCCCGCAGCGACAACGTTCTTAGCCACCCAGCGGCCCATATAGGCAGCACTGCGGTCCACTTTGGAAGGATCTTTACCAGAGAAAGCCCCCCCACCGTGACGGCCCATACCACCATAGGTGTCCACGATGATCTTACGGCCCGTGAGACCGCTGTCTCCCTGAGGTCCGCCGACGACGAATTTGCCGGTCGGGTTGATGAGATACTCGGTATCCTTGGTCAACATGCTCTTCGGCAGCACTTTTTTGATAACCTGCTCGATGCAGAACTTCTCGATTTCTTTGTGCGTGGCGCTTTCTGCGTGCTGCGTGGAGATGACGACGTTTACGATGCGGGTGGGTTTGCCATCGATGTATTCGACGGAGACTTGGCTCTTCGCGTCAGGGCGCAGCCATTTGGCCAGCTTGCCGGCTTTGCGGATGCGGGTCAGCTCACGGCCGAGCCGGTGGGCGAACATGATCGGCGCGGGCATCAATTCCGGGGTCTCATCACAGGCGTAGCCAAACATGATACCTTGGTCGCCAGCACCCTGCTCTGCGTGTTTCTTGCCCTCGGCGGCGGCGGCATCGACACCTTGCGCGATATCGGGGCTCTGAATGGTGAGGTAGTTGTTGATGAAGAGTTTGTCGGCATGGAACACATCGTCGTCGTTTGTGTAACCGATGCCACGCACAGCCTCACGAATGACTTTGCCAATGTTGATGACCTCATCGATCGGCTTCGTGGTGCCAAGCTTCTTGTTTTGGAGCTTCGGAATGGTGATCTCACCGCCGACGACCACAATGTTGCTCTTTGCAAAGGTTTCGCAGGCCACGCGGCTGGTTTTGTCCACAGCGAGGCAGGCGTCGAGGATGGCATCGGAGATGGTGTCGCAAACTTTGTCAGGATGGCCTTCGCCGACGGACTCGGACGAGAAAATGAAACTACGGGACATGGTGATAGGCGTGTAGATGATATATATGGACGAATCATGATTCGTTGATGCGTCCGTGGGGTCGCGAGAGTAATCCTCAAACCGGGGGCGTCAACCGAGCTTTTGGTCAGGTCCATCTTGTGTTTCCAGATCCTAATTGCCTTGGAAAAGAGCTCGTTAGGTGTCGTTAGGTTATTTTGCACATGCGATATGTTTTTCTCTGTCTCCTTGCTTGGTGCCACGCGCTTCTCGCCGAGAAGCCGAAGATCATTTTCGACACAGACATCACCGGCGATGTCGACGACGTGCTGGCGCTGGCGATGTGCCACACGCTCGCGCACCGCGGGGCCTGTGATTTTCTAGGTGTGACCGTTTCGAAGAACCATCCGCTGACGGCGAGTTTTGTGGATGCGCAGAACACGTTTCACGGCCGTCCAGACTTACCCATCGGAGTCACGCGGGATGCAAAAGCGCAGCATCGCGAAAGCAAATACCTTAAGCTCGCCGATTCACCGCATTACCCGCATGATTTGAAGCGCAACGAGGACGCAAAAGACGCCGTCGAGCTGATTCGCGAGCTTTTGATGGCGCAGCCGGATCACAGCGTGACGATCATTAGCGTCGGCATTGCATCGAACCTAGCGAACTTACTGAAATCACCCGGCGGCCTCGATTTGGTAAAGCAGAAAGTGAAGGCGCTTTCGATCATGGCCGGTGCGTTCGCGTTTTGTAACCGTACGAACTACCACCTCGAAGCGAATGTCATCAACGGCATTGGCTACATGCAGGCCGTGGCTGATCAGTGGCCCGACGAAGTGCCCATCGTGTGGAGCGGCTTCGAGATCGGCGAGGCGTTGCCGTTTCCGCGCGGGGTCATCCAACAAGATCTCGACTACCTGCCGCATCACCTCGTCAAAGAAGCCTATTTGCTTCACAGCGGTCCGCAGCACGATCGGCCGTGCTGGGACGAGAGCAGCGTTCTGTGGGCCGTGTATCCCGAACGCGGGTTCTTCGGCCTTTCCGAGCCCGGGCGTATCAAAGTGCTCGATGACGGCTTCACGCACTTCATTCCCGTGAAAAACGGCCAAGGCAGCAAACGCGACCGTTTTCTCACCTTGAACTCCGTGCAGCAAAGTCGTGTGCTGGAAGCCATCGTCCATCTCACCATCCAACCTCCGAAACCATGAAGCATCTCCTGTTTTTTCTCATTCTGCATTCGTCCTTTGTCATGGCACGCGTGGAACCCGTGCGACTCATTTTAGACACGGATATGGGCAACGACGTCGATGACCTGATGGCGCTGTGCATGATTCACAGCCTGCAAAAGCGTGGGGCCTGTCAACTGCTTGCAGTCACGGTCACGAAGGATCATCCGCAGGCGGCGGCTTTCGTGGATGCGGTGAACACGCTCTACGGATACCCGGACACGCCCATCGGCGTGGTGCGAGATGGTGCGGCGAAGGAGGCGGGGAAGTTCAATCTACTGGCCGACAAGTATCCGCATGATCTCAAAAGCGGCGCGGATGCACCGGAGGCCGGTGGTTTGATCAAAGACATCCTCGCGAGGCAGCCAGATGGCAGCGTCACCATCGCGCAGGTGGGCTTTTTCACGAATCTGGCGCGCCTGATGGACGATGCGGAGGCGAAGGAGCTTATTGCGAAGAAGGTGAAGGCACTCAGCCTCATGGCCGGCGCGTTTCAGACGGTGGGCTTCGATACGCGGCATCTCGAGTACAATGTAAAGCTCGATGTGCCTGCCGCACAGAAGCTCGCGAAAGAATGGCCGACGCAGATGGTGTGGAGCGGCTATGAGATTGGCGTGGCGGCGGCGTTTCCGCATGTTGTCATCGAGCAGGATCTCCAATACATGCCACAGCATCCGCTCAAGGAAGCCTACTATCTCTACAGCCCGCCACCTCATGATCGCCCAACTTGGGATCCGACTTCGGTGCTGTATGCCGTTTACCCGGACCGCGGCTACTTTGACCTTTCACCTTCTGGCAACATTACCGTCGAAGATGATGCGGCGACTCTGTTTCGCCCGGCGAAGAAAGGCGCTGGCAAGCATCGCTTCCTCATCATGAGCCCGGGACAGGCGGCTCGTGTGCGCGAGGCTATTGTGCAGCTCAGTGTTGAACCTCCAAAAGCGGGTAAATGATGGGAACACAACGCCTCCGCATTACCGTTGTCGGTTCGCTAAATGTGGATCACACATGGCGTGTACCACATATTCCCGGACCGGGTGAAACGCTGATGTCGAGTCATATGTGGACGTGTTTTGGTGGCAAAGGAGCCAATCAGGCAGTCGCCGCCGCGCGGGCAGGCGGATGCGTGGCGATGATTGGCTGCGTGGGGATAGATGATTTTGGCACACGCTACATCGAGGCGCTGAAAGCCGAGCGAATCGATACCACGGGCGTTGTGCGCTCCGAAATGCCGACAGGTAGTGCTTTCATCGCGGTGGATGATGAGGGCGAGAACTCGATCATTGTGAATCCGGGCGCGAATCATGCGATTACGGTGGCGGACATCGACAAGCATGCAGAACTCATCCGCCGAGCCGATGCCCTGCTGCTTCAGCTTGAGTGTCCACTGCCGGTGGTGCGCCGCGCGGCGGCCATCGCACGGGAAATGGGTGTGAAGGTCATTCTCAATCCTTCGCCATTGAGCGAGGCCTTTTTGACGGACCGCTTCGAGGTCGATGTACTGATTGTGAATGAGGGTGAAGCGGCCAAACTCATGCCAGATGGTGATTTCAAGCGCGCAAATTGCCGCCAACTTATCCTAACTCGCGGTGCAGCGAGCACGATCCTCATGACCGCGGATCAGGTGGAGGCTTTTCCACCACCAAAAATCACTCCGCTGGACACGGTAGGCGCGGGAGACACCTTCGCGGGTGTGTTCGCCGTTTCGGGTGACATTGCCTTCGCGAATGCCGCCGGAGCTTTGGCAACGCTGAAAGCAGGCGCTCAGCCTTCGATCCCAATGAGGAATGAGATCGAGGCATTTCAGTCTCGATGCCGATGAATGATCCGCAACAGAATGCGTAGGTTTGGGTGCAGGTTCACTAGCGCTCACTTTGTGACCGACTTGAACGTCAAACGGATCAACATAGCGACGATCGTAGAGCCGACGAGATTGGACACCATGTCCCAAGCGGTGTTTTCGTAACCGCCGACGTTGGTGTTCGGGATGGTGAGCACAGCGATGAACTCCAGCACCTCGTTCAACGCGCCAAAACCCATGCCGGCGGCGGCGCAGAGCGTGAGCATGCCCAAAGTGGGCCGTACCGCGCCGCCATCTGGTTGGCGCAGTGTGTTTCGAAGGATGTGCCAGCAGAGCCATGTGGTAATGCCGAAGCCGTAGGCGTGGACGATTTGATCATACTTCAGCCATTGCGGGATGAGCCACCAACTGTAGAGCACGGCTTGCTCGCCATTGTAGGGCCACCCAGTGGGTAGCGGGGTGAGCCCGCCGGCCATGTGCGCCATCCCCCATATGGAAAAAGCCCACAGCAAGCCCGTCGTCAGCCGTACTCGACGATGCACGAGGCTCATCACGGCGATGAGCGCGAGCATGATCACGATGTAGAAGATGAACTCCCCATTCTTCCGCGAAACCGAAAGCGCCGCCGCGATGGCGATGTAACCTCCGTTAAATAGAAAGACAGGCAGCAGCCTCGCAGGGGTTGGCGTGGTCATACGCTCATGATGCCGCAAAGACCGTCGCTTTGGCAAGCCATGTATGGGCTAAGCCGCGATGGCCTCGTCAAACCGTGCGATGAGGTCGGCGGTCTCTTCGAGGCCGGCGGAGACGCGTAGGAGCCAGCGGCTCACGCCGACGCTTTCCACCCAGGGCAGTTCGTCGTAGTGCGCAAGGAGGGTGTAAGGGCAGGCGAGGGTGAAGTTCGTGCCGAGACTGGGACCTTTGGTGACGCGCAGTGCATCATACATGGGCTGGCTGCGTGTTTCGGGTTTTTTCAGCGTGAAGGAGAATAGGCAGCCATGGCCGCCCTGTTCGCGACGGATGAATTCGTAACCGTGGCCGCCATCGAGCTTGGCATGCCATACTCGATCGACAGCCGGATGAGCACGTAGGTGCTCGGCGAGCGCCGTGGCGTTGTGGCTCATGCGTTTGGCGCGCTCCTTGAAGTTACGGCTGTTTTGCTCCAATGCGGTCGCATCGCCACGCCACAATTCGTGATCGGCGTTCGCCAGCAGAAAGGCGGAGAACGCAGCGTGATGCGGCGAGCGGCGGTTCAGCACGACGCTGCCGGCGAGCACATCACTCTGGCCAGAAAAGCTCTTGGTTAGGCTGGTGGTAACCACATCGGCCACGCGGTGAGCATCGGCATGCACCACCGTGGAAATAGTGTCATCGACGATGATCGGTGTGTCCGGTTGTGTGGCGGCTCGGATCTCCAGCAGGCGTTCAAAGTCCACACATCGAAGCAGCGGATTGCTTGGCGCCTCGCAAAACAGGCCCGCGAGAACCTCGCCCTTCAGCAACCTTCGCAGATCGTCATACTCGCTCTCTTGGATCATCGGCAGAAAGTGCGCTCCGCTGCCGAAACGCTGCTGCAGCTTCAACACATCAACATAGGGAAAGTCCAGCTGGGCGGTCTTCCGGCCCGGAAAGAGCGTGGTGAGCATTCGGTGCACTGCGTAATTGGCCGCCATGCCACTTGGGAAGAGAAACACATCCTCCGGCTGCTGTCCGGCGAGCGAGGCAATGCGGGCGCGGATGGTTTGATTGGCCTCATGGCCCTCCATCGCGCTGACTTCGGTGGGATGCGTGCCGAGCGCGTCCGCCGCCTGGCGGGTGCTCACGCATTCGCCACAAAAGCGCCAGAAGCGCCGCGCTTCATCGTACGCTGCAGCAGGAAAAATGGCCACGCCAAGCCTTTCGTTCGTCCACGCGGTGGTGCGGCCTGTCTGGATGAAGTCGATGCAGCGCTGCGCATGCACGAGCCTTGGAAAAACGAGGCAGCGCTCGCCTTGCTTGGCAAACTCACGCTCTGCCATGGCGAACAGCGAGGTGATGGCAGGCGGACAGCAGAAGCGCGGATAACCGCTTTGGAAACGGCCGAGGACTTCAGGGTCTTTTTCCTCATAGCCGATCACATGTTTCCATAAAGGCAGACACACGGATACACCAAATTCGTGTGGCGGGATGGCCTTGCCGAGGTCGTTGGCATGGCAGAGCGGGTGCTGGAGGAGGTCGGTCATCGGGGACCGGTTTTCTTCGCGCAAAGCCGCCGTCGCGCAAAGGATGATTGCGGAGGATTTGCGCCATCGTTAAAGGAGCTGTCACATGAGCAATCTTGCCGAACGCATGCGACACGACCTTGAGGAGATCGGCCGCACGCATATGCCCTTTGGCAAATTTGGGCCGCAGCACTTTCCTCCGGAGGGTGCTCCCATTTTTGACATTCCCGCAGAGTATCTCGCATGGTTTGCGAACAAGGCCGGTTTTCCAAAAGGCCGCCTCGGCGAGCTGCTGCGCATGGTCTATCAAATGAAGGTCGATGGAAGCGACATCGTGTTTGAGCCCTTTCGGAAGCGAAACGGCGGACGCACATCACTGAGACCGGAAAAGCCAAGAATCATGGTGCGGGATGACGACCTGCCATTTTGAGGCTTCAGCCTTCTTTGGAAATGAGACGGTATTTGAATCGATCGTCAAAGACACCGCCCGCATGCGCGTCACAGCACTTTTTGCAGGCAGTCGGTTGGCGGAAGCGTTTCACACGTCGTGCCACTTGTTGGCAGGAGGGACACACGTAGATCAGCTTCCGCTCTACTTCCTTGCGCGGCAGTGGCAGCGTGTGCCGAGCCCGTTCATCGGCAATGCCAAGGTCGGCGCAGGCTAGCCGCCACTCCGTGCCATGCGGCTCGATGCGGCGGCCGCTGCGATGATAGGCAATCAAATGCGCCAGCTCGTGTTTCAACGTGCGCTCCACCTGACCTTCGAAATCACGCAGCCGTGGATTCAGCTCGATACGCCAGTGAGGGTAGTGCGCATAGCCTGCGGTGCTGCGCAACCGTGCGTTCCACTCGACACGCAGCAGTTTCCTAGCACCCGGCATGCCGAGCTGCTCTAACCAGGCTCCAGCCTTGGATTCCAGCTCCTCATCGCGCAAGCCAATCTGCTCGATCTCGCGCTTTGGCTCCGGCGCGGGCGCAAACTCCCTCAACGAGCGGATGGGGGCTCGCTTTGGTGAGGCGGTGAAATCAAAAAAGAGCTGCGAGGGACTCAGCATGTTCATGTCACTTCTTCTTTTTCTCCTTCACCTGATGCGACTGCTCACCCAGCGCATACAGCATGTCCGGCGGCACGGATTCAAGGATGAAAACATTCGCGCCGATGGTGCTGCGGGTTCCGATCACCGTATCGCCGCCCACAATGGTGGCGTTGGCATACACGGTGACATGATCTTCCAGCGTCGGATGACGTTTCTTGCCACGCAGTGCCTGCCCTGCGGCCAGTGAGCGGGCTACGAGGCCCACACCTTGATAAAGTTTGACGTGATTGCCGAGCTGAGCCGTTTCGCCAATCACCACGCCAGTGCCGTGATCGATGAAAAAGTGCGTACCGATCTCTGCGCCGGGATGGATGTCGATGCCTGTGCGGCCATGCGCCCACTCTGTCATCATGCGTGGAATCAATGGAACGTTTTCTTTATAGAGAACATGAGCCGCACGTTGGATGGCAATTGCCTCCAAGCCTGGATAAGCCAAGATAATCTCTTCAAAGCTCTGTGCGGCTGGATCACCCTCAAAAGCAGCCTCCACATCCGTTTGCAGCAGCGCCCGCACCTTGGGCAGCGACAGCATGAAGCGGCAGACGAGCGCCTCACTGTCGGCGGATGCCGCGTCAGGATTCAGGCGCACCGTGCGGCGCACTTCGATGTTCAACCGCTGACGAATACCCGCCACGAGCTCATGCGTCATGAGTTGCAGTTCGTCCGCCGACACCGCCTCCTCGGAGAAAAAACCAGGAAAGAGCACATGCAGCAGATCCTCACACAGGGACGCGATAGCCCGCTTCGACGGTAGGTTCCCACAATCGACATGATTGATCCCTCCGGCCTCGCAATACGAGGTCATGAGGCTGGAGACGATCTCATCCTGACGGCAATCCATGTTGTTTGCGATACCGCGCCGTGGAATGGATTCAAGCCCGGGCGTGGTATAAACCTTGGTTGCGCGAGGCAGAAGTTGTTCGTAACCAGCGGGCACGGTGTGAATAACATGCTGCCATCCCTCAACCAGCTCAAACTTCCCGATCCCTGGCAGCACCAGGCGGTGAATCTGCTGCGTGCGGGCACGGATGTCGTCGTGAGCGCACCCACTGGGGCAGGGAAGACCTACATCTTTGAGCTGATGCATCAGGGGAGGCATCTGCAAGGCCAGGCCATCTATACCGTGCCAACGCGGGCATTGGCGAATGACAAATACGCCGAGTGGAAGGATGCGAAGTGGAATGTCGGCATCGCCACGGGCGACATCGCGGAGAATGTCAATGCGCCGGTTGTGGTGGCGACGCTTGAGACCCAGCTCGAGCCTCTCGTGCGTGGCGAAGGCCCTGCATTGCTTGTGATCGATGAGTATCAAATGATCTCTGACCATGCTCGCGGTGCAAACTACGAGGCGGCCATCGCCCTGGCGCCTTCGAACACCCGTTTGTTGCTGCTCAGCGGTTCGGTGGCCAATCCGGAGGATGTGGTGGCGTGGATGCGCTCGCTCAATCGGAAAGCCGAGGTGGTTTTGACGAAGGAACGACCTGTGCCGCTTGAGGAAGCGCCCATCGAGGCGCTGCCGCAGCGTCAGAAGCAATTCGAGAACTACTGGCCACGCTTCGCGGCTGCCGTGATGCTCGCGGACTTGGCTCCGTTGCTCATCTTCGCACCGCGACGCAAGGAAGCCGAGTCCATCGCACGACGTCTTGCTGCCGACCTGCCGATGGGAGATCCGCTGGAGCTCACTCCTGAGCAGCGCGCCGTGTGTGGCAAGGACCTTGTCATGCTCATCGAGCGGCGTATTGCCTTCCACCACAGCGGGCTTTCATATGGAGCAAGGGCTGGTGTGATCGAGCCGTTGGCGAAGGCGGGCCAGCTTCGCGTCATCGTGGCGACGATGGGACTTGCCGCCGGCATCAATTTCTCCGTGCGCAGCGTTCACGTTGCCGGCACGACCTTCCACGATGGTCGTAGCGAGCACAAACTCGCGCCGGATGAGCTGCTGCAAATGTATGGCCGTGCCGGACGACGCGGGCTTGATGACAAAGGTCATGTCATCACGAGCCGAGACAGTCCTTCGATCTTCGATGCAAGGCCTGCGAAGCTTCATCGCAGCGACCTGCTAGCTTGGCCGATCTTTTTGCGGGTAATGAAGCATGCGGCATTGAAGCAGGAAAACCCCTTTGCGGCCGCGAAACACTTTGCTGAGCGTCTTTTTGCCAAAGTGCCACCGCTGCTCGGATTGGAGGAAAATGCCTCCCAAATGCCTCCTGAGGTCGAGAAAGCTCTTTTCGGCCTTGAAGCCACCGAGAAGCAGATTTGGAACTCCACCGGCGAGTGGGAGCGAAAGCACAAATACGCCATGCAACGCGTGCCGCTCAGCTGCGTTCACGCCACACTAAGGGTTCCGGCATTCGTTGCGAAGTTTGCGCATGGCATCGGTCGCGTAGGGAAGATCCGTCGCGAAAAAGAGGTGACGTATGGTGTCGAAATCAGCCTTGGCACGCCGGAGGGTGAGCTGATCAAACCCACGAAATCGATTCGGCGTCTGCTTAAATTGCCGCGCAAGGCGGAGATGGTGCCACTGGAGGAAATCACCATCCTGCATGCCGGTGAGCTCGCGAAGGCCATCCTCTCGAATGTCGAAGAAGTCATTCAAGACGTTGTGCCGGAGTTTATTGGCACGGTACAGAAGGAGAACCTAGTATTTGCCTGCTTTGACCTCGCTCAGGTGGAGGTCATGGCTTACGAGGACAGCCACGGGAAGCGGCTCTTTCATCCGCGGGAACGCAGCATTGTCGTAAAAAATGAAACGGGCATCCATGCGCCTGATGCCTCAACGACTGCGGATCGCGAGCCGCGACCCGGTTCACCGATTCATGCATGGCGCACGCTCGGACTCATCGATGCCGATGGTGTGCCGACGCGTCGTGGCGAGATCTTCAGCTTTTTTCAGCATGGCGAGGGTCTGGCAGTTGTGGCCGCGTTGGAGGATGATAGCTATCCCGCGGATGAACTCGTGCATCATATGGCGAATCTGCGCAGCGGTTCGAAGTTTGATCTGCCGCAGGATTGCGGTTCGGAGCGGCTCGCGGCCGTGTGTCGAGGCACCTATGGGTTCATCAATCATCATGGGTATCTCGAAAACGGCCTGCCGGTTGATTACGGCGAAGGCGCGGCCGAGTTGCTCGATGCCATGCTGCATCCCGAGCGTTCCGGCACGGCTGAGATGAAGGCAGGCATCGCCGAGGGAGACATCTCACGGGCTTATGTGGAGTGGCTGAGCTTGTTGCGGCATGTCGTGCTTGCGCCTGATCATCCGTGGAAACGCTGGATGGCTCTCAAGGAGGCCGCGAAGGTCGTTTTGAAGCATCACACGAAAATGTTGCGCCACTTTTTCCACCTCGATCTGCCGCCGCTGACCAACAAGCAGAAGCACGGTAAGACGAAACACTACTTGATGCTGCGCTGATCCTCGCGTGCCAACAGCGTTACGATGAGGATGAAGAAGCACATGACCACAGAGAAGAGCGGAAACTGCAAGGCGGGCGGCAGGCTGTAAACCAGTGCGAGCGTGGGAATCCACACCAGCCAGTTCGTTACCATCACGGCGGGGCAGGTGCGTGTCCAAAAGTCACGCGTGAGCGAGGCTCGTGTGCGTGTCCACGAACCGCCCATGTCCACCCAGCGCATCGCGATGAGCACGGTAGGCACAAACCAGATCGGGCTCATCACAAACTGGTCCACCGCTACTTTTTTGAGGAGCGTCGTGGCATCGTTTCCCGTGCCAAAGAGCCATCCCTGCAACTGGTAAAACAAATCAATCTCTATGCCGCGATAACCCCAAAACAGCGAAAGCAGCCCCACACGCTTCCAGCGGCCTTCCGGAGGCAGGGTGCCCATCACAAACTGAACCAGCGAGGGCAGCAGAGCCGCCACAAAGATGGTAGAGCCTAACGAAAACACACACGCCAACCTTAGCTTGAACGCCCCTACCGCCTCCCACACCGCCGCGACCGCTGGAACTTGATAGTAACTGCCCACCAGCGTGATGACGATGAGGTTCAGCGCAATGCATGGCACGCGGTTCTCACGGAAGACAGCGGCGATTTGGGAGGAGATCATGGGGAGCGTGTCACAGCGCGGCTTTCAGCAGCTTGGCGAGGTCGGCACTCGCGGCTTTGCCGACCTCGACAACCTCAGCATGATGTAGTTTCTGCGGTTTGAGACCTGCGGCCCAATTCGTGAGCATGGAGATACCCGCCACCTCCATGCCGAGTGCTCGCGCTTGGATGGCCTCCGGCACGGTGGACATACCGACGGCATCGGCTCCGAGCGTGCGCAGCATGCGAATCTCCGCGGGCGTCTCATACTGCGGCCCGAGCAGCGCGGCATACACGCCCTGATGCAGGCTGATAAGCTGCTCTCGTGCTGCGGCGAGCAAGCGTTCGCGCAGCGAGGACGAGTACACCTCGCTCATGTCATGAAAGTGCGGGCCGCCAAGCAGGGGGGTGGCGCCTTGCAGATTGAGATGATCGGTGATCAGCATAAGCCCGCCGACGTGAAATGAGTCGTGAATGGCGCCGGCGGCATTGGTGAGCACGACACGACGCACACCGATCTCGTGCATGAAACGAATGCTGGCGGTCACTTCACGGGCGCTGAGACCTTCGTAGAGATGACGGCGACCTTGTGCGATCAGGATGGCCTTTCCATTCTGCCTTCCGAGCATGAAACGGCCTGCATGACCTGGCACGGTGGAAGCGCTGAGTCCCGGCACTTGATCGTAAGGCACCTCGCCTTCGATGCCAAAGGCTTCGGCGGCGGCTCCTAGGCCGGAGCCGAGCACGATGGCCGTTTCAGGACGGGCGTCTTGGAAGGCGCGAAGCATGGTGAGTGCTACGCGAGCTTCGCTCCCGGCTCAAGCGGATGGCCACAGAGGAAATCGGCGGCGGGGAGGCGTTTACCTCCTTCGGCCTGAACTTCGAGGAGGTTAAGAAGGCCCTTACCGCAGCTTACGAGGATGCCGCTGGCATCGGCGCGGACGATGGTGCCGGGTGCGGGGCATGTGTCGGCGTTTTCGATGCAGGCGCGGTGAATTTTTAATTGGCCGCCCTCAAGCAGGCAATGCGTGCCTGGCCATGGCATGAAGGCTCGCACGAGGCGTTCGAGCTCGGCAGCGGTCTTCGACCAGTCAAGCTTGCCGTCCTGTCGCGTGAGCTTACGGACGTGAGTGACTTGGGCCTCATCCTGCTTTTCACGCGGTGGGTTGCCTGCGGCGATGAGGTCGAGGGCGGCTTCAAGAGTGGACGGCGCGAGGAGGGCAAGTTTGTCGTGCAGGCTGCCCCCGGTGTCGTAGGCTGTGATGGGCAACATGTGCTTGAGGAGCATGTCACCTGTGTCGAGGCCCTCATCCATGAACATGATCGTGATGCCAGTCTCGCTATCGCCATCGCGGATGGCGGCCTGGATCGGCGCGGCACCGCGATGACGGGGTAAAAGAGAGGCGTGGATATTCAGGCAGCCGAGCGGCGGCACGTCGAGCACGGTGCGGGAGAGGATCTGACCGTAAGCGACGACTACGGCGATATCAGCGTGGAAGGCTTTCAGTTCCTCGGCAGCGTTTCGGATTTTCAGTGGCTGAAAAACGGGCAATCCTGCGGCGAGGGCGCGGACCTTGATTTGAGGAGGCGTGAGCACCTGCTTGCGGCCGACAGGCTTGTCTGGCTGGGTGATGACTCCAACGACCTCATGCTTGGGCGTTTGGATGAGCCACTCCAAAGATGGAAGGCCGATCTCTCCAGTGCCGATGAAAAGGACGCGCATCAGATTTTCATCTTCTCCAACTCTTTCCAAGCGTCGAGGGTCATGATACCGGCGAGGATGTCGTAGAGGACTTTTGCAGGCGCTTGTGAGGCGTCGATGGGAGCGACGCGATCGCCTTTGTAGTAGTCGAGGATAGGCTTGGTCTCAGCCTCGTAGGTGGCGAAACGCTGCTGAATGACCGCCTCGTTGGCGTCGTCAAAACGATTGTCCTTCAGGGCACGTTTCCGAAGGCGACGAGCCAACTCGGTGCGATCCGGGCAGGAGAGATGGAAGACTTTAAGAACCTCGATGTGAGTCTCCATATGCTTTGCCTGCTCCACATTGCGCGGAATGCCATCAAGCACAAGGAAGTCGATCTCCGGTTTGAAGAGGTGGGCGTCCACACGCTGGCGGACATTCGCATGCCAGAGCGCCACAGTGACGTCATCCGGCACGAGTTCACCACGGCTGGAGTATTCGACAAACTTCTGCCCGAGTGGTGTGCGGGTATCGAGTGAACGAAATACATCGCCACAGGCGAGGTGATGAAAGCGTGGGATGGACCCCAGCACCTTGCCCTGGGTGCCCTTGCCGCTACCTGGAGCGCCAAGGATGAGAATGGTACGGAATCGTTCGGGTTGTTGGATGTCGGACATGGTTGGCGAAGCTGGCAATGTGAAAAGTCAGATATGAGAAATAGGAAGAGTCAGACGGCCCATCCACCTCTCACGTGTGACTTCTCACTTCTGACGAAGGTTTGATAGCGACCTGATTAGCACGCTGCGTTTTCGACACAACTTGCCGAGCGGCCCATTTTACTTGCTGCTCCTCGAGGGAGGCGAGGTCGCCATTTTCAGCGCGAAGGATGGTAATCCAGGGCTGCGGCGGTGCCCACACGGCCGGATCGGTGGGCCCAAACAGCAGCAGCGAAGGCACGCCGCACGCGGCGGCGAGGTGCGAGATACCGCTGTCGTGGCCCAAGAACGCGGCGCAGGTGCTCAAACGGCCTGCAAGCTCGGGCAGTGGCAGCGAGTGCCAGTTTGTGATGAGCGGGCTAAAGCCCGAACTACAAACACCGCGGTCCTGCTCTGCCTCACCGGTGATGAAAATGACCTCGTGATCACGAAAATCATTCGCAAGAGCCAGCCAGCGTTCGAGCGGCCAGTTTTTCTTTTCCGAGCCGCTGCCGAGGTGGATGGCAAGACGGCTTGGAATGACCTCGCGACGCTCAAAGTATGCGGCTTGGAGATGGATGTCCTCTAGGAACAGGGCCAGCTTTTCTAGGGGTTTCGCAAGTTGGCGGGAGGCGTGACCTTGATCAGGCTGCACGCGATGGGAGCACTCGATGAGGGTTTGCACGCCGATGCGTTCCATGCTGGCACGGAAGTGGCCGTCGGGATCGAAGAGGTAGCTGACGATGAGATTGAAGCTCTTCAGGTGCTCCGCGAGCGCTTCATCAATGGGGGCGTTTTTGGCGAAGAGAGCCGCCATCGTGCGGTGGTCGAGGCTGCGCACGCTGTCGGCAAGGCCGGCGGATTGCGCGAGCGAGGCGATGCTAAGATAGCCCATGACCTCGAGGTGGCAATTCGGGATCATCTCCCGAAGCAGACGCATAGCGGGAAGGGTGAGGATGAAATCCCCAATGGCCCCGCCGCGAATGACGAGCACGCGAGGTGGCGATTTCATGGGCCGGTCATCAATATGAAACGATGGCCGTGAGGAGTAGCAGCACGCCGTAACCGATGCCGCCATACACGGCCATATTCCAGCGGGTCGGTTTCGCGGTGAGCCAAGTGATGCCATCCCGCATCAGGAAGGGCATGCCGACAAAGTACATGCCCGCGATGATCCATGCATAAGCCAAGATGGGGAGTAGCAGGCGGCTGGTCTGCGGTTGCATGAAGGCGGCGTAAAGCACAGGGCTGGCGGCTAACAGCATGAGACAGCCGAGCGCCCGCACAGCGAGGAATTCGGGAACAAAGACCATCATGCCCACCGCGCCGGCGGCGACGATAAGCATGAAGACGCGGCGCATATTGTAAAACTCACCCATGTCCATGTTCGACAGCAGAAACAGCGCCCAGAGCAGGGAGATGGCCATAAGGATCACGCCCCACTTGAAGGTGCGCGGAAAGTTCTTCAGGAAAGCCTTCATCTTCTCTCCATTCATGAGCACCCACGCGTGCGATACGATCAAAGCGATTCCCAGCACGATACCGGTGCCCTTTAGCGGAATGCCGCCAGTGGGGGCGTCGTGGTAGAGGTAGTCGTAGAGATCGTGAAACATCGCAGAGGGTGTTTGGAATGGCTTCCGTGAGTCGCCGAGAGGATCCGAGTCCTTACTTTTTGCCTTTGAGGTCGTTGAACAAGGCGAAGCCCTGTTCTGGGGTGAG
>JAFMIR010000098.1 GCA_017853885.1 Prosthecobacter sp.
CATCACCAACGACCTGAAACGCCGCTCTTTTCTACGCGCCGCCTTTTCCGGTGCCCTCGTCACGCCGGGCGTCATGAATGCCCAGCAGGTCGAAAAGGCCATCGCGGGCCAGTTTCACGAAGGAGCACGCGATTTACCGCTCGTGGAGGACGCAGACGTCATCGTGTGCGGCGCGGGACCTGCGGGCATCGCCGCGGCGATCACCGCGGCGCGTGCGGGAGCGAAGGTGCGCGTGTTTGAATGGCGTGGCTGCCTCGGTGGCGTGTGGACGGCGGGTTTGCTCGGCTACTTGCTCGACTTCGACAAACCGGGCTTCAATCAAGAGCTGCTCAAACGCCTCGACGAGCGCGACATGCGCCGCGGCACGAGCCTGAAGAGCATCTGCTACGAACCGGAGGGCATGAAGCTGCTGCTGGAGGAGATGTTTGTCGAAGCGGGCGTGAAGTTTCAGCTCCACACCCGCGTGAGCGCCGCGTATCGCGAAGGCCAGCGCCTCACCACGATCGTCACCGAGTCGAAAAGCGGCCGCCAGGCTTGGCGTGCGCCCGTTTTCATCGATACGACCGGCGATGGCGATCTCGGCGCGCTCGCTGGATGCAGCTTCGAATACGGCGAGTCGGATTCTTGCCCCTGCCAGCCGATGTCGCTCAATGCACTGCTCGTTTGCAAAGATGCCGCCGCTTTGGCTCCCTACATTCACAAGTCCGATCCCAGCAAGGCCGACGGTATCGCCAAAGACGCGCTGCTGAAGGAAATCGAGCGCACCGGGCACTTCCCGTCTTACTCGAAGCCGACGCTGTGGCAGGTGCGGGATGATTTGCTGCTCGTGATGATGAATCACCAATACGGCGTGCCATGCTTTGACGCAGCGAAGATCACCGAGGCCACCGTGCAGGCCCGCGCGGAGATGCACAAGATCGTCAACGGCCTGCGCAAGCTCGGCGGGGCTTGGGAAGGCCTGCAAATCGCCGCCACCGCCGAGCAGATCGGCGTGCGCGACGGCAGGCGCATCAAAGGACGTTATGTCGTGAACAAGGACGACGTCATCGCCGGTGCCCGCTATGACGATGCCGTCGTGCGTGCGACTTTCAGCGTGGACATCCATGCCCTGAGTGCGGAGAACAACAAGAAGGCCGCCTATCACAACGCTGGCATCAAAACGAAACCCTACGACATCCCGCTGCGTGCGCTCATCGCCAAAGATGTCGATGGCCTCATGATGGCCGGCCGCAACATCAGCGGCGATTTCATCGCGCATGCCAGCTACCGCGTTACGGGCAACTCCGTGGCGATGGGTGAAGCCGCCGGAGTGACGGCTGCGCTCGCAGCTTTGTCCAAACGGCTGCCGCACGAGGTCGATTGGAAAGAAAGCGCGGCGAAGCTGGCCACGCTGAGAGCGTAGGCCGGCAAATCGCTACGATTTGCGTGCTCGCTTGGCTTCCTGCTTCAAGAACAGCGGCTCGAGCGTTTCGCGAATCCACGCGAAGGCGGCTTCGAGGCCTTCTTTTTGATAAAGGACGCCGATCTCGGCCTCCACGGCCGTGGGATTGCCGTGGCAGGAGAGGAACTGGTTGCAGGTGAAGCGCGTCTTCATCTCCGCATCGACTTTGCCATGCGTGCGCAGGATGTGGGAGCGCACGTAGAGCTCCAGCACAGCATCGCCGATCCACGCGTTTTCGCGAAGGCGCTGGGTGAGTTCAGGGGTGGTCATGCGGCTGCTTTGGCGCGAAAGCCGGCCATGCGCAATAACCGGCTTATTTAGCCGGGGCTACGATGAAGGTGTTGCCTTCGGTGGTGAGCTTGTTGCCCGTGAGCTCGGCGAGGTAGCGCAGCGCTTCGTTCACCGGCACATTGCGCAGACTGAGGGTGATTTTGGCGTCCGTCGCAGCGTCGGGCTTTTGCACGATGTTCACGCCGTTCTTCGACGGATCGATGTCACGTGATTTGATGCGGATGTAGTGCAGCGCCTCGTCCAGCGTCGCGTCGGTGAAGCTGATGTTCGGGAAAATGATCGACGAACCGGCTTGTGGCACAGTTGTTTGCGCGTGGCCTGCCGTGGCGGAGCCTTTGGGAAGAAGGAGAATGGCGAAGGACTCCACACGCACTTCCATGCCGGCGAGTTCGGCGGTGTATTTGAGGGCTTCGCCGAGCGGGACCTGCTTCAGGTCCAGCGTGATCTTTGCGCTGCTGCTCTGCGCGCCGCGGACAACGATGTTCACACCCTTGGACGGGCTTTCAGGGCCGGACGGATCCAGATCGCGGCTCTTCATGCGAAAGTAATCGACCGCCTCGGTCACGGTGGCATCTCGGAACTGAATCTGCGGGAAGACGATCTTTTGCAGCTTGTCTTCGAGATATGAAGCGGGCGAGGCGGGCGTGCTGGCGCTCATTTTGCGTGAGGCCGCGGCCTCTTGCTCCGTGCCGAAATAGACACCGCCGAAGACACTGCCGCCTTTGGCCGGGTAAAATGATACGTGCGGCATGCCTTCACCGACGGATGGGTGATGCAGTGTGACGCTGCCCTTGCCTTTGGTGATGTTTTTGGACTGGGATGCAGCGCTGCCGGTCCAACCGATGTTCTTGCTGGAGGTGACATGCAGCGAAATGCGCGCCTCTGGCTCGCTGGCGAGCTCATACTCGGCGGTGACGGTGAGGAAGTCGTCGCCGCGCTGCACATTCGTGATGCGGATGCTGTCGCCGGGACGGAATTCCGTTTTGCCGATGACGTTGGAGGGCTCCTCGGCGCGGGTGATGCCGAGGAAGGTGAGCAGGCCGATGCTGGCAAGGGTGATGAGTTTCATGGCGGGGTGGGATGGTTGGTGGTGGGCGATGGACTGGATGCGGGAACGAAGTGCGTCGCCGGACTGGAAGAGTCCGACGAAGCCAAGACTGAGCTGGAGCGGCGTGAAGGCCGTTTCGGCCTTCAGCAAGGCATGGCCGTATTCGACGCGGCGCTGGGGCGGGGCGTTTTCGAGCACCTGCGCATCGCAAGCGGCCTCGCGGTCGAGCCGGACTTTGTAAAAGGCCAGCCACAGCAGCGGATTGAACCAATGCAGGGCCATGAGTGTGCACAGCAGCGCATTGAGCGGCAGGTCGTGGCGTTTCACATGCGTGAGCTCGTGCTGGAGGATGAGTCGTGCCTCAGGCGTGGTGAAGGACTGATCAAAGTTCGCCGGGAGCAGTAACACCGGTCTGAAAAAGCCGGTGACCGCCGGACTCGTGATGGCGCTGCTGCACCACACGCGCGGCGCGTGCTTCAAGCCGACTTCGCGGGCGATTTGCTGGATCAACGCGGTCGTTTCATCACTCAAAGTGCCCTTGGAGCGCTGAAAACGCCGAAGCGTGCGGAAGAACGAAAAAGCACCGAAGAACAACAAGGCGGCTGAAACGCTCATCCAGGCAAAAAGGCCGATTCGAGGCCAATCGATGGCTTTGGGCATCGGAGTGGTGATTTCGACCGATGGCAGCGAAACTGCCATCTGAGCTGCGGGAACCGTTTGAGGCATCGAAACGGCCTGCGGGGCCTTCACGAACAAGTTTTCGAGGCTCCAGCGGCACTGCGGCAGCACGGGGGTAAGCAGCACAATGAGCACCGGAAGCCACAACGCATATCGAGCGCGTGCGCCGAGTTGTTTGCGGAAGATGAGCTGCACACCGAGCACCACCAGCGTGAGCACGCAGGCTCGAAAGCTGGCGGTGAGGAGCCAGTCGAAGAAGGTCGTGAGCGTGTTCATGACGGGGTTATGAGTTTAGCTGCTGGTCGAGGAGCTTTTTGAGTTCCTTGATCTCCTCGGCGGTGAGCTTGGAGTTTTGCGCGAAGTGGACGAGCAGCGGCTTCGCCGCGCCGCCGAAGATGCGGTCGAGGAAGGACTGGCTTTCGGCCCTCACGCAGGTCTCGCGTTTCACCGCGGGGAGGTAGGTGCGGGTGCCGGAGGCGTTCTCGCTGGTCTTGAGCGCTCCCTTTTCGACGAGGCGGGTGAGGAGCGTACGGACGGTGTTCTCGGCCCAATTCATGGAGGCGCGGAGCGTCTTGGTGACCTCGGAGGCGGTTTGTGGAGAAGATTCCCAAAGGGCTTCCATGATGACCCATTCGGATTCGGAGATGTCAGGGGCGGCAGGCATGATT
>JAFMIR010000028.1 GCA_017853885.1 Prosthecobacter sp.
TTTGGAGAACTTTGACGCCATCGGCCGCTGGCGGGATCGGGATGAGTCAGGCGGCCGAATTGACGCGGTGGGTGAACTTCCCGGTGGTAAGCAGTTCTCTTCGCCCAAAGAACTCAAGGCTCTCATTTCCTCGCGCCGAACTGACCTTGCCCGTAACCTCACCGAAAAGCTGCTAGCTTATGCCCTGTGTCGCCAGCTTGATGGCTATGACCACATCATCGTTGACCAGATGCTTCAGACCATCATGAAGGACGACTGCCGAATGCAGACGACGATCTGTGAGATCGTGGGCAGCTACCCTTTCTTGAACCGACGCGTGGCAGATTGATTGAAGTGTCGTTCTACACGCCGCCCGTCGGGATGGATGGTTTGTCACATATAGGGAGGCCATGTGTGCCTTGCATGCCTTTGCTCAGAGAAAAATCTGCTTTGCGCCAACGCGTTGCTAGGCACTATCATTATGCCTATGCACGACCCTCGCATCGACGCCCTCTCCCGCCAATTAGTCCGCTATTCCACCAAGGTCAAAAAAGGTGACTTTGTCTGGATCGATCTTTTTGACGTGCCCGCTACTGTCGGTCAGTCGTTAATCCGCGAGGTTGTGGCGGCGGGTGGAAAACCAATGGTGCGTCTTAACGATGCTGTGATCACGCGGGAACAAATGCTTCATGCGGACGAGCATCAGTATGATCTCATCGCTAAAAACAATCTGGCATTGATGAAGCAAACCCAGTGCTACATCGCGGTTCGAGGCAGTCACAACATCACTGAGAGCAGTGATGTGCCGCCTGAGAAAATGAAGATGGCAATGAGGAAACTGCGTCCGGTGCAGAATTGGCGGGTGGGCAAGACGCGTTGGGTGGTTTTGCGATGGCCAAATCCGAGCATGGCGCAGCAAGCTGGGATGAGCACGCAGGCCTTTGAAGACTTTTTCTTCCGTGTGTGTCTGCTCGACTATGCTGCGCTGGAACCGGCCATGAAGGCTCTGCAGAAACTGATGGATAAGACAAGCGCTGTGCATATCAAGGGGCTTGGCACTGACTTGCGTTTCAGTCTCAAAGGCCTCAAGTCCATCTACTGCGGCGGTAGTCACAATATTCCAGACGGAGAGTGCTTCTCTGCACCAGTAAAGGACAGTGTCGAGGGCGTTATCAGCTACAATGCACCGTCCATTTACCAAGGCATCGCCTTTGACAGCGTGAAGCTTGAATTCAGCAGGGGTAGGATCGTGAAAGCCACCTCAAACAACACGGCGGCCATCAACAAGATCTTCGACAGTGACAAAGGGGCTCGCTACATCGGAGAGTTTGCGATTGCCTTCAATCGCGAGATCAAGGAGCCCATGCGTGACATCTTGTTCGATGAGAAGATCGCCGGCAGCTTCCATTTCACTCCTGGACAGGCTTACGAAGGTCCAGCCGACAATGGGAACCGCAGCCAAGTGCACTGGGATCTTGTGAACATCCAGCGCCCAGAATATGGGGGTGGTGAAATTTGGTTCGATGGCCGCTTGATCCGCAAAAACGGCCAGTTCACCCTCCCGGAGCTCAAGGCCCTCAATTACTGAACCCAATCAAAGGCAGCTTTGATGCAGGTGCAGCGTGAATCGAATCGGAAACCAAGGTTGAAGCCTTGGTGCTACGCATTAGCATTGAACTCATGAGCAAAAAACACGGTTGCCTTCTCGCCTTTGTGATTTTCCTGCTGTTCATCAGCCTTGCCTTCAACCTGGGTCAGTTTGCCATGCTCTCTGGCAGTTCGCAGACGGGCGCGGCGCTGTCCATGGCAGCTAAGCCTATTGCGAAGCTTCGTGAACACCTCCTTGAGACTGCCAAGGACCATTCAACGGCCAAAATCGTGCAAATCGATCTCGAGGGCGTCATCTCGTCGTTTTCCACAGAGGGTCTGTTCTCAGCGGCAATGCCCAGCATTGACCATTTGAAACGCCAACTGGAGCAGGCGACGACCGACGCGGAGGTGAAGGCCATCGTGCTGCGCATCAACTCACCTGGAGGTGAGGTGACGGCCAGCGATGTGCTCTACCATGCTGTGAAGAAAGCTTCTGGAGTGAAGCCGGTGGTCGTCCACATGGACTCCGTAGCTGCCAGTGGTGGTTATTATGTAGCCTGTGGGGCCACCCAAATTATTGCCAGCGAGACAACGCTAACCGGCAGCATCGGTGTGATCATGGAATCGATCAATTACGCGGACCTCTTTGGAAAAGTGGGCCTAGGCATGAACACTTTTACAAGCGGTGCATTCAAAGACAGCCTTAGCGGAGCCCGGCCGATGCGTGATGATGAGAGGGTCTACATTCAGAATCTTGTTTTGCAAATGTATGACCGCTTTTTGGGCATTGTGAGTGAGGCCCGTAGGCAGCCAAAGGAATTGCTCAAAAGCACTGTGGCCGATGGTCGTGTGGTTACCGCCCGCGAGGCGCTGGCAGCAAAGCTTGTGGACCAGATCGGCTATATCGAAGACGCCCGCGTTTTGGCGCGAGAACTGGGTAAGGCTCCGGGTGCTGCTGTGATTCGCTACAAACAGGAAAATCACTTTTTTGATGTTCTAGGGCTTGTTGAGGCGGCTCTCAGCACTGGTAAGGCCGCTTCCAAGGTGGAGTTGAACCTTGGTGGCAGTGCCGTCCTGCCGCGTTTGCAGCCTGGCATTCCGTATTATCTTTCCAGCAGTTACGCACGCTGAGCCCGCACATGCCGGACATCGCCAACATCGCTGTGCTGCAAGACTTTACCTGCATTGCAGGGCTGGCATTTTTTCTCGGTTTACTGGGCTATAAATGGCTGCGTCTCATGCGGCCTGAGGCGGCTTGGAACTATGAAGGCTTGGTCACTTCGCGCCAATATGGTGAAGCCGATCTTTTGGCCATGACCGCAGGCTTGGCTCTGCTGCTCGCGGGCATCATGCAGCCGCTTGCTGGGGTGTCGGCGAATCCTGCACCTGTTCCGGGTGTGAATGAGGTGGCATCGGGCATCTTTTTCCAGCTCCTGCTGTGCTGTGTCCTGCTGGCATACCTAGTGCATGTGCGTCATTTGCATCCTGTGGAACTCTTTGGCTTAAGCTTTGTGCGCTGGAGGTCACTGTGCATTAACATCCTGCTGACGTTGATGCCTATGTTTGTTTTGGTGGGCTCAGCGGCGATTTTATCGAACGACTGGATTCAGCGTCTAGCACCTGGCGTCCGTGAGCAGGAGTTGGTGCGTGCTTTTGTGCAGACAGATGACGCTCTGCTGCGCGTGTTAATTGTTCTAGCAGCGTCCGTAGTGGCTCCAGTAGCCGAGGAGACGCTCTTTCGCGGCTTCATTTACGGAGTCCTGAAACGCTACACCGACGCTCCGTTTGCTGCATTGCTGTCAGGCCTTTTCTTTGCGATCATTCACATGCATACAGGTAGTTTACTGCCTTTATGGGTGTTGGCGCTTTTTTTCTGCATCGCTTATGAGGTGACCGGATGCCTGCTTGCCCCCATGCTTCTCCATTCCATTTTCAACACTACAAGCCTTATTCTGATGATGCTGGGGTGGACGGCCGGATAAAAAGCATCAGAGGTTTTGGAAAGGTTTTTGAAAATGGAATACCCAGTCTTCGTGATGTCTCATGGACGTCATATGGTAAAACATAAGCTTCGAAGATGTTTCCGAACGCCGACTTTCTCAGGCGCTGCTTTCAAGAAACGACTTCTTCGGAGACTATCGCATCCACATCAGTGATTGAAGAAGAACTCCTTCGAGTTCAACAAGGCCCAAAAGAGATCTTCGAGCGCGGCTTGACGCGCGTCAGGTGCGGCGACAATAGCTTGTTGGACAGCGGTCCATTCTTTCTCGACGGGTAGTCGCCCAAAAACGCGAAGAAACAGATCTTCGACAATCTCTCTGTCGGATTTTTTCTCTTGGAGCATCTTCGCGACCACACGCCCTTGCTTGATGCGATCATTGACAGCATCACCGTTCATGAGATGAAGAGCCTGGGAAAGGGTGGGCTCCATCTTAACTTCGCAGGAGCAGACCGACTCTCGCTTGGCGCGGCCAAAAGTGGTGAGAAAGTAGGTGGAGGTCGCACCATCTGCGATTTGCACTGCACGGGCCCCAAGGGGCAATCCTTGGAACTTGTTCGGCGTTTCGGTGATCTGGGAGATGGCATCGAGTAGAACTTCGGCCCGCACGCGACGAACTTGCGCGTGGGAGAAATTACGTTTGTCGCCTGCGTTCGTCTCATTGACCTTTGTGCTGCGCTGGTAAGTCTTGGAGACGCAGATGTCTCTCACAAGCTTGCGGAAGTCGTAATTGTATTCGGTCAGCTTGGCGGCCATTTCATCGAGCAATTCAGGGTTCGAAGGTGGGTTGGAAACACGCACATCATCGACAGGCTCCACAACGCCGACACCGGTGAAGTGCGCCCAAATGATGTTTGAAATATTGCGTGCGAAAAAGGGATTGCGTGGTGAGGCGAGCCATTCAGCCAGTACTTTACGACGATCCTCACCGGGTTTTAGCTCGGGCGTCTCCCCGCCGAGAAATTTAGGCTTCATCACCGCGTTGGTCAGGAAGTGGCGTGATTCGCCTCCTTTGCTGTTGTACACAATGACCTCTTGCGGGTCATCGGTCTGCTTGCGGCCGATCTGGCTGAAGAAGGCCTTGAATCCGTAATAGTCGTCCATCGTCCAGCGGTCGAACGGATGGTTATGGCACTGAGCACACTGGATGCGCATGCCCATAAAGACTTGGGCGACGTTCTCGGTAAGCTTAAGCTGGTCGAGCTCGGTTTGGTAGAAATTCACCGCGGGATTGCTGACGGTGCCGCCGGTGGAAGAGAGCAGTTCGATGACGATCTGGTTGAGCGGCACGTTGCGAGCGATGCGGTCGGACAGCCAGTTGTAGTAGAGAAGCGCGTTCTTATAGAAGGGCGGCTGATTGTTATTGATGGAAGAACGGATCTGCAGGAGTTCGGCAAACTTCATCACCCACATCTCCGTGAACTCTTTGCGCTCGAGCAGAACATCGACAAGAGCCTCCCGTTTTGTCGGGCTGGTGTCGGCGAGAAATTTGCGGGTTTCTTCAGCGCTCGGGTAGATGCCAGCCACGTCGATATAGAGTCGGCGGATGAATTCTTGGTCAGTGCAGACTCCGGAAGGCAAGATGCGCAGCTTGTGCAGCTTCTCGTTGACGTGCGTGTCGATGTAATTTGCCTCAGCAAGTTGGGGGCGCGTGTATTCCAGCTTTTCAGGGATGACGAGCACTTGAGAGACAGTGCTATACACATCAAAACGGGCAAGCATGAAGGCCGCGCCGCGTTCACCGGAGGTCACGAGGCCTTCCTTATTGATGGCGGCAGTCGGATCATTGTTCGACATGAAGAGGGCGAGATTCGTCACGTCACGATCACTGCCGTCGGAATAGGTGGCGCGAACGGTGATCTGCTGGGTGGCGTTTTTTCCTTCGAGCACGATTTGCTTCGGGAAAACCTCGATGCCGGTGCATTTGGCTACGTCCGGTTTATCATCTGGGGCACCGTTGGTGATCCACTCAATGAGCGTTTTGTAGTAGGCTGAATCGGGTTCGAAGCACTGATTGCCTGAATGAGGCACCGCACCGACAGCTTTCTCAATGAGGGCGCTTTCCTCTGGGATGGCAAGGTTGAGGCGGCGACCCGGCATCTCACGGGTGATGCGGATGAAGTCCCCGGCTGGATCCATACCAAAAAGTGAGGTCCGAAAACCGTCTTTACCGCGGGCAGCACCATGGCAGCCTCCCTGATTGCAACCGCCGCGCATGAAGACGGGCATGCAGTCGAGACGGAAGGAAATTGGCCGATCCTGCTGGCCTCCTTTGACCTCGATAGGTGCTTTCACCGTGTGAGAGCCGAGCTTGGCTGTGAGTTCCGTGGCTCCAGAGTCGGCCACAGGCTTGAGATTCAAACCGTTGAGCGCTGCAATCTTGGTGTCAGCAATGGTAAGATCACACAGGCTCGTCACGTCCTTCGTGGTAGCGTCTTGAAACGTGGCAAAAACAATCACGCGATGGTTATCACGCTTGGTTTCGAGAGAGAACTTCTCTGGAAGAATTTCAATGCGCTTGAGTGTTGGCAGTTTGGCCTGAAGGTCGGCAAGAGACTTGAGCTCCTCGGCAGATTTGTAGCGCAAAGCAACGTCTTGAGGCCATTTGGCCCCTTCAGCGATCCACTGCTTGATGGTGTTGATCTCAGATGCCGCGAGCGGACCACCTTTAGGGGGCATGATGTCGTCATGATCCTTGGGTAATACCATTCGTTCGACGATGAGACTTTTTTCAGGCTTACCCGCGATCAAGCCGGCACCGCTCTCTCCGCCTTTCAGAAGGTTCGCTGCGGTGTCCATGAGCAATTTGCCCTTTACCTTGTTAGGGTTGTGACACTCGAGGCATTTCGCCTCGAAAATAGGTTGCACGTCCTTCACAAAATCCACCGCAGAAGAGGCGGAGGCGAGGGCAAAGGTGAAAAAGAAGGGGAGAGAAGCTCGCAGGGGGCTTTTCATGATTTTGTAGGGTGTGACTGTAGACTTTACGGGTTTCCAAGGCTTTTTTTTCACAATGAGGAAAAATCAGAGGAGTCTTTCGAGTGCCGCGAGGCGCTCGCCAAGGGGTGGGTGGGAGTAGCGGAGGGCAATGGTGAGCGGGTGAGGCTGTGGATGGGCTAAGTTTTCCACGGATAGTTTCCTTAGCGCTTTCATCAGAGGGGCGGCATTGCAGGCTTTGGCTGCAAAGGCATCCGCTTGAAACTCATGCCTGCGGCTCATGGCGCTGGAAAACAGCCCAAGCAGCAGTCCAGCCGGCTGGTAGAGCAGGGTGAAAAATAGCAGTCCGAGGCCCAGTGGTCGGCCACTGACACCAAAAGCCTCGAAAAAGGCCGGCGAGCCCAGCGCGAGGTGCAGCAGCCAGAACATGAGTGCGGATTCCACCAGCCCGAGGGCGATCTGCACAGGCACATGGCGTAACTTGCAATGGCCGATTTCATGCGCAAGCACGGCCAGAAGTTCGTCCTCGTTGTGCTTTGTGATCAAGGTGTCAAACAGGGCGATGCGTTTCGTTTTGCCAAAACCCGCAAAGAAAGCGTTCGCTTTCGAGGTCCGGCGTGAACCGTCTACGACGAACACATCGGCCACGGGGAACTTTAAACGTTCTGCGAGCTCAAGGATCGCTGTGCGCAACGTGCCGTCTCTCAGGGGCGTGAACTTCATGAAGAGAGGCATGAGCACCCGCGGGGCCAACCACGCCATGATGAGGCTAAAAGCAGACATGCATATCCAAGCCCATAGAGCCGCCAGCGGCTGGGTTTGGAAGAACCACAGAACCAAAGTCAGCAGCGGCACGCCGAGCAAAAGCATCAGCAAGAGCCCCTTCAAGCGGTCGCCGATAAAAGTGGCCGGTGTCGTGCGATTGAAACCGAACTCTGCTTCCACTCCAAAAGTTTCCCATGCTTCGAAGGGGAGTGCGAGCAACGCTCTACACAGCACGATCCCACTGATGGATACTACATTTATCCAAAGAGTGCTGAGTCCCCAAGAGCGTACCTGCACATCCAGCCAGGCAAAGCCACCGCTCCACCATACGCCGATGAGCACGGCGAGGAGGAAGGCATCGCGAATCAAATCGACTCGGGCTGAGCGGCCCGCATATTCGGCTGCTTTTTTGACTGTCTCATCATCAAACACATCCTTCAGCCGCTGCGGCAGCGGTAGGCGGTAACGCGAGAGATTCAGCAGCGTGGCGAGCAGATCGAGATGGAACACGCCCAAGATGGCGAGCAGGGCAGCGAGGAACCAAGGATTTGAGAGAGTCATAAAATTGCAGGCAAAAAGCCAGACTCGTGTCATTAGTTCAACCATCCTCATGTGGCAAGGCGGCGGGGAAAGCGCATCATGACCTTACGCACCACCCCTTTCTTCGTATGAAACGCCTGATTTTGCTGATCTTGTATGTTTTCGTCCATTCCTTGCATGCCGTGCAAGACGAGGCAGAACTCCTCAAGAAGATCACGAAAGGCATTCGTGACAGGAAGCAGGAGGCGCTTGTGGGGCTGAAAGACCTCACGACTGAAAAGGCTGCGCAGCTCGTGCTCGACGCAGTGCAAAGCAACCGTGTTGGGGGAGGCATCAAGGCACGCCTCACGGAGTTGGTCGCCGCATGGCCAGTGATGGCTCCCGGACGCAAAACACTGGCCGATTGGCTGCTGAAGCATCCTAACTGCGCTGATGACACGCTGCTCTTCTTCACTGGCATTCGCCTGCTGGAGTCTCGCGGGTTGTTTTGGCAGGTGATCGAGCAAGCGAAGGGTGAGCCTGCCAAGGTGAAGGCACCGGAACGCATCGCGATGGCTGCATTGGGGCTCGGCCAGTTCGAGGACAATCCCGAGAGGGTCGTCACACGCATCGGCGCGCTGCTGCAGTTGGATTATCCGCATGTCATCCGTGCCTCTGCAGCTGAGGCGCTTGGAGGTATGCGTCATTTGAAGGCTGTTGAGGCTCTCATTCCGCAGGTAAAGGATCAGGCCATCGGTCATCGTGCGGCCTGTGGGCTTTATCGGATCACTGGTAGGTATTTCGACAAGGAGCCGGGCAAGCAATGGGCCGATTGGCTGGCGGCCAATCGCGAGAAGATCGACTTCAAGATGCACCCTGCTGCAGACTTTGAGGAGTTCCTTAAAGCTGAGGCGCTCGTTAAGCCAGTCGATGAGTCCATGATCGACATGGAATCTTTTTATGGCGTGAAGGTCGAGGGCAACGGCTTGCTCTTCATCCTCGATGTGAGCGGCAGCATGGCCATCGGCTCGCGCATCCAAAAGCTCCGCGCTCAGATGAGCAACATCCTGCTCGTGCTGCCGAACCGCCCGGAGCGCCTACGCTATGGCATTCTTACCTTCAGCGATGACGTCGAGTCTTGCTTCACGCGTGGCATCTCGCTCAATGACGATGCCTCGCGGAAGAAGGCGGAGAGGTTTGTGGAGGAGTTGCAGGCCGATGGTGGCACCTCGATGGTTTCCGCGTTAACACATGCGGCCACGAAGGTGCTGCCCGATGCGAACCTTGATACGATTTACCTGCTCAGCGACGGCTCACCGAGTGATGGCAGCGATGACATGGTCCTCGATGCCGCTAGGAAAATCAAACAACGTCATCAATGCCGCATTCACACCATCGCCATTGGCGAGGACATCCCCGTTGTTGGAGACCAAAAGTCTCTGATGGAGCAAGTCGCCGCTCTCACCGGTGGCACCTTCACGCGGGTAAAGGATACGGAGTAAGGATCTCGGATCACTCACCGCGTTTTCACGCGAAGCACTGGTGCCGAGCGGCTGCCGTTCTCCTTCGTCGCGAACGCATGCACGAGGCCGCTGTCGGCGGTTTCGTTCGTCTCGCGGCAAATGATAAGTGTAGCGATTTGATTGGTGTCGGTGGTGAGGAAGTCAGCGAGCGCCTTGCCGCTGATCTTGCGTGTGCCACGGGTGACGCCTTGAGCGATCTCAAACTTGCCCAGCAGCACTACTTGCTCGCTCACGGGAAGATGACGCTCGGCTTGGCTCGGCTGGTGCGCGGGAGCGTTGAGCCAACTGAGGCCGTTTTCGTCCCACGCATCCGCTGATTCGTCTTTCACGCCATACACGGCAAAAGTCGCATCGGGCACGAAGCTCGCGAAACCGAGTTCGCTAGGCTCAATGGTCAGCACGAGTTCGGCATCATGGATTGGGCGCTCGCGGAACTGGCTTAAATCGAAGGCTAGGTAGGCTTTGCGGTTCAATTCGATCTTCCGATCACTGCGCTTCACACGAATGAAAGGATGCGCACCAAAGTCCGACGGCGTTTTCTCGGCCGACTGGATGTAGCTATCGCGCCCATGACCAAACGCGGTCGTGATGGCCTGCCAGCCATTGCCGGCATCGATCACCGTCGCGGGTTGCCAGCGGCTCGGCTCTGGCTCATCGCCGCCATCCGGATTCAGTTGGCTTTTGGACCACCCTCGGTCCACCCGCTGGCCTTTTTCGAGCTTTCGAGTCGGTTTGCCGTCCTTGTTCTCTACCTCGACGAGGCCTTCGAGTACCTGCACGAGGTATTTGCCATCCTCATCGGCACTCAGGCCGAAACGCGTGCCCCAGTCGATGACCTTCGCGTCCTTCGTGTCGATGCTGAAACCCTTTGCTTGCGGAGGAACCTCGGCCACGAGAGTGCCGCGTCTGAGCTTGCAATTCATCGCATCAAGCACCTCCAGCGTCGCCGGAGCTTCGAGCACAAGTTCCGCGCCGCTGTCAAAGCGCAGCACGGCTAGGCCTTCGATCAAATCGAGCATGCCAGGCTTCAGTCGAGCTCCCTCATTTGTTGGCAGGCTGCTGCCAGCCCACTGGCATTGCTGTGCACGAATGAGCGTCGCCACGCTGCCATCCTGGCGTAGTGGAATGGCTGCCAAGGCCAGCGTGAGGCACGCCGCTGCGGTCGCAGTGGCCACATAGCGCCACCACACCGATTGGGTGGCTGGTGCCGTTTCCGCGACCTGCTGCGAGTGCCACGAATCATCAAAGGTCAGCTCCGCCCGCTGATGCAGCGCCTTGGCAAAGAAGGCGCGAGCCTCCGGTGAGGCACGCAGATCGGCCTCCAGCGTAGTCGTTTCCTCCGGCGAGAGCTTTTGATCTGCGTAACGCTCGGACAGCTCTATGAGGCGGAATCGATCAGCCGTCTTCATGAGGTGGTTACTTCCAGTTCGAGTTCTTTTTCCATACAGATCATGAGGCTTATGCGGATGCGGCTCAGTGCTCGGTAAACGGCGCCTGAGGTGCTGCGGATGCGCGCCGCTACGCCATCGATGTCCATGTCTTCGTAATAGCGCAGCGTTACGAGTTGACGGTGTGCAGCGGGCAGTTTCGCCACGCACGAGCGCAGAGCATCGCGGCGGTGGTCCGTATCATCATTCAGTCGGGCTACTTCATCGTGCAGCAGTTCTAGGATGTCATCGCTCAGCGGTGTCGCCTCGCGCTTCTTGTGGCGGCGATAGGTCAGGATTTGGTGAAAAGCCGTTTTGCGAGCCCAAGCAAGAAAGTGCGTGCCCGTCTCGAACTGGTCAAAGCAGCGCCACAGGATCATTTTCGTCTGTTGCAGAATGTCATCGGCATCATGCACATCCTGCACGAGGCTGTGCACATACATGCCTAGTGCACGATCATGTGTGGTGAGCAGTTCGAGGAATTCCTGGGTGCGATCAGGCGCAGACATGGCGATAGTTTGTAAGATGAAGGCAGCTGGGGCAGGGAAGTTGGACACGAAATCAGGTCGGTAACTGCTTTAGCCAAAACGTGAGTGTCTTCGGCGACTCCGCCTCCTCGCTGATTTCTTTCCACACAAAGGTCGTCTGCAGTTCGGTGTGCTGGGTGTAGCCCTGCGCCTGCCAAAAAGCATTCAGCGGGCGATAGTCGGCAGGGCGCAGCGGATGATCCGCCGGACGCTCCACGGCACAAAAAGTCGCGATTTGAGCCCCGATAGACCGCGCGTGGCTCTCGCGATGGGCAAAGAAAGCCTTACCCAGCCCGAGCCCGCGATACTCCGGCAGCAGAATGGACTCGCCGAAGTAGCAGATCGTCTCCAGATCATAGCCACCTGCCTTGAAGGCCGCTTGGAACTCCGGTCCCTCCTCACTCATCGGCATGCAGGTCGTTGCGCCCACTACGCGATCTTCATCCAAGGCCAGCACGACAAGGCTCCTAGGGCAGCGCAGGTAGCATTGCAGGTAGTCACGCTCGTAATCGAGGCTGCCGTCGTAGAGGTAGGGATACTCTCGAAAGACGGTGATGCGCAGTGTGCCCAGCGCGTCGATGTGCGGTGCCAGGGAAGCGCCGGAGAATGGCAGAAGAGTGAGGGGCATGGCCCCCAGAAAGGGCGTGGAAGTCACATCCCGCAACCCCCGGCTTGCACGTCAGCGCCATCTCGCTACGGACAGGCACCGCCTCATGACCAAGACCTTCGAAATCCTCGGTAAATTCGACACCGAAAGCGACTGCCACAAGCTGCTCTACGCCCCACATCCCCTCCCGCTGAAGTATCGCGAAGGCCGCGTGTATAAAATCGAGTTCACCGGCGATGAGGCCGCGCTCGATGCCTTTGTGAATCGTGTGCTCGTCGATTCCATCAGCCAAGAGGCCCGCATCGGCGGCCAGCCTGCTTTTGAAAAAGCCTCCTTCGTCCTCGAATACGGCATGAAGGGTGCTGCGCTTGATTTGGAGAAGGAAATGATTCTCAACTACCACCGCGCCAATCCCGACGCCGCCTTCCAGATCACGAAGCTGACTCTCCGCACCCGCATCTACGTTTTCGGTCAGGGTGCTGAGCCCGCCCAGTTCGTTCGCGATATCGTGAACCCTGCCATCCACACACACGAGGTGCTCAAGGCGGCTGCGTAAAGGAAGAGGAGGTGCTCGCCAAGGGCCTCATGGCGGCAGTCGGTAACTCCCGCTCGTTGCGTTCAGCCTATTGCACGAGGCATTCTAACGCCCGCAAGGCCAACCCCAGCTCACTCCGCGAGCGTCTTGTAAAGAGACATCGTTTTGCGGGCGATGGATTTCCAGCTGAAGTGCTCGACGGCACGTTGGCGACCCGCGAGGGCCATGGCGCGGCGCTTGGCTTCATCACGCATGAGAGCATTGATGCCATTGGCGAGGTCACGCGCGTATTGCTCGGGGTGGAGGGCTTCAAAAGGGCTCTCGGTTTGCTGTTCTAGTGGTACGAGCAGCCCTGTCTCGCCATGGACAACAACCTCCTTGATGCCCCCCACGGCACTCGCCACGACGGCAGTTTCGCAGGCCATGGCCTCAAGGTTGATGATGCCAAAGGGTTCGTAGATGGAGGGGCAGCAGAAGACCTCGGCATGCGAGTACATGGCGATTTTTTCCTGCACTGGCAGCATGGCTTGGATCCAGACGATGCCGGGCCGCTGCGCACTGACGGCGGCGACAGCACCCTCCATCTCGGCTTTGATCTCGGGCGTGTCCGGTGCCCCGGCGCACAGGACGACCTGGAAGCCGGGATCGAGGTGCTGGATGGCGCGGACGAGGTGGATGATGCCTTTTTGCCGCGTGATGCGGCCGACGAAGAGCACATAGGGCTTCCTGGGATCCACGCCGTGCTTTTGCAGGACCTCGGGAGCCTCGATGCGATGGTATTCATCGAGGTCGATGCCGTTGTGAATGACGTGGATCTTGTGACGATCGAGGTCGAAGAGGCGCAGCAGGTCCACCTTGGTCTCCTCGCTCACGGCGATAACCGCATCAGCCATCTTCAGGGCGGTGGATTCGAGCCAGACGGTGAAGTCATAGCCGCCACCGAGTTGCTCGCGCTTCCACGGGCGCAGCGGCTCCAGTGAATGCACGGTGAGCACCATGGGGAGTCCGTAGTTCAGCTTGGCGAGGATGCCACCGAAGTGCGAGTACCAAGTGTGTAGGTGTACAAGGGAGGCATCAATGACCTTGGTGTTGAAGTCGAGGCAGCGCTGCAGGGCGCCAAAGACGGACTTCAGGTGCGAAGGACAGGTCCAGTCGCCATTTTTCAGGCCTGCACCCATGACGCGGAGATTCGGGTGGGTGTCGTCTTGATCGCCAAAGCAGCGAACCTCAACCTGCATGAGCTTGGCGAGCTCCTTCGACAGGTATTCCGCATGCACGCCGGCGCCGCCGTAGATGTGCGGCGGGTATTCATTGGTCAAAAACAGGGCTTTCATCAGAAACAAAGCTTGCAGGATGTGGCGAGCGGGAAGGCTTTGCCAATCGCGAATCACAAGACGTGAGGATTTCACGCGCGATAGATTGGCTGGGAAGTCTGCGTAACGATGAGTGGTTCGTGTCATGCCTCTTTCCGTTCCCTATCAGCGTTGCAGCGGTCCGCTTTCCCGGCGGAGTTTCCTTAGTATGGGCTCACTCGCCCTGAGCGGATGGTCGCTTGCAGACACGCTGCGAGCGGAAAGTCTTGCCAAGTCTGCCGGCCGAAAGTTGAAGGATAAATCGGTCATCTTTGTCTGGTTGCCGGGCGGAATGTCCCAACTCGAGAGCTATGACATGAAGCCGAATGCTCCCGTCGAGTATCGCGGCGTGCTCAATCCCATCCGCACGAACGTGCCGGGCACGCATATTTCTGAGTTGTTTCCACGGCAGGCGAAGATGGCGGACAAGTTCAACATCATCCGCAGCGTGCATCATGAGTTCAGCGACCATGGGGGTGGCCACAAGCGCTTCATGACAGGACGCATGCCAGCCCTGCCGGTGGGTTTCGTGAATGATGCGCCTTCGGTCACCTCCATTGTGCAGCGCAAGCTGCAGCGGGCAGGTGAGGCGATGCCGGTGTGCGTGGCGGGTGTGGATCGCGGACGCAGCGGGGTGGATATCTTCTCCATGGGCAGCGCCTACTTGGGCCCCTCGGCTACGCCCTTCATGGTGGTGGGAGATCCGAGTGCGAAAGATTTTAAGATCGAAAACATCGGCCTCACCCCTGACATGGAGCATCGGCTCGATGATCGCATGCACCTCCTGAAGGGCATCGACAATCTGAAGCGTGAGATGGACCGCGGAGGTCTGATGGAGGCCATGGATAGCTTTAGCCAGCGTGCTTTTGGGATGTTAACCACTCCACAGGTGCGTGAGGCATTCGATCTCAGTCGTGAGCCGACTCAAGTGCGTGAGCGTTATGGCTTCAGCACCTATGGTCAGCGCGGCCTCATGGCCCGACGACTCGTGGAGGCCGGATGCCGTTTTGTGACGATGGTGTGGGAGAATCCCTTCTCGACGGCGATTCCGAAAAACTGCACCTACAATTGGGACAGCCACGCGGTGAATTGTGACATGTATGCCGACTGTCGCTGGCGCATGCCGGTTTACGACCAAGCGGCTTCCGCCCTCATCGAGGACATACACCAGCGGGGTCTCGACAAGGATGTTCTCGTGATTATCACGGGCGAGTTTGGCCGGACGCCAAAGATCAACACGCAAATCGGCACGCAGACCGGTGTGAGCCAGCCTGGCCGTGATCACTGGCCGCAGGCGATGAGCTTCATCGTGAGTGGTGGGGGCATGCAGACCGGTCAGGTCATCGGCGCGACGAATCCTCGTGCAGAATTCCCCATTGAGAGACCGCTGAGCCCGAATGACCTCTGGGCGACAGTTTACCAGCATCTCGGCATTGACCCGAACGACACCTTTGACGATTTCCAAGGTCGTCCGATGCCCATTTTGCCCTTTGGTGAGCCGATCAAAGAGTTGTTGCCCATGGCTTGAGCCACTTTGCGATTGCGCAGCGAAGGCTTCGGCGGAAGCCTCGAGGTATGGAGCACTATGATTTTGATTTTGTCGTGATCGGAGGTGGCAGCGCGGGCTACGCCGGAGCCCGGACAGCGCACGCGGAGGGTCTGAAAGTTGCGGTGATCGATGGGGCAGGGGAGTTGGGTGGTCTTTGCATCCTGCATGGTTGCATGCCGAGCAAGACGCTGATTGAAACCGCGAACCGTCAGCTAGTGGTTCGGAATGCGGCGGAGTTTGGGCTGAAGGCGGAGTCGCATGGCGTGGACCTCCAGCGGCTGCGTGAACGAAAACGGGCACTGATCGCCGATTTCGCGGGTTACCGACGGGGCCAGCTCGAGGATGGGCGCTTCATCCTGCACCGTGGAACTGCTTCTTTTGTCGATCCCCACACGGTTGAAGTCCGCCCACGGGATGGCTCGGCGGCCTTTCGGCTCATATCGCGCAGTTTTCTCATTGCCACCGGTTCGGAGGTCTTTGTGCCACCCGTGACTGGTCTGAGAGAGGCCGGCTTCTGGACCAGCGATGAGGTTTTGGATGCAGCGGAACTCCCGAAGAGCGTGGCCGTCCTCGGTGGTGGGGCCATCGCCCTCGAAATGGCGCATTATCTTGAGGCTGTGGGCTGTAATGTGATCCTGATCCAGCGCAGTGCTCAACTTCTGACCGGTGTCGATCCCGAATGTGGTGCTGTGGTGCGTGATGCTTATGAGCGACGTGGGATGCGAGTCCACTGCGGCACACAGCTCACTTGCGTCCAGCGGGTGGGAGGTGGGAAGCGTGTCGAATTCACCCAGGACGGCCAAACCCATACTGTTTGGGTTGAGGAGGTTCTGCTAGCCATGGGGCGTCAACCAGCCACGAGCGGTCTGGGGCTGAAGCAGGCCGACATTGCGACGGATCGGCAGAAAATCACCGTAAACGACCGCATGCAGACCTCTCAGCATCACATCTTCGCTGCAGGCGATGTCTGCAGTCCACTGGATGTCGTCCATGTGGCCATCCAGCAGGGGGAAATCGCTGCCCACAATGCCGCTCGGCTGCTGCGGAGTGAAGCGGCTGAAGAAGCCATCGACTACCGTCTTCTGCTCTTTGGTGTCTTTTCCAAGCCTCAGGTGGCAGTGGTTGGAGAAACTATAAGGGCGTTACAAAAACGCGGAGTGCCCATTATCGAAGCCAACTATCCTTTCCAGGATCACGGCAAGTCGATGGTGATGGGAGAAACGGACGGTTTCGTGAAAATGATCGGTCACGCCCAGACTGGCGAAATCCTTGGTGCCTGCGTTGTCGGACCTGAGGCAACTGAAATCATCCATGAAGTCGTGGTGGCCATGAACTTCCGTGCAACAGCCAAGCAATTTCTATCGATCCCACATTACCATCCCACTTTGAGCGAAATATGGACCTATCCAGCCGAGGAGATTGCGGATCAGGTCGGTCAAATGTAACGTATAAAACGTTTTTAGTGGCAGTGTCGACTCAAAAAAGCATGGGTTGATCGTCGAGACTGGTATCAGGCTTGCCACGCTTCTTTTTGGTTTTTGTTTCAGCTTCGATCGGGTCTGGATGGACGCTTGGTTCAGATAGATCTGAATTGTGAGAAGGCACATTCTCAGGCAACGAAGAAAGCGTTTGGATTGCAGGTGCTGTTTGGGTGGGATCCAAAGTCGGTTCACCTACTGTCAATTGAGGCTCAGGCTCGATTGTTACGTTATTTACGGTATTCGATAAAAGCGGTTCTTGACGCTTGCGTGCAACGGTTGAGTCATCACTTTTGCCTTTGCGATGCCGGTGAAGCTCCACACGCCGAGCGGTGAGTCCTCTAACTTTTGAAGCGTTACCATTATGGCGTGAAAAATGGGGGAAAAAGAGGTTCTCGCCATCCTCTTGAAGCCAACCAACCTGCATCAATGCCTCAGCAAATCCCTTGCGACCACAGACACGATCAATGAACTCTTTTGTAACGTTTAGATCGTTTGGATTAGCATTGCTCAATTCTGCCCATGACCATAACCGAACGAGCTTGCCCATTACCGAGTCGGCATCCAGCCGGAGCTTTTTGGCGAGGGCGCAGATTTCAGGTTTGTCAGGGGTTGAGACTTCAATCTTGATCCAAGGGCGGCGCATGGTTGTGATAGAAGCAAGAAGTTACGCTGGGTCAAAGAAACATTGCTTGCGTTACATTGTGATAGGCTTCGGAGTTCCGTGCCCTGCTGTAGGCACTCTCGCATGCTTGGCTAGGCCATTTCTCAAATAGGATGTCTGAAATGACCGGCGAGCGCTGGCCTCAATGGTAAGGAAAGAGTGAGGAGGCTATTGGAACAATAGGTAATGAGCAAATGACGGCAGCAATCCGGCTGCCCTGCTGACGGGAATCAGACAAACACTTTGAGAATCGGTCTAAGTGAATTTTACACCCATCAAGCCATGGTGCAGATGTCGAACTTTTAGGCCTCTTGCATCTAGGGGGTGAAGCGATCAGCGTTCACGGGTCGAGAGTGCATCAATGCACCTTCATAACCCCATTCATCACCATCCAGTGGCCAGGGAAGGTGCAAAGATATGGATACTCACCTTTTTTCTTTGGTGCGGTGAGGTGGATGACGAATTCGCCCTTCGGATTCGTCATGTCGGTATAAGCGATGACGTCGTCGCTGTCTGGGACATAGTGCTTGGCGAGGCCTTGGGGGTCGGTGATCATGAGATTGCACTTCTCGCCAAGTTTTTGCAGTGAACCGGGTTTGGCGAGCAGCCAGTTGTGCGGCACGACATCGGGGTTCTTGAAGCAGATCGTGAGTTTTTCGCCCACTTTGGCCAAAAGCTGCTTTTGGACGAATTGCAGGCCCAAAGCAGCTTCGACGACGATTTCGCGTCCAGGCTCGCCTTTGGCCCAGGGGTTTGCTTTGGCGGGTTTCGACGCCTCGAGACCGATTTGCGCTGCGCGGTTCGCTTTGGCGATCTTCGTGTAGCCCGGGAAATCGGTGAAAGGCTGCGCCAGCGCATGAGCGGTGAGAAAGACATCATGCCCGCTGCTCAAACGAAGATGAATTTGGCTGGCAGGAATGATCTGTGGGATTTCGAGGAAAAGCGCCCTGCCGCTATCGAGCTTCTGCACGCTGCGCACCTCCAGAGGATCGTGACCCGGCGTGTCGGCATACTTCAAGGAGTACTCGGGCGATCCATATTGCGGCCCGTATTTGTAGTTCCAGCACTGGGCGAAGCACGTCGCTGCATCCACGTCCTTCAATGCCTGATTGAAACGAATCAGCACGCCGTTGTCGCGAGCCTCAAAAGCCACCGGCATCGCTTTGTCGCCGCCGGTGAAGCGCACACGCTGGAAGCAGCCATCCTTCGGCGTGTAACTGCCCCAGCCCTGCATGCCATTCACATACAAATGACCGTCTTTTGGATTGAATCGCGCGCACTGTGGCCCCGAATCAAAATTCCCGCTGATCTTGACCGCCGCCCCCTGCCAAGTGCCATTTACCTGCTGCCGCATGACAAGCCATGCGCTGCCACCGCCAGAGGATAGGTGGATAAGGTTGTTATCACCTTTGAGGGTGGCCCATTTCTCGCTGGTGATGAAAACTTGTGAACTCGCTGAGTTGTCCTCGCCTCTCGGCATGTACATGAGCACCGGCTCTGGCGGTTTCCCATTTCGCGGGCCACCTGCGCCAAAGTGCGCACCTAGGTTTTGATCGAGTTCGATCTGGCAAATGGAGCTAGCAGGTGTCCAATCTCCTTCCTGGACACTGGTAGTAACAAATCGCCCATCCGCAGAAACTCCTAAGCCGTTCGGATTCCGAAAGCCAGTGGCGAGGACTTGCAACATGGGCTTTCCAGCTCGCAAGTCTTCAATCCGGCACACCCCCTGATTGCCCGACGCGAAATACCATCGCCCCTGCTTGTCCACTTCCAGTCCGACAATAAAATCATGTCCGCCAGGCGAGGTCTGCATGAGATTCGTCACGCACTCATAAAAATCCGCTTCGTCATCGCTATTCAAATCTTGCAAACAGGTGATTTGATCGCGACCGAGCACATAGAGCTTGTCCTCGATGATTTTCAATCCCAGCGGCTGATGCAATCCGGTGGCGAACCGCTTCCAGCGAAGCTTCTCCAGATTGTTGTCGATGCCCTTCACGAGCCATACCTCGCCGGTCATTGTCGCGACCGCCGCGGTGCCATCGCTGAAGAAATCATGTGCCGTGATGAAGAACAGGGTGCCATGCGGATTCTCGAACGGGATCGTGATCCGATCCGTCGCGAAAGGCGCTTGCGTTCCAAGCTCTCCCTGGGTCTCAATCCATTGCGGCCATTGGGTGGCGGCTGGCTTCGGCAGTTCGGTCTCGCTGGTGATGATGGTGACTTCTTTGCCGCGACGGAACAGGCCCCGGTAGGTGCCAGAGAGCTTCTTCTTCTCTTTGGAGATCACTTTGCCATCCATTGGCGCTCCGGCCATGAAACCGTGTCGAGCATCATTGAGCTTGATGAAGCCGCCGGACCATTCGAGACGCCAAGCCATGCGTTCGGGGTCAAACACCGCAGACTTGTCCGCGAATCTCACGCAGATGCCCTTGGGCACGACGATGCCACTGCCCTTGAAGACGCCACAGAACAAGCTACCGAGATCACTCGTCGCCCAGCGATCGTCCTTCCAAGTCGTCTGGTCGTTTTGATTTCCCCAGTGCCCCTGTTTGCCGCCGTCCACTCCCGGGAAGGCGGGAATCAGCTCCGGTAATGGCTTCTGCCTCATGAAATGCAGTGCCTGCTTGCCGTAAAAGTCAAAGACACGCTCACGGTTGACGAACTCCTGCCAGTGCTGGTTGTCCTGCTTGTTCAGCGGCGGTAGCTCCGGTGTGAAAGCTGCGGCTTTGGGCGATGGCGGTGGTAGGAGCGACTCGATGTTGTCAAAGCTCCACAAGCCGATCGTGTTATCCATGCGCTGACGTGGTGATGTGGTTTTGCGCGGCTTCATCACCCCACGCGTGAGGCGCACATCATCGAGAATGCCATCGCAGCCGATGCCGCCTTCGACGAGGCGACCCAACGCAAGGCCGCCTGGCTTCGGCATGCCTTGGAGCGGTTGCACGGTCTTCTCGAAGACTTGCTTACCGTCCACCCAGATCAAGACCGTGTTTTCATCGACACTCGCGAGCAAGTCGTGCCACTTGCCGTCGCACACATCGACTTTCGAATCGAAATCGCCCCCACGTCCGGGCAAGTAGAGAGCCAGCGTGCCGCGACTCGTGTGTGTGTAGAGTTCCCAGTGGGTCGCCGAAGACTTCATCTCGGATGCGACAAGGATGTTGTAGCCTCTTTTGCCATCCAGCTTCGCACGACACTCTACTGTGAAGGGCAGTTTCGCATACTCCGCATTTCCTTCCACGACCCAGCCGCCTTTGAGCGCCCTACCAAACTCTTCACGGATCGACGCCACCGTTTCCGCTTTGCCGAATTCTAAGTTCTCACCTCTGACATCTGACTTTTCCCTCCATGTGCGATATGTCGGCTTCATGCCAGGCTTGGCGTCATCAAGCTGCGGTACGAGCCATTTCAAGCCGTCGAGATTGTCGAGCAGGCGGCCTTCCGCGTCCTCATTCGTGTGATTCAGAATGCCAATTGGGCCGCTGTAGCCACTGGCGCGGATCTGGCGCAGCACCTTCACATCCTGCGTTCCGACACCGAGCGGGAGGATCTTGCGACCTTGGGTATCGCCTGCAATATCCATGCCATTGAGGTTGAGGCAGAGCAGCCAAGGCTTCATCGCTTCGAGCACCTTCGGCAGGCGTTCGAGATGGCTGTGACCGTGATGCAGATTGTAAATAATGCCCACATTATCCGTGCCATGGTTCTTTTTTAGATACTCGCACACCGCGAGCATGTTCTCCGGTTCGCCACCCCAGCCGCCGTGATTGTAGATGCCGACTTGGCAGCCAATGGCTTTCGCCTTGGCCAAAATGGGCAGCAGCCCTTCCGCGGCAGATTTGACCTGGGTTTCCTGAGTGTCGCCGGTGCCCTTCATCATGATCCAAAGCTGCGGATGCAGTTTGTGTTTCTCAAACAATCTGAAAGCCTCGTCATGAGCCCCCCAGAAGGCAAAGAACTCAATGCCGTGTTTTTGATAAGCGAGGATCTCCCGCTCAAACTCAGGCACATGTTCCGCCCTCCAGTCATAGGCGATTTTTTTGATGCCCATTTTCGCCACCATGGCCGCACGGTCTTCCGGTGAGCGTTTCTTCGCATCAAATGGCACAATGCACCAAGCAGCGAGATTTTGCTGGTCGAAGACATCGGCGGCTTGCAACGAAGCCGTGAGGCAGAAGAAGAGAAGAAGACGCGAGAGCATGAAGGGGAGATTTACTTGGTGTTCGAGTAGGTGTTCCATTGGGCCTCGATCCAAATGGCATCAGGCACGGTATCAAAAACGAGGATGCGGTATTTCGAGACATACAGCTTCCCAGGCTCGATGGCCCAATCACCATCCTGCGACGGCGCAATGCAGAGCTGCGGGTTCTTCGGATTCAAGCGTAGGGACTGCGGGAAGCGGAAGTTCGATGGATGAATGAGGATCGCCATGCCCGTGGGCGCGCCATCGACATCGCCGCCGATGTGAACCCACTTTCCTTTTGTGGAGTCACCTTTGACACGGTCGTAGCCTTCGCTGGTGAGCATGGTGACGGCATCCACAGGATTCCAAGCGAGGTTTCCACGCACGCCGAGGCCGCCGTAGTGATACTTGGGCAATTTGAGCGGCTTGTCTCCTGCACAGGTCTGCTTGCTTGTGAGGTCGATGATGTTCGCGAGCGTGCCGTCGAGTGTTTTTTGCGACACCTCGACCTCCCATGTCTCATTCAGCACTTTTTCGTCAGCGGCATGGTGATGATCGAGAAAGAGATGCTTGCTGATGAAACCGCCAGCTTCCGCGCCGCCCCAGCTTTTCTCGAGCTTGTCGAAGCGCACCTCGGCAAGGATTTGATCGCTGCTTTTCTCTTTGCTGTCACCCTTGCCTTGATTCCAGAAGTCGGGATGTGAGTCACCAAACTCGGTCTTCGTCCATGCCATCCAGATGCCACGATGCCAGCGGTGATCCTCTGGATGATTTCCGGTGACCAATTTACCGCAAGGTGAGTAAATCGGATGCAAATGCGCGCCGTGTTTGAATACAGCGGGGACGCCTTCAGGTACATCACCAGCCTCCATTTGATAATCGCAGATGGCCTTGCCACCCGCTGTGAAGTGCAGCACCGCACCAGATTTATTGGCGACGATGTCGGCGGCGTGAACAGAAGCAATAGCGAATGAGAAGCAGATGAATCTTTTCATGGCGATGGAACGAGCAAGGCTCTCACAAAATCGCAGGCTTCAGCAGCGTTCCGGCTTTGACCACGCCGCCTTGCATCACCGCGAGGAGCTTGCTGCGGTCTTCGAGGAGGCTGATGTTCTTCATCACGTCGCCATCCACGACGAGCACATCGGCGAGCTTGCCCTTTTCCAGCGAGCCGAGCTCGTGGGCGCGGCCCATGATCTTGGCACCACCGAGCGTGGCGCACTTGAGGGTGTCGAGCACGCTGAATCCGACGTAGTTCACGAAGAAGGTCAACTCCTGCGCGTAGGTGCCGTGCGGCGTCCAGCCGAAGCCGTAATCACCGCCGAGGCCAATCGTGCCGCCGGCTTTCAGCACCTTACGGCAGCTTTCGGCGCCACCTTCGAGTGTTTCTTGATGCCCGTCGATCACGCGCTGAGACAATCCGAATTCCTTGCCACGCTGAACACTCCACAGCTCAAAACCAAGGCCCGGACACATCGGCACGTTGCGCTTCAGCAGAAGATCGAGGCACTCGTCGTCCATGAAGGTGCCGTGCTCAATGCAGTCATAGCCGGCCTTCAGCGCGTTTTTGATGCCTTCGGTGGCGCGACAGTGACCGGTGACCTTGAGGCCGTGATTGTGCGCCGTTTGTACGACGGCATGCATTTCATCAAAGGTCATGCAGAGTGTGTGGTGGTCGTTGATGTCTGGCGAGGCTGCGTCGCCGGTGGGGTAGGTCTTCACCCACTCAATACCGTCTTTGACTAGCTTGCGGACCGCAGAGCGGGCATCGTCAGGGCCGTTGACTATGAAGACAATGCCCTCCATGCCGATTTTTCGGTAGTCGGGATTCCAGTCCATCAAACCACCAGCGCCACAGATCTCACGCCCGCTGGCGCTGAGGCGTGGTCCAAGGATCATGTCCTCCTCGATGGCCTTTTTCATCCAGACGTCAATGTTGTGCAAACAGCCGCCGCTTCGGGCACTGGTGTAGCCGCACTCAAGCGCGGTCTTCGCGTTCACCGCAGATTGGAGAGTAACATATTCGACAGGATACTTGATGTCGAGGTCCTGAAGCTCGGTGACATTGAAATAAGTAAGATGAATGTGTGCTTCAATAAGACCCGGCATAATCGTGCCGCCTCTTGCGTCGATGTGTTGCGCTTCAGCCATACGCGGGGCTTCGGCAGCCGGCCCCACATAGTCAATGAGCCCGTCTTTGATGATGACGGCAGCGTTGGGGACAGGCTGCGTGCCCGTGCCGTCGATGAGCTGTCCATTGTTGATGAGGGTTATGCCGGTGGAGTTTTTCATAAAGAAATCAGGTGGCCTGTTAGGATATTCAGAACAGGATGAAGGCATGCTTGAGCATCTGTCTCGTCAATCACTAACACGAGCGAAGACTAGGTTCTTGATGCAATGCGTCTGATACTTGTCTTGGAGCGGCAAAATGGGGTATCAATGACGATAATGCATCCGGTAGTCTCCAGGTGTGCGGCCAAGATGGCGGCGAAACTCGTGGTTGAAATGGCTTTGGTCGGCAAATCCGCTCTCGACAGCCACCTCAGCCAACGGCAAATCCGAATAGATGAGCAGACGGCACGCCATGCGAACACGCAACCTACGAATGTAAGCCTGCGGTGTCATTTGATAGGCGATTTTGAATCTGCGCTCGAAAGCCCGGACGGAAAGCCCCGAAGCCTTGGCCAGTTCTTCGTTGCCAAGGTTTTTTTGATAGTGATCCCGGATGTGGCTCAGCACCCGGTCAAAGTTTGAGAGAGTGGAAGCTGTGCTTTTAGGGGGATCCATCCATCGGGTGGTTCCTGTGCTTCCGATCACGCGGTCTTTTTCATCGCGTAAAGGGAGCTTGTTGGTGACGCTCCAGCGCGGCGCTTCAGACGTACCGCCGACCAACTCGATGCGATTGACCACGCGGTGACCTTTGACCACCTGATCGTCATCGAGCCAGAACTGATCGGCGAGGAAAGGTGGAGAAAAATCGTAGTCTGTTTTGCCCAAGATTTGCCCAACTCCTTCCAATTGATAGTTCAGTAGCAAGGCTCGGTTGGCATGAAGGTAGCGATTTTTCAGGTCTTTAATCCAAAACTGAACGTCATCGAGCGGCTCGAAAAGCTCCACCAGTTGCCATGCACTGGAGGTGTTGAGGGCGAGGAGTTCTTTCATGTCCTGATTTCCGGTTCAGTCAGTTCCTTGAGCTATAAACTTCATTCGAACTTCATCTGCAGCCGATCTTGCTGCACAGCTGTTTGCGCAGCGTACTGTTGCCAGAAGCTTAGCGAGGCTTGTCTTCTGATTGAGGCGCCCCCCAATCTGCCGATGCAACACATGCTGGGCACGAGGAACGCAAGGGTGGTGAATCGGCGCGACATGACTTGGGTGTTTGGAACTCGAAGAAGACGGCTGAACACAAGGTCTCCTTATGCATACGGTGCAATCAGTCCCTTTTCATGCTTGGGATGAGTGCCTGCCAAGAACGTGAATCTCCTTGACGCTCGGGTCTGCAAGCAAAAGAGGCGGGCGTAGGCTGGTAGGCATGCACAAGGTGCTCCGCTCATGCTGGACACAATCTTTGTCGCCGTTTCATCTGAAAGGCTGATCGGGCGCTTTTTACAATGGAGTTCTACCACAGTTCCACGGCTTGGTGGGTATCTGGGCGGATGATCTCGGTTGCGGGCAGGGTGTCGCGGAAACGGTTGATGAACCAGTTTTGAGCTGGCTCTTCGCCATGGACGAGAAGAATTTTTTTGGGCTTCACTTTCTCCGCGTATTCGGCGAGCTGCTCACGGGTGGCATGAGCGCTGAGATCAAAGCTTTCCACTCGGCAGCGCAAGGGCACCGGCGGCAGATCGCGAGCCAGCTTGATCATGTCGCCCTCCTTCGCGGTGCGTATCTTATAGCCGGGCGATTCTGGATCCGTGTAACCGACAAAGCAGATGGCATTGCGAGGATTGTCGAGAAACTTCCAAGCAAACTGATTGCTCGCCGTGTGTTCGGTCATCATGCCGCTGGAGAGCGTGTAAAGGCAACGTGCGTTCGCGGTGAGTTCGGTGCGGCCGCGTTTGCGTGGGGTGAGCATCTTGATGTCCTCCAAGATGCGGAAGCCGGGATAGCTTCGGCGGCTGCGCGAGGCATAATGATCGTAGAGCACGGTGATCTTCGTGCTAAGGCCTCCCATGAAGATCGGGCACTCCGGCACGAGGCCTTCTTCATGCAGTTCATGGAGCATCATCATGACCTCCTGTGTCTTGCCGAGGGCGAAGACGGGAATGAGCACCGCCCCCCCTGCATCATGTGTATCACGAATGACGGATGCTAGGCGCTCTTTTTCGCCTTTCCGGCTGTGGCCTTCGGGGCGTGCGTGTTCGCCACGAGTGCTCTCCATGATCAACACATCAATTCCACTGGTAGGAAAGTCTGCGGCGCGGCAGATGGTTTGATGCTCGAAATTGACATCGCCAGTGTAAAACAGTGTGCTGGAACCCTCTCGGATCAGCACGCCCGTGGAACCTAGGATGTGGCCCGCATCAAACATTGTCGCCTCCCACTCGGTGTCTGGTACGGTGAAGGCGCGATCGATATCGCGGTAGATCCAGTTCCTGCGGATGCCGTCGAGTTCCCGGTGGGTGAACAGCGGGTACTCATGGATGTTTTCCTCCTCACGCTGCTTTGTCATCACATTGACGGAGTTGTGCAGCATCGCGTTGCTAAGTTCGCCGGTGACCTCCGTCATGAGCACTGGCGTTTCTTCTTGCTGGCGCTGAAGCAGCGGCAGCGAGCCGATGTGGTCGTGATGGGCGTGCGTGATGAAAATGGCATTGGCCGAGTGATCGGGCAGGGGGCCAAAATCTGGCGTGGCCGCATGCCCTGCTAGCTTTGGGTGCATGCCGGAGTCCAAAACGACGCGCTGGTCTCCAGATTCGAGGAGGTAGCAGTTGGCGCCGATTTCACGACGACGGGTTAGATTGCGGAAACGCATGCAAAAGAGAGGGCAAAGGCGGAAAAGGGTCGCGACACTAGGCCCGGAATACCAAGTCGCAATCACGAGCTGCATCTGTGCCGTTTGACGTGGCGTAAGTGCAGCCATCCCTATTCCCAGCCATGAGCAAACCCGCCCTCAAGTCCTCCGCCCCCGATTTCACCGCCTCGGTCACCGGCGGCGATTACGCCTCTGGCAGCACCGTACGCCTCAAAGACCTCCGCGGAAAGCCTGTCGTGCTCTACTTTTACCCGAAGGACGACACGCCCGGCTGCACAAAGCAGGCCTGCGCCCTGCGGGACTCGTGGGCGGCTCTCAAAAAGAAGGCTCTGCTCCTTGGCGTGAGCCCGGACCCAGTCAAAAAGCACGACAGTTTCATCAACAAATACGAGCTCCCCTTTCCGCTCATCGCCGATGAGGGCCACTCCATTGCCGAGGCCTACGGCGTATGGGTTGAAAAGAGTCTCTATGGTCGCAAATACATGGGCATGGAGCGCAGCACTTTCGTCATCGACGCCGCGGGAAAAATCAGCGCCATTCTCGAAAAAGTGAAACCGGAGGAGCACCTCGAGCAGCTTTTAGAAGCGCTCTGAAAAGGCTCGGCAGGACGTGATGGGGGGGCTTTTGGGCAGAAATATCTGTTCCAGCGGTAAAAAGCCTTTACGACATCCGAAAAATGCGTTTTCTGTTCTTGCGAACAGCATTTTTAACTACACAACAACGACGATCATGGCCCGCTCACCCAAAGAAAACCCCTCCGAATCCGCCAACAACAAAGTCGCCGAGGCTCGTGCCCGGAATCTCGACTTGGCGATCCAGCAGATCCAAAAAGACTACGGCGAGGGGGCGATTCTCCGCATGGGCGAGGAACACAAGGCTGATGTTTCCGTCATCCCAACGGGCAATCTTTTGATCGACCAAGCCCTTGGCGTCGGCGGTTTTGCCCGCGGCCGTATTGTCGAAATCTACGGTCCGGAATCTTCCGGTAAGACGACGCTCACTCTCACGGTGATCGCTCAGGCGCAGAAGGCCGGCGGTCTTGCCGCTTTCATTGATGTGGAGCATGCACTGGATCCGAACTACGCACGTCGTCTGGGCGTGAAAATGGATGAGCTTCTTGTCTCCCAGCCCAGCAGCGGTGAGGAGGCCCTGCGCATTTGCGAGACGCTCGTCCGCTCCAATGCCCTCGACGTCGTCGTCATCGACTCGGTGGCAGCGCTCGTCACCCGCCAGGAACTGGAAGGCGAGATTGGCGATAGCACCGTGGGTGCCCAAGCTCGTCTCATGAGCGCGGCACTGCGCAAATTAACCGCTATCATCAGCAAGGCCCGCACGACCTGCATTTTCACCAACCAGATTCGCGAGAAAATTGGTGTTATGTTCGGTAACCCCGAGACGACTCCTGGCGGCAAAGCGCTCAAGTTCTATGCTAGCGTTCGCGTGGACATCCGTCGCATCGGCGCGATCAAGACTCCCGATGGCACTGTCACTGGCAATCGAACCAAGGTCAAAGTCGTCAAAAACAAGCTCGCTCCGCCCTATACTGAGGCGGAATTCGACATCATGTACAACGAGGGCATCAGCAATGTCGGCTCGCTACTCGATTTAGCGATGGATTTCGACATCTTGCAAAAGCGTGGCTCGTGGATCAGCTACAAAGGCACGCAGCTCGCTCAGGGACGCGATGCCGCGAAAGAGGTTCTCCGCACCGATGAGGCCGTCTATGCGGAGATCGAAGCTGCGGTGAAACAGAAGCTCCTCGAGAAGAAAGAAGGCGGCGCTAGCTCCAGCAAGTCTAACAGCAGCAGCGACGAATAACCCTCCTGCCATGGTGGGTCCTCTTAAGAGCCGGTGAGACAACTCGCGGGCTCTTGTGTTTTGTGCTGTTGTTGGCAGGCAGGAGTTCTGGCCTCACTTTCTGCCGACAAATACCGCAACGACTGATATGCGGCAGACGTTTTAGCGGATGCATGTTCCGATTTGTCTTAGTCCTCGTATTTGCCTCCGTCACTCTTCAAGCTGCGGATCTGGTGGAGATCCAAATATGGCCGGAAGGAGCGCCCGGGCTCATGACACCGCCTTCCCCTGCCACAAAAGATTTTCTTCGGACCAAGGCAGGCAAGACGACAATCACGAACATTCATGAGCCCACGCTCACGATCTTTCAGCCCGCAAAGCCAAATGGCACCAGTGTCATCGTGGCGCCGGGCGGCGGTTATGTATTTCTCTCCGCTGTGCATGAAGGGGTGCAGGTCTGCGAATGGCTTACGACGATCGGCGTCACCGGCATCCTGCTCAAATACCGAACACCCACTCGCGATGATGCCGCGCCTCACGAAAAGCCTGTCGCAGATGCCGCGCAGGCTATCAAGCTCGTGCGTCGGAAGGCTGTCGAGTGGCATCTCAATCCGACGCGAGTGGGCTTCCTTGGCTTCAGCGCCGGTGGAAACCTCCTCGCCCATCTCGCGTGTGATCGCGGCGAGCCTCTGGAGCGTCCCGACTTCGGCGTCATGATCTACGGCGGTGGCTTTGTGGACTCCAAAGAGCCCACGAAGCTCAAACCAGGCTTCAGGGTGCCCGCCGACGCTCCGCCCATGTTTCTGGTTTGTGCACACCATGATGGCCAGAACTCCACTGCCTCAGCCGTGCTTTACCTCGAATACAAAAAGCATAACATCCCCTGCGAGCTTCACCTCTTCACCCAAGGTGGTCATGGCTTTGGCATGCGTTCCGAAAATAAGCCCATCCATGCTTGGCCGCAGCGTTGCGCCGATTGGATGAACTCGATGGGCTGGCTTCAGCCATGACTGATATGGCTGCGCAACAGATGCTCATGTCCCTTGATGCGCTTCTTGAACGAGGTTGTAGCTTTGAGTGGTCGGGCATGAGGTGTGTGGTTTGCTGATTCCCGCGAATGCCACCCAAAGCTTCGCAAGCGTTGGGCATGTTCGCGGTTGAATCTTCAACGTTCGGGGTTCTAAATGCGTCTATAACCTCATGTCCGATTCCTCAGCTCTTCGTGACGCGCTCAAACAGTCACCCAACAATCTATCCCTCTTGCTGCTGCATGGTCGTGCCTGCCTCGAGGAGATGATGCTGGAGGAAGCGCGGAAAACTTTTGGGCGGGCGCTGGAGCTCGCGCCGGATCACGCGGATGCTCAGCTGGGCATGGCAAGAGTGCTATTCTTGGAAGGGGAGATCTCTGGGGCTGCGGTTCGTGCAGAACGAGTGCTCTTTCTGGAGCCTGAGAATGCTCAAGCGCATTTGCTGCTCTCACGAGTCCATCTTAGGGAGGGGGATCGAAAGAAGGCTATCGAGCATTTTGACCACGCCGCGCAGATTGATGGCACAGTGAGTGATCCACTGCTCGAGCGTGAGCTCGGCCGCACGGTGCGCGATGCCCGGAAAACGGCTCCTGCACCGGCTCCTGAGCCTGCAAGTCCCGATGCTGCGCAAGGCGGAGATACGGATGAGTTCAGTGACGAAGCCTTTGTCGATGCTCAAGGTGATTGGAGGCCCGAGACTTTTTTTGGTCCAGATGATCCCAATCGCAGCGCACTGAACTTCGAGGATGTGGGTGGCATGGAGGAGTTGAAGGAGGAGATCCGTCTAAAGATCACCTATCCACTCCAGTTTCCGGATCTCTACAAAGCCTACGGCCGTAAAACGGGAGGTGGTATTCTCGTCTATGGCCCACCTGGCTGCGGCAAAACGCTCATTCTTCGTGCTGTGGCGGGTGAGGTCGCTTGCAACTATCTTGTGGTGGGTCTCCACGAGGTCTTTGACCCATATTATGGCAACCCAGAGCGTAACCTGCATCAGTTCTTCGAGACGGCACGAGCCAACGCTCCCTGCGTGATGATTTTTGACGACCTAGACAGCCTTGCTCAGGACCGCCGCCAGATTCGCGAGAGCCAGATGCGCAGCCTTGTGAACCAGTTCCTGCATGAGATGGATGGCATCCGAAGTGAAAACCAGCGTGTGCTGGTGATTGGAGCCACCAACCAGCCATGGGCGCTTGATCCTGCCTTCCGCCGTCCGGGGCGGTTTGATCAAGCCATCTTTGTGCCACCACCGGATGTGCCTGCGCGGGCCCAGATCATCGCTCTGCTGGCAAAAGACAAGCCGATGGCCGATTTCGATACCGGTGCACTCGTCGAGGCTACGGAAGGCTTCACTGGTGCTGACTTGAAGTGGGTCTTTGATCGTGCGGCGGAGCTCGCGCTCTCTGCGGCGATTCACAGTGGCAAGGCGGTGCCAATCAGTCTCGAGCTGCTTTTGGCCGTGGCTCGCAAACACACACCGAGCACGGAAGGGTGGTTTGAAGGAGTTCGCACGCATGTGGGGCAACAGGTGGCTCCAGATGGTTTTTTCAATGAGGTGCGCAAGTTTCTCGCTGCCCCAACCAGTTCAAAGAAGGAGCGTTGAGAGCGGAAATCGGACTTGCCGCCGTTGATGGCGCATGCGAAACCGTGGGCATCCGAACGCGCCCGTAGTTCAACGGATAGAATGGTGGTCTCCGAAGCCGCAGATTCAGGTTCGATTCCTGACGGGCGCACCAGCCGCAAATGCGGCTGAGGGTTTCGCGGTATCCAAGTTGTGAATGTGCTTGCCAAAAATTCGGCCAAGTATCAAAACCGGGTGCGATGAAAAACCTGTTTCTTTTGCTCACTCTTTGCCTTGGTCTTACCCAGTGCGTGTCCACCCGAGTCACTTCCGCGGCGTCATCCGCACCGATTCGAAAGGTTTATGTGGTCAACAATCCTGATACGCACATGGCAGGATTTCAGCCCGAGCTCGTGAACCAGATCCAGCAGATGGGCTATGCCACCGAGGTGGTGGACACGCCGCCAGCCGGAAACCCGCACTATGTGCGTTACACGGCCATCTGGCGTTGGGACATGGCGATGTATCTGCACCGTTTCGATATCACACTGTTTGAGGGCACCCGGGCAATCGGCACTGGCAACTACTTCGCCACGGGCCTCGATTTGCGAAAGTTTGGTCCCACCAGGGAGAAGATCCGTCCGGTGCTCAAGCAGTTGTTCGGTAAATAAAGAATGCCCCGCCGTGTGAGGGCGGGGCATTGAAGTGTTACACGTCGTCGTCCGTGTCGCCATCACCAGCTTTTTTGCCACGGAGCTTGGCTTCCATGAAGGCGTCGAGGTCGCCATTCATGACGTCGTCGATGTTGCTGGTCTTTTCACCGGTGCGGTGGTCTTTGACCATCTGGTAAGGCTGGAAGACGTAGCTACGGATCTGGCTGCCCCAGCCGATGTCGGACTTTTCACCGTATTGCTTGTTCAGCTCGGCGGCGCGTTTGTCTTCTTCGATCTGGTAGAGCTTGGCCTTGAGCATCGCCATGGCCTTGGCCCGGTTTTTGGGCTGCGAACGCTCGATCTGGCAGGCGACGATGACGCCGCTTGGGATGTGCGTGAGGCGAACCGCGGTTTCGACTTTGTTCACGTTCTGTCCGCCCTTGCCACCGGCGCGGTAGGTGTCGATACGGAGATCCTCATCGCGGATGATGATGTCGATCTCCTCTTCGGAGTCTGGAGTCACATCGATGGAGGCGAAAGACGTGTGACGCTTCTTTGCGGCATCGAAGGGACTGATGCGCACGAGGCGGTGCACGCCACGCTCCGCCTGCAGGAAGCCGAACGCATTTTCGCCCATGATTTCGAGTGTGGCGCTGCGCACACCGACTTCGTCGCCGGCTTGGAAATCGATCATTTCGACCTTGTAGCCGCGGCGGTCGCACCAGCGCTGATACATGCGCAGAAGCATGTCCGCCCAGTCGCAGGCTTCCGTGCCTCCAGCACCGCTGTGGATGGTGAGGAAAGCATTTCCACGGTCAAATGGGCCACTGAGGAGTTGCTGGAGCTCGAAGTCGGCCACGTCTTTGACGAGCTTCGTGTGTTCTTCCTGGACCTCGCGCCAAGTGTCCGTGTCACCTGCCTCTTTGGCGAGGTCGATGAGGCCGTCGAAGTCATTCGCACGAGCTTCAAGCTGCTCGAGCGGGATGATCTTCTTTTTAATCACATTGGAGCGGTCGATCGACTTCTTGGCCGCGTTGGCATTGTCCCAGAAACCTGGGGCGCCCATGCGGTCTTCGAGCATCGCCAGCTCATCGCGCAGTCTCGGGACGTCAAAGATACCTCCGGAGCTCACCAAGGCGGGCTTTCAGGGCGGCGGTATCGAGGGATTGGAGGTCAGTGAGAACAGCTTTGGAGGATTTTTCCATGCTGGCTCCTAGCCGTGAGGATAGCGTCGTGCAATGCCTTCTTTGAAGGTCGCGTATCACTTCTTCGCAGGCTTCGGAGGCGCAGGCTCGACGTAGGGCGGGTTGGTGTAGGCCAGGGGAGCGACTTCCTTGAGATTCGGTCGGACCTCCGCCGTCACATCACCATTCGCCCAGTTCAGTGCGCCGACGAGAATGCTTTGGAAAATTAGATTTGTCCATACGTCCTCACGATGCCCCATGGCCGTATAAAAGACGCGGCCATTACCCTCCCGGCGTGCCCAAGTGCTTGGGTAGGCAGGACGCTCATACTCTTTTCCCTTCATCGGTGGGTTGTTAATGACACTGAGAACATGAATGTCGGGCGTAAAGTCTTTCAGCGAATACCATTCCTCCATGAAGCCATACTCCTTGCCGATGTTTTCGAAGCCAGGAAACTTCGGATTTTCGACTGTGTTGCGCGTTTCTTGTTGAGCACCGTGTTTGATGAATTCACCACCGATAAATCGCACGTAGGGATCAGCTTGATCACCATGGTTCAAATAACGTTCCGGGCCTTTTTTTGATTCGTTGTTCGTATGGAACGTGTCGCTGGCACTGTGCGTGCCGACGAAGCCCTTGCCGCTTTTCACAAAATCAAATAGCGCTTGCTTGCCCTCGGCCGTCATCGCCGGCTGGCCATCGGTACCGGGTTCCAGCAGATTGCCTGTCGTGTAGAACATAACCGTGTCGAATTGCGCTAGGTAAGCTTTGCTAAACTTTGAGCCGTCTTTGCTGAAGACAAACTCCCAGTTGTTCTTCGCTCCAAGCTCTATCAGCACCTGCTCGGCATGACTAGGCTGACCTTTTTTCCACGAAATGACGCTGTGTTCATAGCCGCTCGATTTGGTGAAGAAGAGGATTTTGCGCTTGGTATTGCTAGGTGCGGCAAACGTGACTGCAACAAGAGTGGCAGCAAGAAGCAGGAGCGGGGCGAGGAGTCGGCGTTTCATGAGGAAGCATCCGCATGAACGTGGAGCTGCGGCGGTTCTGCCAGCAAAATTCAACGCTTTGGTTCAATGGGCCCAGCCGGACGACTTGTATCACCAGTGCCCTCTTCGCGTAGCTTCCGAAAGCGGCTAAACTCTTCTCCCACCAGTTTTCGATAGAGCTCTCGAATCTTTCTCAGTGCATCGAGGCGGTCCGCCGGTGGCATTGTCTCCAGCTTACTCATGGCCTCTTTCATGCGCGGAAGCTGCATGATGCGGTCATGAAAGCGGTGGCCGTCCTCCTGCTTGCCCGGTTTAGCAATCGACATCATTTCCGCGCCGAGACGGGCTTGTGCTATCTTGACGAAATCGGGCGAATCAGGCCGTGGCAGGATGGGGAACCCGCGGTCATCGGTCTCATACGGCGGCTTCATCTTGTCGAGTAGCGCTGCCACTTTTGGATCGTTCCGGCTCATCGTTTCGTGTAGCACCCGGCGCACGTTTTCATTGGCCCGCAGTGCTTGGTCTCGAGCTTCGACGACTTTCGGCTCCTTCCAAGCTTTCTCAAAGGCATCACGCATCTGTTTTCGTTCTTCCTCGCTCAGCTTTTCAAACCCGGCTGGAGGGCGCATGGCACCACTGGTGCCGGGCGGACCTCTGCGCTCACCCTCGCGATGTGGCCCGCCAGAGTGTTCACCGGCTTTCGGAGGCGGAGTGGGGTGACTGGACTGGGCGGCAAGGGATAAGCTAAAAGCAAAAAGAAAGACCAAGGAACGCATGATGGCTATGTTTCCATCTTGGCAGCGATTGGCAAGGTGCGAGCGTTGTAAGGTTGTCATCAGCCCTGCAAACCCACGAAAGGTCGTAAAGTTGCTCCCCAGTTCAGTGGTGTGGCTTTTGAACATGGTGAAGGCAGAGAGCTTGGCTTTCAGCCTTCCAAAAAATAACCAGCCGCCAGTTTCTGGAAGCGGCTTACCTCGTGGGATGTTTTGCTTGCATCCCACCCCAGCTCGAAGGCTAGCAGTTGTGCTACCTTCTGGGCTGCAGACATGCTGGCTTGGGCGTCGAGCAGGAGGCTGCGGCTGCGACGGGCGAGCACATCGCCGACGGTGCGCGCCATTTCGCACCTAGCATGATAAATGACCTCAGCGCAGGTGAGATCGAGCTTTGGGTGCACTTTAGCAGTCCATTCGGGGTTGATTTCCATCAGATGATAGATCTCCGCAGCATCACTGCCATAGACGGCGAGCGAATCTGTGGCAGGCAGCATGGTGCATGCCCCGTGAATCCTGAGGTCTTGAGTGATGCAGCGGCGCGTGCCAATACCACCGATCATCTCCGCGTGGTCAATGACGTCCTCCGCCATGCGTCGGTAAGTCGTCCATTTACCGCCAGTAATCGTGATGAGCCCGGAATCGGATACAAGGATGGTGTGATCCCGCGAAAGTGAAGCTGTGTTGCCCGCTCCTTGGGTAGCGACTAGGGGCCTGAGACCTGCGAACATGCTCAACACATCTCCCGGTTTTGGATCACGAGTCAGGTAACGTGCGGCGTGTGTCATGAGGAACTCGATTTCCTCAGGCATGGGACGCGGCTCGAGCGAGGCGTGATCCACCGGTGTGTCAGTGGTGCCAATGATGACACGGCCATGCCATGGCACGGCGAAAAGAACCCTGCCATCATCGGTCTTGGGTATCATGATGGCAGAGTTGCCCGGCATGAACTCGCGTGGCAGCACCAAATGAATACCTTGGCTAGGGGAGATGATGCCAGCAGCCTGGGATTCATCCATGCGTCGTACCTCATCAACAAAAACGCCGGTGGCATTGATCACGCAGCGAGCTCGGATCTCATGCTGCGCACCTGTTTCAAGGCATTCAGCTTGCAAGCCGATGACGTGTCCTTTCTCTTTCATTAGCCCTGCGCAGCGGGTGTGGTTTAGGACAATGCCGCCATGGTCCACTGCAGTGCGGGCGAGATGGATAGCGAGCCGCGCGTCATCAAACTGGCCATCATGATACACGATGCCACCATCGAGCCCCTCGGTCTCCAGTGTAGGCAGGCAGGCAATGATTTCATCCCGGTTCAGGTAGCGGGATGGCTCAAGTCCAAGCTGTCCTGCCAGCGCGTCATACATCTTCAGTCCGATGCCGTAAAAAGGCCCCTCCCACCAGTGGTAGTTCGGAATGACAAAAGGCAGGCTGTGCACGAGGTGCGGCGCGTTGCGGCACATGAGGCCGCGCTCGCGCAGAGCCTCGAGGACGAGCGAAATGTTTCCCTGCTTGAGGTAGCGCACTCCACCATGGACAAGCTTGGTACTGCGGCTGGAGGTGCCCTTGGCGAAATCGGATTGTTCAATGAGCACCACCGAGTGTCCGCGGGAAGCCGCGTCCACGGCCGCACCGAGACCCGTGGCCCCGCCGCCAATAATGGCGATGTCAAAAGGCTTAGATAAAGCCTTCAGACGGGAGAAAAGCTGGTCGCGATTCATTTGTGGCTTGATTCTAAAAGCGGCAGGGTTGGCCTCTCTTGACCACGCACATGCAGATGAGATCCCTAGCCCGCAGGGCCGACTGCACCGCGGCTGTTGTCGAACTGGGTGACTCTCAGCGGAATGGTGGCGATCGTTTTGCCCTGATGTTCGACGCTCCAGCGGTAAAGACCCTGACGATCAAACTTCACACGCTGAAGCGTGAAGATGATGTTGCGCGAAACAAAAGGGATGAAGTTAGAAGTGAAGCTCACTTCCACGGGCGCGGGCATTGGCGGCATGCATTCGGTTCCGGTAGGGTCCATGCAGCGGACGATGAATTCGTGCTGGCCGGCATCTTCCGGTTGAAAAACAAGGCGAACGGCGATGCTGCACTGGGGATGCACTACAGGAAAGACGGTGGCACACAGTGTGTCAAAGCAGCCGAGCAAGCACAGCTTGCCATTGTAATCGGAGGCGAAGTCCGAGACGGTGGCGGACTGAAGCGTCATGGCTCAGAGGGCCTTGTGGGAACCGTCGCAGAACGGTGGATTCTTGGTCTGTTTGCAATTGCAGAGCCAGACTTTCTTTGCTTCGGGCAGGGTGAATTTCTTTGGACCGAATCCGGTGCCCTTGTGGGAGCCATCACAGTTTGGCTGATGACCGCTGAGGCCGCAGGCGCACCACCAGTGGTCTCCGGCTGGGAGTTCAACGGCCACGGGTTGCTTGTCGTGAATCTTTGGGAGCGTTTCCATGCTTGGAGTGTTGGCGAAGGCGGTGCGCTTGCAAGCCGCAAAATGCATTCGAGTTTGCAACGGTTGCCTGATTCGGGAGGTATGGCTACGCATGAAGACCGTCGTTGCTGTTCAGCCTTATGAAATTGCCTTGATCGACACACCGCAACCCAAGCCGAGTGCCTATCAGGCGCTCGTCAGGACGGAGGTCGCTTGTATTTGCAATCAGACTGACAGCGAGCTTCTCGCAGGTAAGTTCCCAGGAATGGAGGAGGCATTCCCTTTTGCTTTAGGACATGAGAGCGTGGGTGCGGTCATCGAAGTGGGTGAGAAGGTGAAGAATTTCGCCGTGGGAGATCGTGTCGTTGGTGGGCTGGTCTTTGATTTGCAAAAAGAGGGTCTAGACAGCGGGTGGGGAGGTTTTTGCGAGTTCACCTTGGTTAATGATCATTCAGCGATGCTGGACAATGGCGTGGCGGATGAGAACAACGGTTGGATCGAGGTTTATGAGATCCAGACGCGCGTGGATTCGGACATCCCGCCGGAAGAAGCTGTGCTGCTTTGCACGTGGCGTGAAGTGCTCGGCGCGTTTCGCGATTTCCATCTTAAGCCTGGCGATGATGTACTGATCTTCGGTGCTGGACCAGTGGGGCAGAGTTTTGTGAAGCTGGGTCGGTTGTTCGGTCTGGGCTGGATCGGTGTCGTGGACCGGCATCCTGAGAAACAGGCGCGAGCCAGGGCATTTGGTGCGGATGCGGTGTTCGCACCCAGTGATCCTGAAATCGCGCTTTTGGCCCAAAAACGTGGTAGGAAACTCGATGCGGTGATCGATGCCGTTGGCAAGGCGGAGATCGCCATGCAGGCGCTGCCGCTGCTGAGACGCGGAGGTTCCCACTGCATCTACGGCGTGCTCACCGGCGGTCCGCTGCACATTGACCGCAAGCTGGCGGACTTCAATTTCAACCTCTTCGTCCATCAATGGCCCACACGTCAGTATGAGCGTGAGGCACAGCCAACGCTTTGTCAGTGGATTCGCGAAGGAAAGCTTACATCGAAGGATTTCATCACGCACCGATTTCCGCTGAAAAACATTGCGGATGGCTTTGCCGCTGTGCGGGAGCGAAAAGTGGTGAAGGCACTGATTGAGTACCCAGCGGTATGATGGGGAATCAAGGTTTCCACCAGGTGTCGAGCTTGGCTTGGAGCACCTTCACCTTGTCCGCGTAGTCTGCGGCGAGGTTATTCTCCTCGGTGGGGTCGTTTTTCAGATCGTAAAGCTCAGTGACATCGTCAGGCTGGTTAGCTTTGTTGGGTAGGATGAGCTTGTCGTTGCCATCAATGATCCAGCGCCACTTCAGGCTGGTGGCAGGCTTCTGGATGTCCACAAAGTTGTGGGTGAAGCACTCGCCATAAAGGGTTGTGCGGGCGTTGACAGCCGCATCATCGAGCAGGTTGAGGCCGGGCAGGGGCTTTGGGCTTTCGATGCCCGCAGCTTTCAATAGCGTTGGTACGAGGTCAATGGACTGGGCGAGTGCCCGATGCGTCTCCGGCTTCACTTGGTTAGGCCATCGGATCATGATTGGTGTGCGCAAGCCTCCGTCATACTGGCTTTGCTTCGACTTATCGGCGTAGCGACCGGTCTTCGGATTCGTAATCCAGCCATTGTCGGTGATGTAAACGATGAGGGTGTTCTCCTTGAGACCGTTGTCATCGATGTGCTTCACGAGTTCGCCGCAGGTCTCGTCAAACCACTCGACCATGGCCCAATACTTCGCCACAGGCTCGCTCGGTGTTTTGCGGAGGTATTTGTCGAGCAGGCGCTTCGGCGGTGTATGTGGATCGTGTGGCATCATCGGCGCATACCAGACGAGGAAGGGCTTTTGCTGCTTTTTGGCCTCACCGATGAAGTCATACACGGGCTGGAGGGTTTTGCGGCCGATGTCGAGCCCCTTGTCGCCATGGCGCCCGCCCTGCGTCATGCCGTGGGTGAAACCGCCGCGGGAATAGTGCTTCTGCCACCACTTGCCGGTTTGCAGGCTCAGGTAGCCTTTCTGCTGAAGCATCTTTGGCAGCGTGCTGGCGCTTTCGAGGAACTGGCTCATGGTTTCGCGTCCGGCTTCAAATTCGGCACTCTTTTGAAACTCACGCGGCTTCATGCCTGTGGGGATCGCTGGGTCGTTGCTGGTAACCTTGTGCTGGTGAGGGTAGAGACCAGTGATGATTGTGGCTAGGCTGGGACAGCACAGGCTGCTCGTCACATAGCCGCGTTTGAAGGTGCGGCTTTCGGCAGCGAGGCGGTCCAAGTGCGGAGTTTGCAGATGCGGATGTCCCATGAAGCCATAGTCACTCCACAAATGATCGTCGGAGATGATCATGACGATGTTTGGCGGCGCGTCGGCAGCGCGCAGCGTGGCAAAGGCGAGGAGGCTGAGCAGCAAAAGACGGATCATCGACCGCCGACAACGCCTTGTGTAGTCTCCTTCTTGCTCCTCTTACAGGCGGCGCAGGCCGTCCTCAGTCATGGGGCAGGGGATGGCGGCGTCAATCTCGTCGATGCGGGCGAGGGTCTCAGCATCCAGAATCAAGTCGGCAGCCTCTAGGCTCTCCTCCAATTGTTCCAGAGTGGTGGCTCCTACGATCGTAGAGGCCACAAAATCATGTTGGCGGCTCCATGCCAGCGCGAGTGCCGTCACATGCACACCCAAATCGTGCGCGATCACCTGCAGCCGGGCTGTGGTCTCCAATGTGCGCTCATTGACAAAGCGACTTGCCATACGCTTCTGCCGCGGTCCGCCATGTTGGATGTAGTCCGTGAAACGGGCACCGGAGGGAAGGGCCCCTCCGTTGTATTTCCCCGTCAGCACACCACCGCCGAGCGGGGAGTAGGGAAGGAGGCTCACGCTTTCCTTTCGGCATACTTGGGCGAGTTCGCTTTCACAGCGGCGGTTGATGAGCGAGAAGTTATTCTGAACGGAAGCCATTCGTGCTAAACCGTGCTTTTCGGCTTCCCAGAGATTCTTCATTACACCCCAACAGGTTTCGTTGCTGGAGCCCCACGCTCGGATTTTACCCTGTTCAATGAGTTGGGTCAGCGCAGTGAGCGTCTCCTCCTGCTCCATGCCATGGTCGGGCCAATGCGTTTGGTACAGGTCAATGTAATCGGTTTGCAAGCGGCGGAGGCTGTCCTCACAAGCTTGGGAAATCTGACGTCGGTCAAGTGCGGTAAAGCCGCCTCGAATGGGTGGGCGGAACCATCCATGGCCTGGTCCAGTGACCTTGGTTGCCAAGATGATCTGGCCGCGAGGTCTGCCTTTGAGCCACCGGCCCACAATCTCCTCCGTGATGCCGAATTTTTCGGCGCTTGGTGGCACAGGATACATCTCAGCCGTATCAAAAAAGTCGATCCCGGCATCGATGGCGCGGTCCATGATGGCAAATGAAGTCTTTTCATCAGCCTGCAGACCAAACGTCATGGTCCCCATGCAAATGTCCGTAACGACGATGCCTGTGCGGCCAAGGCGGTTGTGCTTCATAAGGCTGGCAAGAGTGGCGGGAACCTCATCTCTTGCAAGGCATCGTCAGAGGATAAATCATGCGACTGCGTTCACGAGATTGGCTGGAGAGATACGAGACGCATGTCAATCGACCTGCAAACGACGCACAGGGATCACCGCCAGCTCATTGGCCATGTGGCTCTTGTGAGTGTAGCCGATATAGAGCCTGCCCTCGTGCTCGACGGCATAGGGGTAGCTGAAGTCGGCTTTCGGGTCGGAGATGCCGGGCGTTGCTTTGAAGACCGATGTGCGGATGAGGAAGACTTTGCTGAAGAGCATCTCGCCCGGCTTGCTGATGGCGATGGTCAGTGGCGAGCGCTTGCCGCCGGTGTCGGCCGTGGTGGTGCAGACGAGATATCGCTGGCCGGTGCTCAAGGTGCCCGCATAGGGTTTGCTGGTGGCCATGGGAAGGTTTGACGGCGCGCTGGGCGTCCACGTGCGCCCGTAGTCGTCACTCACCGAGAGCAGCGCCTGTGCCCGCTTGCCATAGCGGGAAATGTTGGTGATGCGCTTGCCCTCAACGATCACGGTGGATTCGCCCCACACGTTGTTGCCGACCCGATTCGCGGCCGGAATCACCAGCGGGTCCCACTTGGTGAAATCATCGCCCCGGCTGATGGCCACGGTAGGCAGGTTGGCTCCCTTCGCGAAGGGCGAGAGATGCAGCCCTGCCATGATCCAGTTTCCGTTCGCCATTTTGAGCGGTTCCTGCATCGGCCAAAAGCCATCCTCGATGATGACACCGCGCTTTTCCCAGCGGCCTGTGGCTTCATTCAGCAGGTAGGCGCGGGTGTGCACGCGATGGTATTTTTCGGCGTGGTCATAATATGCCCCCATGAAGGCCCACAACCGGCCACCTTGAGAGAGAAAGACACCGTGGCTCACCGCCAGATCGCCCTCGCCCGCGTCCATCACCAGCGCGGATCCCCACGTTTTGCCGCCATCATCGCTCACCTTCACATGCGCCTCTTCGGTGGGTGTGTTTTCTTCTCCACGGTTGAATCCGTAGGACGCGTAAAGCCTGCCTTTGTGCCAGGCGAGGCCGACGCCGAGCGTGAAGCGGCATTGGTCGTTGTCAGGTGCCTGCTTCTTGATCACATGAAATTCCGCCCCCTGCACCTGCGGCAGTTTTGAGGCCTTCGGGAGCGTGCGCTTTGCGTCCCAGAGCGGCAGTGCGATGAGCGGCTTTGGTAGCTCATGCGTGGCCAACACGGGACGGTAACTCGAGGCGACTTCCTCTGCCGTGAGCGCGCGTGGCTGCAGCGTGAACTCATCGAGCGCGCCGGTGAACGCCTGGCGCGCCTGGTCCGCATCCCAGATGCCACCTAGCGTGATCGGCGCCTGCGTCGCGGCGATGGCTGTCTTGATTTTCACGACGCCCACAGGCTTGCCATTCAAGAACAACGTGGCCTTGCCCGGATCGACCACCAGCGTGACGAGATGCCAAGCCCCGGCCTTCAGCGGCTTCGTGCATGAAATCGTGCTCCAGCCACCTTGCTTGAGATACGCCTTCAGCCTGCCATCCGGCTCGATGGTGAGGCTCCACTGGCGTTCTTGGAGCGAGTAGCGGTTTTTGCCCGCGAGCATCTGCTGACCGCCCGTGATTTCATAGGGATTGAACCACAGTGAGAGAGTGAAAGTGCCGCTGGCGAGCTTGGCGCTGTCTTTGAGTTCGATCAACGAATCGCCGTCCAGCACGAGACTTGGACCTGCAGTTCCAGCGGTGGTTGTCGTCTTGCCGTGAACGATGAGCGAATCATCGACATCATCCAGCGGCCAAGTCGCTGCAAAAAGCGGGGAAGCGATACTGAGAACCAAGAAAAGAAGTTTCATTTAGGTTGGGTCGTTTGGATTTCGTGATTGATTGGGCGTCTCCGCCACCATGAGGCCAACGCGGAGCTGGTGATGGCGCTCCACGGGCCGAATACCGCTGCTCCGAGCGCGGCGGCGGAGGAAACCTCCAGCGGCAGGAAGAAGAGCGCGATGAGAGCGAGCGGTCTTTTCATGGTTGCTGGAGCCATTCGAGATTGAAGCGGGCGAGCGTCAGCCGGCCGCCCGACCAGGCCGTCATGCCCTTGCCATCGCCTGCGCGGCCGTAGAAGCAGAGGATGGTTCCGTTTTGCGTGACGCCAATGTCGGAGTAGGCACTGGGTCCGTCTTCAAGGAGTTTGTTCACCGGCCACGTCTGCCCTTCATCGCGGCTGACTTTGATGCTGACATTCTTGCGCGCGCGGCTCTTGCCGGGCTCGGGGTTGCCTTTGGCAACGTCGAGGTTGTGCGGGTTCGAGAACAGAATGAGGCTCTGGCCGCCGTGGGTGTAACGAATGATGCCGGCCATGCAAATCGGTTCGAGCAGGGCGTCGTCGAATTTCGGCTTGCTCCAGTTCGTCGCGCCGTCCGGGCTGGTGACGACGATCCGGCGATGCGCCTTTGATTCGCTGCGCACGTTCAGCATGACACGGCCGTCGTTGAGTTCGATGGCGACGGTTTCGTTGGGGTTGATCCATTCCTCGGTGCAGGGCACGGCGATGTCACCGGCCTTCCAGGTTTTGCCCTGGTCATCGCTGTAAATGGTCGCCGTCACGCTGGGGCGGTGAGCATTGCCGCCTTCGCCGGTGGAAAGCCACACGGGCACCACGAGCCGGCCGGTCTTGAGTTGGATGCTGTGGTTCGGCCCTGTGGCAAGCACCTTCCAGTCGTAGTGCTTTTTGAGGGCATCGAAGGTGGCGGTGATTTCGACCGGTTTGCTCCATGAGAGGCCGTCATCGTCGCTGCGCTGGTAAAAGGCGCGTTCGTATTCGAGGCAGAAGAGCATGTGCACGGTGCCGTCCCTGTCCGCGATGAGGACCGGGTTGTTGTACGTCACGTCCGCGGGATCCACGTTCTTCATGCGCAGGGCGAAGGGGTTCTTGCGCTTCGGCCCCTCCACATGGGCGATACTCTTCGGCGTGCTCCACGACTTGCCGTCATCGGTGCTGCGGCGCAGGAGGATGCGGATGTCATCCCAGTCGCTCACGCCCGCTGGGCGTTTGCGCGCCTCGCACCAAGCGAGCACGGTGCCTTTGGCGGTCACGACGATGCCGGGGATGTGGTAGATGTTGTAGGCGGGATCGTCACCGACGGTGAAGAGATCGTGTTTTGCGAGGAACGGCTCGGCGGCGGGCACGGCGGAGCAGACGAGAAAAAGCGAGGAGAGGAAGATGAGGGTGCGTTTCATGAGATGTGAGGTTGCGGTATGGAAGCGGTTTACCATTCCCCAGCGCGGTGGAACTTGGCTTTGGCGTTCTTGCCAAACTCAGCGCCAGCGGTGGCAAGGTTGGAGAGGATCTGATCGGTGCTCATTCCGGCGCTGCTGCGAGCAGCGGGGATGACAGTTTGGCATTCGTTGGCATCCATGAACCGCGCGGCTTCGAGAATCTGTGGCTGAGCTTCGGGTTCGATCACGAGAAAGCCGTGCTTGTCAGCGTGGATAAGATCACCTGGGGCAATTTTTCGGCCAAAAACCTCCACCTCACAGTTCCAGCGCACCGGATGCACATGCGCATGACCGACGCAGAGACGACGGGCGAGCGCCTTGAAGCCGGCGTTGGTCATCTCATCTACATCGCGGATGGCTCCATCCACGATGGTGCCCACGCAGCCGAGCGCGCGATGCATGTTGCTGTTCACCTCGCCCCAGAATGAGCCAATGACGCGCGGCTTGTCGAGGTCCTGCACGCAAACAATCTTGGGTCCTGGAATGGCGGCGACATAGTGGCGATACTCATTCCATGCATCCGCATGGGCCTCACGATGCGTCTTGTTGCTGGGTTCAATGACGATGGTGACTGCGTAACCCACCATCGGCCCCATCTGCGGCATGAAGTCGCGTGTTTCTTCGAGATTGAAGCCATCAGCCGCAGGAGCGCGTCGTGTGATCTGCTCCCAGCCATTGTAAATAGTGGGCGTGTTCCAGCGCTTGAGTTGAAGGAGGTCGGAGTGGCGGAGCATGTGGAATTTGGGTTGAAGTGCCCGTTTCGAGCACAGGCAGAATAACGCACTTAAGTCTTCACTACTCCGCCAAAACTACCTGTTCTTTTTAAGAACAGGTGGGCGTACCAAAGTCTCTCCGCGCACAAAGGTGGGCATGATGAGGTGCTTTGTTTGCTTGGAGGGCAATCCGTTGCCTACCGAGATCACGAGTTGCGCAAGTTTTTTGGCGAATGCATCCGGCAGTCGTTCGTAACGGGCTGGTTCGGGGACAAGGTGCGTCAGCAAAGGGTCGTCATTGCGAGAAAGCAAAGACATCTGCGAGGGAATAGCCACGCCCTGCTGAGAGAGATACGTTAACGCGGCGACTGCATGACGTGCTTCGAAGGTGAAAATGGCTGTGGGCTGATCCCTGCCAGACAGGAGAGTGCGCAGGGACTGAATCACACCTGACCTCGTGTCGTGGGTGCGGAGCACAATCACCTCCGCATTGCCTGCCCCTTCTCGAAAACCCTTCAAACTTTCCTCATCCCCAGGAAAAGAAATGACGGGAGCCAAAACCGCGAGACGATGATGACCCATGCCAGACAAGCGACCCGCCGCATGGCGACAAGTCACTCGATAGTTGATGTCGACCTGCGGCAGGGCCAAGCCTGAATGGCAGGAGCCCGCAACCACTGTGTCATGCCGATGTTTCTCAAACCAACGCTGAATCGCCACGGTCGAACGATATAAGATCCAGACGGCCGATGGATGCCGTGCGGTAAGCGATTCCAGCGCTGCTGATGGAGCCCGCCGAAAGGCCGCTGCCTCTACCACCATCTGCATCTGCCATCCCGCACCATGCAATCGCGACCGAAGCGCATCCATCAACAGTAGCGTGGCTGAAGGCAACGTTTGCCAAGGGGCCGGCAACAATACCACCGCCACCTTCACCAAGGGTTTTCGGGCCCTCTTTATCTTGCCTAGAACCTCGCGCCGCTTGCCCGACGTGGTGCATATGAGTCCATCCTTTTCCAGCACTGCCAATGCCGCGCGGATCGTATTCCGACCTACTTGTAACTCGCGCGCTAGCTCCATCTCCCCTGGCAATAAGCGGACCCAATCACCGCGAGTCAGTCGCTCCCGCAAGCATCTGGCAACCTCGACCGGCAAAGATGAGCGACGAGGAAGATGAGTGGAAGGTTGCTTCATGCGACTTGGTAACGTCGATAAACAAGTATCGTGACTCCGCACTGTCAGTATTCATTTCTTCGGCGCGGGCGGCATCGCTTTGATCCACGCAAGGTTGAAAGCGTAGTGGTCCTTGCTGGTGATAAGTTGGATGCGGCCATCGCGGGTTTGGGTGATGGCGAGGTAGCCATTGATGTCGCCATTTGTCACGCCGTCTTTGGCGATGAGGCGTCGGTCGGGCCAGGTTTTGCCTTCGTCGTAGCTCACGGCGGCGTAGAGGCCGGTGCCGGTGTAGCCACCGCTGGTGGATTTGAAGGTGAGGCCGTGGCGTTGATCTTTCGGCGTGCGGGCCTGATCGGTGAAGGAGCAAAGCACGATGGGGCCTTCTTTGAGCCGGATCATCGTGGGACGCTGCGTGTTGCTCACGACCGGGAACTCGCTGGCTTCATAGTTCCAAGTTTCGCCGAGGTCGCCGGTGTAGCCGACGGGCATTTTGAAACCGAAGCGCTCTTGATCGGCCACGTCATCGAATCGGCCCATCGCCATGAGCCGCCCGTCGGCGAGTTGAACGAGCGGCGCGTGAATGCCCGCGATGCACGTGCCACTGCCGCCGGGGCGGAGTTCGCGTTTGCCGCGTGGCTTGCCGGTTGGTGTCCACGTCTTGCCGTGGTCGCGGCTGATGACGAGCGAGGAACCGTCGAGCGAGATGGCGAGCACTCCCTCGCGTGTGCGGAAGATGGCGTTTCCAAACTCGCCGCTCATGGGAAAGGTGCGTGCTCGGGACCACGTCGCGCCGTTGTCGGTGGAGGTGCGGAAAATGTTCTGCGCCTCATGCGGGAAGCTCAGGTGAAACAAAGTCTTGTCGCCATCCCACCACAGTTTCGGCGCGTGGTCGTTGATGTCCGGCCCGTCCCAGAACGGCGACGGCGGATCCCACTCCTTCGCGCCGAAGCGCAGTCGGCTCGCGACATTGCACAGCTCCGGCCCCGGCTCGCTGATGCACGAAAACCAGACGGCGAGCAGATCGCCGTTCGGGCACTCGGCGAGGCCCGGGCTGTGATTGTGCCGCGTGAAAAGCGGTCCGACCTGGCCGGGCGGTATCTGCCGGTAAAAGCGCGGCCCTTCCATGAAGGGCACGTCTGCTGCCTGTGCTGTGATGTTCGGCACTTGCTGGCTGACGTTTTGCGCATTCAACGGCGCAGGCGGAGATGGCAGCATTTGGCCTTTGGCCAGCTCGCCCAGCACGACGCGAAAACCGACGGCAGGCAGCGGCGCGTCAGGAATCCAGCCACTGCGATTTGCCGAGCGGACCATGCGCGTGAGCATTGAATGGCCGCCGCCACGGAACACACGGAAGTCGCCATCGCTGCGTCCCAGCGGATCGGTCTGCGCATCACCTTCATAGGGTCCATACCAATCGCTGCACCACTCGGCCACATTGCCGTGCATGTCGTGCAGGCCCCAGGCATTCGGCTTTGTCTGCGCCACGCGCAAAGAAATCGCGTCCTTCGTCCAGTCATACTCCGGCGGCATCTTGCCATCGGGGAAATAGAGCGTGCGCCATCTCAAATCGCCGAACCATTTCTGATGTCCGGCGGGCAAAGTGTCGCCCGTGTGGAAAAGCGTCGTTGTGCCAGCGCGACAGGCATACTCCCACTCCGCCTCCGTCGGTAGGCGATAGGTCTTGCCCTCTTTCTTCGACAGCCAGTCGCAGAACGCCACAGCCTTCGTCCAAGTGATGGCATCCACCGCGTCATCGTCCGCGCCTTTGCCCTTGCGGAAAGCGGGATCGAACTTGCGGAACTGCCCGAGCGTGACCTCCGTGGCGGCCATGTAGAACGGCTGAGTGATCGTCACGCGATGCGCCGGCTTCTCATCCCAATCCGCCGACCGGAACTCCGCGCGATGCGTCGCCATGTCGCCATTGCCCGCGACGGGCGGCCCGTCCTCGCCCATCGTGAAAGTGCCCGCCTCAATGCGCACGAGCTTCATGCCGATGGAGTTGGTGATGGGCTCGGCGGCGGGGAGTGAGGCGAGTGATGTGATCAGCACGCCTGTAAAAACAGTATGTTTGACCCTCATTGTTTGCCTTCCGTTTTGATTTTCGCGGCCAGCGCATCCACCTCGCTCATCTTGAAGCGCACGCTGATGATGGAGCAGCCGACGTCCTCTTTTCGATAGTTCGCATACGTCGTGGCGACGATGGTGCCGTCGGGCAGCAGGTGGATGCCGGGATAGAAACCGTCCTTGAAGGTCTTGAGCAGGCTCACGCGATACTGCCCAGGCCTGCCCTGCCTGATGTCGTCGTAGGTGCCGACCCACGCGATGAAGCCCTTGTCCTTGGCGTTCGGGGTGGCGTTGCGGAAGACCACCACCATGCGCCCGTCGGGAAGGAAGACGCCGTGGTGCCGGTCGCCCGTGAGTCCCCAAGGCGCGTCTACGGCCGTGGTCCACGTCTTGCCCTCGTCCCGGCTGAACATGACGAGGCTGGTGCCCATGCGCTTGTTCTCGCGCAGGATGCAGCAGAGCTCGGCGCCGTCGGGCGAGCGGAAGACGTAGGGCTCGCAGGGGCTCTTGCCGTCGAGCTTGTTGCCATCGCACACCACGACGGGCTCCGACCAGGTCAGCCCGCCGTCACGCGTGACGGACTGCATGATCTCCGCGACGCCTGGCGTCACGCTGCCGCGGTGGAACAGTCCGAGATGCGAGCCGTCCTTGAGCCGGACGATGCTCGAGAAGGTCATCACGTTGCGGAAGGGGTCGGTCTGGGCGTCTTTTCCGCCGAGGGGCGGCAGCTCCTTCCAGGTCTTGCCCTGGTCCTCGCTCATGATCCGCGGCATGTAGCCCTCTAGGCGACCGGGCAGCGGGCGGGGGGTTTCCCGGTCGAGCAGGGTGCGGGCCGCGAAGACCCAAAGCCGTTCCTTCCCTTGGCCGTCGGTGAGACGGTAGAGGCTCGGGCAGTTCTTGAAATTCACGTAGTTCGGCGGGAGAGCCTCGTCCATGCGCGTCCAGGTCAGTCCGCCGTCATCGCTCCTGGCCATCGGGCCGGCATGGCCGCCGTGACCGATGTTCCAGACGCAGAAGATCGTGCGGCCGTCGGCGAGCATCGCCGTGGTCGGGTGCGCGTGGTAGGCGTCCGGAGCGGGCGTGCCTTGCGCGACCACCACCTGACGCTTCACGTCACCCGACAGGTCGATGGTGCGCAGCGCGTCGCGCTGGGCGGCCCAGGCGGCCTTCCTCTCGGCCGGGGCGCTCTCCCAGGCGCGGGCCGGGCCCTTGATCGCGTTGGCGATCTGCGCGTCGGCCTGGGCCTGCGTCGCCAGCGGCGCGAGCAGCAGGGCGGCGAGGAGTGTGAGTGTGGGTTTCATGTTTCGGATGGGAGTGAGTTCAACGGCTCTCGGTCGGCATCTCATTTCCTCGCTTTCTTCTGCTCTCTCTCATTCTTGATCGCTTCGTCACGCGTGTTGAAGAGCGGCCTGGTCGCATCGTAGGCGGGGTTGGGCGTGAGGGCTTTCGCGCCGGTTTGTTTCATCCAGGTTTCGAGGAGCGATTTCAGCTCGCTCACCTTTTCGGCATATTTGTCCGCGAGGTTCTCGTGCTCGCCGGGATCGGATTCCATGTCGAACAACTCCGTGCGCGGCTGGGGCATGTAGCGGATGGTGGACTCGGTGACGCGAGCGCCTGCGATCTCGATATGGTCGTAGGGATGCCAGACGAGCTTGTAGCGGTCCTGGATGGCGGCGCGCACAGGCGTGGTGCCGTGTTCGGCGAGGTAGTGTGGATAGCTGACGAACAAGGTGCGCTCCGGCAGCGTGCCGCCGGTGAAGAGCGGCCGGAGATTGGTGCCATCGAGCTTGTGGGCGGGATCAGGCTTAACGCCGGCGGCATCGCAGAGCGTGGGAAGCATGTCGGCGAAATGCACGGGCACGTCGCAACGGCTGCCGGGCCGGATTTGGCCGGGCCAGCGGATGAAGAGCGGCACGCGCACGCCGCCTTCGTAGAGCGTGCCTTTGCCGAGCCGGAAGGGGGCGTTCTCCACCGAATAGAGGTCCTTGTCCACGCCGCCGTTGTCGCTGGCGAAGATGACGATTGTGTTGTCGGCCAGCTTCAAGTCGTCGAGCGCGTCAAGGATGCGGCCCACGGAGCGATCGACGAACTCCAGCGAGGCGAGCATCTCGGGGGCGATGACGTCTTTCTTCCCCTTCAGCCGTTCCTGCCACCGCGCCTGATCCTCAGGCGGCACGACATGACCGCCATGCACGGCGACGTAGGGCACATACAGGAAGAAGCTCTGCGCGCGGTTGTCGCGGATGAACTGGATTGCGTCGTCAGTGAAGTGTTTCGTGTCGCGATAGGGCTGGCTGCGGTCCGGTTTGTCGGTGCAGAAGTCGAAGCCATAGCGCGGGGCGAGCTTAGGCGTGAGGTGCTGCTGCGGCAGATGCCACTTGCCCGTGATGCCCGTGCGATACCCGCCCGCCTTCAGCGCCTGCACGAGCGAATAACCGCCGGGATGCACCGGATCGGGCAGCCGCGCACCGGCCGCCGCCTCGCCCGCGAAGCCATCGGCAGGCACTCCGTCCGGCAGGGGCGCGAGCGGCTCCCGCATGAGCGCGTAAGGATGCACGCCGGGCACATTGTCCGTGCGCCCGTGCCTGCCCGCGAACTGCCCTGTCATGAGCGTGGCCCGGCTCGGCCCGCACAAAGGCTCGGTGTAAGCGCGGGAGAAGAGCATGCCCTCCTTCGCAATGCGGTCCATGTGCGGCGTATGCAGCAGCCTGTTCCCCGTCCCGCTTGGCCCCGCGTAAGGCATGTCATCCACGAGGATGAAGACGATGTTGGGCTTGGACTTCGGTGCGTCGGCCTGGGCCTGCGTCGCCAGCGGCGCGAGCAGCAGGGCGGCGAGGAGGGGGAGGGAAAGGAGTGCAAAGCGGTTATTCATGTCAGTCGTTGTTTGGTCTCGTTGCGGGATGCCTGGCTTTACTTGGCTGGTGCGGATGCCTTGGCGCGTGCGGCTTGCTTGGCTTTGACGAACTCCAGCACCCTCTCGCGGCTCACGCGGGCGTAGGGCGCAGGCATCGAGCGGACCCAGGCATCATGGGATTCTTGCAGCCGCTGGCGGACATCGTCATGCGCGGCGGAGAGGTCGTGGGCTTCGCCGGGGTCCGTGGACAGGTCGAAAAGCTGAATGGTCTGGGATGCGACGCTGCCCATGACGAGCTTCCAATGGCCCTCACGGATCGCCCACGGAGCCTTGGAAGCGTTTTCCCCATAGACAAACCGCCACGTGAGAGCCCGTGCCGGAAACGCCGACTCTCCGCGGAGCGCTGGCAGCAGGTTTTTGCCATCCAGCGAGGACGGGACCGGCTGACCGGCCATGGCGAGCGCGGTGGGCAGCAGGTCGAGCGACGACATCGGCGCATCCACGGTCTGGCCGCTTTTGATGGTGCCAGGCCATTGCATGACGAAGGGCACGCGGATGCCGCCTTCAAAGGTGTCGCCCTTCCAGCCGTGCAGCGGCATGTTGTTCGAGTAACCATCGTCGGGACCGCCGTTGTCGCTGAGGAAGGCGACGAGCGTGTTCTTTTCACAATCCGCCGTCTTCAGCGCGGCGAGCACTCGCCCGATGTTTCGGTCCATGATCGAAACCATCGCCGCGTAGGTGCGGCGCTTGTCGTCCTCGATGTGAGCGAACTTCGCGATCTCCTCCGCCGGAGCTTCATAAGGAGCGTGCGGCGCATTGAAGGCGAGGTAGAGAAAGAAGGGTTTCGTTTTGTGCTCCGTGATGAAGCGCACCGCCCGGTCACCGAACACATCCGTGAGGTAGCCGCCCACGGGGACCGGTTTCCGGCCCTCCAGGATCTGCACGATGCTTTTGTGCCCCGGTCGGGGCAGAAACCAACTGCTGCCGCGCAGGAACCCGAAATACTCGTCGAAGCCCCGATCCAGCGGCTGCTGGCCCGGTTCGGTGCCGAGATGCCACTTGCCCACCATTCCAGTGCGGTAGCCTGCGGCACGCATGTGGTCGGCAAATGTGGTGCCCTCGCTGAGTCCCGCAATGTCAGTCACGTTGTTGTTCTCGCAGCCGATGCGGTTCTGGTCCATGCCCATCAGAAGGGCAGCCCGCGACGGGGCGCACTGCGGCGCGGAGACATAGCCCGACGAGAAACGGATGCCATTCTTCGCGATGGAGTCGAGATGCGGCGTGGGGATGTCCTTGCAGCCGTTGAATCCCGCATCCGCATAGCCCATGTCATCGGCAAGAATGACGATGACGTTAGGCTTGTCGGCGGCTTGCAGTGCGACCAGTGGCGCGAGCAGCAGGGCGGTGAGGAGTGTGAGGGTGGGTTTCATGGCGTTCCCGTTCATTTCACCGGCAGCACAATGCGCGAGAGTGCCCCGGGCTTGTGATGCACCCGCTCGGTGGCGACAGTGGTTTGGCTGCCGAAGATGCCTTCGGCGGTGTTGGGGTTGCGGTCGTAGAGCGGGAAGTCAGCACCGCTGATGTCCACGCGGAGTTGGTGGCCTTTGGTGATGGTGGCGGCAACGGGACCGAGATCGACGGTGATCTCGTAAACCTTGCCCGGCTGCATCAGCTCGGGTTTGAGCAGCGAGTTGCGATAGCGGAAGGAATGAAACACGGCGTTGACATTGCCATGTCTGCACAACTCCGCGCGCACACCGCTGGGGCGGCCGCCGGCAAGCAGCGGCCTCGCCTCATTCGGCACTTGTGCGTGCAAGGCAAAGGCCAGCGAGAGTTTGAAGACAAAGATGCAGCCAACGATTCTCATTGCTCTGTGATTCATCCGTTCTCTGCGGTTAAGTGATATCGAACCCCTTCAGCGTGCCGGTGGAGGTGCCGAAGGATTTGTCGTCCATGCCGAGCTGATTCAGCACGCTGACGAACAGATTGCAAAGCGGCGTGCTGCTGGGGTCGAAGGCTAGGTGCTGGCCATGTTTGAAGCGGCCACCGGCGAGGAGCAGGGGTAGGTCTTTGTTGCTGTGGCTGGAGCCGCTGCCGAGATTCGACGTGATGACGATGGTGGTTCGTTCGAGCAGGGTGGAGTCGCCTTCCTTCGTATTCTTGAGGTTCGTGAGCAGGGTTCTTAATTCGGTGAAGAAGGCGGTCTCGATGCGCTTGAGCTGGGCGATGTTGCTCTCATCTTGGCCGTGGTGGGAGAGGTTGTGGTAGCCGATGTTCACGCCCGGCACCGCCACGCTGTCCTGGCGGAAGTAGCCGAAGGTGATGACCCGCGTGCTGTCGGTCTTGAAAGCGAGGTGGCTGAGATCGCAGACGGTGCGCAGGTTTGTGATGATCTCGTCTGGCG